>CAZRBL010000014.1:0-55343 GCA_964598335.1 uncultured Rhodospirillales bacterium
TGCTCAATCTCGATGTCCGGGAAACGCAAACCGCTGCGATCAGCCTTTACGAGTCCCTCGGCTATCAGCATTGGGGAACGCACCCCTTCTATGCCAAGGTGGACGGTCGCCTCGTCCCGGGGCGGTTCTATTATAAGGACTTAACGCTCGATGCGGCTTTCGAAAAATGATCCTATTTCCTGCCATTGATCTTAAAGACGGCGCCTGTGTGCGCTTGTTGCGCGGCGAAATGGACGCGGCCACGGTCTATAGCGAAGATCCGGCGGCGCAAGCGAAGGCCTGGCAGGACGCCGGCTTTGAATGGCTGCATTTGGTCGATCTGAACGGCGCTGTCGAAGGCCATCCGGTCAATGGGCCTGCCGTTGAATCGATCATCAATGCGGTCGACATCCCGATCCAGCTCGGCGGCGGCATCCGCGACATGGCAGGCATCGAGCGCTGGCTCGAGGCCGGCGTGCGGCGGGTGATCCTCGGCACCGTCGCGGTGACCGACCCCAAGATCGTCACTGCCGCCTGCACCGCGTTTCCCGGGCGCATCGTTGCCGGCATCGACGCGCGCAAGGGCTATGTCGCCACCCAAGGCTGGACCGAGACCTCGGACATCACCGCCGTTGATCTGGCGCAGCGAATGCAGGATGCCGGCGTTGCCGCGATCGTCTACACCGATATCGAGCGCGACGGCGCGATGACGGGGGTGAATGTCGAGACCACCGCCGGGCTGGCACGAGCGCTCGAGGTGCCCGTGATCGCCTCGGGCGGCGTTGCCGATATCGATGATTTAAGGGCGCTGATGGCTTATGCCGATGAGGGTATCGAAGGTGTGATATCGGGCCGCGCCCTCTATGACGGGCGGATCGACCCGAAGACCGCGCTGGCGGTCCTGAAGGAGTAAGGAGACGACGATGGACGGCGCGATAGGCGGTGTTTTCGAGGATGAGCTGCTGGCGTTGAGGCGGATCGTCGGTGACAAATACTGCCGAACCGATGCCGAAGCCGTCACCGTTACCGACTGGCGCGGTCAGACCAGCGCACCGGCGCTGGCGCGGGTATCGCCGGCCGATGCCGGGCAGGTGGCGGCGATCATGCGGCATTGCGATGCGCATCGTCGCCCGGTCGTGCCCGCCGGCGGCATGACGGGGCTTTGCGGCGGGGCTTTGCCGCTGCTCGACCATCCGGCGCTGCTGCTCGATCTCAGCCGTCTCGACCGGATCCGCGATATCGATGTCGAGAATGACACGATCACCGTCGAGGCCGGCTGTATCCTGCAGAATGTGCAGCAGGCGGCAGCCGAGCGCGACAGGCTGTTTCCGCTCAGCCTCGGCGCTGAGGGCAGCTGCAATATCGGCGGCAATCTGTCGACCAATGCGGGCGGCGTGATGACCATTCGCTACGGCAATATGCGCGATCTTGTGCTCGGCCTCGAAGTGGTGACCCCGCAAGGCGATTTGTGGTCGGGGCTGCGCGGGCTGCGCAAGGCCAATCAGGGCTATGACCTCAAACATCTTTTCATCGGCGCCGAGGGCACGTTGGGGATCATCACCGCGGCCGTGCTGAAACTCTACCCGGCACCGAAGCAGCGCCAAACGGCGATGGTTGCGGTGCCCGACCAGCATGCCGCGGTCGCGCTTTATGGCTATCTCCGCCGCGTCCTGGGCGAGTCATTGTTCGCCTTCGAGATGATGGCCCAGCTCGGTGTCGACCTGGCGCTGAAATATGTGGCTGATCTGCGCGACCCGGTCCCCGGGGCGCCCTATGCGGTGTTGATCGATTGCGCGACGCCCTCCGTCGGTGACGGTCTGCGGTCGATGCTGGAACAAGCGCTTGCCGACGCCCTGGAACAGGGCCTGATCAGCGATGCGGTCCTGGCGGAAAATGAGGATCAGCGTGCGGGCTTTTGGAAGATGCGCGAATCCATGGCCGTCGCGCCGAACAAGGAGGGCGCCAAACTGCCCTTCGATATCTCGGTGCCCGTGTCGTCCGTCGCCGCCCTGATCACCCGCCTCGACGCGGCGCTGAATGAGTATCTGCCCGGCATCCGGACGATGCCCTTCGGCCATGTCGGTGACGGCAACATCCACTATACGCTCCTGCCGCCGGTCGGCGCGCCCATAGACCTGCTCAAGGAGGACAGCGAGGCGCTGAAGGACATTGTCTACGGCATCACCCTCGATCTCGGCGGCGCGATCAGCGCCGAGCACGGTCTCGGCACCGTCAAACGCGACCTTTGGGCGGAGATCGCCGACCCGACGGAGTTTGCAATGATGCGCGCCGTCAAGCAGGCGCTTGACCCGCACGGGATCATGAACCCTGGAAAAGTGTTGCCGGTTTAGGCGGCCTTGGACTCTGCGGCCGCTGTGGGTGAGGCAACAGGCCAGACCGACAGGATGACCGCGAATTCGGCTGCATCGGTTTTGAACAGCCGCGAATCGGGTTCCTCGCCATGCACCGTAAGCAGCCTGCGGCGCGGATAAGCGTCGGAATCAGCCCAGAGGCCGACCATGAATTCGGTCACGCTGCCGGCGGCATCGAATAGCGGCAAAACCAGCCGCTGCATCAGCAAGGTGCCGGTATCACGCGTTTCGCGCCGTTCATAGACGACCTTGCCCTCGCGGCGCGCAACAGCAAACGGGGCCAGAACCAAATCTTTATGTGCGCCGTCATAAGCATCCTCGACATAGCGTTTGGTCAGGTCGCGATAGCTCTGATTGGCGGTGCGCTCTCCCATCAGCGTGACGAAATGCCGACCGTCAGCCATCAACCGGATCAAGCTCAGATCGCCGATAAACGGTAACAGCCTGTCAATCGGAAAATCGTTCCGTTGCGGCTGCCCCTTCTCGTCGGCAACCGCTCGGTAACAGGCGAAGAGCGCGCGCGGCTCATTTGTGGCGTATTGGTAACGTGTCGGCATCAAACAACTCACAGGTGACGGCAATAAAGTTAACGTTCGTTACCTTAACTTTATCTTAAATCGAGATCTTCGAACGGCAGCTTTCCGGCCATGGGCGGTGGTTGAAGGGGCGGACCGGAGCAAAAGCCAATGAAAATGCGCTGGGATCCCGCTCCCCGGTCAAGGCTGGCCGGGCTTTTGAAGCAGCATCTGGCACTCGAACAGGCCGTCCAGCTGATCGACGCCCTCGACCACCCGCGGCACCTTGTTCTGGCCGCCGAGCTTGCCGCGTCGGGCCATCCAGGCGGCGAAGCTTCCGGGCGGCAGCAGCACGGCGCGCGGCGCGGCAAGCTGGACGTCGCCTTCGCGGTGGACCCGGTAATCGTCATTGTCGGCGCAGAGATGAGCATCGATCTCTTCCGCCAGCCTGTCGGCCAGCCCGGGCTCAGAGTGATCGGACGTCTCCAGCACATAAACATGACGACCCAGGGGATCGGTGTCGCCCGGATAGACCGGCGCGACGGTGAATTCCGCGATTTCGGTGCCGTGTGTCCGAGCGGCATGTGTCACCGCCGCTATCAGCTCTTCGCCGATGACATGTTCGCCGAAAGCCGACAAGGTCCAGGCGGTGCGGCCGCTGATCAGCAGCCGCGGCGGATCTGTCGAAACGAAGCGCACGGTGTCGCCGAGGATATGGCCGAACAGCCCCGCATTATTTGACATCACGACTGCGTAATCGATGCCGGTCTCGACCGTGCCGAGCCAGTGGCGGGTCGGCTGTTGGCTGTCGAGTTCGGCGGTCGGGACGAATTCATAGAACACGCCGTGCTCGGCCAGCAGTCGCAGGCCTTCGCCGCTGCCGCGGTCCTGGATCGCGATAAAGCCTTCGCTGGCGGGATATACCTCCCGCGTTTGCGTGCCCGCGCGCGCAAAGATCGGGTCGAACCGGCTGCGAAAGGTCTCATAGCCGGTGCCGCCGTGGATATAGAGCCGCAGCCCGGGCAATAGCCGCGTCACAACCTCGTTCAGCGGTGTCTGATGGATCGCCGACATGCGCTCGAACAGCAGCAACACCCAGCTCGGCACGCCGGAAATGGCGGCTATCGGTTGATCGGGCGCAGCGCGGGCAAGCGTGTCGAGCTTGCGATCCCAGTCGCTTTCCAAAGCGAGCGTTTCATCGGGAAAGCTGTAGGGTCGGGCCCAGAACGGTGTCGTCCGGGTCGCGATGCCGCTGAGATCGCCGCTGAACACGCCCGGCGCCAGTTCGGTCAGGGCGGTGCTGCCGCCGAGCATGAAGGTCTTGCCGGCCAGCGGGCGCGCATCCTTGTGATTGGCCAGTTCGAGAGCAAGCGTGGTGAGCGCGGCGCGCCGATTGGCGGCGACCATGTCATGGCTGACCGGGATGTATTTGGTCCTGCCGCTGGTGGTCCCGGATGTTTCGGCGAAAAACGGCATCCGCCCGGGCCAGCTGATATCGTCGAGCAGCGGAAAAGCCGATTTGAAGTAAGCGTCCCACATGTCCTCGAAACGGCGCAGCGGCACCGCTGCCTGGAAGGCGGCCACCGGATCGGCGGACCGGCTCAGCGCGGCGAAATCATGGTCGCGGCCGAAGCGGGTCGGTGCCGACCGGTCAAGCAGTTCCTGTAAGACCTGCCTTTGACCCGTCGCAGGGTCGCCCTCGAGGCGCCGGAGCTGCCGACGCGCATAGGGGCGAAGCAACATGGTTGCATCCGGCAGAAAGCCCATGCGCTTAAGGCGTCAGTGTCATCGTGCGCGGGAAAGCGGCAGGCCGCGCCGCACGGCTCAGCGGCATTTGGATATACTCGCCGCGCCGCCACAGATCGACCTGATCGATCAGGGTGTCGCTGCCGAGCCAGCCGTCCTGACCGCCGAGCAGCACGAAGTAATTCGCATCCGGGTCCGAAAGGTCGGAGATGTGCCGCGACTGCGCGCCATAGGTCGTGCGATGACGCTCATTGACCAGGCCGTGGGCGGCCTTCATCAGCGTCTCGCGTGAGCCGCCGACCGGGTAATCCGCCAGCACGAAACGGTCCCCGATCAAAGGCAGATTGCTCAGCACATGGGCGACGCGGAGACGGTGCATGTCGCCCCATCGCGGATAGCTTTCGGCATCCCTGTCGGCGAGGAGAAAGGCGGTTTCCAGCGTCGACGGCGCTGCCGCGTCGAGATCGCGCAGCAAGAAACGCTGGAGATAGCCCCAATCGCTGAACTGGCGCGACACCTCACCATCATCATCGGCGTAAAGCTGTTGCGCGAGGTGATAGAGCAGCAGCTCGAAGACGACCGCGCCTCGGCTGGCTTCATCATAGGAGCCGTCCCAAGCGGCCAGCGCCGCCAAGCTCTCGCTGTTGCTTTCGCCGTCACTCTCAATGCCACTCTCAATGTCTCTTTCAATGCGTCCGGCCAGCGCCGCCGCCAGCCGCGCCGCCGGTTCGGAGATGACGTCCCGCTGCAGGCTTTTCAGCATGTCGAGATCGATGGCGCCGCTATCCCCGGCGAGGGTCCGCAAGCGGTCGACGCGATCATCCGGCCCGTAGAAATAGCCGATGGTGCGCCCGACAAAGCGCGGCCGGTCATTGGCCGAGGCGACGAAACCGCGCGGCGGGTTAAGCTGCCAGGGCAGATCAAGGACGGTGTCATAGCCGTCCCATTGCTCGGCCGGGTCCTCGGCATTGAGTACCAGCCGCGGCGGCGGGCCTTGATCCAGCCACGGGCGGCGCGGCAGCCTCGTCGCCAGGATCTTGCCGATCTCGCCGGTGCGGGCGGCGAATACCAGCCCCTGCGCCGAAACCGCATAATCGGCGAAGGCGGCGCGGAATTCGCTGCCGTTGCGGGCACGGTTGGCAGCGAGAAAAGCGGCGATTTCCTGGCTCGGCTGGTGCCCGACCCAGCGTAGCGCGATATCCTCGCCCTCGCGTGCCACGATGAGGTCACTATCGGACAGGATCGGCCCCAGGGCGGTGCGGCGGATGGTCCGCGTATCGTCGAACCAGAACCGGGTGCCGAGTTCTGTCTCTCGGCGCTCGATCCGTTCGGGATCCAGCGCTGAAACATCATAGAGATCGCTGGTCAGCGCACGCAGATTGGTGCCGCCCCAGGCGAGATGCTCATTACGGCCGAGCGCGACGAAGGGGATGCCCGGAATCATCATTCCGACCATGCGGTATGACGGCGACTCCATGCCCGCGAGCATCCAGATATTCGGGATGGTCAGCCCGAGATGGGGATCGTTGGCGATCATCGGCGCGCCCGACGCGCTGCGCGCAGCGCTGATCGCGAGGGAATTGCTGCCGGTCTTGCTCACAGTTTGCAGAATGGCGGCAAGGGCGCGGCGGTCATCGTCGTGGTCGTCAAGCGCTGCATCCTGAACCGGCCCCAGCCCGCCTGCCTCCAGCGTCCGGCGCCATTGTTCCGGCCAATCGGGCTCCAGCCGCTGCGGCAACAGGGAGACGAAAGACAGCCAGTTGACCTCGGTGCCGGCCAGGCGTCCGATGGTCAGAATGTCTTCGACCGTATAGGGCTCAGGCCTGAGGCCGAGCAGGCCGTATTCGGGTGGCCGG
Source organism: uncultured Rhodospirillales bacterium (assembly GCA_964598335.1). Lineage (GTDB taxonomy): Bacteria > Pseudomonadota > Alphaproteobacteria > CAZRBL01 > CAZRBL01 > CAZRBL01. The sequence goes on from CAZRBL010000014.1 coordinate 6,469, forward strand.
TCGGCATGATCCTGATAATGATTGATCCCGGCGACAAAGGCATCGAGCCAGGCGCGGGTGTCGCGGTCCATGTCGTCCAGAATGCCCGGCACGGCATAGCCGAAATCGAGGATGCGCAGCGCATAATCGATTTCCCGCGCCGGCGGGCCGCCGACTTCGCTCAGCCGGCCCTGGCTGATCTGCTTGAGCAGCCGCAATTGCGCGCCGCGCAGATGCGCGTGGACCATCCCCAGAGCCACGGCAAGATCGTGATCCGTTTCGGCTTCGATAAACGGCACCTGATGATCGTTCCAGCGGATCGTTACCGCCTGTTCGAGCGGCGCGCCCTGCAATGGGAAGCTTGCCAGCCGGTCGTCGACGGTCTGCGGTCTGGGCGAGAGCGCTGAGCAGGCGGTCAACAGAAAGCAGATCGTGATGGCGGATAATACGCGCATTTTTTCCCTCAGCGGGCGGAACGCAGCGCATCTTGCAGCGCGACAGCGTCGGTATAGAGCTCGAATGACCGGTTCTGTTCTTCGGCGATGGCCAGCGCCTCCTGGACATGATCGAGAGCGATCATCCGGTTGCCGATCGCCTGTTCGACCATGGCGAGGCGAACCAGAACGGCCGGGTCGGGCTGGTCCATGAGCGCCAGCGCGCGACGCAATTGCCGGGCCGCCCGGGCCTTGTCGCCGAGCCTGAAATCAACCCAACCGGCGGCGGCGACGGCGGCCGGGTTGCTGCGATCCATCGACAAGGCCTCGCGCGCATGGGCCGCCGCGTTCTCGATCGACTCGGGTCGATCCGGCAGCCTCTCCGTGTAGTGATAAACGGCGGCGAGATGCGCTGCGGGGTCGTCGGGAAACAGCGCCGCCGCGCTTTGATAGAGTGCGATGGCGGCCTCGTCGCGACCGGCGTCGATCTCATGCGCGGCGAAATCGAGCAGCGTTTCGGCGCTCCCCCGATCCTGCGCCAGCGACCGGAGTAGCGAGAGCGCTTCATCGACCTCGCCGCGTCCGAGCAGCGCACGGGCCTTGGTGCTGTATGTCGCGCTGATCGCCCGGTCATGGGCTACGGCCTGATTCAGCAGGCTCAGCGCCGTCTCATCCTGATCTTGCGCCAAAAGCAGCTTGGCCCGTAGCCATTGGCTGATGGCCGCATCCGTCTCGGCGTCATGTTCCCCCATTACGCGCAGCGCCAGAGCCGTAAATCCCGCCTCGTGCAGTAGCGCGGCGAGCCCAAGCCGGTGATAGCCGCCGGTATCGCGCTCGCTCCCCAGCCGGGCGGTGTCCGGCGCTGAAAGGCGAAAATCGCCGAGGAAGCCGCCTGCGTCCTGCCAGTGCGGTCGAGCGGCATCGGGATCGCCTGCGGCCTGAAACGCTGCGCCGTAGACGAAGGCGTTGAGAGGATCGGGCGAGGCTTCTGTCGTCTCGGGCCTGGATTGAGACGCCGCCGCTGCCAGCGCGATGTCGAAGAGGTCGGTCATCCGGTTCGGGCCCTCAAGCGCGATGGAGCGGTCGAGATGCTCCCGGCTCTCGGTCCAGTTGCGCCGTCCTGCAGCGTTGATTGCCGCCAGGAGGGCCGCTCCGGCCTGATCCTGCGCCAACGGGCCGAGCGCTGCGGCGGCGGTGATCAGATCGTCTTGCTTCAGCGCCAACTCGGCAGCGAGCAGGGCGGCGTAATTCGGCGTGTTGCGCGCAACCGCCGACAGCGCGCGGGGTGCGTTGTCGACCTGTTCGGTCTGGACCAATAGCGAGGCGAGCATGCTGCCCGCCCGATGCTGCCAGCCGCCGGCCAGACAGGCTCTCACCGTGTCGATCGCCGCCAGGGGTTGTTGCTGATAGGAAAGGGCGCGCGCTTTGGCGAGCAGGGCAGGGCACCGGTTCTCGGTTTCGGTGTTCTCGGGCAAGGCCGTCAGCAGCTTGTTCGCGGCCGTCAAAGCCATGCTCCAATCGCCTTTGGCTTCGGCGATGGCGAGCAGATTACGCCAGGGCGCCGCGAAACCGGCGCCGGTCTCGCCTGCTTTGCGAAACGCATTGACCGCTTCGGAAATCTTTCCCGATTGCCAGGCGATGGTGCCGACCAGATTGGCCGCGAGGGCATTTTCCTCGGAGTTTGCCATCGCCACCCTCGCCAAGGCGTCGGCAGAGGTCAGTCGACCTTCGGACCGCGCGATGGCTGCACGCGCCAAGGTTTCAAAATCGTTCTCGATATTGCTCAAGGGCAATTCCGAGAGCAGCGACCGCGCCAAATCGCGCCGCCCGGCGATTGCCACCACCATCGCGCTGATACGGCGAATATCCGGATCGTCAGGGAGATCCTGCGCTAATCCCGGCAGCGCTTCGGCAACCCGGGCCAATGCGCCATTGTCCACGGCTTGAAAAAGATTGCGCAGCTTTTGCCGCGGGGTTCGCGGCTCGGCGAAAAAAAAATCAATGCCCTCGCCGTGATCGGTGAAGCCGTCATCGGGGGTCTCCGCAGAAATCGCCGCAGGTCCGAGCGCGAGGGCCGTATCCCATGGGCGCAGCGACTGATCGGGCAGTGCGGCCGCCTGCGCCTTGCTCGCCAGCAGGATGATCGTGACGGCGAGGACGCGCAGCATCGCCTTAAAGCTCGATTTGATCCACGAGTTTGAAATATGCCCAATTCGGCAGGCAGCGCAGCCGGTTCATGATGAAGGTGAAGGGCTTTGGAAAGGTGATCTCGAAGCTGTCGCCGTCGATTCCCTTAACAAAAGCATCGGCAGCGTCCTCCACCGGCATCAGCATCGGCATCTTGAAGTCGTTCTTGTCCGTCAGCGGCGTCTTGACGAAGCCCGGATTGACGACCTGAACTTTGATATCGAAAGGTTTCAGCTCGATTTTCAGGGATTCCGCCATGGTGATCACAGCGGCTTTGCTGGCGGAATAGGAGATTGAGCGCGGCAGCCCGCGATAGCCGGCGACGCTGGAGACAAAGACGAGGTGGCCGCCGCGCCGCTCGCGCATGGCCGGCAGCACGGCCTCCATGCCGTGAACCATGCCGAACAGGTTCAATTCGATATGCCGCCGCATATTCTCCGCGTCGAAATCCTCCCCGGTATCCGGCTTGTAGGTCCCGGCGTTGAAAATGGCGCAATCGACCGTGCCGATCTCTGCTTCGATCTCTCGCCCCGCTTTCAGGCAGGCGTCGCGGTCGGTCACGTCGAGCGGAAAGGGCACCAGCCTGCCCTTGCATTCGCTGAGATCGTCGCGCAGTGCGTTCAGATCGTCTTCACTGCGGGCGCTCGCCACCACCGTATCGCCGCGTGCCGCCAGTCGCCTGGCGACATGTTCGCCGATCCCGCTCGACGCGCCGGTAATCCAAATGGTTTTGGTCATGCTCGCGCTATGGTGATCCGGGCGGCGCGATTGATCAATTGTTGAGACTGGCGGTGCGTGTGTAAACGATCTCCTGCCCGCGCGCCTCAAAGGCCATTCGTGCCCATTCCCTGGTTTCCGGCGTGTAGCAGACCTCGGCCATGATCCGGCTTTTCATCAGATAGCAGTCCAGCTCGCGTTCCATGCCGTCAACCATGTGCACCTGACGGCCGAGATCATCCGATGTGACGTCAAGGATCGTGCCGCGCTGGCTGTTGATGACCCTGTCGGCCTGCATCATTTCATACCGCCAATAGGTGCTCGGCAGCAGATCGCCAGGCACTACCTGAATGCCGTTCTGGCTCTCGACGACAAGGGTGTCGTCCTCGCGGCTGACATTGACGAAATAGTCGGTCCCGTTGTCATTGGTCGTGCTTTCCATCGAGATCAGCTTGTCGCCTTCCCAGATTTCGCGATTGCTGTGCTCATAGCGAAAAAAGGTGATCGGCCCCAGCCCGGCGCGGAAATTGATGTCGATGTCGACAATGGTGCGCTCACCATCCTGCGAAAAGCGCAGGACATGTGTGCCCATGTCCTTGCCGTTGCGGGTGACCTCGAAGGGCAGAACGTCGTCCGACGGGATTGCGGCGATGCCGACGCCGGTGATCAGCGCGGCAGTTGCAGCCAGCGCAATGGCGGCGGATTTTGGTGAAATGCCGAAAAGCGCAGTCATGGAGCAATCTCAATCTTTCATTGGTCAGGTGGAGCCCGCGTTACTCAACGGTGGTAACATCGATACGGTTCCGGGCGGTCATGGATTTGTGGGGCCGACCGTAAAGGTCAATCAAATGCTTAAAGAAAAATGCCTAAGCTATTATGATCAAAGTATCTGGGGCATTTTCGGATCATTCCTGTCCACCCCTGAACCCCCGCCCCGCGGGATGGGCCGGACCAAAAGCAAACGAAAATCATCTAGGCGGAGACTGCCTGCTCGTCCTGCCTTGGGATCACCTTGATGGAGTCGATCGCCGCAAGGCTGGCCTCGAGCGCGAGAAGGATCGAGGCATGACGCATCGGATAGTCACGCGCCGGGTTCAGGATGCGCAGCGTTTCCCACTTGCCTTCTGGGCCGTCCGCTCCCTGTTTGAGCATCGCTCTCAGCTCATCCCGGACGGCGGCAAGCTCGCCCGCCGTGCTGCCGATTATGCGTTCGGCGACCAGCGCAGCGGCGCATTGGCCCAGCACACAGGCCTTGATCTCTTGCGCATAATCGCTGACGACATCGCCGGACATGACGATGTCGACGGTGATCCGGCTGCCGCAGAGCCGGCTTTCCTTGGTGGCGCTGCCCTGCGGCGCCGCGAGGCGACCGGTCCGGGTGATGCCCGCGGCTGCGGTCAGAATCTGTTCGTTATAAAGATCGTCGATCATCGTCCATTTTAGATAGCCCGGATTCCGCACCTCGCCATGGCAAAAACCGACGACACCGATCCCAAAGCGCCCAAGCAGCCCCGCTACCGGCCCGAAACCAGGCTGATCCACCCGGATTACGCGCCGACAGATCATTATGGCATGGTCAACCCGCCGGTCTATCGCGCCTCGACCATTCTGTTTCCCGATCAGTCCTCGATCCGCGCCGAATGGAAAAAGGGCAAGGCGGGGATGACCTATGGCCGTCACGGCACGCCGACACACAAGGCGCTGGAAGATGCGGTCAGCGATATGGAAAACGCCGTCGGCACGCATATCCTGCCCTCGGGCATGGCGGCGATTTCGGCGACATTGTTCGGCGTGCTCAACAGCGGCGATCATCTGCTGCTGACCGACAGCGCCTATCTGCCCGGCCGCTGGGCCGCCGAGGCGCATCTCTCGCGCATGGGCATTGAAACCGAATGCTACGATCCGCTGATCGGCGGCGATATCGCCCGGCTGATCCGGCCCAATACGCGGCTGATCTTCATGGAAAGCCCGGGCAGCCAGACCTTCGAGATGCAGGATGTGCCGGCGATCGTTGCCGCCGCCAAGGCCGCCAAGACCGACCGGCCGCTGCTGACCGCGATCGACAATACCTGGGCGACGCCGCTGATCTACAAGCCGCTCGATCACGGCGTCGACATCTCGATCCATGCGGGCACGAAATATCTCGTCGGCCATGCCGATGCCCTGCTCGGCACCGTGTGCTGTCGCGATGAAGCGGTCTTTCAGGAGATCAATCAGGGCATCAAGGCGCTGGGCTATGCGACCAGCCCGGACGAGGTCTATCTGGCGATGCGCGGCATGCGGACCATGGCGGTGCGGCTGGAGAAGCATTTTGACAACGCCATGACCGTCGCCCGCTGGCTGCAGACCCGGCCCGAGGTGCAGCGGGTGCTGTTCCCGCCGCTGCCCGACGATCCCGGCCACGCCATCTGGCAGCGCGATTTCGACAAGGCGCTGGGCGGCGGCAGCGGGTTGATGGGGCTGGTGCTCCAGGACGCCCCGGCCGAGGTGGTCGAGCCGATGCTGGCGGCCTGCAAGCTGTTCGGCATCGGTTATAGCTGGGGCGGTTATGAAAGCCTCATCTCGATCTACCCGCAGCCCTTTCCGCGCAGTCAGTCCGACGGCACCGTCGAAGGGCCGCTGCTGCGCCTGCATGTCGGCCTCGAACATCCGGACGACCTGATCGCCGATCTGGAGCAGGCGTTCAGCGTGATCGAGTGGCCCTGATCGGGATTGCCCTGATCAGGATTGCCCTGATCGGGATTGCCTTGCGCGGACAGTCGCTCTAAGCAGCGCGGCCATGAGCAGACATATCCTACTTCTTCCGGGCGACGGGATCGGCCCGGAGATCATGGCCCAGGCCGTTCGTATCCTCGACTGGTTCAATGACAAGCAGGGGCTCGGCTTCACCTTTGAGGAAGACCTTGTCGGCGGCATCGCCATCGACACCCATGGTGTGCCCCTGACGGACGACACCATGGCCAAGGCGCAGGCGGCCGATGCGGTGCTTTTCGGCGCGGTCGGCGGTGAGAAATGGGACAATGTCGCCTTTCACCTGCGGCCCGAGCAGGGGCTGCTGCGGCTGCGCAAGGAAATGGAGCTGTTCGCCAATCTGCGCCCGGCGATGGTGTTCCCGGCGCTGGCCGATGCCTCGAGCCTGAAGCCCGAGCTGGTCGCCGGCCTCGACATCATGATCGTGCGCGAGCTGACGGGCGGCGTCTATTTCGGCCAGCCCAAGGAAATCGTCACCCTGGAAGACGGCAGCCGCCGCGCCGTCGATACGCAGGTCTATACGACGCCGGAAATCGAGCGCATCGCCGATGTTGCTTTCGACCTCGCCCGCAAACGTTCAAACCGGGTCTGCAGCTCGGAGAAATCCAATGTGATGGTCACGGGTCGGCTGTGGCGCGAAACCGTCATCGAGCGGCATCGGGAAAAGCACCAGGATGTCGAGCTGAGCCATATGCTGGCCGATGCGCTGGCGATGCAGCTCTGCCGCAACCCCAAGCAATTCGACGTCATCGTCACCGACAATCTGTTCGGCGACATGCTGTCGGATGAGGCGGCGATGCTGACCGGCTCGATCGGCATGCTGGCCAGCGCCTCGCTCGGCGCCGCCGATGGCGATGGCCGGCGCAAGGCGCTGTACGAGCCGGTGCACGGATCGGCGCCGGATATCGCCGGCCAGGGCAAGGCCAACCCGACAGCGATGATCCTCAGCCTGTCGATGATGCTGCGCTACAGCTTCGATCTCGGCGATCAGGCGGACCGGCTTGAGGCGGCGATCACCCGGGTGCTCGATGACGGCGTGCGCACCGGCGACATTGCCGGACCGGGCGGCAATCCGGTCGGCACGGCGGAAATGGGCGACGCAATTCTGGCGGCCCTCGACGGCTAGCAGAGCGGTGACGCCGGCGGTCAGCATCCTGATTCCGAGCTACCGCGCCGAGGCGACGATCGCTCGGGCGGTTGCCAGCGTGATCGCCCAGACCGAAACCGATTGGGAATGCATCCTCGCCAGCGATGACGGGGTCGATTACCTGGACATTCTGAACAAGGCCGGCATCCGGGATCCGCGGCTGCGCCAGGTCTTTACCGGCGGTATCGGCACCGGTTCCGCATCGCCGCGCAATGCTGCGCTCGCCCAGGCTCGGGGAGCCTATATCGCGAGCCTTGACGCGGATGATGCATTTGAGCCTGAGCGGCTGGAGGCTCTGCTGCCTCTTGCCCGCGACGGCGGGGCGGCAACCGACAATACGGCGGTCCATGATGACAGCGGTCGCCTGTTCAAGCGGCCGTTTCCTGATGCGACCGCTCCTTTTCCTCTCGATGTTGCCGATTTGCTGGGTCCCCGGGTGCCGTTTCAACCCTTGTTTCGCGCCGAGCTGAAGGGCGATGGCTGGCGCAGCGTCCCTTTCGCCGCCGATCTGATGTTCAATCTCGAATTGCTCAGCCGCAGCGACCGTTTTTTCTGCCACGCGGACAGTTTCTATCTTTATTACAAGACGCGCGGTTCCATCACCCATTCCGCCGATACTGCCGACCGCGCGGACATTGGCTATGACAGGCTGCTGGCGATCCTCCGCGATCCGGAACATCCGATAGATGACAGCATCCGCCGCGCGGCGATCGAGGAATTTGCCGCCAATAAAAGGCTCAACCGTGTATTCCGCCGTTATCTTGCCGAACAGCGGTGTACCGATCTCGAAGACTTCTTGCTGCAAACGGATAATGGTCAGGCGCTGCCGGAAGACGAAATGCAGCGCTGACAGCCGCGCCTTTACAGGAAGGACTTGCCCTCAGGCAACGCGACGGTCAGCCCGTCGAGACTGTCGGTGACGACGATCTGGCAGCCCAGGCGGGAGGTGTCGGTTCGGCCGATGGCGAGGTCGAGCATGTCGGTCTCGTCCTCATCGGCTGCGGGCAGTTTATCGATCCAGTCGTCGGCAACGATGACGTGGCAGGTGGCGCAGGCGAGGCAGCCTTCGCAGGCGCCTTCAATCGGGATATCGTGATCTCGCGAGACTTGCAGTAAGCTGAGACCGTTTTCGGTTTCGACGGTTCGCCTCTCGCCGCCGCCGAGGACAAAGGTGATTCTGGGCATGATCGCGCTGCTGGTCTGATATCACGCCTCATATAGGCGGCGATAAGCTTGTGCGAAGCGCTCGATCTCCTCCGCGGTATTGTGCCAGCCGAGACTGATCCGAAGCGCGGTTCGGGCCTTGTCGTCGGGCACGCCCATCGCTGCCAGCACGTGACTGCGCTCGACCTTGCCGCTGGAACAGGCGGCGCCGCTGCTGACCGCAAAGCCCGCAAGGTCAAGCTTGATCAGCTGGGTTGCCGCCTCCGGCCCGGGATGTGCCAGCAGGCTGGTGTTCCATACCCGTGGGGCATTTTCGCAGAAGATGGTCAGATCGGGCAGCGCCTGGCGAAGCGTGGTTTCGAGCCCGTCGCGCAGGCGCTCGCCTTGCGCGATCCGCTCCAGATCATCCACAGCGGCTCTCGCCGCCGCGCCGAAGCCGGCGATGCCCGCGACATTCTCGGTCCCGGCACGGCGGCGCTTTTCCTGCCCGCCGCCGCGTATCGGCGCCTCGAAAGGCAGACCGTCGCGCAGGATCAGGGCGCCGACGCCCTGGGGACCGCCGATTTTATGCGCCGACAGGGCCATGCTGTCGACGCCCAGCCGGTCGAAATCCAGCGGAATACGGCCGGCGGCCTGCACGGCATCGCAGTGGAACAGTGCGCCGGCTTGCCTGGCGACGGCAGCCAGCTCGGCGACGGGTTGAATGACGCCGGTTTCGTTATTGACCAGCATGACCGTGACCAGAGCTGTCTGCGGCCTGGCCGCCAGCGCCTGCTCCAGCGCTGTGGGCGTGATCACGCCGGACGCGTCTGCAGGTATCAGAGCGGCATTCGGCGCATTGTCGAGGATCGCCTGGTGCTCGATCGCTGCTGCAAGAATCGCCTCACCACCAAAAGCTTTCAGGGCCAGATAATCGGCTTCCGTCGCGCCGCCGGTGAAAACGACTTGCGGCGGCGCGACACCGGCCAACTCGGCAATGGCGGCACGGGCCTCTTCGATGACAGCCCGCGCCCGTCTTCCCGAACGATGGATGGAGGATGCGTTGCCGGTGGTCTGAAATGCCGACAGCATCGCCGCCTGCGCCTCCGGGCGCAGCGGCATGGTGGCGTTGGCGTCGAGATAGATCGGCGCCCGGGCGCTGTCAGTCGCCATTGGCGGCGCGGCGCCCGCCGTCGCCGGGAGACGCAGCGGCAATTCCGCCGGTGCCGCCGACATTGGCGGCGATCAATTCTCGCCCATGACCGACGACGCGGCGGTGCATGACGTCTTCAAGCGATATCGAGCTGAGGAAGAGAACGACATGACCGTCGAGCTCGCGCCATAACTCATCCAGCGCTTGCTTATATTCGGTCGCCTTACCTTTCTGCGCCTTGCGCGGGCGCGGAACGGTGCCGTCATGATCGCTGACGGCCAGCACGATGTCCGATACGCGGATCGCCGAAGGCTCCCGGCTGAGCCGATAGCCGCCGCCGGGACCACGGACGCTGTTGATCAGGCCGCTTTGCCGCAAGCGGGCAAAAATTTGCTCGAGATAGGACAGCGAAATCGCCTGACGCTGCGCCAAATCAGCCAGCGAAACCGGTCGATCGCTCTCGTTATCGGCAAGATCGATCATTGCGGTTACGGCATAAACGCCTTTGGCGTGGATACTCATGAAAACTTTCTCGTTAGGTGAAGAGGTGGGAGCGGTCAGGAGATTCCGCTCATTGCGAGTGGATCGCAACCCGTTTTCTGCGGCAACGCTGTGGCGAGTTTTTGGCAGGGTGAACAACAGTCCATTGCGCTTGGCCGCTTGAAGACAGTGGGATGCATACAGATATCGCTTTGGCGCAGTCGGGTGTTCGCAAGGGCTTGTTGACAGGCCCGCCTCGGCACTCATTCGCTCACTGGCCTTTCGTTAACTGGCTAGGAAGCTGACCGGACCTAAACAATTAATAAATCAGAGATTCGTTGCCGCGCTGTCAAGTTTGTTTGACGCGCGGCATTGCAACCATTCAGCCCCTATTTGCGGACGTTCAAGCCATGCCCGAGATCATCATTTCAGGCCCCGAAGGTCGTCTCGAGGGCCGCTATAGTCACAGTAAACAGCCCAACGCGCCTGTCGCCCTGCTGTTGCAGCCGCACCCGCAATATGGCGGGACGATGAATAATCGCGTCGTCGTGGCGATGTATCAGATGTTCATCAAGGCAGGTTTTTCTGCGCTGCGGTTCAATTTTCGCGGTGTCGGCAAATCGCAGGGGGTCTATGATCGAGGCGAGGGCGAGCTGGCCGATGCGGCGGCAGCGCTGGACTGGCTTCAGGCGGCAAATCCGAATGCCTCATCGGCCTGGATCGGCGGATTTTCCTTCGGCGCCTGGATCGGCATGCAGCTATTGATGCGACGGCCCGAAATCCACCGTTTCGTCGTCGTCGCGCCGCCCGCCAATCTTTATGATTTCGCCTTTCTGGCGCCATGCCCCTGCTCCGGCCTGATCCTGCACGGCAGTGCCGATGATGTCGTTGATGCGGAATCGGTGAAGGCGCTGACGGAGCGGCTGACGGCGCAGCGCGGCCTGGCTATCGAGCGCCGGGAAATCGACGGCGCATCACATTACTTTCAGAAGCATCTCGACGAGATGAGCGCGGCCATCTCAACCTATATCGATGAGAATATGGGCCGGGCGTTCGCGGCTGAATGAACTGGGCCTTTGCCCCCCTCACCCCCGCCTCCCCTACAAATATCCTGTCAGGGAAGGCGGGGCGGGGGAGAGGGGGGCAAAGGCCGGGCGCGCGAGCGTCTCTAATCAAACAAAGATGAGACCGAGCGCTCCTCGCTGATCCGCAGAATTGCCTCGGCGACCAGATTGGCGATGGTCAGCTGTTCGATGCTGCTGCTCACGCGCACTGCTTCGGTTGCCGGGATGCTGTCCGTGGTAATCAGCTTATCGAGCGGTGAGGAGGCGACCCGGGCAACGGCGCCGCCAGACAGCACACCATGGGTGACATAAGCCCGCGCCGTCTTGGCGCCGGCATCGAGCAAAGCGCGCGCGGCATTGCACAGCGTGCCGGCGGAATCGACGATATCGTCGACCAGGATGCAGGTCCTGTCCTTAACGTCTCCGATGATGTTCATCACCTCCGAAACGCCGGCGCGTTCTCGCCGTTTGTCGATGATGGCGAGATCGGCGTCGAGGCGACGCGCGATCGACCGGGCCCGTACCACCCCGCCGACATCCGGCGAGACGATCACGGTATCGCCATTGGATGTGCTGCTCTCGATATGCTGCACGAACACCGGCGCGGCATAGAGATTATCCGTCGGGATATCGAAGAAGCCTTGAATTTGACCGGCATGGAGGTCGATGGTCAGCACCCGGTCGGCGCCGGCGCGGGTGATCAGATTCGCCACCAGCTTGGCCGAAATCGGCGTCCGCGGGCCGGTTTTGCGGTCCTGGCGGGCATAGCCGAAATAGGGGATGACGGCAGTGATCCGCTTCGCCGAGGCGCGCCGCAAGGCGTCAATGGTGACCAGCAACTCCATCAGATTGTCATTTGCCGGAAAACAGGTCGACTGGATCACGAATACGTCTTCGCCGCGGATGTTTTCGAGGATTTCGACGAAGATTTCGAGATCGGAAAAGCGCTGGATATTGGCGCGTGTCAGCTCGACATTGAGCGCTGCGGAAACGGCGTCGGCGAGCGGCCGATTGCTGTTGCAAGCGAGGATTTTCATCGCTGGGCCGGGAATGCGTGAGAAAAGAAACCGGGCGTCGAGCCCGATGCTCTATCAGCGCCCCGCAGCGGTGTAAACGCGCTTGATCGCGGGAGACGTCAAAAACCTATGGCGGGCGCCGGAGCATGCCTGTTTGCTTTTGATCCGGTCCACCCCAGTGCCCGGACCTTCAGGTCTTCGGGCAATGCCTCGAAACTTTCTAGCCGCCCAGCACGATGGCTGAGAGCTGGCGACCGTAATCCGGCTCGCCCAGATGGGTGGCGCGGCGATAGCTGAAAAACCGCGCCGCCTCTGTGTAGGTGTCGTGCTGCGCCTGCTGCACATGACCTATTCCGGCTCTGTTCAGCGCCGCGCCGACATAGCCAGGCAGGTCGAAGCGGAACTTTCCCGGCGCGTTGGCGCAGGGAACGAAAAAGGCCGCGTTGCTGGCATCGTCGCTCAGGAAATCGTCGTGGAAATCGCTGCCGACCTGATAGGAGGCCTGATGCAGGCAGGGGCCGATGGCGGCGAGAATGCGCTCGCGGTGCGCGCCGAGAGCCACCATCGCCTCAACCCCCGCCGCGATGATCCCGCCTTTGGCGCCGCGCCAACCCGCGTGCAGGGCGGCGATCACGCCGTTACCGTCCCGCGCCGACGGATCGACCATCAGTATCGGCGTGCAATCTGCGGTCAGGACACCCAGCGCGATGCCCGGCGTCGCCGTCACCAGCCCGTCGGCGATCGGCGCCTGATTTGGCGGCCACGGTTCTTCAACGGTGACGATGGAAGCGGAATGGACCTGTCGCAGGGTGACGAGCCGGTCTGCCTCAAGGCCGAGCATCTCGGCACAGATCGCGCGATTGCCGGCGACATGTTCCGGTCGGTCCTGCGAGCCCGGACCGCAATTGAGCGCGCGATAAATGCCCCCGCTATGCCCGCCAATGCGGGTGAAGAAGGCGTGGCGGCCAAAAGGGGCCGCGTTCAAACTGCCGAGCGTGATCATCATCGCGAGGTCATAGCCGGAAAAACTGTGCGGATAATTCCGGGCGCTGCGGCTGTCAAATGCGCAGCGCGGCGGGCTGCAATCCGATGGGCGGCGGCAGCCCCTTCGCCGTCAGGCCCAGCACTTTGAACAATTTACCCATCGCGGCCGGATCGACCAGGCGAAGGGAGGCTGCCGCGATCCGTTCTCTGTCCGCTTCATTGCCCGCCGCGTCGATCAACTGCCGCGTCCGTTCTTCGAGGCCGAGTCCGGCGAGAAAACCGCCCTGCTCATCCGGCCCGCCGATCTGCGCGCGATGTTGCGCCGCCTCCATCAGCGCAGCGAAATCGACATGGGCGGTCAGATCGGCCGCGCCGGGCATCGACAGCGGCGGCGCCGGTCTGCCCTGATGCAGCGCCTGCAGGGTTTCGCCCGCACGGCTGACGGTATAGCCGTAATCGATGATCAGCGCCGAGAACGGATCCTCGGTGTTCTTGTCGACGATGCTGCGAATCAGGGCGCTGCGCTCCGGCGATATTTCCACGATTTCGCCGTCCTCGACGCCGTCGATCGATCCCAGCAAGGCTTCCGCATAGGGCGCTGCGGCTTCGACAAAACACAGCCCGTCGCCGTCGGTATCGACCAGCCGCTCATGCCAGGCGGCGGCGCGACATATGAATTGCCGGATCGGCAGCGCGTCGACGAACTCATTGGCGATCAGGATGAACGGTCCCGATGGCACGGCGGCGAAATCGTCATGCCAGATCAACTCGGCGCGGCCGGTCAATCGCTGCTTCTGCTCCGCGCGCAGTCCGGGGTGGCTTTCGACCAGATGCACCGACAGCGCGGCGGCGAAATCCGGCGCACCGCGAACGGCGCGCAGCGCGTCGGCCATCAGCAGGCCGCGTCCGGGGCCGAGTTCGATCAGATTGACCGGGTCGGGCGATCCCATCTGCTGCCAACTCGCCGCCGCCCACAGCCCCAGCAGCTCGCCGAAGATCTGGCTGATTTCCGGGCTGGTGACGAAATCGCCTTCCGCGCCCAGCGGTTTGCCGGTGCGGTAATAGCCGTGCTCGGGATCCTGTAGCGCCGCCTGCATATACTGCGCTATCGTCAACGGCCCGCCCGCCCTGATCCTGCGGATCAGTCTGTCGGTCAGCGGCGTTCTCACGCCGCGCGGCGGCGTTTCAGGGCGAAGACGATCAGGCTCAACCCGATCAGCATCATCGGCAGGCTGAGCACCTGCCCGGGTGTGATGAAGCCGAAATAAAGCGGATCGGTGACATCGGGCTGGCGCACGAATTCGACAAGGAAGCGGAACAGGCCGTAGCCGGCGACGAATATACCGGACAGCAACCCGGCACGCTCCCGCACCCAGGGGCGCCGGATCAGCACGGCGGTGACGATCAGCAGGACCAGCCCTTCGAGAAAGGCTTCATAAAGCTGGCTCGGATGTCGCGCTACCTCGGGATAGAGCGGCTCCAGCCTGTCCGGGATCGGGAAGACCACACCCCAGGGGAGATCGGTCGGTCGCCCCCAGAGTTCATTATTGATGAAATTGGCGATGCGGCCCAGCAGCAGGCCGATCGGCGCCGCGCAGGCAAGCATGTCACCCAGCCGGAACGGATCGAAACCGCGCCGCCGGGCAAACAGCAGCACCGCCGCGACCACCCCCAGTAACCCGCCATGGAAGGCCATGCCGCCCTCCCAGACGGCAAAGATCCTGCCGGGCTGGCCGAGCAGCTCGGGCTGGTAAAACAGCACATAGCCGAGCCGGCCGCCGAGAATCACGCCGACCACCGCCCAGAGCAGAAAATCCTCGATATCGCGCGGTGTCGGCTTGCCTGCATCCAGCCGGGCCAAGCGCTGGCAGTACCAGACGCCGAGCAGGAAGGCCGCGATATAGGCAAGCGCATACCATTTGATCGCGACCGGCCCGATGCTGATCGCCACCGGATCCAGGAAGGCCGGAAAAGGAAGCGCGGTCAGGGTCATCGGCGTGAGGCTCATGGCACCTCTCGCACCATAGAAGGCTGGGACGATCAAGATCGGATTGCCGCGGTTCGTTATTCCTTGCTCGTTCCCCGCCGCGCCTTATCTTTATGGTGCAAAGGAGCACCAGCGATGTCCCAATCCTCAGAGTCCGACCGTCCCTCGCCGTTTTCCGTGCTCGGCGACGTCCAGAAGGTTGCCGCCGGCGCAGCCGGGACCCTGAGCGGGGCGCGGCAGCAATTGCGCGCCGATATTCGCGACAGAATGGGCGAGCTGGCACGGATCAGCAATCTTGCCAGCCGTGACGACCTCGCCGATGTCGAAGCCGTCGCCACCCGCGCCAGGCAGGCGCAGGAGGAGATCATGGCCCGGCTCGATGCGATCGAAGCAAGGCTGGATGCGATGGAAAAACCCGCGCCGCGCAAGGCGGCTGCGGCCAAGGCCGCGCCCGCGAAGGCCACGCCCGGAAAGGCCGCTGCCGCGAAGACGCCGGCGCGCAAGGCGCCTGCACGCAAGGCCTCCGCCGGCAAAACGGCAGCAAAACGCGGCACCGGCAAGCAATCGGGCAAATAACCCTTGCCCAGCCCCATAGGCCTTGGCAATTTGCCGTGAGAGCCGGCGGATTCGTCCGCGGCTTGCGGGCCCAAGCGAACGGAAAGGAGCCGGCTTATGGATGCCGACCTGATCCCTGAAGACGATCTTGCCCATAACCCCCTCGACCTGATCGAAGAACTCGTCATCGCCAATGAATGGCCGTTTCAGCGCGCCAGCGAAGAGGAGATTTTCGTTGAAATCTCCGGGCAGTGGAGCGCTTACCGGCTGTATTTCGTCTGGCAGGCCGATTACAGCGCCCTGCAATTCGGCTGCCGGCTGGAAATGCGTATTCCGGATAACCGCCATCACGCGGTGATCGATCTTCTGGCGCAGATTAACGAGCGGTTATGGCTCGGCCATTTCGACCTCTCTGGTGAGGATGTCGCGCCGATGTTCCGCCATACGCTGCTGCTGCGCGGTGTCTCGGGGGCCAGCCAGCGCCAGATCGAGGACCTGGTCGAAATCGCCGTTCTCGAATGCGAACGCTTCTATCCGGCATTCCAGACCGTGATCTGGGGCGGCAAGAGCGCCGATGAGGCCATCGCCAGCGCGGTGATCGAGCCGATCGGCGAGGCGTGACCGCGCAACCCGGCGGCGCAACCGGCAAGGCTCTTCATATTCTGCTGATCGGTTGCGGCCGCATGGGCGGCGCGCTCCTCGACGGCTGGCTGCGCGGTGATCAGATCGACAAGGTCACCGTTATCGATCCGGCGGCAACCCCGCCCGACGATCCCCGCATCAGCCATTTCTCCGCTCTCGGCCAGACGCCGTCGATATTGGCGCCGGATATCGCGCTGCTGGCGGTCAAGCCGCAAGGCCTGAGCGCTGCGCTTGAGCAATTGGCGCCGAAGCTGGCTGCCGAGGTGCCGGTCTTGTCGGTGATTGCAGGCAAGGCCGTCGCTGACTTTCACAATCTGATGGGCCGCGATCGACCGGTGATCCGGGCAATGCCGAATACCCCGGCGGCGGTCGGGGCCGGCGTCACGGTCTGCTGTGCCGGCGTTGGGGTAAATGCGGCACAGCGTGAGCTTGCCTCTCTGCTTCTGCGCGCCGGCGGCGCTGTGGAATGGGTTGAGGACGAGGCGCTCATGGATGCCGTTACCGCCGTCTCGGGGAGCGGCCCGGCCTATCTCTTCTTGTTGATCGAGGCGCTCGAGGAGGCTGCCATTGCGCAGGGCCTCCCTGCGGCCCTGTCGGCTCGGCTCGCCCGGCAAACCGTGATCGGCGCTGCCAAACTGGTCGATGCGTCGCCGGACAGTCCGACCGCGTTGCGCAAGGCCGTCATGAGCCCGGGCGGCACCACCGAAGCGGCAATGGCCGTGCTGATGGCTGAGAATGGCCTTGCCGCCTTGCTGCGCGAGGCGGTATCAGCAGCACGCACCCGTTCCGAAGAACTCTCATGATAGGGCGTCACGCATGATCACCCACACCCTCCGCGCGCATCCCGAAGCAGACCGTCTGCCGCGCGAGCAACAGCTTGCCTGGAAATTCGCCGAACTGGCCGCCGACCCGGTGCCTCTGGATGATGACGTCACGGACATGATCATCAACCGGATCATCGATAACGCTTCGGTCGCCATCGCGGCGATCAACCGGCGCCCGGTTGCCAATGCCCGCAGCCAGGCGCTGTGCCACCCCCGCGCCGGCGGGGCGACCCTTTTCGGGATGCCCGCCGGGACCACCGTTTGTGCGGAATGGGCCGCCTGGGCCAATGGCACGGCGGTGCGCGAGCTGGATTTCCACGACACCTTCCTCGCCGCCGATTATTCGCACCCGGCCGACAACATTCCCGCCGTGCTGGCTGTCGCCCAGCAGCTCGGCAAGGACGGCACTGCGCTGATGCGCGGCATCGCGACCGGCTATGAGGTGCAGGTCAATCTGGTCAAGGCGATCTGCTTGCATGAACACAAGATCGATCACATCGCCCATATCGGCCCGTCGGCCAGCGCCGGGATCGGCGCGCTGCTCGATCTGCCGCCGGAAATCACCTATCAGGCGATCCAGCAGGCGCTGCATTGCACCATCACAACGCGCCAGAGCCGCAAGGGCGAGATCAGCTCATGGAAGGCTTATGCGCCGGCCTATGCGGGCAAGACGGCCATCGAGGCGGTCGATCGGGCGATGCGCGGCGAGGGCGCACCGAGCCCGATCTATGAGGGTGAGGACAGCGTCATTGCCTGGATCTGGAACGGCCGCACCGCCCGCGATAAGGGCGAGAGCCCGTTCGGCCCGGAATATCAGGTGCCTTTACCGGGCAAAGGCGAGCCCAAGCGCGCCATCATGGACACCTATACCAAGCAGCATTCGGCGGAATATCAGAGCCAGGCGCTGATCGATCTGGCCTTTGATCTGCGCAAGGAGATTGATGATTTCGACGCCGTCGAGGACATCCTGATCGCGACCAGCCATCACACTCATTATGTGATCGGCACCGGCGCCAATGATCCGCAGAAAATGGACCCCAAGGCGAGCCGCGAAACCCTCGATCACTCGATCATGTATATCTTCGCCGTGGCGCTGCAGGACGGCAGCTGGCACCATGTCGACAGCTATACCCCCGAGCGGGCGGGCCGTGAGGATACGGTGCGGCTGTGGCACAAGGTACGCACGGTCGAGGACCCGGAATGGACCCGCCGCTATCACAGCCGCGATCCGAATGAGAAGGCCTTCGGCGCCCGGATCGAGATCACCATGAAAGACGGCCGCAAGATCACCGGCGAAAAGGCCGTCGCCAATGCCCACACGCTGGGCGCCAAGCCGTTCCAGCGCGCCGATTATATCGGCAAGTTCGAGACCCTGACCGAGGGCATCCTCGACCCCGGCGAAGCCCGCCGTTTCCTCGATCTGGTGCAACAGCTGCCGGAGCTGTCGGCCGAGCAGTTAATGGGCCTGAATCCGGCCCTGCCCGGGGATGCGCTGACCCAGAACAAGGCTGATAAACGCGGGATTTTCTAGAGCGTTTTCCTTTGTTTTTGATCCGGTCCACCCCCGCCCCGCCTCCCCAGACAGGATACTTGCAGGGGAGGCGGGGCGGGGGTGCAGGGGCGGACCGGAATGATCGGAAAATGCTCTAGGTCTCTCAGAACCGGAACGCCGCCGTCAGGGCGAAGATATGGACATTGGTGGCGGTCGTACCGGTGAGGTTGCCGCGCAGGGTTGAGCCGATCTGATCCGAGGTCAGCGCGAAATTGCGTTCCGGCATGAAGAAGTGATTATAGCTGAGATTGATCGTCGCCCAGGATGTCGGCTCGATCTCGGCACCGGCGGCAATCCAATAGCGGTCGGAATCCGGAATGCGCGGCGTCAGGGTATCGTCGGGGACCGGTGAGCGGTCGAAGGCGGTGCCGGCGCTGAGCGTCAGCCTTTCACTGACCGCGTATTGTGCGCCGACGGCGACGAACCAGCCGTCGTTCCAGTTCTGGCCGGTGACATCGTCCGGCTGTGCAGGGTTGGCGAAACTGACCACAAGGCGGTCGAAATCGCTCCAATCGATCCATTGCGCCTCGATCAAAAGCGTCAGCCGCTCGGTTGCCTGCTGCGCGGCGCCCAGGGTCAGCATGCGCGGCGTCGTGATCGCCGCCGAGGCGTCGCTGTTCTGAAAGATGCCGCCGCCGCCCAGCGACAACAGCGCCCCGATACCGGCATCGTCAAGCGTGAAATCGGCGCTACCGCGCAATGTGTGGTCGATGCTGGAGCGATAGCCGATGCCCAGCCGGGTACCGGGCTGGGGCTCCAGGATCAGGCCGAAATTGAACCCGAAGGCCCAGTCATCGGCATCGACCCGAACCGCCCCGTCTTGCCCGCCGGGAATCGCCCCCGGCACACCCTGAAGCGCGCCCAGCGTGCCGAAATCAACCGCATTGGAGAGCGTCCCGTCATAATACTGAAGCTGCAGCCCGGCCGCGACGGTCAGCATCGAATTCGCGCGGATCGCGACGGATGGGTTGAAATTCAGCGTCGTGACCTCGGTTTTCAGCGCCTGGTAACGGCCGACCCAGTCAGCATCATAATCGGTTTCGAGACCGAACGGAGCGTTGGCGGCGAAACCCAAAGACACTGTCTCGGAGATCGGCAGCGCAAGGTAAAGCGCCGGGATGACGACATTCGGGATGGCATCGGAAATTGTTCGGCTGCCGCCAATCTCGGTTCCGAGAACCGTGCTCGCCGCTGCATCATCGACGCGGCTTTTCGGTGCAAGATAAGTCAGATTGAGCCCGGCCTCTGCCTGTTCGCTTTCTGCCCCGATCGCCGGGTTCCGGAACATGGCGGACAGCCCGTGAACGCCGGCGGTGACACCGGCCGTCGCGCTGCCCATCGCAGCGGCGCTATGCTGGCGAAGCTGATAGCCGCCTGCCTCAGCCTCCTCACCCGCGAGCCCGCCGATGGATCCGGCAAGCATGAGCAGGGACAAAATCTGTGTTCTTGGTTTCAGTGACGATGCTGCGGACATTTTCGGGTCTCCAACGGTTTCCGAAAATTTGTCGCACAATTTATTTAATATAATGCAAAAGTAATCCGGCAATTGCCTAAACAAAATAACCGATCAACAGATATTTAAGGGCTTTTATAGTATGTGCGTTCTCGAGATTTCGACGAGTTTTAATTTTGCGCGACGAAAGGGTTGCCAGAAAGGGCACTCCGCTCATGGACGCGAGCGAGATATACGGCCTCAGGCAGAAGCGCGCCGGGCATGACGCTCCGGGAAATGGCGGCTACCTGCCCGATCTGTTTCCGGGTTCGCTGCGGTTCCGCGACAAGAGTGTCGAAACCCGGTTCCGCTATGAACAGTTTGTTCAGTCGCTCCCCTTTATCAGAGTTTCCTTATTTATTGCGGCTCTGCTTTATTCATCTTTCGGCATACTCGATTATCTTGTCGTCGAGCCTGAAAATCTCGCCTTTGTCTGGTCTGTCCGCTATTTGATCGGCGTCGTCGCTCTCGCGTCTCTGCTGATATTCTCGTTCTCTAAAAATTTCCTAAAATTTTCGCAGCTCGGGCTGAGCCTGGCGGCGGTCACTGCCGGCGGCTGCATTCTGGCGATGATCGCGGTCACCGACAGCCCCGCCAACCACCTGTATTACGGCGGTATTGTCGCGGTGATCTTTTATTCCTCGACCATGCTGCATTTGCGCTTCGGTCTGGCGCTGTGTGTCTGCACGACCCTGTTTGCGGGCTATCTTATGGTTGCGCTGCTGGTCAATCCGATCCCCGATTGGGCGCTGATCAGCAATCTCTTCTTCCTGACGATGTCGACCGGCGTCGCCCTGTTCGCCTGTTATTCGATGGAAGTCTATCTCCGGCAGCGTTTCGCGCAGACCATCGCGCTCGACAGAGCCCGCGAGGCGGAAACCGAACTCAAGGACAAGGCGATCCAGGCCAGCGTCGCGAAAAGCGAATTCCTGGCGACGATGAGCCATGAATTACGCACCCCGCTTAACGCCATTATCGGGTTTTCTGAAGTTATTGAGGGACAAATGATGGGACCGCTCGGAAACGACAAATACACCGGCTATGCCGCCGATATCCGCCGCAGCGGCATGCATCTGCTCGCCATAATCAGCGACATTCTCGACATTTCAAAGGCCGAAAGCGGCAAGATCGAACTCGCTGAGGATCGCGTCGACATGGGCGAATTGCTCGAAAATGTCGAACGGCTTTGCAGCAATCTGGCCCGCGAAAAGCGTGTTCGTTTCTCGGTCATACGGCCACGCTCGGTGCCGATTGTTCGCGGCGATGAACGGCTTCTGCAGCAGGCGGTCCAGAACCTCGTTACCAATGCGATCAAATTCACACCGTCGGCCGGTTCGGTTCAGGTCTGGCTGCGCAATGTCAATGGCGGCTGTCATATCAAGGTCAGCGACAGCGGCATCGGCATTGCGCCCGAAGATCAGCTGCGCGTTTTCGAGCCCTTCGTCCAGGTGCAGAGCGCCTTCGCCCGCGATCATGGCGGCATCGGTCTCGGCCTGCCGCTGGTCAAACGCATCGCCGTCTTGCATTCGGGCTCGGTCAATCTGTCAAGCGCCCTCAGCGCCGGCACCGATGTCACCATTCAGCTGCCGGCATCGAGGGTCATCGATCAGAAAACCGAAGATGCCGGTGAAGAGTTGATCGACTTCCCGCGGGCGCGGGTGGCCTGAGCCATTCATGTGTGGGTTCCGGGCCCGCGGAAACAAAGGCGTTGGCCGTAACACGTTTAAGCCGACAAGCATTATGTCTGGATTGTAAACTGGCCGGTCGCAAATCTTTACATTTTAAAGATTTTGGCTCATAATTAAATCGTCACATAGTATTGCGAGCGATTGCAAGCCATGAGCGATCCATTACTCAGATTTTTGATAAAGGTCGGTATACCGCTACTGGGTTGCTGGTTTATTTACCAGGGCATGAACGCATGAAACCAATAAAAGTATTTATCGACGGCTGTGCGACAGGCTTGGAAAGCCCGCCTGATGCGGCGGGCTTTTTCAACCACATCATCCAGACCCGGCCGGTTTCCTCAAGGCCGATCTTGATCTCGGCATCGCCGCAGCCCGCGGCGAGATCGCTCATATCCTGCTGGGTCCGATAGAGCACGCTCCAATCGGTAATGAACTCCATCGGCCACAGATTGCTTTTCGGCGTTGCCGCCATATTGGCGACGATCAGGGTGCCGCCGGGCGTCAGCTTGTTATAGAGCGCCGTGACCAGATCCCGGGTCCGTCGCGCGTTCAGATAGTCGATCAGGCCGACGGTATAGATCAGGTCTTGCGGCGGCAGCGCATCGAAAACCGGACCCGGCTTGATCAGCTCGATAAACGAGGTCTGCAGGCAATTGACCTTGGCCTGGCCGTTGAGGCGAACGATTGAGGGAAGCAGGCACGCATAGGTGTCGGCGAGCGCTTCCTGATCCTGATCGATCAGGGTGAAGTGGCCGTTGCCCGGCAGGCGGGGCGCTTCCAGGACGTTACGGATTTCCTTCGCCGGCCCGCAGCCCAGGCTGGTAATCCGCGCCAGGCCGTCAGATCCCTTCTCCGCCAGAACCTTGGCGATGGCCTGTTGCACCTTGACCATGCGCGTGGCGATGCATTCGGAAACCTCCAGACCGATCCGGTGCATCAACTTGCCATAAAGGCTGTCGCCCGCCCGCTCCCAGTCATAGACCATCTTCATGATCGCGAAATCGCCGGGATAGCCGAGCGGCTTTTCATAGCTGCGGCGCCAGATCGGGCCGTCCATGAATTCGGGCGTAATGGTCAGCTCGGTAAAGCGCTTGACCGACCGCAATACCGCGCGATCACCCATCAGCGGCTCAACGATGGCATTGGCGCGCAGCCAGAGCTCATCCCATTTTTCAAGCAGACCCTGTTCGCTGATCCGGTAAACCTGGTCCAGGGTTTCGGTCGGGATCGGCGCCTTGCCGTTGGCGCGCTTTTTGAACCGTTCAAGCGCCTGCTTATAGCTGCGCAGGACATGAACCACATCCGCGCACAGCATGCGATACTCATCCGGTACCAGGCTGATATCGACCGAAAGACGGCTCTCTATCTCGGCCTTGAGCGCCAGTTCCTCATTCTCGACGACGACTTTCTGAATGTCGAAATAGCCATCAAGGAAGCGGACGCCCAGCAGCCGGCCACGCGATGTCGTTTCGACCCTGCAGACCTCACCGAGACCGCTGTGAATGGCGCGCCCGTCCATGCTGATCGTGATGGGAAAGGTTCCGTTCACACTGCTTTCCCAGGTGTCGTCACCCTGACGGTCCATCACCGCGATGCCGGTCATGGATACGTTTTCCAGCTCAAGCGGACCTTCGCCCAACTGCGCTTCGACGGTTCCGGCATTGAACAGCTCCCGCGCTTCATAGCGCGGCGCACGGTAGTAAATGTTGCGGCCCTTGGCGCCGCCAAGATCTTCGTAATGTCGCATCACCCGTCGCTCCTTTTTCGACACGCTTTATTGATCGCGCTTTTC
The DNA here is from genome assembly GCA_964598335.1 of uncultured Rhodospirillales bacterium. GTDB lineage: Bacteria > Pseudomonadota > Alphaproteobacteria > CAZRBL01 > CAZRBL01 > CAZRBL01. The sequence goes on from CAZRBL010000014.1 coordinate 30,056, forward strand.
CCAGCCTTGACGCGATCAAGCTATTCCCTTCGCCCGCGAGGTAATGGTCCCGGCCACGCCCCAATTCAAGTGATAGTGAATACACTAAACAATCAGGTCGATGGCCAAGAAATACGTGGGTATGCGGGGTGTGCTGATGTGAAGTATTTTTTGGTCGGAGCCTGCGTCTTCTGCCGCCTGCTCGAAAATTATTGTGCGCGGCCTACACCCATCCGACGCGGCGGTCACCTTTCTTGTCGCCGCGCCTCATGCATGGCGATGATCTGCCTATTTCATAGCCAGACGGCATTGACCGCAGTCAGCATTGACCGCACCGAGGATTTCGCAATTCGCAAAACTCGAGACAGCGTCCGGTGCGCTTGGCTTAAGTATGCGCGTCGCCCGATGCGGCGATTCCGTGGAGACGACCTCATCCTGGCCGTCATTGGTCTCCCGGTCAGAGACAGCGGAAAAATCGCTCTGCTTTTCGATTATTACCAAGAACAGCAGATCGACATGGTCGAGGCGCATCAAACCGGTGAGGTCTTTTCCCGCCGCGCCGCCTGCGCTATGGCTAGGCTCAGGATTGGTACCTAATGGAAAAACGATCATGAAAAACCTGTTTCACCTTAGTGCGCTTGTATTCCTCAGCCTGTTTCTCTGGGGTTGCGGCGAAGCTGATGAGGCGGCGGAATCGACCGGCGACCAAATGGAGCAGTCGGCTGAAGACGCAGCCGAAGCGATGGAAGAGGCCGGCGATGAGGCGGCCGAAGCCGCCGGGGATGCCGAACAGTCATTCGAAGACAGCGTCGATGCGGCCGGTGAGGCCATGGAAAATGTCGGTGAGTCTGTCGAGCAGACTGCCGAAGACACCATGCGCGCATTGGAAGACGCCGCCGAGGATGTGCGGGACGCCATGGAAGACGCCGGCGAGGCCATGGGCGACGGCATGCAAGACGCTGAGCAGGAACTCGAAAACCGCTGATCGCCGGCCGGTTTTCGATCGCGTTGGGCGGCTGATCGTCAGACGATGATCAGCCGTTCTTCCTTGTCATTCAGCCAGTCGGCGCCGGTTTCGGTGATCACTACCATGTCCTCGAGATGGCAGCCGCCCCAGCCATATTCGATGAAGGGGATATCGACGGTCAGCGTCATCCCCGCCTGCAGCACGATATCGTCCTTGGCGACGTGATCGATCCCTTCTTTCCAGGGTTCGTCGGTATGCTGCAGGCCGACCGAGTGCGGGTTGGCGACCAATTGCTGGTTCGGCACGGAGGTTTTCGCCAGCGCCGCCTGGGCGATCGGCCGGATCTCTGAATAGCGCAGCCCGGGCCGCAGCGCGGCGAACACATCATCCCAGATCTGCCCCAGCGCCTCGACCCGCTGCTGCAGCAGTTTGGCGGGTTCGCCATAGATAACGGTGCGGCCGAAATCGCCGTGATAGCGATTGCGGTGGCTGACGCAGTCAATGATGACCGGCTTGCCGGCCACCACCTCCTCATCGGGAAAATGGCCGGGATTGCCGGCGATGACGAACACCGCCTCATTGCCGACGCGCGCCGCTTCCATGCGGAAAGCCTGCTCGACCTCGGCCATGGTCATGCCCGGCACGAACTGTCGCGCCATGCCCCGGGCCGCTGCCGCATTGGCGGCGCTGGCCTCGCGCAGCATGGCGATCTCGCGGGCTGTCTTGACCAGCCGGATACGGCGCAGCGCATTTTCCGCCGGGACAAACTCGAAGCCTTCAAGGCCCAGCGCCTGCAGCGCCGTCGCAATGCCCATGCGATCGACCCCGATCCGGCCGCCGCGAATGCCGGCATCGCGCAGCGCCGTGACGATACCCCATTCGGGATTGGCGGCGGCCTGCGGCAAATAGGTTTCGCGGGTTTCGAGAATACGCTTTTCGTGCGGCGTCAGCTCTTCGCCGACCGGCCAGAAACCGCCCAGCTGACGCGCCGGCGGCGGCCGGTCGAACTGGCCGCTGATCGCGTCCCCGGCCGGGCCGGTATACAGCTGCAGGGCCAGGTCATCGCCCTGATAGCCGGGCTGCCAGCTTTCCGAGCTGTGGAAAATGCCGAAAATCGTGCTGTTTTCGCCGGCCGGCAGCAGGGCATAGCAAGGGTATGGTTGCTGCATGCGGGTGAACAGCGGCCAGCGCCCCGTCAGATAGAAAACATGGGTCGGATCGCCGGCGATGATCGCATCCAACCCTTGCTCGGCCATGACCATCGCCGCGCGTTCGCGATGGGCCAGCGGCCCGAGCAGGCCATTGGTCTCGCGCGCGGTCATGCCGCTGACATCGGCCCGGTCAGCCCCGGGGGTATCGGTGCTCCGCGCCGTGGCGGGCAGCAGGGCGGCACCTCCGGCCAGGGCGGCGCTGCCGGTAATGAAGCTGCGGCGATCTACCATGCGTCTCTCTTATTCTGTTTATGGTCGAGTATAGATCGGCCCATCTCCTCTGCCAAACGCTTCATTGCCGCCGCAGCCGTGACGGGCTAGTCTTGCCGGATCAATCTGTTTGGGGACGCGTATCCGTCATGAGAATCACTCTTTTTCTGGCCATCCTCCTGTATGGCCTGCCGCAAACCGCATTGGCGGCGGTTATTCAGGGGCCCGCGGCCATCACTGCGAGCACCTCCGTCACCCCCTGCGCGGAAAGTGTTTGTGCCGGCTTGGGGACCGATATTAATCAAATCGCCGACGGCGATACCTCAAACCTCAACGGCTTTGCCGGCAATACAGGCGATACCGGTACGATCCGGCTGGATTTCGACCGCCCCTATAATCTCGACAGCTTCACGCTATGGAATGATGTGAACGTTAGCGCCGAAGGCGTCGGCACCTTTCAACTACGATTTTTCGATGATGGCGGCACGCTGATAGACAGCTCGGCGGTGCTGACCGCGCCGGTGGGCCAGGTCGCCGGTGAGGTATATGCCTTTTCATCCACGCTGCTGAACGTCGCGCGTGTCGATCTTGATGTCTTGAGCCTGCTAAACAACACGCGGATCGAAATTCGCGAAGTTGCCTTTACCGGCCAGCCTGTGCTGGCCGTGCCTTCTGCTGCGGGTACGGGCGCGCTGATTTTGGTCGCGTTGGCGTATCGGCGGTATTCCGGCAGTTAATTGCCTTTCCGCGGTTCCTATATAACCGCCATGCTGTCTACGAAGAAAAATGCTGCTGAAAAACGGGCGAGTCTCCGCGCCGCCCTCGCCGAAGACCGTCCGCTTGTGTTTCCGGGCGCCCATGCCCCGCTTGTGGGCATGGCGCTCGAGCGCCAGGGTTTTGACGGCCTTTACATCTCGGGCGGTGCTTTCTCCGCCTGGCTCGGCATGCCCGATATCGGGCTGACGACGCTGACCGAAGTGATCGAACACGGCCACCGGATTGCCCGCGTTTCCGACCTGCCGACCATCATCGATGTCGATACCGGCTTCGGCGAGCTGATGAACGCCGCCCGCACGGTCCAGCTGGCTGAGCAGGCCGGCCTTGCGGGCTGTCATATCGAAGATCAGGTCAATCCCAAGCGCTGCGGTCATCTCGACGGCAAGGATGTTGTCCCGGCCGCGGACGCCGCGCGCCGGATCAAGGCTGCCGCCGAGGCGCGCCAGGACCCGAATTTCCTGCTGATCGCGCGCACCGACGCGGCGGGGGTCGAGGGCATTGACAGCGCCATCGAACGCGCCGGGCTGTATATCGAGGCCGGCGCCGAAATGATCTTTGCCGAAGCGATGCGCGATCTCGACGATTTCGCCAAATTCTGCGCCGCCATCGCACCGGTGCCGGTGCTGGCCAATATGACCGAGTTCGGCAAATCGGAATTGTTCACTGTCCGGCAGCTCGGCGATGCCGGCGTCAAATTGATCATCTATCCGGTAACCTCGCTGCGGCTGATGATGCATGCGGTCGAGAACGGATTTGCCGAGATCAAGGCAGAGGGCAGGCAGACAGAGGCTGTCACAGGCCGTATGCAGACGCGGAAGCAGCTTTATGAGCTGATCCGTTATGACGATTATGCCGCTTTCGACAGCGGGCTCGTCGATTTTACCGTAACCGACAAGGGAACGCGCTGATCATGTCCGAAGTGCAAAAAGGTCTCGCCGGCGTCGTCGCCGATGCTACCGCCGTCTCGAAGGTGATGCCGGAGACCAATTCGCTGACCTATCGCGGCTATGCCGTGCAGGATCTGTGCGACCATTGCAGCTTTGAGGAAGTCGCCTTTCTGCTGCTGAACGAGGATCTGCCCTCTCCCGCCGCGCTGGAGAAGTTCACCGCCGAGGAGCGCAGCCTGCGGCCGATCAGTGACGATCTTCTCGATGTTATCGCGCGTTTTCCGAAGACGGCGCATCCGATGGATACAATCCGCACCGGGGTCAGCTTTCTCGGCATGGAAGATCCTGATTGGGAGGATAACTCGCCCGAGGCGCTTTACGCCAAATCGCTTAATCTGCTGGCCAAGATTCCCACCATCATCGCCGCCGATTACCGCTGCCGCAACGGCCAGACGCCGATCGCGCCGCGCGACGACCTGACCCTGTCCGAAAACGTCTTCAATATGTGCTTCGGCATGGTGCCGCCGAAGGAAATCGTCGACTGTTTCGACATCTCGATGATTTTGTATGCCGAGCACAGCTTCAACGCGTCGACCTTTACCGCGCGGGTCATCGCCTCGACCCATTCTGATGTCTATTCGGCGATCACCGGCGCCATCGGGGCGCTGAAAGGGCCGCTGCACGGCGGCGCCAATGAGGCCGTGATGCACATGATGCAGGATGTCGGCAGCGCCGATAAGGCCCGCGACTGGATGCTGGGCAAGATCGCGGCCAAGGAAAAGATCATGGGCTTCGGCCACCGTGTCTATCGCAGCGGCGACAGCCGTGTGCCGACGATGAGTAAGGCGTTCTACAAAATGGCCGAGGTCGTCGATACCGACGAAGCCCGCGAACTGGTCAAGATGTATGAGATCCTCGAACAGACCATGGTGTCCGAGAAGGGCATCTACCCCAATCTCGATTTCCCGACCGGCCCTGCCTACCATCTGATGGGCTTTCCGATCCCGCTATTTACCCCCCTTTTCGTTGCCAGCCGTATTACCGGCTGGGCCGCGCATATCATCGAACAATGGCAGGACAACAAGCTGATCCGGCCGCTTTCGGCCTATAGCGGGGCCGAGCAGCGTCCGGTCCGGCCGCTTAGCGAGCGCGCTTGACGGGTTCCGCTTTCGCCATCAGCCTGCTGAGGCCGTGCAGCAGCAGCACGCCGAACAGCAGATATTCAGCAAGGAAAAAGCGGTCATGCAGCATCGGAAAGATGACAAGCCGGGCGGCAATATACGCCGCGCCGGTCAGGGCAAGCAGCCCCAGCATCCGCGTTTCGCCGGTTTTCCGGAACGGCCAGGCTGCGGCCACCCCCAACAACAGTATCAGCGCGGCATAGACCATTGACTGTTTGGTCGGGATGGCGGTGAGCTGGGTCGCCGTCACGCGAATGATGTCGCTCATGGCCAGGGTGACGCGTTCAGCCTCCGCCACCGGCAGCAATTCTATGAAGGCGACGTAATACACCGCCTGCCAGCCGGGATAATCGAACACTTCGTGGATCACGCCATAGGTGCCGAAGGCGACCAGCGCGGCAAAACCCGCGGCCATGCGCAACGGCCGATGGGTCACAGCGATCAGCGCGCAGACCAGCAGCGCCAGAGCCACCAGGTCGGTGCGGCAGCCGATCATCACCACCGCGAGGATCAAGGCGAGGCGCGGCTTGCCGTAAAGCAGCGCCATGAAGCACGCCATGCTGGCCGCGGCCGCCATGGTATCGGGGGTCATCACCCGCACCGGCACGATCGCGCCGACGGCGAGAAAAAGCAGCGGCACCAGCGGCGTCCATGCGGGCCCGGCAAAGCGGCGAACCAGAAGAAAGGTCATCAGCGCCAAGGCCAGCCCCGAAACCAGCGATACCCAGAGCAAGGCGGTGAACCCTGAACCGGTCAGCGGGTCGAGGACCATTGCGCTGAGGATGTAAAGCGGTCTGACTGTGTAAAAGCGCAGCTCCTGCTCGAACAGGCCGTGGCTCAGCGCCATGGCGCGCCGATAATCCCCATTGGCGATGGCGCGATATTTCTGATCCCCGAACTTCTCACGCAATTGATCATAGGCCGACCGATGCGCCTCTCGCGGTTCGACCCCGGCCCAGCGCTCCATGGCGCCGACATAGGCCAGGCTGTCCCAATTCAGCAAAGGGCGGGTCTGGTTCAGCACTATCATCAGCACGGCGAGCGCGAGCAGCCCCGCCCAGCCGGCGAGGCCAAGGACATTGGAAAAACTTCGCTGCGGCTGCTGGGCGGCGGAAACGCCGTGCCCTATCTCGTCTGTCATGCTCATGAGGATCGCATCGGTGATACGCGGCTTCTCCTGCCATGCCTGCGCAGGGCTCACAACTGTTGCCTGCCTGTTGCTGTTTGCCGGTCAGTTGGCCGCAGCGGATGAGGGCGCGGCGCTGTTCGCGCGCGGCCTCGCCATATTGGAGGGCCGCGAACGGGTCGAGGGCGGTCAGGCGGCGGGCATTGCGCTGCTCCGGCAGGCAGCCGAGGCGGGCCATGCCAGGGCGGCGTTGAATCTCGGCTATGCGTATGATTTCGCGATGGGCGTCGCCGAGGATGACGCGGCAGCGGCGGCCTGGTATCGGCGCGGCGCCGAGCTCGGCGACAGCCACGCACAGACGGCGCTCGGCACCGCCTATCGCTATGGCCGCGGCGTCGAGCAGGATTTCGAGGCGGCCGCGCGCTGGTATCGCCCGGCGGCGGCGCAGGGTTTCGACGAAGCGCAATACTATCTGGCGCAGCTGATCCTGAACGGCCGCGTCGCGGCGCAGGCGGGCGAAGACCCGGTCGCGCTGCTCGAGGCGGCCGCCGCGGTCAAGCACCAGAAGTCAATCCGGGCGCTAAGGCGCCTTACGGCACAGCCATAAGGCGTCATTGCGAGCGACCAGCGGGAGCGCGGCAATCCAGGGATTTTCCCGCGCGGCACCATTTCCGGATTGCCGCGCCGACTGCGTCGGCTCGCCATGACGGTTTACCCGGCAGCTGTCATAAGCCACCGGTCAAGCAGGCCGAACAGCACGCGGCGTGTGGTTTTCGCATGACCCATATCGGCGCGGATCTGCTCGGCACTGCGGACATATGCGCCGCCTTCGGCCAGCTCATCGGCGCAGTGCTCAACAATGCCGGCCACGGCTTGATCGCCCATTTCGAGATGGAATTGCAGGCCCAGCACGTGATCCTTCCATAAGAACGCCTGTTCGGCACAGGCGCCGCTGGACGCCAGGGGAGCGGCCCCGTCCGGCATGGCAAAGCGGTCGCCATGCCAATGCAGCACCGTCAGCGGGTTCGGCGCATCGCCCCAGATCGGGTGATCGGCAAGCGTCACCGGCATCCAGCCGATTTCACGATAGCCCATCGGCGTTACCGGCGCGCCCAGCACATCGGCGATCAACTGCGCGCCCAGGCAGATGCCCAGCACCGGCAGCCCCTGATCAATCGCCGTCCGGATCGCAGCTTTTTCCGCCGTAAGCCATGGATGCTCGTCGGTATCGCCGACGCTCATCGGCCCGCCCATCACGATCAGCATCTCCGCCCCATCGATTGATGCCGAATCGCCCCGATAAAGATGCCTCACGCGCAGCGTGTGGGCGCGGGCGGCGGCCCAATCGCCGAGCATTGCCGGCGTTTCAAAGGGCACATGCTGAAAGGCGGTGATGTGCAAAGCCGCGATCAGATCTCCACGCCCAGCCGGTCGGCAACGGTGAAGATGTCCTTGTCGCCGCGGCCGCAGAGATTGACGACCAGGATCTGGTCCTCGCGCATGGCTTGCGCCTGCTTCACCGCCTCATGAATTGCATGGGATGGTTCCAGCGCGGGCAAAATGCCCTCAAGGCGGGAACAGAGCTGGAAGGCGTCCAGGGCTTCCCGGTCGGTGGCGCTGGCATAGGTTACGCGGCCGATATCGCGCAGGAAGGCGTGCTCGGGCCCGACGCCCGGATAATCGAGCCCGGCGGATATCGAATGCGGCTCGGTGATCTGGCCGTCCTCGTCCTGCAACACATAGCTGCGTGAGCCGTGCAACACGCCGGCCGAGCCCGCCGTCATGGTGGCGGCATGGCGTCCAGTTTCGATACCGTCCCCGGCGGCTTCGACAGCGGTGATGGCGACGTCGGTATCGTCAAGGAAGGGGTGGAACAGCCCCATCGCATTGCTGCCGCCGCCGATACAGGCGATCAGCGCATCGGGCAGGCGGCCTTCGCGTTCCATCATCTGCTCACGGCATTCGCGGCCGATCACGGATTGGAAATCGCGGACCATGGCCGGGAAGGGATGCGGCCCCGCCACCGAGCCGATCAGGTAGAAGGTGTCGTGCACATTGGCGACCCAGTCGCGCATCGCCTCATTCATCGCGTCTTTAAGCGTCGCCGAGCCCGAGGTCGCGGCCCGCACCTCGGCGCCCAGCAGGCGCATGCGGAAGACATTCGGCTTCTGCCGCTCCATATCGACCGCGCCCATATAGATCGTGCAGGGCAGATCGAACAGCGCGCAGACGGTGGCGGTGGCGACGCCGTGCTGCCCGGCGCCGGTTTCCGCGATGATGCGGGTCTTGCCCATGCGCCGCGCGACCAATGCCTGGCCGAGGCAGTTATTGATCTTGTGCGCGCCGGTGTGATTCAGCTCGTCGCGCTTGAAATAGATTTTGGCGCCCTTGCCCGGCCCGCCGAGTTTCCGGCAGTGGTCTGTAAGCCGTTGCGCCAGATAAAGCGGGCTGGGTCGGCCGATATAATCGCGGCACAGCCGGTCGAACTCTTCCCAGAAGGCCGGATCGCGCTTGGCATCCTCAAAGGCCGCCTCGACCGACAGGATCAGCGGCATCAGGGTTTCGGGGACATAGCGCCCGCCATAGGCGCCGAAATGGCCGTTCGGGTCGGGCCCGGCGCGCAGCGAGTTGGGTTTGCTTGCTGTTTGTTCCATGCGCGGAACATAGGCCCGCTGTGGCCGCTGCTGCAATTGTCGAGGCGCGGCAAAATAGCCATTGTAGGGTTATGTCCGAAATACAGCCCCAAACCCTGACGCAAAAGATCATCGCCCGTGCAGCGGGCCGTGAGAGCGTGGCGCCCGGCGAAATCGTGACCTGCGATGTCGATCTGCTGATGTTCCATGACAGCTCGGGTCCGCGCCGGGTCGGCCCGCGCCTCAAGGAGCTTGGCGTCGAGCGGGTCTGGGACCCGTCCAAGATCGTCGTTGTCTCGGATCATTACGTTCCGGCGGTCGATGCCGCGAGCGCGGAAATCCTGAAATACACGCGGGATTGGGTCGCCGAGCAGGGTATTGAAAGCTTTTACGACATGCAGGGCATCTGCCATGTCATGCTGGCCGAAGGCGGCCATCTGAAGCCGGGCATGTTCTGTGTCGGCGGGGACAGCCACTCGACCATGGCCGGCGCTTTCGGCTGCTATATGGCCGGTTTCGGGGCGACCGAGACGACCGGCGTCTGTGTCACCGGCGAAATCTGGACCAAGGTGCCCGAGACGATTCGCATCGACTGGGCCGGCCGTCTGGGCTTCGGTGTGACGGCAAAGGACATGATGCTGTTCCTGTGCGCCGAAATCGGCATGGACAACAATTTCAAGGTCGCTGAATATGGCGGCGACGCCGTCCTCTCAATGCCGATGGCTGAGCGCATGGTGCTGACCAATATGGCGGCGGAGCTGGGCGCGGAAACCGGTCTGATCGAACCCGATGAAACCACCGTTGCGGCAATCCGCGATGCGGGTGGGGACATCGCCGATATCGATCTCGGCCGCTGGCAATCTGATTCCGGCGCCGCCTACCAGGCCGAGCATCGCTTCGATGCAGGCGCGCTTGAGCCGATGATCGCGCGACCGCACAGCCCGGCCAACAGCGTTCGGGTCTCGGACATTGGCGCGGTGGCGATCGACCAGGCCTATATCGGTGCCTGCGTCGGCGCCAAGCTGAGCGATCTGCGCATGGCCGCTGCCGTGTTGCAGGGGCGCAAGGTGGCGCCGGGCAAAAGGCTGCTGATCGCCCCCTCCTCAACGGCGACGACGGCGGCTGCCAGTCGCGACGGGACGCTGGCGGCAATCACCGAAGCCGGGGGCATCATTCTGCCCTCGGGCTGCGGCGCCTGCGCCGGGCTCGGCGCCGGGGTGCTGGCGCCGGGCGAGGTGTGCATCTCCTCGACCAACCGCAATTTCAAGGGTCGTATGGGCTCGGCCGAGGCGGAAACCTATCTCGGCAGTCCCTTCGCCGTTGCCGCCGCTGCGGTGGCCGGCAAGATCGTCGATCCGCGTGAGATGCTCAGCGATGACCGGTTGGCGCGCTATGATACCGGCGAATTGCAACAACGCAGCGCTTTGGCGGCGTAGCGCCCGATTCATAAGCCGTTGCGGGAATCGCAGGCTGCTGATAGCTGTTTTCGATCATGTCATCACAGGAAATAGCGCCTCAGGGGTTGCGCCAGACAGAGAAGTTTGACATTCTTGTGAATGCAGACCGGGCGATTCTCGTGATGGATCAACTCCCGGGCCGGTCGAATAAGGCGGTTCTGGTGCTGTTTGGCCCCGATAACAAGGTCAAGCTTCGGAAGAATCCGGAAACCGAGATCGCCCTTGTCGACATGGCCATTGCCGGGTTTGAGGTTCTGCAGCGGGTTCCTTCCGTCACCGTCATTGAACTGGACGGGAAACGGATGGTCGGGCAGTATGAGGCCCGGGTTGATCTTCTCGGGGATCGGTGACCGGTTCGGTGACAGTATGGTTTGGTGAGATTATACGGCACATGCACATGACGTTCCGGTAGGCTGCCGGCGCGATAAACAAACAGGGATGTACGAATTAATGATCGGTCCGACGAAAAAACCCGCTGAAGATAAGGTTCAGGATTCGGTGATTGACCCGAAGGAAGACATCTATCTTGTCAGCGGCACCGGCAGCCATGCCGGTTATGCCTTGCGCGAAATGGGTCTGCACGGCTCGCACAATCTGATGCGCCTCGGTGTCGATCCGAAGGCCGGCATCGGCGAGCGTCTTCGCGACACGCTGCGCGGCATTGTCGGCGACATTCAGGAAACCGGTCTCGCCTTTACCCGGCAGATGACCACGATCGATCAACTGGCGCCGGCGCCGGTCCCGGTTCAGGATCGCCGTCTCGATCCGCGTCTGGACCGCAAATTTACCCCGGGCGGCATGGGCTGACCCCGATTTGACATGGTTTCGAGAAAGCGCCGCTTGTCGGCGCTTTTTCTTTGGCCATCTTTCAGCGATGCAGATCCGAGGAAAAGCCTGGGTCTTCGGCGACGGGATCGATACCGATGTCCTCGCGCCGGGCCATTACATGAAATTACCGCCGGACGAGCTGGCGACCCATTGTCTGGAAGCGGTTGATCCGGATTTCGCGCCGAATGTGCAGCCCGGCGATATCGTCGTCGCGGGGAGGAATTTCGGTCTCGGGTCGAGCCGCGAACAGGCGGCGATCAGCCTCAAGACGCTCGGCGTCGGCGCCATCCTCGCGCAAAGCTTCGCCCGCATCTTCTACCGTAATGCGCTGAATATCGGCCTCCCGGCCGTTGTCCTGGCCGAAAGCGCGGAAATCGCCGCCGGCGATGTCTTGAGCGTTGATCCGCTGGCGGGAACGGTCAGCAATGAGAGCCGCGGAAAAAACTATACTGTCGACCCGCTTCCCGATCACCTGATGGCGATGATCGCCGACGGCGGGTTGATGGCGCATCTCAAGAAGCGGCTCGAGGCCCAGAAAGCAGGAAAAAGCAAATGACCCCGGCGCAAAAACTGCGCGATGCGCTCAAGAGCGAGGCGCCCGTCCTGGCACCCGGTGTTTTCGACGCGCTATCCGGCGTGCTGGTCGAGCAGGCAGGCTTCCCTGCCGCTTATCTGTCCGGCGCCTCCATCGCCTATACCCGTCTCGGCCGTCCGGATATCGGGCTGGTCTCGGCGGCCGAGGTGGCCGAGACGGTCGGCCTGATTCGCGAACGCATCGAGCTGCCGCTTATCGTCGATGCCGATACCGGTTTCGGCAATGCGCTCAACGTCCAGCGGACCGTGCGGACCTTCGAACGCGCAGGTGCGTCCGCCTTGCAGCTGGAAGACCAGCAATTGCCCAAGCGTTGCGGTCATCTTCAGGGCAAGACGCTGGTTTCCAAGGCCGAAATGATCGGCAAGATCAAGGCGGCGCTCGATGCGCGGCAGCATGATGCGACCATCATCCTGGCGCGGACCGATGCGATTGCCGTCGACGGTTTCGAGGCCGCGATCGACCGCGCCGATGCCTATGTCGAGGCTGGGGCCGACATGTTGTTTGTCGAGGCGCCGCAAAGCCTTGAGCAGATGGAGAAGATCGGCAGTCATTTTGCCGGACGGGTGCCATTGCTGGCAAATATGGTCGAGGGAGGAAAAACGCCGCTTTCCTCGGCCGGACAGCTCGGCGATATGGGCTTTTCTCTCGTCATCTTTCCCGGCGCGCTGGTGCGGGTGTTGTCCTTCACCGCTGCAGCCTTCCTCACGGATCTCAAGGCCAATGGGGCGACCGCCGCATGGCGGGATCGCATGCATGATTTCGTCAGCCTGCAGGAAGCACTCGGTACGGACGCATTGCTGGCCGCCGGCAAACGCTATGATCAGGGCGGTTGACGGGCTTTGGATTATAAAGTATGACGTTTTTATGAACATGTTTTCTCGCCAGGGCAGCGTTGCCGAGTTGACCTCTCAGCAGATTCTCGACCGTTTCGAGAAGCTCTCGGTGAGTCCGGAAATCCAGATGCAGCGTGTTTCCACCCCATCGACCGATGAGATCATGGAGATGATGCGGGATGCGCGCATAGCCGATGCAAAAGCCGCCAATTGGCACCACAAGGTCGGGCTCAGCGCGGTCGGCGTCGGCCTGGCTCTTGCATTCAGCGCCCCGGTGCTCGGCTGGGTCGGCACCGGTGCCATGCTGGCGGCGGCAGGGGCCTCGCTGGTGACTATTTCTGTCGGCGGGCTGTACTGGCGTGAGCCGGAAGATGTCGAAGCCGCCGGCCGGCAAGGCTTCGGTGCCCGGTCGGAAGCCGCGCAGATCCACCACGCCGCCCGGCGCGCCCGTCAAAAGCAGGAAAGCGAAGAGGCAGAGGCGCAAGCGCTCGTCAAAGAGATGACCGGCGTCGATATCGATGCCGCAGCGCTGCTGCGCGGTGTCGAGCAAGGCCGCATCAGCCTCGACATGCAGGGCCTTGGCCATGTCATTCGCAGCGCCATCGAACGATCATTCAAAACCGAACTCGCCTCGATTTCCGATCCGGACCGCAAGGCGCTTGTTCAGGTGCAGTATGATGACTTCCGCGAACGGACCAGGGCGCCCTTCGATCCTGAGGACTATGTCGATCACCGAGGCTCGCTTGAGCGACAGCTCGATGAGGTGCATGCGCAAATCGAAAAAGATCGCGCCGCCGGCAAGCCTGTTCCGATCGTGACCGACCGCCCGCTTGTCCCTTAACCGGCCAAACGATTCATGCCGACGGTTCTGATCACCGGTGCCAATCGCGGTCTCGGGCTGGAATTCGCGCGGCAATATCTCGCCGACGGCTGGCATGTCATTGCGACGACACGCAACCCGTCGACAGCGGCGGATCTCGATGCGCTGGGCAGCGAGGCTGCCGGCCGGCTCAGCATTGAGTCGCTGGAAGTCGGCGATCACGCCCAGATCGACGCGCTGGCGCGAGAGCTGCGCGGTCAACCAATCGATCTGTTGTTGAACAATGCCGGTGTTTTCGGCGCAAAATTCGCTGCCGACGGTAATCCGGGGCAGAAATTCGGGCATATCGACTACGCTGCCTGGCGGCAGGTTTTCGAGGTCAATACATTGGCCCCGATCCGCATGGCTGAAGCCCTGGTCGAGAACGTCGCGGCCTCAGACGGCAAACAGATCGCCGCTATTTCCTCCACGGTCGGCTCGATCGCCGAAGGCGAACCCTATGGCCATGTCTATGCCTATGGAGCCTCGAAAACGGCGCTCAACAAGGCGATGCATTATCTGGCCACCGATCTGAAGCCGCGCGGAATTTTCGTCGGTATCCTCTGCCCTGGCTGGGTCCGCACCGATATGGGGACCGAGGCGGCGCCGCTTTCCCCGCCGGACTCGATCGCCGGCTTGCGCCGGGTGCTGGCTGAAAGCACGCTCGAAGACAGCGGCAGCTTTCGCAATTATCAGGGTAATACCGTCCCTTGGTAAGGGCATGCGACGGCATGCTGTCATAAATTCTTCATAAAATCTTTCGGGCGGCTTGACGCACGGTCTTCGCGGCGCGACACTCCGCGCGTTTTCGCGAGCTGTTGCGAAAGGTGAACTGGCTCGATGGGTATCCGATGATCGCGCCCAGCCTGATCGGCGCCGAGTTCGGCTTTGTTGCTGCCGTCATACTCGGCAATATCGTTCTATTCGCCGTTCTCAAGGAATGGCGCAGCCTGGTCGCCGCCGCGGCGATCGGGATCGGGGCCGTTGCGCTGAGCACGCGGGCCGGCACCTCCGGCATTGAGGTCGGCAGCTTTATCGTCAATCCCGGGACGCCGTTTTCCGGGTTTCTGATCAGTCTGTTCCTGATTGCCGCCATCGCCCTGACCGGGGTGATGACCAATCTCAAATATCTCGGCAAATCGACTCGCCTGTTGCTCGGCGCATTAGCGGTGGCGGCGGCGGTCCATGCCGTGCTCTCCTTTGTCCCGGCGATAGCGCCGATGGTACGCAATTACGGCACGCCGGCGCTGACCGTGATGATCCTGCTGATCCTCGCCGGCGTTGCGCAGGACGCCAAGAAGCAGGAAGCGGGCGGCGGCGGGCTGCTGGCTTCAGCCTGGCTGATCGTTGCGCTGACCGTGGCGATGTCCGAAGCCTCGGTATCGATTTCGGCGCTGAACCTGTTCAGCGACCAGCCGGTTATTCGCGATATCGTTGCCAGCTCGATTGTGCTTGAGGGTTATCGGCTCGCTTACCTCGTTGCCATCCTGCTGATGACGACGCAGATCGCGCTGCTGTCCTGGGATGATTTCCACCGCAAGCTGAACAGCGAACAGGCCCGCGAGGAGCGCAAGCGACGGGTTGAGGAAGCGCGGCGCCTGCAGGACGCCGCCGATTATGAACATTTGCAACGCTTGCGCCAAAGTCAGCGCGAGACTGAAAACAAGCTGCGCGAACAGGTCCTGGCGCGGAATGAGGCGCTGCAATTGGCGAAGGAAGCCTCGGAGGAGGCGAGCAAGGCAAAGTCCTCTTTCATTGCCTTTCTCAGCCATGAAATCCGGACGCCCCTTAACGGCCTCATGGGGTCGGCGCGGCTGCTGTCGCGGACCAGGCTGGCCGGCGACCAGCATGAATATGTCCAGGCGCTGACTTATTCGGGCGAAGCGCTGCTGACCCTGGTCAATGACGTGCTCGACATGTCGAAGATCGAGGCCGGCAAGCTGGAACTTGAAAGCATAGATTTCGACATTCGGCGGCTGCTTCAAAGCATTGCCCTGGTGATGCATGCCCGCGCCGATGAGAAGGGCCTCAAGCTGATCTCTGATGCCGATGAGGCCCTGCCGGTTGCCTTGCGCGGCGATCCCAACCGGCTGCGGCAAATCTTGCTGAACCTCGTCAATAACGCCGTCAAATTCACCGAGAAGGGATCGGTAACGGTGCGCGCTGTCGGCGTCGGCGAGGCAGCAGAGGGTGTGTTGCCGGTCCGTTTCGAGGTGGTCGATACCGGCATTGGCATTCCCGATGATGCCAAGGGCAAGATTTTCAGCGAGTACGGCCAGGTCGACAGCTCCACCGCGCGGCTTTACGGCGGCACCGGCCTGGGGCTGAATATCTGCAAGCAGCTTGTCGAGGCGATGGACGGCAGCATCGGCTTTGAAAGCACCGAGGGCGAAGGCACGACCTTCTACTTTACCGTCGAATTGGCGGTCGGCGATGCCGATGCCGTATTGCCGGTGGAGAGCGAGAGCGCCTCACCGCCCGCCGCCCCGTCCTCCGAGCGGATCGAGGCGGAAACGGATTTCGACGAAGCGGTTGATGTCGCGCTCGAAGTTCTGGCTGAGGAAGCCGCCGATGAGGCGGTGCGTGCGGTCACCGAAGACAAGGCGGTCGCGGCAGCTGATCCGGCCGCTCTGCCGCCGCTGAAGGTGCTTTTGGTCGAGGATGACGCGGTCAGCCGGATGGTGATCGAGGGCTATCTCGGCCCCCAGGGGCATGACATTGAGGCTGTCGACAGCGGCGAAGCGGCGATCAAGCTGGCCCAGGAAGAGGATTTCGACGTCATCCTGATGGATGTTCATCTGACGGATATGACGGGGCTGGAAGCGGCGCGCTGGATCCGTCAGATCGACCATGCCCAGCGCCGCGACGTCCCGATCATTGCTATGACCGGCAATGTCACCGACGAGGACAAGACCGTCTGCCGCGATGCCGGCATGGATGCCTTTGTCGGCAAGCCGGTCGATCCCGATGCCCTGGAGGCGGCGCTGGCCTCCCTGATTGAAGCACGACCTGCTGAAGAGGCCGCTGTCCCCACGGCGGCGTTGACGCCCGAAGCGGTCGACACGTTACCGGTGGGCGAGAAAAACGTCCGCAGCGCCCAGCGTGTGCTCTATGTCGAAGACGATCCGATCAGCCAGGAAGTCGTCGCTGCCTTCATGGAAAGCGACGGCTTTCAGGTGCACACCGTCTCCGATGGCGAATCCGCGCTCAGGGCGCTCGATCACGAACGCTATGATGCGGTCCTGATGGATGTCCGTCTGCCCGGAATCAGCGGCGTCGAGACCGCCGAGCGCATCCGCAGCCATAGCGATCCGCTGGTCGCGCGCGTGCCGGTCATCGCCATCAGTCAATATGACAGCCCCGACAACCGAACCAATTGCCTGGAGGCCGGCATGGACGATTTCCTTGCCAAACCCGTCGACCCCGCCTTTTTGCGGGCCGCCATTCTGCGACTGAAGCAAGCCCGCGAAGCCGATCGCCAGCGGATGGCGGCGATGGGCATCGAGGACAGTGACGAGGAGGCGCGGGACGGTTTCGGCAATGTCATCGATAGCGGCGCCATCGCGCTCGACCCCGACGTCGCCTATAATGTCCTGATCATCGAGGATGACCCGATCAGCCAGGAAGTCGTCAGCCAGTACCTGACCAATGGCGGTCACCAGGCGATCGCGGTGGATAATGCGGAAGACGGACTCGAAATCCTGGTCGATCAGGATATCGATGTCGTGCTGATGGATGTCGATCTGCCCGGTATCAGCGGCCTCGACGCGACGCGGATCATTCGCGAAATGGATGACGCCGAGAAATCCCAGACCCCCGTCATCGCCATTACCGGCAATATCAGCCAGCAGGACATCGAAGGCTGCCGCGATGCCGGGATGAACGATTTCATCGGCAAGCCGGTCAATCCCGGCTATCTGTCCGGTGCAATCCGCCGCGTCGTCCGCATTCGTGAAGAGGCGGCCGAGCGGGCCGATCTGCCGGTCGATCAGGACGCCCTGCTGATGCTGCTTGACAGCGGCACGCTCAATCATCTCCGCCGCGCCTTCACGCCTGAGAAACTCAGCGGCCTGCTTGAGCAGTTCATGGAACGCGCCGAAGCCATTATCGGCGTGCTCGACGATGCCGCCGATCGCGATGACCGCACGGTGCTCCGCAGCCAGGCGCATCTGCTCAAGGGAATGTCGGCGAATGTCGGCATGGCGGCCCTGAAGGAGTTGGCCTCCGATATCGAAAAAGCGGCCGGCGAAGGCGACACCGGCGACATCAAGGAGATGATTGCGCAGCTTTCGCCCATGCTCGATGCGTCGCGCATGGCGCTGGATTACCTGCAGCCGGCAAGCGAACAAGTCGCGTAACGCGCTCCGACAGGCGGTTTCAGCCCGATGACCTATCGCCGCTCAGCGCTGGGCGTCGCGATTTGGAGCCTGGCTGTTCTTGCCGCCCTGGCGACCGGCGGTCTCGCTGCCTTCGGCGTCGCATTCCTGCTTGGCTTCGCCGTTCCCGGCGCCGCTGCCGTCGATCTCTTCGGTTCAGATTTGCTCGGCCGGTTATTCACCGCCGCCTTTGCTGTTGCGCTCGCGCTGATCGCAGCCTTTGTGCTGCTTTATGCGGCGCTCACCGCCTCCGTGATCGCGCTCGAATTCCGTCACGGCATTCTCACCGTCAATGACCGCGGCTTCAGCACGCCCTGCTTTTTCAACGCGCCGATAGACTGGGAAGAGGTGGTGTTGAGCCGGGTCATCGGCGATAGCGTGGTGCCGGGCTTGCCGCTCGGCTTTCCCTTCGTCGTGCTGAAGAATCGCCGCGCGATTCAGGCCCGGCTTGCACCCTTGCCGCGCGCTGCCAGCCATGTGTTCGCCTGGTATGCACGCTGGTATGCGCAGCAAAAGGATGCGGAAATAGCCGCCCTGGTCGAGAACGACCCCGATACCGACCTGCTGCTGATCTCGATCATGACCGATCCGCCGGGGCTGACCGAACACCAGGTCGCCGCGCTGATCGCTGATCGGGCAAAGGCGGCTTAAAGCGCCTTCACCGCCTCCAGCACGGCGTCGGCATGGCCCGGGACTTTGACCTTGCGCCAGATTTCGCGGACCTTGCCGTCAGCATCGATCAGAAAGGTCGATCGCTCGATGCCCATATAGGTCTTTCCGTACATGTTCTTCTGCTTCCAGACGCCATAGGCTTCGGCGATTTCGGTTTCCTCATCCGAGGCCAGGATCACCGACAACCCGTATTTTTTCTTGAACTTGTCATGGCTGGCGACGGAATCTTTCGAGACGCCGATGATCACGGTATTGGCCGCCGCGAATTCATCCGCCTGCTCACTGAAGGCAAGCGCCTCATTCGTACAGCCCTTGGTATCGTCGCGCGGGTAGAAATACAGCACGACATTCTTGCCCTTGAGGGCCGCCAGATCGACCGTATCGCCGCCGTCGGCCGGCATCACGAAAGCCGGCGCCGGAGCGCCTTTTTCAATGTCCATTTATTCGTTCCCATACACAGCGCTGCCCGGGGCGAAACCTCACCGCATCCGGGCAGCAAAATTGACCGGCTGAGATCTCAGCGGTTTCGTCCCGTTCCCTGCCGCGGTCGCGGTAACGCCTCATCGCGCCGTTCTTTCCGAGCCGTTTCTCCGGGCTCAAGCACATGGCGGCGAAAGACATCATGCGCCCCTTCAAGGACCTCGACCATGTACGCACGCACGGCGTCGAAATCAATCTCGTCATCCGGTGTCAGGGGCACCCCGATGCCGTCGAAAGCGGCTTGCGCCAATCCGCGCTTGAGCGCCGTGGGCGCGTCATCCTGTCTCGGGCCGACTTCCTGTGTCAGGCGCTGATACCCCTGCACGCGGAGGCACATCGACATCGCCAGGCTCAGCGCGTCGGCATCCGCCTGTGGCAGGCAGCCCTTGTCGGCCAGCTTTTGCAGCGCCCGATGCATGTCGGGGTCGATCAATTCGGGTTCATCGACGGCGTGGTAGAGCACCAGTGTCTGTATGGTGAATTCGCAGTCGATCAGCCCGCCGGGGGTATGTTTGACCTGCCAGACCGTGTCGGCCGGATGCGAGCTTGCAAGCTTTCGACGCATCTCCGTTGCTTTGGCGGTAAGCTGATCGAGGTCACGCGGTTGCGAGAGGATTTTCGAGATTGTCTGCTCGATCCGGCGACGCAGCTTTTCAGCGCCGCTGACCGGACGCGCGCGGGTCAGCGCCATTAATTCCCAGATCCAGGCGCCATCCCGATAATAGCTTTGCCAGGCGGTCAGCGAGCTGGCGAGCGGACCATCATCGCCATAGGGTCGCAGGCGGAGATCGACCTCAAAAAGCCGCCCCTCGCCGGTTTGCGTCGTCAAGGCGCTGACCAGCCGCTGCGTCAGCCGGGTGAAATAGGTCGCTGCGGCCAGGGGTTTGGGCCCGTTTGACTGTTCCGCGCCGGGCGGCAGGTCATAGACGGCAACAAGATCGAGATCGGACCCGAAACTGAGCGAACCGCTGCCGAGTTTGCCGAACCCGACCAGCGAAATGCATTGCTCCAAGGGCAGCCCGAAATCGCCGTGCTTGGCCGCGAATTCGGCGCAACAATGGCTGCTGATGGCGGCTATGCATGTCTCGGCAATCCCGGACAGTCGAGGGCCGATCGTCTCGCCGTCGCAACTCCCATGCACCACCGCCATGGCGGCCAGGAACTGCTTCTCGGCTGCCCATTGCCGCACGCGGTCCAGCACCTGTTCAAAGTGCAGGCAATCGGCCAGCACCCGCTCCAGCTCGGCACTGAGCGTTTCATCATCGCGCCGCGTCGGCTCCGATGTCAGGCCGGGGACCAGCCCGCTATTGTCGAGCAGGCTGTCGATCAGTGCCGGGCGTTTGGCCAATTGTTCCGAAAGCCGAGGTGCCGTGCCCATGACCAGGGCGACATGCTGCATCAGGTGCGGATGCTGATGAAACATCGACAGCAATTGAATACCGGCGGGCAGGCGACCCAGGAAACGGTCGAAGGTCTGCAGTGCATTGTCCGGATGCGGGGTGTCGCCGAAGGCGTGCAAAAGCCCCGGGATCAGCTCGGTCATCAACTGTCGGCTGCGTTCACTGCGCATCGCCCGATAGCGGCCGCGATGCCAGTTCTGGACCAGGTCGCTGATGTGTTTGGTGTCGGTAAAGCCAAGCGCGGCAAGTGTTTCCAGCGTTTCCGGATCGGCTTCCGGGCCGGTGAACACCAGGCTGCCGTAATCCGAGAGGGGCGGCGATTCTTCGAAAAGATCGGCGTAATGATGCTGCACGGCCTGCAAATGCCCGGTCAGCTCGGCGGCGAAGCTGTCGGGGTCGGCATAGCCGAGAAAGGTGGTGAACGCCGCCAGCGCCTCGGTATCCTCAGGCAGAATATGTGTCTGCCGGTCGTCGACCATTTGCAGGCGATGCTCGACCCTGCGCAGAAAGCGATAGGCATCTTGCAGATCGTCGCGCGCTTGCGGCATGACCCAGCCGGCGGCGGTCAGATCGTTCAGCGCCTGCAGCGTGTCGGGGCTACGCAGCCGGTTGTCCCGGCCGCCATAGATCAGCTGCTGCGTCTGGATGTAGAACTCGATCTCGCGAATGCCGCCGCGGCCAAGCTTGACGTTGTGACCGGCGACCTTGATCTCGGCATGACCCTTATGCGAGGCGATCTGCCGCTTGATCGCGTGAATGTCCTGAATGGTCGCGAAATCGAGATGTCGCCGCCAGACCCAGGCGCGCAAAAAGGCCATCATTTCGGCCGCAGCGTCCGGATCGCCGGCAATCGGCCTCGCCCGGATCATCGCCGCGCGCTCCCAGTTCTGACCCAGGGAGCCGTAATAGGCCTCGGCGGCGGCGGTAGAGACCGCAACCGGTGTTGCGCCGGGATCGGGACGCAGGCGCAGATCGGTGCGAAACACATAGCCGTCGGCCGTGCGTTGATCGATCAGCCCGACCAGGGCCCGTGTAAGGCGGACGAACAGCTTGCCGGCGCCGTCGCGACCGCCCGCTTTCTCCGTCAGCGGCGCCCGGCTGTCGTCATAGAGCACGATCAGATCGATATCGCTGGAATAGTTGAGGGTGCCGCCGCCCAGCTTGCCCATGCCCAGCACGATATAACCCGACCCGGCGCCGTCCCAGTTCGGCTCGTTGGCGCGTTCCGGTAAATCAAGCCGGCCCAGCTTCGCCTCTTCCCGCAGCAGGTGGTTGACCGCAAGCCTTACCGATGTTTCCGCTACGGTGCTGACGGCCGCCGTGATTGCCGCCAATGGCCACAGACCGAAAATGTCGCAAAACGCGATAAGCGCCGTGGCGCGCCTTTTATAGATGCGCAATTCCCGCTCGACCGTTTTCCGGTCGCCTTCGAGATCGAGCGCCGCCGTGATCTCTTTGGTCAGGCTGTCGAACAGCGTGTCGGGATCCTGTTCCAGAGCCATTCGGGCAAAGCTGCGATCGCGCAACAAGCAATGACTGAGATAGCGGCTATTGCCGAAAATCGCCTCCAGACAGCGGCGATAGTGCGCGTCCTCGGCCAGCGCTGCGAAATCGAGCGTGCTGCGCGCCGGATCGGAAGCTGCGGGCAAGGCCTTGAAATCGGCCAGAAACGCCTCAGCCTTGTCGGGATAGGCTGGGGCCGGTACAGTCTGCGCTCGGTCGAATAATGGTACGGCCATTGGCCGGAAAAACTCCCTGCGGTCGCGCCGCCACGCGGCGAAAATGACCGCATGCTTTGATTGGATGCCGTCTTGAGGCTGACTTAGCGCAAAAGCTGCGTTATCCCATAGCTCCGAAATAGCGCGATCTGCTTAATGATTCGACGTTCTGCCCTTCTGGTCCTTGAAGTGACCGCAGGCGCCATAGCCGGTTGCCTTGCGCTGGGCATGATCGCGGCCGGGCTGTTGTTGGCCAAGCTTTCCGAAGAACCGCTCAGCGTCGACTTCATCCGCCCCTATGTCGAACAGGCGCTGAATGATGCCGGTCTCGGCGACAGCATCCGGGTCGAGCGCACGGCCCTCGTCTGGGACGGTTTCGGCGATGCCGTTGAATTGCAGGCGCAGAATGTTGCCGCCATCGGCGCTGACGGCTTCGCGCAATGGTCGGTCGATTCTCTCGCCGTCGATTTCTCCGCCAATGAGTTGCTGCACGGACGGTTATCCCCCAAGCGGATCACGCTGGACGGCCCGCATGTCGCGATCATCCGGACCGAGACGGGAGCCTTCACACTCGATATTCGCCCGGATGACGATGCTGAGGATGCTGCTGATTTCGGCATGACGGACATGGCCTGGCTGCGCGATCTGCTGTCGGCGCCGCAGACGGGGCGAGGCGCGCGAAGCGCAATGGACGCGCTTAACCGGGTCCGCATCCGCAATGCCGAAATCGAAATCGACGATCGCGCTTTCGGCATCGTCTGGCGGGCGCCGCAATCGGAAATCACCTTGACCCGCCTGCCGAGCGGTGTCGTCGCCGAGGCCCGGCTGAACCTGCTGATCGGCGCCGAGACCAGCCTGGTCACCGCCGCGGCGACGATTACGCCTGACCGTCCCGAGCTATCGGCAACGGTGGTGTTCAGCGATATCCGGCCGCCGGCGCTGGCCAGCTTGATCCCCGGGCTGGAAGAATTGCGGCGCCTTCGCTTGCCGATCAGCGGATCGGTCGCGCTGAACCTGGACGAGGATTTTGCCGTTCAGAAGGTCTCCGCCGATCTCAGCGCGGCATCGGGTTTTCTCGACATTCCGGAGCTTTATGATGCTCCGGTGCCGGTCGGCATGATGCAGCTTTCCGCCGATCTCGATCCCGTTGCGCGCTCGCTCGCCGTGCGTGACTTCTTTTTCGACATCCGCACGATGACCGCCACGGTCAATGGCAGCGTCGCGGTTGCGCAGGGGGATGACGGCGAGGAGATTGCCGATATCGCGCTGGCGATTGAGGGCGGTCCGGTGTCACTCGATGATCTCGACACGCTATGGCCGCAGAAAATTCCTGAAGGCGGGCGCCGCTGGGTGACGACACGGGTTCTCGACGGCGTCATCGAAACGGTGACCGGCGCGGCGCGGCTTTCGGTGCCGCTTTCGGATCCCGCCGACAGCGAGATCGTCAGCGCCGGCGGGCGCCTGACCGTCTCCGGCGCGACCGTGGAATATATGGAACGGATGCCCAAGGCGCGCGATGTTGCCGCGATTGTCGATTTCGATGCGACCAGCATGGATATCGCGCTGACCGACGGCCGCATTTTCGATGCGCGTATTGCTCAGGGCCGGGCCCGGATCAGCGGTTTGATGCGGCCTGATCAGTGGATCGATATCGATCTCGATCTCAACGCTCCCTTCGCGACCGCGATGCGTATTCTCGACCAGCCGCGGCTCGGCTATGCCACCGCTCTCGGCCTGCCGCCGGAGCGGTTGACCGGCGATGCCGCGGTCAACCTGCAGTTCTCCTTCCCGCTGATCAATCGCCTGACGCTGGACATGGTCCGTATTGCAGGAACGGCGCAGCTCACCGATGCGGGTGCCGAAAGCTTCGTGCTGGCGCGCGATCTCAGCGAGGGCGATCTGTCGGTGACGGTCGATCTGAACGGCCTTGAAGTTGCCGGCAGCGCCCGGTTCGACGGCGTTCCCAGCGAATTTCAATGGCAGCAATCCTTCGCCGAAGATGCCGAGATCGGCACCGAGGTCTGGGCTACTGCGCTGGTCGACGATGATGACCGCGCCCGTTTCGGACTTGCGGTGCCGTCATCGCTGGTCAGCGGTGCCGGTGAAATCATGATCCATTACCTTGCCCCGCGCGATGAAGCGGCGCGGCTGGAATTAAGGGCCGATCTGACGCCGATCGACATCGAGCTGTGGCCGATCGGCTATGACAAACCGGCCGGCAGGCTTGCCTTCGCCCGCGCGGCGCTGCTGCTCGAAGACGGCAACCTGCGTTCCGTTGAGGATTTGCGGCTGTGGGATGATGCGTTGACCCTGCAGGGTAGCCTGTTCATGGCGACCGATGATGAAACAGGGCAAACAAGGCTGCGCCGGGCCTTTATCGAACGTCTGGTCTATGGCGATACCGACGCGGCCATCGCCCTCGATTTGTCAGGCGAACAGCAGGCCGGAATCGGCATCAGGGGCCGAAGCCTCGATCTTGGGCCGCTGCTCGCCGGTCCGCCGGAGCCGGATGGACTCGAGGATGCCGCCCCCGGCATTGAAGGCCTCGATTTCCTGCGTGTGCGCTCGCCGACGGCCACGCCGCTGACGGCCTTTGTTATCGACATGCAGGTCGACCGCGCCTTTGGCGGCTTCGGCGCCGGGCTGACCGATCTCAGCGGCCGGATTGTCTATGACGGCTGGCGGTTCCGTGAAGTGGTCCTGCGTGCTGATGATGCTGCCGGAGCGCTGAGCTTCGAGTTCGTGCCCCAGGATGAGGCGCATCGGCTGACGATCATGGGGCAGGATGCCGGTGCGGCGGCGAGTTTTCTGGGACTCACCGACGGCATTGTCGGCGGGACCTACACGATTGATGCGACGACGCGCTTTTCGGAAAACGGCCCGGCGGTGGCCGGCAGTTTCGATATCGCCGATTTCCGTGCCGTCGATACGCCGGTGCTGGTACGGCTGATCAACGCGACGACGCCGGCCGGGATTGTCGATCTGCTCAACCGCGAGGGCATTCGTTTCGGCGGCTTCGGCGGCGCCTTCAAATGGCAGGGCGACCGGCTCAGCATTGAGGAGGCGCAGGCGGTCGGCTCCTCGATCGGCCTGTCGGTC
>CAZRBL010000015.1:0-1778 GCA_964598335.1 uncultured Rhodospirillales bacterium
GGGGCGGGGGTGAGGGGCGGGGCCGGACCAGGAGGACAGAATGAGCAATAACAAAGACCTCGCATTGGGTTATCTCGCCTCCTTTGCCAGCGGCGATCCCGACAATATCGCCGACCGCGTCACCGAAGATTTCGTCAATGACCAGCCCGGCGCACTGGCCCCCGGCTGTGAGGGCCGCGAGGTCTATCGCGAAAGGCTGGCCGGGTTCCTCAAAGCCTTCAAGGGTCTGCGCTACACGCCGGAAACAGTCGCCGCCGAGGGCGACATTGTCTCCATGGGCTACCGGATGGAGGCCGAAAGTGAAGGACACCCGATCAATATCCGCGGCGTCATGGTGGTGACACTGAAGGACGGGCTGATCGCAAAACGGTCGGATTACTGGGACGGTTTGACCTATTTGCAGCAAACGGGTCAGAAATAGAGTTGGGCGCTGGCGTGCAAGTCCGGCGCCGGGCAAGGCAGCAAAATCATCGGGCACCGTGACCGTTTCTGGGGCACGCAAAAGGAATCGAGACCATGCAAACCGGCTTAGTTCTCAATGACCGCTTTTTCGACAGCATGAACAGCTCGGCCCGCCCGGTCGAGGAGGCAGAATCGCTGCCGCCGGAATGCTATACCGATGACAACTTCTACAATTTCGAGAAGGAAGCCGTCTTCAACCATGAATGGCTGTGTCTGGGCCGCGCCGAATGGGTCAAGAATCCGGGCGATTATTTCACCACCTCGATCATCGGCGAACCGCTGATCGTCGCGCGCAACCTCAAGGGCGAGCTCAAGGCGATGAGCGCGGTCTGCCAGCACCGCGCCATGCTGGTCGCCGAGGGCAGTGGGAACGCCCGCGGCTTTGTCTGCCCCTATCACCATTGGGCCTATGATCTCGACGGCAAGCTGGTCAACGCGCCGGCAACCAAGACCACCAAGGATTTCAAGAAAGAGGATTTCTGCCTGCCGACCATCAAGACCGAGGTTTGGCACGGCTTTGTCTTCGCCAATTTCGACCCCGACGCGAAACCGCTGACGCCGCGCCTGTCCGCGCTGGAAGAGGTCATCGCGCCCTATGACATGGCCAATGGCGAGGGCGAGATGCCCGGCACCGATCACTTTGCCTGGAACTGGAAAGTGATGTTCGAGAACAATAATGACGGCTATCACGCCAGCAAGCTGCATCAGGGCCCGCTGCACGATTTCGTGCCCAGCGAGCGCGCCTGGTTCCCGGAGCTGCCCGAGGACACCGCCGGCTATTACCGGACCAACGGCACGCTGCACCAGGATGCCAGCTTCAACATCACGCAAAAGGCGCTGTTCAAGGTCTTTCCCGGCCTCAATGAGGAACAGCGGGGCCGCATGGTGTTCGCCAATATCCCGCCGACCCTGTCCCTGGTGCTGACGGTCGATATGGCGATCTATCTGATCGTCCGCGCCGACGGGCCCGAGACCCATTACATGGATACCGGCGTGCTGTTCGCGCCCGGCGCCAGCAAGGAGGTCGGCTTCGAGCAAAAGGTCAACATGATGATGGCCGGCGCGACGGAGATCATGGAACAGGACCAACATGTCGATCTGCTGGTCCAGCAAGGCCTGCGCAGCCGCTTCGCCCCCCGCGGCCGCTATTCCTGGCAGGAAGGCGCGCAACAGGCCTTCAATTGCTGGCTCGTGCCCCGCTATCAGCAAACCTGGGCAAGGATGAAAAACGGCGGGGATCGCGCCGCAGCGTAACCCTTCCCGTCATTGCGAGGAGGCGAAGTCGACGCGGCACAGCCATTTGGCTGACTTCCCCT
>CAZRBL010000015.1:1878-2005 GCA_964598335.1 uncultured Rhodospirillales bacterium
CGTCATTGCGAGGAGGCGAAGTCGACGCGGCACAGCCATTTGGCTGACTTCCCCTCATCGTCATTGCGAGGAAGCGAAGTCGACGCGGCACAGCCATTTGGCTGACTTCCCCTCATCGTCGTTGCGA
>CAZRBL010000015.1:2105-53455 GCA_964598335.1 uncultured Rhodospirillales bacterium
GGAGGCGAAGCCGACGCGGCAATCCAGAGATGCTGCCACCCGGTCACATTCCTGGATTGCCGCGCTCCCTTTGGTCGCTCGCAATGACGGATCGGGGGACTGCCCAAAAACCAGCCATCTTCGCAATCGGCAACGTCTTTCTCGATAACCGCGCAGATGAACTCACCGCGGCATGGCCAACCTCGTCGTTGCGAGGAGGCGAAGCCGACGCGGCAATCCAGAGATGCTGCCACCCGGTCACATTCCTGGGTTGCCGCGCTCCCTTTGGTCGCTCGCAATGACAGGTCAGGCGGCTGCTTTCAGCCCGCCCGCGCGTTCGATAAACGCCGCCACCTCGGCGACCCCGTCGCCATTCTTGATATTGGTGAAAATGAACGGCCGGTCGCCGCGCATTTTCTTGCTGTCGCGGTCCATCACCTCAAGGCTGGCGCCGACATGCGGGGCGAGGTCGATCTTGTTGATGACCAGCAGATCGCTGCGGGTGATGCCGGGGCCGCCCTTGCGCGGGATCTTATCGCCGGCGCAGACATCGATGACATAAAGCGTGATATCGGCCAGCTCGGGGCTGAAGGTCGCGGCCAGATTATCGCCGCCGCTTTCGATCAGGATGACATCCAGCATCGGATATTTGACATTCATATCCGCCACTGCCGCCAGATTGATCGAGGCATCCTCGCGGATCGCCGTATGCGGGCAGCCGCCGGTCTCCACGCCCATGATCCGCTCGGGATCCAGAGCGCCGGACCGGGTCAGGAACTCGGCATCTTCCTTGGTGTAGATGTCATTGGTGATCGCCGCGATGTCGTAACGCTCGCGCAATGCCTTGCACAAGGCATCCATCAGCGCCGTCTTGCCCGAGCCCACCGGCCCGCCGATACCGACCCGCAAGGGTCCGTGCTTTCCACTCATGAGCGAAATAACCTTGTATATTGCGTTTCATGCAGCATGGCCGCGATATCCCCCCGCAGGCAACAGCCGCCGACGTCAGCAAGCGAGGCATTCGCAGCTTCGCGGGCAAGTGCCTCGATCACCGGCAACAGGCCCGCCTGAATCCGCTGCCCATCCGTCTGCCCCAGCGGGATCAGCCGCACCCCCGCCGACACCAGAATCGCGCTAAGCGCATGCAGATAGCCAACCAGCACCGCTGACAACGGCACAGCGTGCATGCCAGCCAGCGCCCCCACCGCCACCGCATGAGACAGCGTCTCAGGCATTCCCTTTTCCGCCGGCCACGCCGCGGCACTGACCTGCCGAAAAGCCGCGCCCTGCGCCGCCGCCTCCAACTGCCGTTCCTTGCTTCCTGCCAGGGCCAAGCCGAAATCGGCGACGTCTTGCAATCGCTCAGGATCATCCGCGCAACGCCAGGCCTCGGCCAGCAGGATCGCATCATTGCGCCCGGCCCCATAGTGCAGGACATCCTCCAGCCACGCGGCCAGCGAGCCCGCATCCGAAACCTCCCTTGCCTCCACCGACCATTCCAGCCCATGGCTATAGGTATAAGCCCCCACCGGATAAGCCGGCGAAAGCCAGGTCATCAACTGGTAGAGCCAGGGGCCAGAATCGTCGCCACCCGTCATTGCGAGAAGCCCCGGCAGCCGTCATTGCGAGGAGCGCCATCGGCGCGACGCGGCAATCCAGGAATGGCTGCCACATCTCTGGATTGCCGCGTCGCTTTCGCTCCTCGCAATGACGAGTGGATAGGACCGATCATCTGACAAGCTCCTCGAACAGGTCTCGCCAGTTGGGGTTAGCGGCTTCAATCAAGGCAAGCTTTTTCGCCCTAGACCCCGCTTTGATCTGCTTCTCCCGCATGATCGCCGCCTCCATCGTGTCGGCCATCTCAAACCAGACCAGCAGCTTGCAGCCATGCTGCTTGGAGAACCCGTCAACCGCGCCGGTCCGGTGCTCATGAATCCGCTTCGGCAAATCTGAGGTGACGCCGATGTACAAGGTGCCGTTCCGCCGACTGGCCATGAGGTAAACCGCAGGCTGCCGAACCCGTTTCCCCGTCATTGCGAGCCCGCAATAGCGGGCGCGGCAATCCAGGAATCTCGCCGCTTTGCAGAATTTCTGGATTGCCGCGTCGGCTTCGCCTCCTCGCAATGACGAGGCCGGAGATCAGCCATGGCTGTGCCCGTGGTCATGGCCATGATCATGCCCGTGCGTGACGCCATGGCCATAGGCGCCGCCCTCGGGGTCGAAGGGCGCGTTGCGGCGTTCGACGCGGGCGCCGAGGCCCTCGGCCATCTCCTCGATCACATGGTCCTGCCGGATGCGCAGGCGGTCCTGCATGATCTGCGTCGGCAGATGCCGGTTGCCGAGATGCCAGGCCAGGCGCAGCAAATGATGCCCATCGCGGGCAAACAGATCGGCCACCGGCTCATCCGCCGCCCGCACCGCAATCAACCGCCCATCCTCAAGCCGCAACAAATCGCCGTCGCGCAGCACGGTGGCTTCGGGCAGATCGAGCAGAAAGGGCTCGCCGTCATCGGTCTCCAGAGCCAGGCGGCGCCGGTGGCGGTCATCGAAGCTGAGGGTCACCTGCCCGTTGCTGTCGCCGCCTGTCGCAAGCGTCGTCGCGCGCATCATGCCTCACCCCCCGTCATGGCGAGCCGACGCAGCAGACGAGACAATCCGCGGCTATTGGCTCCCTCTCCATTCTCGTCATTGCGAGTCGCGATAGCGACGCGGCAATCCAGAAATGCTGCCATATAGCGAGATCCCTGGATTGCCCCGCGGCCGCTGGCCGCTCGCAATGACGCAAAAGCGAGTGCTTGCCGCGCTTGCGGGTGGATCGCCGCGCGGCCGCTGGCCGCTCGCGATGACGGCTGGCGCATCGGTCGACCAAACATCAAAACAGAAAATACCGCTGCGCCATCGGCAGCACCTCGGCCGGTTCGCAGGTTAGCAGTTCGCCATTGGCGCGCACTTCGTAGGTTTCGGGGTTGACGTCGATTTCGGGGGTCAGGTCGTTCAGCTTCATGGCGGATTTGCCTATATTGCGCGTATTCGAGACAGCGACGGTCTGTTTGGCGAGGCCGAGCCGTTCGCTGATACCGTCCTCAATCGCGGCCTGGCTGACAAAGGTGCAGGCGCTGGCGGTCATGGCGCCGCCAAAGGCGCCGAACATCGGGCGGTAATGGACCGGCTGCGGGGTCGGGATGCTGGCATTGGGGTCGCCCATGGCGGCCGCCGCAATCACCCCGCCGATCAGCACCAGATCGGGTTTGACGCCGAAATAGGCCGGCGACCACAGGCACAGATCGGCGCGCTTGCCGACCTCGATCGACCCGATATGCTCGGACAGGCCATGCGCGATGGCCGGGTTGATGGTGTATTTGGCGATATAGCGGCGCACGCGGGCATTGTCGTTTTCGCCGGTTTCCTCGGACAGGCGGCCGCGCTGGCGCTTCATCTTGTCCGCCGTCTGCCAGGTGCGGATCAGCACCTCGCCGACCCGGCCCATCGCCTGGCTGTCGGACGCGATGATCGAGAACGCGCCCATATCGTGCAGGATATCCTCGGCGGCGATGGTTTCCTTGCGGATACGGCTCTCGGCAAAGGCGACGTCCTCGGGGATCGACTTGTCGAGGTGATGGCAGACCATCAGCATATCCAGATGCTCTTCCAGCGTATTGACCGTATAGGGCCGCGTCGGATTGGTGCTGGAGGGCAGGACGTTTTGCAGGCCGCAGATCTTGATGATGTCGGGCGCGTGGCCGCCGCCGGCGCCCTCGGTGTGATAGGCGTGGATGGTACGATCCTTGAACGCCGCGACGGTGTTCTCGACAAAGCCGCTTTCATTCAGCGTGTCGGTGTGGATCATCACCTGCACATCCATCGCATCGGCGACCGACAGGCAGCAATCGATGGCGCCGGGAGTGGTGCCCCAATCCTCATGCAGTTTCATGGCGCAGGCACCGGCGCGGATCTGTTCCTCCAGCGCGGCGGGCAGGCTGGCATTGCCCTTGGCGGCAAAGGCGAGGTTCATCGGAAAGGCGTCGGCGGCCTGCAGCATGCGGCTGATATGGAACGGTCCGGGCGTGCAGGTGGTGGCCTTGGTGCCGGTCGCCGGGCCGGTGCCGCCGCCCAGCATGGTGGTGACGCCGCTCATCAGCGCCTCGTCGATCTGCTGCGGGCAGATATAATGGATATGCGCGTCCATGCCCCCGGCGGTCAGGATCTTGCCCTCGCCCGCAATCGCCTCGGTGCCGGGTCCGACAATGATATCGACGCCGGGCTGCACATCGGGATTGCCGGCCTTGCCGATGCCGGCGATGCGGCCGGCGCGCAGGCCGACATCCGCCTTGTAGATGCCGGTGTAATCGATGATCAGCGCATTGGTGATGACGGTATCGACGGCGCCCTCGGCATTGGTCGTCTGCGCCTGCCCCATGCCGTCGCGAATGACCTTGCCGCCGCCGAATTTCACCTCCTCGCCATAGGTGGTGAAATCCTTCTCGACCTCGACGAACAGCTCGGTATCGGCCAGACGAAGCCGGTCACCGACAGTCGGGCCGAACATGTCGGCATAGGCGGCGCGGGAGATTCTGGCGGGCATTACAAATCCCCCATCACTTTCTGATTGAAGCCGATCACCCGCCGCGCCCCGGAATAGGGAACCAGCGTCACGCTGCGCGTCTGGCCGGGTTCGAAGCGGACGGCAGTGCCGGCGGGGATATCCAGCCGCATGCCCCGCGCCTTTTCGCGGTCGAAATCGAGGCCGCTATTGGTCTCGTAAAAATGATAATGCGAGCCGACCTGCACCGGCCGGTCGCCGGTATTCGACACCTCCAGCGTCACGGTGGCGGCCCCGGCATTGATCTCGATCTCGCCCTCAGCGGGGATGATTTCTCCTGGAATCATGGGATTCTCCCAAATGTCTTGCACGCGTCATTGCGAGCGACCGCAGGTCGCGCGGGAACCCAGGAATTTCTCCCCGGGGCAAGATCTCTGGATTGCCGCGTCGCTTTCGCTCCTCGCAATGACGGGTGGGCGGTATTCACGATGCCCCTCCCGGCCGGATCGGCTGGTGGACGGTGACGAGTTTGACGCCGTCGGGGAAGGTCGCCTCGACCTGGATGTCGTGGATCATTTCGGGCACGCCCTCCATCACCTGCTCGGTGGTGATGACATGCGCGCCGGCCTCCATCAGATCGGCGACGCTGCGGCCGTCGCGGGCGCCCTCGACAACAAAATCGGAAATCAGCGCGATGGATTCGGGCACATTCAGCTTGACGCCGCGCGCCAGCCTTTTGCGCGCCACCTCAGCCGCCATGGCAATCAGCAGCTTGTCCTTTTCGCGGGGCGTCAAATGCATCGGAACCTCATCATCAAATCGCCCACACCCGAGGCAGTGGGCCGCCCGTCAAAATCATCGCAGCATCACTGACAGCGCGGCGCAAGACATATGCATTGTCTGCCACAAATCGCGCCAACAGGATGCCATCCCAGTAAGAGGCGGCGGCCGACCCGCCGCTGGGGATTCGCTCTCTCAAGGGGTCGAGCTTTTGTTCGGCATCGGGCGCGATCATCGCCAGCGTGGCCATGGCGGTGGCGCCCCTGCCGGTGGTCTGGCGGGCCATGATCTCGGCAATGGGGCCGTCCAGGCGCAGCGCCTCGGCCAGGACCGGCCGGCCGCCCCGCCGCACCAGCCAGCGATCCGACAGAAAACCGTCAATGACGGTTTCGCCATGGGCGGCGCGGCCCAGGACGATGGTTTCCAGTGCGATCAGGCTGGCATCCTCGGCCATGTCGATGGTCAGGGTTCGACGGAGGCGCGCCCTATCGAACAGAATGGTCTCCTGCGGCAACCACTGCAGTGTGCCGCCGGAACCGACTCGCAATCGCGTGTCGACGAGGGCGTCGTCGCCGGTCGAGCGATAGAGGCGCTCTGCCGCTTGCGTCGTGACCGTCAGCGCGGCGCCGGGGCCGACATCCGCCGCATAGGACACATGGTCGCCGCCGGTCAGACCGCCGGAGGTATTCAGCAGCACGGCCTCGGGCGCGGCGGCAAAGACGCGCGGCAAGAACAGCTTGGCGCAGCCCTGCTGTACAAGACGTTGCAAGCGTGTCCGTCCATCGATCTGTGCGACGGCGATTTCGGCGCGGCCTCGCGCCCGTTGCAGCGAGGGACAGCCCATGGCCGCTAGAAGAAGAGGAGCCTGATGATGAAGGCGGTCAGGGTGACGAAGAGCACGATCTTGATCCACTTTTCGCCGCCGCCGATGGTGGTGCGGGCGCCCAGCCAGCCGCCGATCGCCATGCCCGCCGCCAGCGCAATGCCCAGCGCCCATTGGATCTGCACAGAGATGGCAAAGACGATCAGCGCCGCAACCGTATAGACCAGCACGACAAAGACCTTGTGCATGTTCACATGCACCAGCCCCAGCCCCATCACCCGGTGCATGATCGGCATGATGATGAAGCCGACGCCGAGTTGAATAAAACCGCCCCAAAAACCGACCAGCACCATGCCGAGATGGCCGAGAACCAGCCGCTTCATCGGCAGGTTTTCCGGATCGACGCCCTTATCCTCGGTCTTTTTCTTGGGGATCAGCATGGTGATCATGACCGCGATCATGATCAGCGCGACGACCCGGTCGAACCATTCGCCATCCAGCCTGACGCCCACCATGGCGCCGATAATCGCGCCCGGCAGCGTCGCGGCGGCGAGCGTCAGGCTGAGCTTGAAGTTCGAGTAGCCGCGTTTGAAGAAGGTCGTCACCGCGGCGATGTTCTGCGCCAGAATCGCAATGCGGTTGGTGCCATTGGCAACCGGCCCCGGCAGGCCGAGGAACAGCATCGCCGGCACGGTCAGCAGTGACCCGCCGCCGGCCATGACATTCAGAAAGCCACCGGCGATCCCGACCGCGAACAGCAGCCCGGCATGAAGAAGATTGATGTCCATCAGGCTGTTAGGCGCCGATTACCGGCGTAAATCAAGCGGTCTCGGGCTCCGCCTCACCTGCCTGTGGAAAGATGCTGCGCGGCACCTTCACATGGATACCTTGCGTGCCGTCCACGACTTGCGTGACGGCAAAGTCGCTGGCGATGCTCATCAGGGAATAGGCATCATCGGCGGACAGGCCGACCTGCTCGGTCAGCAGCTTCATCATGTCCAGCGCGGCATTCTTCATCGCCTGGTTCAGATCCTCGTCAAAGCCGTGGACGATCCAGTAATTGGGCGATTCCAGCAGCGGGCTGGGAAAGGTGAAATCCTTGCGGACGATGACCTGGAACAGGCAGTTCAGCGAGGCTTCGATCGCGGTGCCGCTGATTTCGCCGTCGCCCTGGCTGACATGCGGATCGCCGATCGAGAACAGCGCGCCGTCGACCTGCACCGGATAATACATCACCGACCCGGCGCCGATCCGCCAATTGTCAATATTGCCGCCATGCAGCCCCGGCGGGATGGTGCTGATTCGCCCCGGCTTATCCGGCGCCACGCCGGCGGTGCCCAGATGCGGCCGGACCGGCACGCGCACACCGTTCAGCGCCTGGTCCCGATCGCAATGCGGGCAGCGGGTGATCTTGCCCGGCGTCTCATAGGCGCCGGTATTGTCATAGGCATACAGCGCGCTGGCGGTCTGGTTGTTGGGGTCGATCTGATAGATCGTGACCCGTTCCTTTTCGCCCATTTCCTTGAACAGATGGCCCCAATTGGCGGCGACATTGGCGCCATAGGACAGTCGCGGCGTCATCTGGAAATAGCGGACCTCCAGCATGTCGCCGGGCTTCGCATCTTCGATGAAGATCGGCCCGGTCATCAGGTGAACGCCGGGATTGCGGTCATCTTCAGGAATTTCAGTGAACAGCTTCTCGACGCCCTCATCGAACATCAGATCGGGGTCGTCGCCGGCATGATGGGTGACCGCCTCGGCCATGATCAAATCGCCGCTCTTGACCGTCATCGCCGGCGCCTTGGTCGCATCGAAATAGCCCCAATGGCAGGTCTCGGGCGTCGCCCGCAAATGGTGCAGGCTTTCGGGCTGAACATCGAGACGGGGTTTACCACCGACGGAAAGAAGGGACATGGGCTGATCATTTTTGGGTTGGTGGAGAGAGCGAGAGGACGATCTGTGCGCGAACAATCGGCAGCGTCAACGGACGCCGCGCACAGGGTCACCGCTTTGCCTAGAGCGGCATCATTCCATGTCGCAGGCGGCAGGCGACTTGCTCAATCGCGCACCGACACATGATGGGCCGGTCATGACGACTGGCGGCCTTGCTTATGCTCAGCCGGATCATGCCGTAATTTGGGTGAGGAAGGTTCGGGAGCAGCGGCGTTGACGCTGCTGATGCTTCTACGACTCGGCTATGCCGGGCCGCTTTCCCCTCGACCGCAGTAAGGTCGGCGATTATGTTGCAGCTGGCCTGAGCAACAAGATCTGACGATCCAAAACACGCAAGACGGCGCTGCCGATAGCTTAGCCTTCCGCCTCCTCACCCGCCTGGTACATCAGATCCAGCACCCATTGGATGTGGGCGACGAAGGCGGCGCTGGCGGCGTGGGGGTTGCTGTTGATGATCGCGCGATGGATGTCGGCGTAATGAACCGCGAAGTCGGGCCAGGTTTCGCGATCAAGCAGGTCGGAGACCAGCCGATTGAAAAAGGTGAAATAGCGCCGCTCATAAAAGAAACTGATGAATGCGTTGCCCGACAGCCGATTGACGGCAATGTGGTATCGATAAAGGCTCTCAACGAAATCGACGGCGCTGCCGGTTTCCCTGGCGGTGTTGATCAGTCGCCAGGCGGCATCGAGCTGGTTCACCTCCCGCGGTGAGAGCTTGCGCGCTGCGGTTTTACGCACGCCGAGCACAAGGAGCGCCTCGGTAAACTCCATGAAGTCGACCAGCTCTTTGGTGCTGAGCTTGCGAATACGGGCGCCGCGATTGCGGGTCAGGGTCACCACGCCTTCGCCCGAGAGCACATGCAGCGCCTCGCGCACCGGGGCGCGGCTAACCTCGAATTCCTCGGCCAGATCGGCGGCGATCAGGCGCTGTCCCGGCGCCAACCGGCCGTTGCGGACACGGTCGATAATGCCGTCGACAACGCGTGAGACCATGCTGCCGCTACCGCTGTAACCGGTGCCCGGTTCGACCAGACCGGCTTCGGCGCCGCGCGGCGACGGGGGCAGGAGATCGGAATCCTCAGAAAGCTGAGATTGCAGGGAAGTTTTAGTCATCGTCCGAAATGCTGAATACGCGCATCGCGTTAGCATGTTGCCGCGCGCCGGACCAGCGTTTCCGAGCATGTTTGACCGACGCTGAAACAGCTCCGACCGGGAATGGTCTTCACGGATTGTATGCATTTTTTTCTTGCCATGGGCCCGCCTGCTCTGCACTGTGCCCGTCATGCCGGGCCCCTCCGGCATTTCCCGTATCGGAACTCAGCGCGCCGTTCCATCCAAGGCGTTTCAAGACAGTGAAGTAAGACTGGGCCGGGCGGGAAACAGGGAAACGAGAACAGAGGATCCTGTCCGTGGCTGATGACGTCATCCTGAAAACCGACAATTTGGAACCGCTGAACGAGCAATTGGGCAACCGATTGCGGCAGGCGCTGGGCAATGAACATGTCATCATCGATGCCGATGAGCGCGCTCACTACTCAACCGATCTGAGCTACAAGCCGGGCGCCGTCGCGCAGGTCGTGGTGCGGCCCGGCAGCGCCGATGATGTCGTCGAGATTGCCCGGGCGGCGAAGGAACACGGCTATGCGCTGGTGCAGCGCGGCGGCGGCATGTCCTACACCCGCGGCTATGTGCCGGTGAAGGAAAAGTCGATCCTGATCGATATGCGCCGCATGTCCAAAATCCATGAGATCAACACCGACGACATGTATGTCACGGTCGAATGCGGCTGCACTTGGAAAGACCTTTATGAGGCGCTGGCGCCGCTCGGCGTGCGTACTCCCTATTGGGGTCCGCTCTCGGGCAAATACGCCACGGTCGGCGGGGCGCTGTCGCAGAACAGCCTGTTCCACGGCTCGGGCGTGCACGGCACCGTCGCCGACAGCGTCATCGGCATGCATGTCGTCCTTGCCGACGGCTCGCTGCTGGTCACCGGGTCGGGCGCGCACAAGTATTCCAACGCCTTCTGGCGGCATTTCGGGCCGGATGTGACGGGGCTGTTCACCGCCGATACCGGCGCCTTCGGGGTCAAGGTGCTGGCGACCCTGCGGCTGGTACCGCTGCCCAAGCATACCGGCTTTCTGTCTTACAAGTTTGACACGCTGACGGCGATGCTGGCGGCACAGGTCGAGATTGCCCGGCTCAATATCTCGTCCGAATGCTATGGCTTCGATCCATATTACAATAACAGCTTCGAGAGCCAGGGGATCACCTTTGAAGAAGGCCTTTCGGTGGTCGGCAAGATCGCACGCAAAGGCGGACTCAAAGGCATCAAACAGGCGGCCAAAGTCGCGCTGGGCGGCAAGAAGATCCTGCGCAATGTGCCTTACTCCCTGCACATGACCTTTGACGGGCTGACGGAGACGGTGGCCTCGGAACATCTCGATATGGCCGCCGAAATCTGCCAGGCGCATGGCGGCACGGAGATGACCAATGCGATCCCGACCGTTTTCCGTAATGAACCCTTCGGCGGCGTGCGCACGGTGCTGCTGGGTGCCAATGGCGAGATCTGGGTTCCGGTGCACGGCTTCTTCCCGCTGTCCAAGGCGGTGGAGGCCGGCGAGGCGACCGAGCGTTTCCTCGAGGAACAGCGGCCGTTGATGGAAAAGCACGGTATCCAGACGTCCTATCTGACCTGCTTTGCCGGGCCGGAATTTGTCATCGAGCCGAGCGTCTACTGGGAAGACGAGCTGGGCAGTTTCCGCCTCAGCCTGATCGAGCCGGAATTCGCCGAAAAATGGAAAGATATCCCGGCCAATGAGACCAAGCGGGCGGTGGCGCTGGAGTTGCGCGACGGGCTGCGTGATCTCTTCGACAAGCTTGGCGGCCTGCATCTGCAGATCGGAAAATACTATAACTATCAGGACCTTATGAGCAATGAGACGCTCCCGAAGGTGCTGGCGGATCTGAAACAGACATTGGATCCGGAGAGCCGGATGAATCCGGGCGCGCTGGGATTGGGGGACAAAGAATGAGCGATCCGGCCAAATCCGGCTCCGGCCACATCCACTGGGGCAAGTTCAAACTCTACAGCCCGGTCGATTCCGATCTCGATAACGCCCCTGACCTGGAATTCCCCTTTCACCCCGGCTCCAAGTTCCGTGCCGTCAACACCGGCATCGACGAGCCCGGCGTGCAGGTCAATTACGAGGATTTCACCAAAGGCCAGGACATCGTCTGGACGCTGTCGCATGACGAGGTCCAGTATGTCGTCTCGGGTCGGGCGGAGATCGAATATCATAACCCCCCGCTGATGCAGGAGAGCGGCAAGGTGATTGCAGAGCCCGGCTCGATCTATCTGATGCCGCGCGGCTGCCGGGTGGTCTGGCGGGTTTTGTCGGACGAACCCTTCCGCCATCTGTGCATCTGCACGCCCAATCCGAGCTATCCGATCCCGCCGGCTGACAGCGTCAAGGAGGTATGAGCCCGATGCAACCGCACAAATCCTATGTCTCGACCAGCGGCGGCCAGATCCATGTCGCGCAGCATG
This sequence comes from uncultured Rhodospirillales bacterium, assembly GCA_964598335.1. GTDB lineage: Bacteria > Pseudomonadota > Alphaproteobacteria > CAZRBL01 > CAZRBL01 > CAZRBL01. The sequence goes on from CAZRBL010000015.1 coordinate 13,728, forward strand.
GCAGCGGCGATCGCCTGCCCATCGTGATGCTGCACCAGACCGCCAGCTCGGGTAAGATGTATTACGCCATGATGGCGACGATGGGCTATGCGGGCACGATCTATGCGCTCGATACGCCGGGCTTCGGCAACAGCTTCGATCCGCCCAGGGAGGCGCTTGAGCCGATCAGCCAGTATGCCCGCTGGCTCGAAGAGGCCATCGACGCGCTGGGCATCGGCCAGTTTCATCTTGTCGGCCATCATACCGGGGCCTGTATCGGCGTTGAGATCGCCACCAACTGGCCCGACCGGGTGAAGAGCCTGACCCTGATGGGCCCGGTCCCGCTGACCGAGGAAGAGCGCGACGAGTTCCGCCAGCACTATCGCACTGCGATTGAGCCGACCGCCGATGGCAGCTATCTGCAGCAGACTTGGGATTATCTGAAGGGGCTCGGCGCGGGCAGCGATCTTGCTTTGCATCACCGCGAGGTACTCGACACGGTGCGCGGCTATTGGGGCCGCTTCCAGGTCTATACGGCAGTGTGGGATCAGGATTTTGTCGATCACTACAAACGGGTGACCGCGCCCATGCTGCTGATCTGCGCGCCGGATGACGTGCTGATGCCGTTTTTCAGCCGCGCAAAGGAAATGCGCCCCGATGCCAAGGCCGTTGAGGTCAAGGGCGCCAATTTCGAGCCGGATCAGGACACCGAGGGCTGCTCAGCCGCGCTGACAGGTTTTCTTGACGAGGTCGATGGACTTTAGGCATTCTGTCTACAATCTTCTCAGACAAAGAACTCGCACCCACAAACGACGATAAGGAACAGCGGAGATGGATACGATCGAGCGCATTATCGACGACAAATACCAGTACCAGCACGCGGTGCTGCCGGAGATGACTTCTGAGGAAGAGTCCCGCCAGAACTTCGTGAAAGGGCTCAAATTCCACCTCGCCACGAAAGTCGCCCCGGGCAACAAGATGTCTTATGAGACACAAAGCGCCCCGGCTTATGAAAAGGCGCACGGCCACAAGCCGAAGGATTATCATGAAGTCCGCGCCGCCATGGCCGACGATAAATTCTTCAACTTCTGGAGCTCGATGCAGCGCAACAGCCAGGAGATGATGTGGAAGGCGACGCAGATGCCGGTCGAAAGGCAACTGCCGACGCTGATCAAGAACGCCAAGAAGACCAGCAAAACGAATCCGGCCGGCGGCACGCTGAAACTCAACAAGAAGCTGAAAATCCCGGCCTATCACACGGCGGTGGACATTCACTGCATGCCGGGCGGCTATCATACCGAATTCACCCGGGACGACATCGCGAACGGCGCCGTCTATGACCGCGCGGTGTGGCTCTATGCCATGGGCCGGATGGGACCGTTCAATGACGATATGGGCCACACGGCGATCAATTATCTGCGGGAAAACCACCCGGATTTCCGCCCGACCCGGATCCTCGATATGGGCTGCACGGTCGGTCACTCGACGATCCCCTATGTCGACGCCTTCCCGGAGGCAGAGGTGCACGGCATCGATGTCGCCGCGCCGGTGCTGCGCTACGCCCATGCGCGTGCCGAGAGCCTCGGCAAGAAGGTGCATTTCAGCCAGCAGAACGCGGAAAAGACCGATTTCGAGGATGAGAGCTTCGACCTGATCGTCAGCCACATTCTGGTTCACGAAACCTCGAACAAGGCGATCCGCAACATCATGAAAGAGGCGCACCGCCTGCTCAAGCCGGGCGGCATGATCATCCATGCCGAAACTCCGCCTTACAAGGCGATGCCTGATGAATTCGACGCCTTCATCCTCGATTGGGACACCCGCAACAATAACGAACCCTATTGGGGCGGCAGCCACGAAATCGACCCTGAGGCGATCGCCGAGGAAACCGGATTCGGTGCCGAGAACGGCTTCGAGCACATGCAGCCGGCAGCCTTCGACCAGGCCGAAGCGGAACGCACCAAAGTGTTTCAGGGCGGCGACTTCGCCGGCGGCGGTGCCTGGTATCTGTGGGGCGCGCGTAAATGACGGCTAACGGCGCGGCCGCTGCGGTCCGACTGCAACGCAAGGCCAAGGGCGAGCGGCCGCAATATTTCGAGGAGCCCGCGATCGACAAGGTCTTGTCGATCACCATGGCGCTGGCCGGAGAGGTCGCCGTGATGCGCGACCGCATGGACAGCATCGAGCGGATGCTGGAACGCGGCGAAACGCCGACCAAGCAAGCGCTCGATGCCTATAAGCCGAGCCAGGCGGAAATCGCCGAACGCGACGCCTGGCGAGAGCAGTTCCTCGAGGTCGTGCTGCGCTCAATCCATCAGGAACGCGAGCAACTGGAACAGGCCGCGAAGAAAAAGGCGAGCGGTTCCTACGACAAGGCCGTCGAGATGACGCTGAAGCAATAGGCCCCAAATAGCCCGTCATCCCGGGTCTGCCCCGGGATCCATAGGAGGTCTCCAACGGAGCCTTGGACCCCGGATAACGCTGCCGCGTTTCCGGGGTGACTTTTTTTGAGGCCCCGAACCGAACCACCGTCATTGCGAGGAGCGATAGCGACGCGGCAATCCAGTGATGCCGCCATGTGGCACGATTTCTGGATTGCCGCGCGGGCTGCGCCCGCTCGCAATGACGATTTTCCTGACGCTCAATAAGATGCCCTCTCCCCCGGCCCGTGGGAGAGAGGGAAGCACGCGCGCAGCGGAAGGGTGAGAGGGCTCGGCCCCCTAACACCAGCGCTTATCGACCTCCGTCAGCGCCGCATCGAAGGCTGCCATGGCCTTGTCGATTTCGGCTTCGGTAATGGTAAAGGGCGGGGCGACCTTGATGGTGTTGGGGACGAAACCGCCGAGGAAAACGCCGCGCTTGGCGCATTCGGTGGCGATAATCATGTTGGGCCGGTCCATCGGATTGCCGGTGAAGCCGCTCCAGCGGTCCTCGGCATCGATCGGCTCGCCCCGGCCATCCACCAGATCAACGGCGAAATAGAGTCCCGAACCGCCCATCGGTCCAAAGCTGGGATGGCTCTCCTGCAGTCGGTTCAGGCGGTCGCGAAGATAGCGGCTGCGTTCGTCGATGACGCTCAGCACATCCATGCGCAGCATTTCTTCGAGGCATCCGACAATCGAGGCGCAGATCAGCGGATGGCCGTCCCAGGTGCTGCCCGACCACCAGCGGCCGCCCTCCATGAACTCGGCAATCGGCTTCGAGGCAACCACACCGCCGGCCGGCAGCACGGAGCCGTTGATCGATTTGCCGACCGCCATCAGATCGGGATGCAGGCCGGACGCCTCATCGATATAGCGCTGATAGCCGAACCAGCGGCCGAGCCGGCCGAAGCCGCACAGCACCTCGTCATCGATCCAGAGAAAGCCGTATTTACGGGCCAGCCGCGCCAGCCCGGCAAGATACTCCGGATGCGCCGGCAGGCCCGCGGCGCCGAACATCGGCTCGGTGATGACGGCGGCGATGTTCTCCGGCCCGATGGCACGGATCAGCGCCTCGGTCGCCTCGAGCGAGGGCAAGGGGCGGTTGCCCGCATCGACGCTTTCATGCTCCGGCGCCGGGATCGGATAATAGCCCGGCACCGGAAAGCCCGGCATGTCCATGATCCGTTCGGGTGCATCAGCCGGGCTGAGATTATTGCGATAGCCGCGCAGCATGGTTGAGCCCACGGTGATGCCGTGAAAGGAATGCGCCTGGGTCAAGATCGCCTGCCGACCGGTATAAAGCCGCGCGATGGTGATGCAGTTCTCGACCGCCTCAGTGCCGCTGGCGAGGACACGAAGGCGACCGGCCCAGCCTGCGTCACCGCCGAGAATGTCTTCAATCACCAATTTGGCAGCGCGGGCGCGGTATTCGTGGCTCATGCCGAAAAACACGTGACCATAGCGCTGCATCGCACGGCTCAACTCACCATAGATCGCCGGGTGACAATGCCCCATGCTGTCGCTGACCAGCTGGCTCTGAAAATCGAGCAGGCGGGTGCCGTCGGACAGCACGATCTCATTGCCCTCCTGCCGGTCGACGGCGGTGAATGCATATTCATGCTTGGCGGTGGTGTTGTGCAGGTAATAGGCCCGGTCCCAGCCCTCTATGTCCTGCCAGTTCGTCGGATTTTGATGGGTGTCCATGCTGCCTCACATTGTCATTGCTCATTGCCGACAAAACTGCATACAATTTTGCGCGGGGTCAGTAACGCCTCGTTACCCTATCAACGCAATCATAATCAAACAGGAGGCCACAATGCCCGTCGGACTTGCGCCCAATCCGCGCTCGAAATTCCGTCATCATGTGATCAGGGACGCGGATATGGAAGGCGCCCCGCTGTTCCCTCTCCCCTTTCATCAGAATGTCGATCTGCGCGGCTATACGGTGATCGATGAGCCGACCTGCCAGATCATCATCGAGGATTTCATGCCGGGCACGACCATCGAATGGGTCTTTACCCATGATGAGTACCAGTACGGCATTTCCGGCATGGCCGATATCGAGGTGTTTGAACCGCCGCTTTACCAGGAATCGAGCAAGGCGCGGCTGGAGGCGGGTTCGGTGTACACCTTTCCGGTCGGTGCGCGGATGAAGATCACCGTCGTCGGTGACCAACCCTACCGACATATCTGCTTCTGCCCGCCCAGCCCCGGCTATCCTTTCCCGACAGTCGATGACGTCCGGGCGCAGATGAAATAGTTGCGCCAACCTGTGACCGGCGCGCCCGTCAGGTCAAAGGCACGACGTCAAAAGCAACGGTCAGGCGCGGCGCGGGATCGGAAAAGGGCACCGTGCCGTGCCACATATAGGAGGGGAAAAGCGCCAGATGGCCGATTTCGGGGGCGATGGTCCTGAGCGGGTCCAGATCGACACCGAGCGTCAAATCCGGCCGGCCGAATTGCAGATGCCCGGCACTATCGACCGGATCGGTCACCGCCGGCGGCAGCGAGACATAATAGGCCGAGCTGAGCCAGCCATCGGGATGGACATGATTGGTATGGAACCCATCTGCACGCAGCCGCACCGACCAGCCGCCCTTCAGCCTAAAGGCCGATGACTTGCGCCCCAGCGTCGGGTGATCGGGGTCATCCGGCAACTCTGCCACAAAGGCGGCGATGCTCGCCTCCAGACTCTCCTTGAGCGCCGTCAACAGACTGTCGCCGCGGGTAAAGATATTGCCCTCGGTCTGGGTACCGCCTCGCACCGTCTGCTCGATCGGATGGGCGGCGCTGTCATGCATCGGCAGCAATCTTTCGGCCAGCGCCGCGTTGAAGTCAGCGGCATCGGCAAAGCCGTCGGGCACCGGCACGGCGCGAAAATCGACAAGCCGGTCGACATCATTCAGCCAGGCGGAGCGGCGATCATCGGCAAGCCTGTAAGCGGTGGCGAGATAGGCCCAGATCTCCTGATCCAGCGGCCGCATTTTGACGAGTTCCCGGAGCTGGGCTATGGCGCGCTGCGGTTCGCCGAGGCCGAGCAGGGCACGCGACAGGGTGATCCGCGGCCGCACATGCCCGGTTTGTGCGACCACCTGCTCGAGCATCGGCACCGCCTCCGTGACACGCCGATTGCCGACCAATGCACTGGCATAAGCGTGCATCAGCGCCGGATCGTTCCCGTGACGTCGACGCGCCGCCTCAAGCACCTCCAGCGCCGGCTGCGGCTGATCGAGCTGCATCAGCGAGCCGGCATATTCGAGTTGCAGAACAAGACTGTCCGGCAGCCTTTCGGCGGCGGCCTTCATCTCATCAAGGCAGCTGGAATTGCCCTCGCGCAGCCAAAGCAGCCGCTTCAGCAACTCGTGGCTGTCAGTGTCCTCGGGCTGACGTCGGCATAGCGATGTCAGCGTTTCGATGGCGTCATCAGAGCGGCCGAGCCGATGCAGCGCCAGCGCCCTCAGCCCGTCCAGCCCGGATTGTCCGTCGGCTATTGCCTGATCAATCAGCGTCAGCGCCTCCTCGCCGCGCCCTGCCTCCGACAGGGTCATGGCGAGGTTTCGCAATGCCTTGAGATTATGCGGGTCGAGGCGCAGGGCTTCGCGCAAGGACTCCTCGGCAGCGGTCAGATCCTTGGCTGAGAGCAAAGCGGCGCCGAGCTCGACATGACCTGCCGCCGCCTGCGGTGCCAGCTTCACCGCCTCGCGCAGGGGCGCGGCGGCATCGGCAGCGCGGTCCTGTTTCATCAGGACTCGACCGAGATTGGACCAGGCGGTGCCCGCTGACGGATCGGTCTTTACGGCATGGCGGAAAGCCTGTTCGGCAGCGATGAAATCGCCCTCGGCATTCAGCGCCGCGCCGAGATTGACGGCGATGGACGCCTGGTCCGGGCGTCCCTTCATCGCCAGACGCAGATGCGTCACGGCTTCAGCGGCGTGGCCGCGTCGCAGCAGGATCAGACCGAGAAAATGGTTTGCGTCGGGCTGGCGGCGGTCGCGTCGAAGCACCTTGCGGCACAGCTTTTCCGCGGCCTCGGTTTCATTGCGCTGCAGATGTCTTGCGGCCTGGGTCAGCAGCGCAGGAAGATCCATCGTGCGCGATGCGACCCGGTCAGGGGCGCGCGATCGGCGTACCGACCGCACCGCCGATCGCGGCGGCAGCCCCAGCGGCCGCCGTTTGATCGGCATGAAAACCGACCAATAAGCGCTGGCCGAAAACGGGCCCGATCATCGGCTCGGCAAGGGCAAAGGCATGATGACCGTCGGGCACGGCGCCGCCGACATTCTGATCGAAAGCGAGGCTGACAAAATCACCCTCGGTAGATGCCTCGGCCAGTCGGCGGTAGCGATAGACCTGATAATTAGCCGCCTTGTCTTCACTGCCGGGATCGTTGCCCCACTGCTTCTCCCAATCCGCGGCGAAGGCTTGGAGTTTGGCTTCGCTCCATGCCCTTTCGACATCGCCGGGCTCGGCAAAGGTCATGAAATCGAACAGGCTGAAGGGCAGCAGATAGAAACCCTCGATCACCTTCCAATTGGCGTAATAGTGGATCGGCTCGACGCTGTTGAAAAACGGCGTGTCGACCTCGCGCAACCAATCCTCATACGCCGGAAAATCGGTTCCCGGACGGACATTATAGGTCAGGAACACGAGCGTGTCGGTGAGCAAGGTCTGCTTCATGGCTGATTCTCCGGCATTTGTGTTGAGGGCGCTTTCAGATGACGGAAAGAGCAAAGGCCCGCTGTGCTGAAATTGCAACAGCCAAAAAGATTGTATTCAATTTTTGCCCGATCGGGCGCTTAAGCGCGTTTCAACGCTTGTGGTATGCGCCCAATATACGGCAGTGAATGCAATCTGACTCGCCGGCTGTGTCAGCCCATCCACAAAAATGGGCGACAGCCGGGCGACACTGACAGTTTTCCGCCGATTAATCAGGAGAAAAACATAATGGGTTATGCAGGCAGGCTTTTAGGGACCACGGCGCTCTGTGCGGCGACCATGGCCTTCCCCGCGCACTTCCTGGCCGGCAAGGCCGAGGCGCAGACGGCGATGAGCCAATTGGACGAAATCGTTGTTACCGGTCAGCGCCGCGAGGAAACGCTGCGCGATGCCCCGGTGGCGGTCACGGTATTCAGCGAGGCACAGCTGCGCGAAGCCAATGTCGACCGTCCGGGCGATTTCCTTCAATTGACCCCGAGCGTCACCTTCGTTCAATCGAACATCCCCGGCGAAGCTTACATCACCATCCGCGGCAACACGCAGATTCGCGTCGGTGATGCCTCCACCGCTCTGGTCATCGACGGCGTTCAGTCGCTGGGCCAGAACAATATCAACCAGGAATTTGCCGCGCTTGAGCAGATCGAGGTTCTGAAGGGCCCGCAAGGCGCGCTTTACGGCCGGAATGCGATCGGCGGCGCCGTCGTCATTCGGACCAAAACGCCGAACATGGTGGAATATGAGGGTGAGGTCGAAGCCGGCTTCGGCAATCTCTCCTCCGTCAGCGGCAAGGGCTATATCTCGGGCCCGATCATCGAAGACGAGCTCGCCTTCACCGCCAGCTTCTCCTACGAAGATAACGACGGCGGTTACGTCAATATCTTCACCAATGAAGAGCCGCACCGCTTCAATGAGCAAACCGCCAATGGCCGCCTGTTCTGGACGCCGGACGAAGCGCTGACCGTCGACGTCAAGCTGCGCTGGACCAAGATGAAGGGCGGCGGCATCGGCTGGAACGCTCTGCTTACCGATGAGTTTTCACCCCCGGGCGGTGCGCTGGAAACCGTGTTCGGGCTGTTCCCCAATGTTGACGAGGTCGACGGCGACAACACCTCGATCCCGTTCGAAGCCAACATCCCCGGCTTTTCGGAGAATGAGCGCCGCACCGCCTCGGCAAAGATCGACTACACCTTTGACGATGTCGGCACCGTTACGCTGGTCGGCGCCTATGAATTCATTCGTGACTTCTACGGCGCAGACAGCTTTCCCTACCGCTTTACCGGCGGTTTCCCGATTGCCGGCAACGGCCTGCCGCCCGGCGGCGAGACGCAGTCGACCTTTCGTCGCAATGAAATCTTTCAGATCGAAGGCCGCTTCCAGTCGGAATTCGACGGCCCCTTCAACTTCATTGTCGGCGGTCAGGCCGCCTGGTTCGATCTGACGCGTGAAACCAATACCGGTCTCGACACCGGCCCGGTCGAAGGCTTCTTCATCGATACGCGGGGCGTCAACCTCGGCCGCGCGCCCAATCCGCGCGGTTCGCTGAACCAGACCATCGGCTATCTTGCCGGCGAGGAAGACAACAGCTTCTTCGGCATCTTCGCCAACTTCTTCTATGAGCCGACGGACCGGCTCTCCTTCACCGCCTCCTTCCGTTATGACCGCGAGAGCAAGGATCAGCAGAACTTTGTCGGCTGCGACCCGGCCGCACCGGGCGAAGTCATCATCTCGGCGGCGGTTTTCTGCGATTTCCAGCTCGAGCAGAACATTCTGCTGCCGACCTATGTACGGCGCCCGGGCGCGACGCGGCAGGCGACCTTCGACCAGTTCCAGCCTCGCATCTCGGCCAAATATGACGTCACCGACGAAGTGTCGGTCTACGCTTCATATGCGATCGGCTTCAAGACCGGCGGCTTCAACCCCTTCGGCACGCGGGCACTGCTGACGGCCTTCAACCCGGCCACGACGATCGGCGACATCTTCCCGAAAGAAAAAGCCGTCAACTACGAACTCGGTGCCAAATCGGAATGGCTGGATGGCCGTCTGCGGATCAACGGGGCGGTGTTCTTCACCCAGACCGATAATTCGCAGCTGCTGGAATTCCGCCCGGAAGCGACGCTGGAAGCCATCTCAACGGCCGATGAAGTCGATATGTTCGGTATCGAAGCCGACTTCCAGGCGGCTGTGACCGACTACTTCTCGCTGTCAGGCGGCTTCGGCTATCTCGATACCGAGATCAAGGCATTCACCGGCGCACCGCAAAATGTCGGCGGCCAGCGTCCGCAGACCTCGGACTGGACGGCCAATCTGGCCGGTACCGCCGTGGTTCCGCTGGTCGGTGAGTATGAGATGGTCGGACGTCTCGACTGGCGCTATCAGGGCAAGACCTATTGGGATTGGGGCAACACCGAAGGCTCGGCCCGCTCGGGCTTCAGCCTTGTCAATCTCCGTGTCGCTGTCGGCAATGGCAGCTGGGAGCTGGCCGGTTTCGCCAACAACCTGCTGGATTACCGCTATAATTCAGAGATCATCCCGATCCTGCCCGGCCTTGTGGACGCCAATTACCGTGCCCCACCCCGCCGCTATGGCTTCGAGCTTTCCTATCGCTGGTAAGCGCATCTGACCTCGCGGGCCGAAGAGAGATCTTCGGTCCGCTTTTCATTCCGGGAGACCGCGCATGAGTGAACACTGGCGGCGCGACGAGCCGACCTTTTACAATCTTCTTGGGCTGGAGCGCAGCGGCATTGATGCGCCCAGCATTCTGGCCGGTTTGCCCGGCGCCCTGATGAGCCGCGATCTGAAATCCGACGCGATGACTTATGTCGTCGATATCCCGCCGGGCTGGAAGGCTCAGGCCGACGGTAAACATGCCTCGCTCGAATTCTTCGTCTGGCGCGGCGATCTGGCGCTGAACGGCAAGGCGGTCGGCTCAAGCGGCTATATCCATATTCCGCAACTATGCGGCGGCGGCGAGATCAGCTCCAAGACCGGCGCCCTGGCGCTGGCCTTCTGGAACCCGAACATCCCGTGCTTTCCCTATCCCTATACCCGCAATCGGCTGATCAAGCCGCATGAGAAGGATTGGACGCCCTCGGTTCCCGGCAGCCACGGCGTCATGCACAAATCGCTGCGCCTGCCCGATCCGGTGCCGCATCCGGTGGATGAGGGCTTTGACGGCGGTCCGGGCGGCTATATCCGCTTTCAATACATCTCGCCGAACATGATCGCCGAGGATGAGCATGTGCATCACGAATGCTGGGAAGAAATCATCCTGCTGCAGGGCGATTGCTTTCTGATCAATGAAGGTCAGATGGCGCCGGGCAGCGTCGTCGGCCATCCGCAGGAATTCTATCACGCGCCCTTTGTCAGCCGCGGCGGCGCGCTGATCCTGGTGCATACCGACGCGCCGATGGGCTTTCCCTGGCCGCCGCGCAAATACCCTGAAGCGCAAAAGCTGTGCGGCGCCTATCTCGACAGCCTGCCCTATGAGCCGCAGCCCGAGCACATCCCCTGGGCCGATCACCCCTTGCGGGCGATGCAGGAGGAAAGCGCCGAGTATCAAGCCTGGCGCAAGACCGAGGAAGGCTCTATCTGGGGCGGCTATGAGAAGACGAATACCGTCCCTTACCGTCCCGGCGGCCGCGGCACCGCGAGCGATTTCCGCGCCTCCTGGACCCGCCAGGGCGAAGCGCCGGAGATGGCGTTGAAGAACAAGGACTGATCGTCAAAGTCGGGACCTCACCTCGTCATCCCGGGCTTGACCCGGGATCCACGCATGTCTCGAAACAAGCGCATGTGGACCCCGGATAAGGCGCTGCCTTTCCGGGGTGACGATCTAAAGCATAGACAGAAACCGCCTCAGACCCTGCGCCACCCCGTCGGGATCGCGGTCGGTCTGGAAATCCGCACCGCCGACGATTTCCTGATGCGCGTCAGGGCGCATTTCGACGGCGCGCTCGAACAGCGGCCACAGGACATCGTCCTTGGAGCACATGATCATCAGCGGCACATCGACCGCCTTGTAGAAGGTCTCGGCGTCCTGGTTCCAGACCCCCGAAAAGGCCATCGGCATATGCTCATGCGCGCTGATGTGATCGCAGAATTCGCGCAGATGCAGCTCGACGCTAGAACCGGCGCCGATCGCCCGCAGATACTCCCAGCAGGGCTTCAGCCAGTCGCCGCTGGGCTCGACAGTAAAGGGACGGACAAAGGTTTTCTTGTATTCCGCTTTTTCCGCCTCATTGGCGAGGACCGGTCCGATCAATGACAGGCTGAGGACTTTTCCCTTATGCCGGCTTGGCATTTCCAATGCCGCCGAGCCGCCGGTGTGGTGGCCGCAGGCATGGAATTGCTCGATGCCGAGGTCACCGATGGCCTCCACCAGACGGTCGGCGATGAAGCTGAGATTGGGGATGTCGTCAGGCTTGTAGGAATTGCCGAAGCCCGGGCTGTCCCAGGCGACGCAGTAATATTGATCAGCGAGCTGCGCCATGACCTTTTCGAACATGACCCCCGAGCTTGCGGTCTGATGAAAGAAACAGATCACCGGATTGGAACGGTCACCAATCTCACGATAGTGCATCTGCCCTTCCGAGCAATCGGCATAGCCTTTGCGGATTTTCATGGTAGTCGGTTCCTCACTTGGGCCGGTCCGCCACGGTGTCGATTGACCCCGGGGCGGAACGGTCAATCTAGGCCGAAGCCTCCTTGTCAAAATCGTACAAATCTTTGGGTTTGCCGCTGGCCGCGAAACTCATCTCGTCCGGAATGAAATTGTGCAGCGCCTTGCGACCGGCGGTGAAGGTATGGGTGACGCGGGCAATGTGTTCGCCGTGGATTTCGGCGGTCTCGATATCGCTGGGCGGCGGTGACAGCTCGGCCGGCTGGTCGATATTGGCCTGCGCCATGAGTCCGATATACCCGGCCATGCGGTTGAGGTCGTCCTCGCTGCCCTTGGTCGAGTAATTGCCGCCGAGGATTTTCTGCGGCACCCAGATCATGCCCATCTGGGCGGCAAAGACGACGAGCTGCTGCAGGCAGTTGAGCTTGTCGCCGCTGCGTCCGGCGGAAATCGTGAAGCCCGCCGCGATCTTGTTCAGCCACATGCGGTGCAGCCAGACATCGCCGGCCAGCTTCTCGATAAATTCCTTAAACTTCGCCGCGACGGAGCCGATATAGGTCGGCGTGCCGAAGACGATGGCATGCGAGCCATGCAAGCGGTCCCAATTGTCGTCGACCTGATCGACATGGATCAGGGCCACATCGGTATGCGGCACTTTCTCCGCACCGCGCGCAATCGCCTTGGCCAGAACCTCTGTCTGGCCGCGGTAATTGGAATAATAGACAATCGAGACGAGGATGTTTTCCGGGTTTTCGCGGCTCTCCGAACTCACCAGGCGCGACCTTCCCACAGGATTTTCGCCGGCCCCAGCTTCCAGCTGAACTTGCCGTACCAGGCACCGGTGATCGCGCCCGGCCTGAGATCACCGAGCCGGGTCGTCAATGGATTTCCGAGCTCGAGATGGCCGCGGCCGGACCAGCAGCTTTTCAGCTCGAAATCGGTCAAGCTCGTCCAGATGAGCTGGCGGATCGCCGGGTAATCGGGATCGGGGCTGGGAATATGCCGGACCATGGCAAAATCCGGGATGATCGGGATCGTTGCCGGATCAGAGAGGTGATCGATGCCCATCGATACCTTGAACAGCGGCTCACCGCCGCGATGCACGGTGCCGGTCACCTCATTGGCGTGGATACGCAGCTTTTCCTCATCGCAAAGCAGCTTGGGCATGCCGTAAAGGTCGCGGCCGGCGAGCAGCGCGGTGTCGGTCGAGGTCCAGATATACGGGATCGTCAGCGCCGAACGGCCTTCATAGCCGACCGGCTGCAGGATCGCCGCCTCGTGATAGTGCACGGAATGAGAAAGCTGCGAACAATCGCCGACAAAGGCGACCAGCCTGTTATGCGGCGCAGCCTCGAAAGGCGGCATGGTAATGCGCTCGATCTCGGCGCGGTCGGCCTCGAACTCGACCATCAGAAGCTCCGCCGAAACCATGTCATAGGGCGGCGGACCGAAGGGCGGGGCATAGGTCGGCACCACGGTATCGCGCGTACCGTCATGGATTTCGGCAGTATTGCGCCGGGCGGTCAGATCGTCGGGCATAAATCTTCTCCTGTTCCGAGGGGGTGCTATTCGGCAGCGTCGGCGAGCGGCGCGCTGCTATCAAGCGGAAGATGCGGTTCCGGAACCTCTTCGGGGCGTCCGGGCGGCGCGTTCAGCGGTCGCTTTTCCTGCCGGTCGAGAACCATGCGTACGACGTCGGGACGGCTGTAATGGCCGTTGCCGTCCACGATGGCTTTGACCGGCTTGATGTCGTCGAGATTGATTTCGGCGGCGACGATTTTCTCCGTAGGCCCGGTATGCGGTTCGACGACATCGACACCCCAGGGATGAATGATGCCCGACCAGCCGCCGCCGGGTTTCATGAAATCCTGCGGCCCCAGCTCGCGCTCCATCATGTCGATATTCTCCTGGGTGACATAGCATTCGGCGACGATGACAAAGCAGCCCCCGGTCAGGGCATGGGTGCGCATCATGGATTCGACCTGGAGGTCGAACATGTTTTCGTAACCCTTGAGGGTTGAGAGGCCCGGCCAACACGCCGCGTGGAGTTGGATGTTCTGGCCGATCAGCGCCTGCCGGGCGAGGTTCATGGTATGCTCCCAGCAGCACAGCCCGCCGATATTGCCGAGCGAGCTGTCCCAGACGCTGAGCGTCGAGCCGTCGCCCTGCCCCCAGATATAGCGTTCGGCCAGGGTCGGCTGAATCTTGCGGTGGACACCGATCAGCGTGCCGTCCGCCTCGATAAAGGCAATCGCGTTGTAACAGGTCCGACCGCCCTTCTGTCGTTCCGAAAAACCGAGCGCGACGACCACCCCGGCGCGGCGCGCGGCATCGCATATGCGCTGGATCTCCGGACCGTCCGCTTCGACCGACGCATCCTGATAGGCGGCCAGCATGCCCATCTGCGTCAGCGGCGGATAGCAGTTGAGCCAATAGGGAAAGCCCGGCAGGAAAACTTCCGGGAACACCAGATAATTCACCCCCATGCGACCCGCCTCGGCGATCAGGTCACAGGCTTTTTCCGTGGTTGCCTCAGCATCATGGAGTATGGGGGCGGCGTGCACCGCCGCGACGGTCATTTTTCGGCTCATGCCTGCTCCTGTCCGAAACGCGCCTTATCTTTGCGGCGCTTTGTCAGACAGAATTGAATACGATTTGACCGCCTGCGGCAACAGCCAATCGACGCAAGCAATCAATTCGACCGCCCAGTGACCGTCGAGATCAACGGCGGGCGATAATCCAGATCGCGTGCACGATTCCCGGAATATAGCCAAGCAGGGTCAGAAGAATGTTGATCCAGAATTGTGCGCCGATACCCACCTGCAGAAAAACACCGAGCGGCGGCAGGATGATGGCGAAAATAATTCTCACGATGTCCATGGGTCGGTGGCTCCGCAGAGGATGGATGGTTGATGTCGAACGCTTATAACCCGATTCAGTTCCGGGTTGCGAGCGAAGGCGCAATCAGGTCTATAAGGCCTTCTTCCGCGTTGGAATTGTATTCAATACGCAAGCCCCCTAACCGAAGTCGCGAATGAGATCATGAAAACCCGCGCCGCCGTCGCTTTTGAAGCCAAAAAGCCGCTGGAAGTCGTCGAACTTGACCTTGAAGGCCCGAAGGAGGGCGAGGTGCTGGTCGAAATCATGGCGACCGGCATTTGCCATACCGATGCCTACACCCTGGACGGTTTCGATTCGGAAGGGCTGTTCCCCTCGATCCTGGGCCATGAAGGCGCCGGAATCGTGCGCGAGGTCGGCCCCGGCGTCACCTCGGTCGCGGTCGACGATCATGTCATTCCGCTCTACACGCCCGAATGCCGACAATGTAAATCCTGCCTGTCGCAAAAGACCAATCTCTGCACTAGCATCCGCAGTACCCAGGGCAAGGGCGTGATGCCCGACGGCACCAGCCGGTTCAGCTATAAGGGCGAGACGATATTCCATTACATGGGCTGCTCGACCTTCTCCAATTTCACCGTGATGCCGGAAATCGCGGTCGCGAAAATCCGCAAGGACGCCCCGTTCGACAAGGCCTGCTATGTCGGTTGCGGCGTCACCACGGGCGTCGGCGCGGTTGTTTACACCGCCGGTGTCGAGGCCGGCGCCAATTGCATCGTGTTCGGCCTCGGCGGTATCGGGCTGAACGTCATCCAGGGTCTCAAAATGGTCGGCGCGGACAAGATCGTCGGCGTCGACATCAACCCCGAAAAGGCGGAATGGGGCCGCCAATTCGGCATGACCGAATTCGTCAACCCGACAGAGGTGCGCGGCGATCTGGTCGGCCATCTGGTCGAGCTGACCGGGGGCGGCGCTGATTATACCTTTGACTGCACCGGCAATACCGATGTGATGCGTACCGCGCTGGAGGCCTGCCATCGCGGCTGGGGGCAAAGCATCATCATCGGTGTCGCCGAGGCCGGCAAGGAGATCTCGACCCGGCCTTTTCAGCTGGTTACCGGCCGGGTCTGGAAGGGCAGCGCGTTCGGCGGCGCACGCGGCCGTACCGATGTTCCGAAAATCGTCGACTGGTATATGGACGGCAAGATCGAGATCGATCCGATGATCACCCATACGCTCAGCCTCGAGGATATCAATGTCGGCTTCGATCTGATGCATCAGGGCAAATCGATCCGCAGCGTTGTGGTCTATTGATGGAAGTTGTCTCCGAAACGCTGAGCCACGGCGGCAAGCAGGGCGTTTATCGCCATGTCTCGTCCGCGACTGGCACCGACATGACCTTTGCCGTCTTCCTGCCGCCGCAAGCGTCGGCCGGCGGCAAATTGCCGGTGCTCTATTATCTGTCCGGGCTGACCTGCACCCACGCCAATGTCATGGAGAAGGGCGAATATCGCGCCATGGCGGCGAAAAAGGGCATCGTCGTCGTTGCCCCCGACACCTCCCCGCGCGGCAGCGATGTGCCGGATGACGAGGCCTATGATTTCGGCCAGGGCGCCGGTTTTTACGTCGACGCGACCGAAGCGCCCTATGCCAAGCATTACCGCATGCGCAGCTATATCGAGGATGAGCTGCCGACCCTGCTGGCGGTTCATTTCCCGATCGATCCCAAACGGCAGAGCATTACCGGCCATTCGATGGGCGGTCACGGGGCATTGACCATCGGCTTGCGCAATCCCGACCGGTTCAAGAGTGTTTCAGCCTTCGCGCCGATCTGCTCGCCGCTGAACTGTCCCTGGGGTGAGAAGGCGCTGGGCCGCTATCTCGGCGCCGACAAGAAAAAATGGCGGAGTTACGATGCCTGCGCGCTGATCGAAGACGGCGCGCGGCTTCCGGCATTGTTGATCGATCAGGGCGATGCCGACACCTTCCTGACGGAGCAACTGAAGCCAGAATTGCTTGAGAAGGCTTGCAAGGAAACGAAGATCAAGCTGAACCTGCGCATGCAGCCGGGCTATGATCACAGCTACTATTTCATCTCCAGCTTCATGGCCGATCACATCGCCTGGCATGCAAGCCGATTATAGGCTGAATGCGGTCACGAGCCCAGCCGGAGAGGCGCAGGATTTGTTCGGTCTCGTCCCTGTTCAGCGCTCGAAAACGAGGGATGCGTTGACCGGGACGGTGGGGATGATCCACTCCAGCTCGGCCAGCTCGGCCAGCTTGTTCACCCCGCCCAGCAGGCCGAAATCCTCAGCATAGATGATTGCCGGTTCAGCCGTCGTCACATCGACGCGATCATCGGCGATGCGGGTCACGATAATCGGTGCGGAGACCGGAATTTCAAAGCCGTGGAGATCCAGCGTGCCCTCTATTTCGGCCTCCTTGCGCTCACCGACGGCAAGGCCGTCATAGGCGGCCATGTCGATCTCCGCGGTCAATACGGCCTTGGGGAATTTGTCGGTCTCGAAAAGGTATTCGCGCATGCGCTCATTGCGGATATCGATGCGGGTTTCGAGGCTGGTCAGATCGATCTCGACCCGCACCTTGCCCTCCTCGTCAATACCGCCGGACAGGGTGCGAAAATAATGCGTCTCGCCGAGATTACCGGCTTTCATCGAAGCGAATGACAGCTGCGAATCCGCACCATCGAGCGACCAGCCCGCAGCGGCGGCGATGCCTGCGGCCGGGATCAGGAACAGGGAAAACAGCAATGCGCGCATGAGCGAACCTCCTTGTCGATGCTCCTCATTTAGAGCCCCGAAGCGCTGCTGCCAGCATCGGGCTCAAGAACGCGGCTTCAAGAGGCGGCATCGACAGGCGGCGCGGGATTTGAGACAAAGCACGATGCCTGACACCGCGATTTCATCCTCCGTCGCCGAAAGCCCTTTCTCAGACTCGCTGATGACGGCGATCCGCGACCGCTTCCTGTTTGTCGATGAAGACCCTTTCGTCGGCAAGCGCGCCTATTTCGAGACCGGCGGCGGATCGCTGAAGCTGCGCACCGCAACCGAAGCCGCCGCCTATTGGTCGGGCATAGCGGACAATGAGGGGCGGGCCAATGACAGCTCCGAAGCCGTGCGCCGCATCTGTAATCGCGGCCGTGACGATCTGGCTCTGTTTTTCGGCAGCCAGGCCGGCACCATCACCGGCGGCGACAGCGGCAGCGATCTGCTACACCGTCTGATCCGCATGATCTGCCTGTTCGCCCAGCCCGGTCCTGTGGTCGGCTCGGCTCTCGAACATGCGGCGAGCTGGGATCCGCTCCGGTTCTGGGCCGCCAAAACCGGACGCCGTCGCCTGCTGGTGCCGGTCGATGCGGCGAGCGGTCAACTCACCCCTGCGGCCTATGCCGCAACCGTAAGCCCCGACACACGCCTTGCCACCATTGTGCATACCGGCAATGTCAACGGGCTGCGCTGCGATCTCGCAGCGATTGTCGCCGCGATCAAGGACAAGGCACCGGGCTGTCTGATCGTCGTCGACGGCGTGCAGCACGCCCCTCACGGGGCACTGGATGTCGAGGGCTGGGGCGTCGATGCCTATGTTTTCTCACCCTATAAGGTGTTCGCGCGGCAGGGTAAGGGTTTTGCCTGGCTGTCTCCGCGCATGGCGGCAGTGCCGCATGAAGTGCCCTCGGGCGCGCCGGCGGAAAGCTGGGATCTCGGCGCCCGCGACCCCGCGATCCATGCGGCAATGAGCGCGGTGGTCGGCTATCTCGACTGGCTGGGCGGCGAAACCGGCAATCATGCCGAGCGGCGCGACCGGATCGCTGCCGCCGGGCGAGCCATTTCAGCGCATGAGCGGAGCCTGCTGCATTTGTTGCTGTTCGGCGACGGCGCAGTCGCCGGCCTGAACGAATTGCCCGGCGTCCGGCTTGTCGGGCCGCCTTCGCTGGACGGTCGCGAAGGGCTGATCTGCTTTCGGCTCGACGGCCGGAACAGCCGCGCTGTCGAAGCCGCCCTCAACGAGAAGGGCTATCGCGTCTTCTCAATCAGCCCCGGCCCGTTCTCCGGCCACATGCTGACGGCGCTGGAAATCGAAGACTGCATCCGGATTTCGGTGGCCCACTACAATACGGCTGAGGAAGTATTGGGGCTGCTCAGCGCGCTCGCCTCATTCTGAGCGAATCCGACGCCGGGCCTCGATCTGTTCGCGGAGGAAATCCGCTGCCGCCTCGACCGGTCTGCCCTCGACGTCAACAATGGCATTGGCCGCGCGCATCAGTTTCTCGTCGATGGCGCCGATCAGCGGCGCCAGCGCCTGGGCCAGCCCCGGAATATCGGCACTGTCCGGGGACAGCAGCAGCATCGCATCATAGGGCGGAAAGGCGCCCAGCACATCGGGCAGCAGGGTCAGCTCAAACGCATCGAGCCGCCCGTCGGTGGTATAAGCGACAATGGCATCGACCGAGCCCTCTTCGAGCGCCTGATAGGCCAGCGCCTGATCCATGGCACGGGCATCGATGCCCTCCAGCCCGTAGATATCGACCAGCCGCGTAAACTCCGTACGGCCCTGAAATTCGAGGTCGCTCGTCAGCGTCAGGCGGCCGACTTCCCTTTGCAGATCGCGCAGATCGGTCAGACCGCGGCTGCGCGCCAGCGCCGGTTTCAGCGCCACGGCATAATTGTTTTCATAGCCCAGCGAGCCGAGGCTCAGCACGCCGTAATCATCGAGCAAATCCTGGGTCACCCGTGCCAGCATGCGAAAGCGCGGCACCGGCTCGGTGCGCTTGAAGATATTGGCCCAGAGCGTGCCGGAGAAATCGACCGCAATATCGACGCTGCCTTCGGCAAGCGCATCGAACAGGATCGAAGAGCCGAGATTGGTGCGGCTCTCGACCACCGCCCCGCGCTCTTCAAGCCAGTCTTCGAGCAATGCGGTCAGGATGTATTGCTCGGTATAGGTCTTGCCGCCGACGACGAGACGGACGCCTGCAAGCGGCTGCGGCAGCTCGGCGACGGCCTCGCCTCCGCTTTCGCTGTCGTCACCGGATCGTGTGAAGGCGGCGCGTTCCGGTGTCGGCACGGCGTCGATAAGGACAGGCGCGAGGCCCAGGGCGATGACACTGAGGAGGCCGAGCCCGGCGCCGCGGGCCAGCGCCGGACGCCGCTGCCGGAGACCGCTTTCGAGGAGCCGAACCAGTTGATCGAGGATGATCGCGAGACCGGCGGCGGCGATGCAGCCCAGGATCACCGACAGCCAATTGCGCGTCTGCAGCCCGGCAAAAATGTAATTGCCCAGGCTGGTCGCGCCGACCGGTGTCGCCAGGGTCGCGGTGCCGATGACCCAAACCACGGCGGTGCGGATGCCGCCGACGATGACCGGCAGCGCGATCGGCAATTCGACCAGCCTCAGCCTTTGGCCCGGCGTCATACCGACCGATCGCGCGGCCTCGGTAATCTGCGGATCGATTTCGGCGATGGCGATCGCGGTATTCCGCAAAACCGGCAGCAGGGAATAGACGGTCAACGCGATAAAGGCCGGCAGGAAACCGATTTGACCGCCAAGCAAGGGCACCATCAACGCCAACAGGGCGATCGCGGGGATGGTCTGCGCCAGCCCGGCGGCGGCGATCATCGGGCCACCGAAACGCGGGCTGCGCGCCACGGCGATGCCGACCGGGATGCTGATCGCGCAGCCGACGCTCAGCGCCGTCACCGAAAGCAGCAAATGCGCGCCGAGATATTCGGGCAGCCGCTCGAGCAGCGGCATCAGAGCCTCGATCATGCGGCGGCCAGACCGGCCAATTGCTCGGCATGGGTTCTCGGCTGATGGATCATCGCTTCGACCCGGGCATCGCCGGGCTCACGCCACAGCTCGGACGGTGTGCCCTGGCGGATCAGCTTTCCGCCGTCCATGACGAAAATATGGTCGGCGACGAGCAGCGCTTCAGCCATGTCATGGGTGACCAGCAGGGCGGTGAAGCCGAGCTTTTCCTGGATGTCGCTAAACTCGGCCTGAAGCTCGGCGCGGATTACCGGGTCGAGCGCGCCGAAGGCTTCATCGAGAAGGATCAGGCCGGGCTCCGCAGCCATCGCGCGGGCAAAGGCAATGCGCTGCTGCTGACCGCCCGAAAGCGCCGCAGGCAGCCGATCCGCATATTCCTCGGCCGGCAACTGTACCAGCTCGAGCAGCATGTCGACCCGCTCGGCAATCCGCTGCATCGGCCATCCGAGAAGCTTCGGCGTGATACCGATATTCTCACCCACCGTCATATGCGGAAACAGGCCGCCGCCCTGCAGCACATAGCCGATCCGGCGCCGCAGCTCAGCGCCCGGCAGATCGGCAATATCCTGATCATCAACCCTGATCCGCCCGGCGCTCGGCCGCAGCAGCCCGTTGATCATCCGCAACAGCGTGGTTTTACCCGAGCCCGAGGCGCCGATCAGCGCGGCACGGCAACCCGATGGGACGGTCAAGGAAACATCATCGACCGCCAGAGTGTCGCCGCCAAAGCGATGCGAGACACCCGAAAGTACCAATTCCGACATGGACCTTAGCCTAGAGACATGGCGTAATGCTGTCACCCGGCATCGCCGTTTTGGTATCAGCAGCGCACGCACAATCAGCAGAAACAGCCGAAAGAGAGTTCGCCCGAACTCGTCGCGATCCGCCCCATGTCATTCAATATCGAGATTGATTACCGCTTCGATTCGAGCGGCTTTTTTGACGATCCTGCCCGCCGCGCCGCGATGGAACGCGCCGCCGAAATCTGGGAAGGGCTGATTCAGGACGAGTTTGCCGATATTCCCGCCGGCGTGAGCTTTGCCACGACCAATCCATCGGATCGCAGCGAAACAGTCACCATCACCCTCGACCGTTCGGTCGATGATCTGATCATCTTCGTCGGCGCCGAGGATATCAGCGGCGGCGGCAGCGCGCAGGGAGTTGCGCCGTACAACCACCCCGTCGGCTGCCCCTGCTCGGCCTGTCACGCGCACCACAACCACGCCCATGACGGTGTCGAAGGGCAGACCGACGCAGAAACCCTGGGCCTCGGCGGGCCGGTGGTGTTCGGCGTCACCGGCGATTTCCTGACCTCGCGCTTTACCGACAATTTCCGCAATACCGGACCGGTCACCGATTTCGAACCCTTTGTCGGCATCATCACCTTCAGCCCGACGGCCGACTGGTTTTTCGGCCTCGATGAACCGATCCCCTCGACACAGATCGATTTCATCTCCACCGCCATGCACGAGATCGGCCACATTCTCGGCATCGGCACGGCGGCGATTTTTGAGCAGATCGGCAGCGGCGGAAGTTTTACCGGCGCGAATGCTCAGGCCGCAAATGGCGGCAATCCGATTCCGCTGCTCAGCGATCTCTCGCATATCGCCGAAGGCTTCATGGCCAATATGACGCTGATGGACCCGACCACCCAGGACGGCGTCCGCGTCATGCCGACCACCTCCGATCTCGCGCTGCTGGCCGATATCGGCTACGAGATCGAGGGCTTCTCAAAGCAGGGGGCACGGCCGCAATTGGCCACCCAGGGCGATGACGGGGTGATCTTCGGCACCGCAGTCAGCGACAGGATCGACGGCCGCGCCGGTAATGAACAATTGCAGGGCGATCTCGGCGATGATTCCCTGATCGGTGGCGGCGGTGACGACACGCTGCTGGCGGGCGCGGGCAACGACACGCTGAACGGCGGCAGCGGCGCAGATTTCCTCGATGGCGGTGAGGGCAATGACGTCTTTTTCCTTTCCGACGGCGATGTCGCCGAGAACTCCAACGCCGGGGGCGGCGCCGACCGGTTTATCCTGAGCCCCGGCGCCGGCAGATCGACGATCCAGGTCTTTACCTCGGGCACCGACAAATTCGTCATCGACAGTGCGCTCGGCTTCAGCGATCCCGCCGCGGTTCTGGCGACGCTGGACCCATTCGCGCTAAACGCCTCGGCGCTCGATCTCGGCGGCGGCGTCAGGGTCGAGTTCTTCCACGCCGACGGGGACAGTAACCCGATCACCGCCGATGACATCATCATCCAGACATTCTCGGAAACCGTGACGCCCAACCGGCTGATCCTGGGCGGCGAAACCCAGTCCTTGCGGATTTCAAGCGCGGCGGTTCTGACCACGACGGCGGCCCCGGAAACCGTTCGTATCGCCACTGAGACCACTGTCGGCGTGACCGCCGGCGGCGGTGACGCGGTCGCCTTTGACGGCTTGCTTGCAGATTATGCGTTCCGGCGCGAGGGCGTGAACGGGCTGATCGTCACCGGCCGATTCGACGATACCAATGCAACAATCCAGCTCAATGCCGCCGCAAGCCTGATATTCGCCGACGGCAGCGCGACCGCCAATATCGGGGCCGGACCGAACGGCGTTCAGATCGATATCAACGGCGTCGTCGTCGATGATGAATTTTCCACCTCGGCCGTCACGCTGGACAGCGCGACCGCCGATCCGAACAGCGGCAATGATGGCGGCAATCAGCTCTTGTTGAGCGGTGAAAGCCAGGTGCTGGATATCGGCTTCGCGGGGACGGTTGTCGGCAGCGCCGCGGCGGAAACGGTCAGGCTGGCGCCGGGCGGTCAGATCGTCTTTGCCGCCAATAGCGGCGATCGGGTCGAAATCGCCGCGACCCTCGATGCGGTGACGCTAAGCCGCGAGGGGATCAACGGGCTGTTGATCGTGACGCCGGATGGCGCCCGCGCCCAGATCGCGCTGAACGCGGCCATCGACATCGCCTTTGCCGACGGCTCGGTGCTCGCCGATATCGCCGCCGGCCCCGGCGGTGTCGAAATCACCCTGGGCGGGCAGTCGATCGGCGAGGAAATAGACCCTGCCAGCGTGACGCGGAACACCATCGACAGCGCCATCATCGATGTCTTTCAAACCGGCGCGCCGGTAACGGCCCTGGCCGGTGTTGCCGCGACCAGCACGGTTGATCCGTTCACCATCGCCTAACCAATTGCCGAAAGGTATCGTTAATTAACTGTTTCGGCGTCACTCGGTTACAATTATCATTCGTTTCAAGTATTTATGTATTAATTGTCGCAGGCGTGAACTTGCGGAGCTGAGCAGCGTAATAAGTTCGGTCAACAACGGAGGATACCATGACCGACTATGCTATCATTTATACGCTCGCCGGGACGACGTTTCTTTTCACTCTGGCACTCGCTTATCGTGAACTTCTGATGACTAAAAAGTCACGCAGCAAGAAGGCAGAGTAGAACAAGCTCCTGCTTTATCGGGCAGTTTGCCTTGAGCATTGCCCTGTCGCGCCGGGAAGAGAGCGCCCTCTCTTCCCGGTTCGATGCGGCTGGCGGTCGCCCTCGCCCGCATAGGGCACGTTATTCAAAGTCCAGCGCCTCATAGACCGGAACCCGGTTGATCAGCTCAAAGCCGCTCAGATCAGGCCGACCGGCGAACAGATCGATCTGTTCGAACAGAAACAGCGAGGGGGCAATGTCGTGATAGCGGGCGGAAACGGCGCGCAGGGCGGCATCACGCTCCTCCGGATCGACAATGCGATTGACCTTGGCCAGCGCCTCGGCCACCTCGGGCTCGCAAAAAAACGGGTTGGGCTTGTTGCAGGAAAAATTCGTCATCGGCCGGAAGGCATCGTTATAAGGTGTCGCGTTATAGGACAGGCCGGTCGCCTGAATACCGCCCCACTCGCCGGACCAGTAGCGGCTGAGCCATGCCGAAAACGGCACCGTACGAAGCTCGACATCGACGCCGATCTGCGACAGGAAGCTGACCGTGGTCTGATAGATCGCGGCATCGCCCGGCACCGAATTGATGATCACATCCCAGGCCATCGAAAAACCGTCCGGATAACCGGCCTCTGCCAATAATGCGCGCGCCCGGTCCGGGTCATAGGCATAGGGCTCAACACCGGGGTTATAGCCGACGGTGACCTGCGAGGCGGGCTGACCGGCGGGGCGCGCCATGCCGAGCAACAGCGCCTCGGCCATCGCCTCGCGGTCGATGGCATGGTTCAGCGCCCGGCGCACACGGACGTCACCGAGCGGATTATCCGGATCGCCGTCCCGGGCGATGAAGGCCACCGACATCACCTGCATTGACGGGCGGTGCCAGATCTGGAAACCGCGCGCCTCGAGCGGGCCGATATCGTCAATGCTGATCGTCGTCAGATCGATTTGCCCCGCGGCCAGCGCCTGCACCCGCGCGGCGCCCTCGGGCAACTCGAAAAAGACCAGCTCCGGCAGCTTTGGTGCACGCCAGGAATCTGCCGCTTCCAGAAAGACGCGCCCATCCTCGCTTTCCCAGCGTGTGACCCGATACGGCCCGGTGCCGACCGGCGCAACGGCAAATTCGTCAGGCCCAAGCTCGGCCCAGGCGGCGGGCGGCACAATCATTGCCGCCGACAGGCGCTGGGGCAGGATCGTATCCGGCACTGACGTGGTGATGATGACCGCATCGGGTCCATCGGCTTCGACCTTGTCGATGACCTTGACCTCGGCGCCGACCACGGTGCTGCGCCCGTCATCCGAGCGCAGCCAGTTCAGCGTTGCGATCACCGCCTCAGCTGTCAGCATTTCGCCATTGTGAAAGCGGACATCGTCACGCAACACGAAACGCCAGCGCAAATCGTCAAGCCGGGCCCATTCGGTGGCCAGCGCCGGACCGATCTTGCCCTCGGCATCGAGCGCCGTGAGCCCGTCGAAAACGGCATCCCAGAGATAATCGCTAGGCGTGCCGTTGGCGGTAAACGGATTGCCCATGCCCGGCGGCAGGCCGCGCACGCCGACCCGCAGCGTATCTTGTGCCAGCGCCGAAGGCGCGCCGTTCCACAGCATCGCTGCCAGCGCACCGAGCAGAAGACCGAGAAAAAGCCTGCGCATGATCATAGGCTCCTTATCTTTACCGTAATCGGCAATTTAACGCCGAGATTGCGGCAGAAAGAGACAAAAAAACGCCCGGCGGGTGACCCCGCCGAGCGTTGACTGTGTGCGATCTCAGCCGTGTTTAGAAGCGGAAGTCCAGCTCCACACCAAACTGACGTGAGTCGGCGAGCGGGTAGAGGAAGCCACGCTCGATCGGCGTTGTGCCGGGCACGTTGTTGTTGCCGGGTCCAGCGTTGATATTCACCAGATCGGCGAAGCGCACAATCGTGCTGGGTGTGCGATTATCGGTGATGTTGTCGACAAACAGCGTGAGCGTCCAGCTATCCGCCTGCAGCCCGAACTTCATGTCGAGCAGGTTGCGCGCACCGGTATGGGCCAGATTATGCGTCTGAGCGTATTTCTTGCTCTCGAACGAATAATTGGTCCGCCAGAACGCGCTGTACTGATCGTAGATCGGCAGGGTCACGGTATTCGAGACGCTGAGCTGATGCTTGCTGCTGTTCGGGACCTGATTGCCGGACACATCGCCGCCTTCGGTGCCGGCCGCCGTCGTACAATCTGGCGGGGTGATCAGAGCCTGCGATTCGTCGCAGAATTCCTTGATCTCGGCATCCGAATAGGCATAGCCGAGGCCGACGCTCCAGAAATCGGTCAGCGCCGCCTGCGCTTCGACTTCAAAGCCGATGACCTCGGTTTCACCGACATTGACGATCGCCGAGATCGGGATCGGGCCATCATCAGAGGGCGCGATGACCGACTGCGTCAGCTGCTGCTGGGTCCAGTCGACATAGTAACCGGCGACATTGAACAGGATCCGATTATCCCACCAGTTCGTCTTGGCGCCGATTTCGTAGTTCCATGAACGCTCCTCATCCGCGGTCTGCAGGTTCTCCGGCAGCACCGGGTTGGTGTTGATCGCGCCGGGTTTGTTGCCGCGGGCGACGACGCCATAGAGCAGGATGTTGTCTGTGACGCCGTAATCGATCGTGAAGCGCGGCAGGACGCTGGTGAACGTGCCGCCAAGCGTCGTCCCGGCCGCCGTTTGGTTCAGGATTTCGTCTTCCTGATAGCGGATTTCAAAACGACCGGTCAGGTTTTCCAGAAGATCGTATTCAGCGAAACCGAACACCGCCCAGTTGTCGATGGTGAAGGTGCCGAAATCGGTAATGATCGACTCGCTGAGCGGACGGCGACGAATGCGGTCGCGGCTTTGCTCATAGCGGTAGAGGCCAAGACCATAGCGCAGCGGATCGTCCTGCGGCGAGGTCACGCGGCCTTCGATCGACCATTCGGTGCGGTCGCTTTCTTCGACGCGGACGAAAGTGCCCCCGGCAAAGTTGTTGGGATCGCCGAGAAAGGTCTGGTCATTGCCGAATACCGAATCGGAATCGGTGATGCCGCCGCTGACGCTGAAGGTGAAGCCCTCATAAACGTATTCGGCACTGCCGGCGAAGCGCAGAACTTCACGCTCGAGACCCTGCTCATCGCCGAGCCGGTCGGTGTCGACCGTCACCTCGTCGAGGATCGGAATTGCGCCGCAGAAATACTGGCGGTCGCTGTCCAGAAAGCAGTTATTGAGGAAACGCGGCGTCACGATCTGGGCCGGGTGGCCGTCATCATCTTCGTTATAGGAGGCGAAGATGTTGAACGTCAGATCCGAGGTTGCGCGCCATTCCAGCGAGCCGTTGAAGCCGCGGCTGCTTTCTTCGCCGACGCGCTCGCCATTGACCGAGTTGTCATACTCGCCGCCGAACTCGTAATTGCGGAAATGCACGAAATAGAACAGCTCGTCTTCGATGATGGGGCCGCGCGAGGAGACATTGACCTCATAATCATCATGCTGCGCGGCGCGCAGACGGATCGTGTTTTCGAATTCGTTGCTGCCCTTCTTGGTGATCACATTGATCGCACCGGCAAAGGTCGAGCGGCCGAACAGCGCCGCCTGAGGTCCTTTCACCACCTCGATCCGCTCGATGATGTCGAAGGGGAAGGACAGGAAGGATTCGGTGAACAGGATGCCGTCGATGAAGATCGCGGCATTGGACTCGCCCAGAATATTCGCCTGGCCGCGGATCACCGGGCGGCTTGTATCGCCCTCGGCGCCGCGGCGCCCGCCGAATTTCTCGAAGGTCAGGCCCGGGGTGAAGGCCCCGAGCTCATTAATGTCGGTAACGCCCAGCTCGTTGATCTGCTCGGCAGTAAAGGCATTCACCGTGATCGGCACATCCTGAAGGCTTTCCTCGACCTTCCGCGCGCTGACGGTGATTTCCTCAAGCCGCAGATCCTGCGCTGAAGCCGTACCGGCCACGGCCATGGCGCAAAAGCCGAGAACCGTGCCGCGCAACAAAGCGCCGGTAAGTCCGCCTGAGCGCGCCTGTTCTGTAGCAAGCATCATCCCTAATCCTTTGTCGTTCTATCGTCGGAATGCCGTTATCGCGGCAAGCGAGCCGCCCTTGATCGAAACACGCCGAATCAAAAAAACCACTGCGAGTCAGTGGTAAAGTGCAGACCCTAAATTAAAAAACCGGCGGAAACACGCGCAAATTAAATCTTCCCGGCAATCGGCAACGAAAACTTATCGGGTGTGTCAAAAAGCCCACAATATGGGTTTGGAGCGGCCCACCTGCGTCTTTCGAACGATCCCGAGGATGGTGCGCGGGCCGGGGTAAGAAGGACCGGACCGGGGGTCAGCTTAAAGACGCATCGCCGCCCGATACCCCTCGCTGATCGCATTGTGCACCGCGCCGGGCATGAAGCAGTCCCCAATGATACTGAGCGGGATTCCGGCGGCCTCGAGCGGTGCTTTGAGCGCGTCATTCGGCGCCCGCGGTGTCGCATAGGTGATCGCCGCCAGATCGCCGATCTCGGTGATCTTGCCCGAATGAATGTTGATGCAGTGCAGAATGCCGTCTTCCAGGGGGGAGTCCGGCACTGGCTTGCAATGCGGCAGCACCTCGATGCCGAATTCGTCAAGACGCCGGTAAATCCCCTGCCGCTGCACCAGCGCGCAATCGGCGGCAACCCGTTCGCGCGGCGTGGCGATGACGACGCGATCGAAACGCTCGGCCAGCATGTCGGCGATCGCATAGGTCATCACCGTATGATCGGCGTCATAGAGAAACGCCGTGCCCGGCTGCTTTTCCGCATAGCGCAGCAGGTCGGCTGCGAGCGCGCGGGCATCGGGGATCAACCCCTCTTCGCGAAATTCTTCGGGGAAGCAATCGGGCCAGATCATGCTGCCGCCGCAGGCGAGGATCACATGATCGGGCTTCAGGGCGAGAATGTCATCCGCGTCGGCCTCATGGCCGAGCCGCATGTCAAGCCCGGCGCGCTTGCCGGACAACTCCTGATAATCATAGACACTGGAAAGGTTCTCACCGCCCGGCAATTCGGTGTGTAACCGGGTCTTGCCGCCGACCGCATCGCTCTTGCCGAAGATGGTCACCTGATGGCCCCGCGCCGCCGCCACCCACGCCGCCTCCATGCCGGCAACCCCGGCGCCGACCACGACCACGCGCTTGGGCACTTCAGCCGGGGCAGGCCACCAGTCGGCCTCGTCTTCTTCGCCGACGCGCGGATTGTTGTCACAGCCGATCCGATTGGTTTCGATAATCAGCTGCCAGCAGCTATTGCCTGAAACGCAATAGCGGATCTGTTCCTCGCGCCCCTGTTCGGCCTTGATCGGCCAGGAGGGGTCGGTGATCAGCGGGCGACCGATCATCGCCATCTCGCCGACCCCGGTCGCAATCGCCGTTTCGGCCTCGTTCGGATCGGTGATCAAGCCCAGCGCGCCGGTCGCAATCTCGGGCGCGACCGAGCGTATTTCCTTGATCTTGCCGAGATAGGGCACACGATTGGCGCCATACATATCGGGCAAATGCCAGTTCAGCGTATTGGCGTGAGCACCCCAGGCGAAGGTCCAGTAATCGAAGCCGCCATGCGCGGCGAGCGCCGCCGCAATGCGTTTGCTTTCCTCCAGATCGACGCCGCCGGGGACGCCGTCCTCACCCGGCAGTTTCAGGCCGATAACGAAACCCTCACCGCAAGCGGAGCGAATGCCGTCGATTAGTTCGGCAAGCAAACGCACCCGGTTTTCAACCGGGCCGCCATAGTCGTCTTCGCGGTGATTGGCCTGAGGCGAGATGAATTGGTGAAACAGATGGCCATGGCCGCAGGACAGCTCGACACCGCTGATCCCGGCATCGCGCAGGACGATGGTCGACGCGATGATCTGGTCCAGGACATCGCGGATTTCCTGAACGCTCAGGACATGCGGCACCGTCCAACTCAAATCATCGGGCAGCGCAGAAGGGCCGATCGCATTGCGCAGCTTGCCGATTTCATGACGACCGCGACCATGATCGAAAATCTGGCCCAGCAGCCTGCAATCGAAGGCCTCGACCGCCTCGGCCAGCCGCTTGATCCCGTCATGGGTTTCGGGGTTGTAAACCTTGACCCGGCGCGGGTCGGTCTGGTTGCGATGCATGTTCATCGGTTCCAGCACGATCATGCCGCAGCCGCCCGCCGCTCGGCTGCGATAATAGTTGACATAGCCGTCGGTGACGTGCCCATCCGCCGCCATGCGCGGCGTGATCGAGGCATGCACCACCCGGTTGCGCAGAGTGAGCCGCCCCAGTTTCAGCGGCGAAAACAGATGCGGATATTTGGTGCCGTTTGCTTGAGGGTTCTGTGTCATGGCCAAGGATGTTCAGTTCGATTTTTCCGGCAAGGTGGCGCTGGTCACGGGCTCGGGGCGTGCCAAGGGGCTAGGCGAAGCGATCGCGCAGGAATTCGCGCGCGGCGGCGCCGATGTCGTCATCCACGACCGCGGCGCATTGAGCGGTGATATTGCGCCGGCGCACGGCATCGGCACCACCGAGGATATGCGCGCGGTGGAGGCGGGCTTGGCGGAAATTTCGCCGCGCGGCGCTCAGGCCGTCGCGTCCTTTGCCGCCGATATGCAGCTTGAGGATCATGTCGAAGCTCTTATCGATTTCACCGTCGAGCGATTCGGTCGGCTCGACTTTCTTATTAACAATGCCGGCATCGGCTATCTATTCGCGCCATTGATGGAGATGCAGCAAGAGCATTGGGACGCCGTTCTGAACGTCAATTTGCGCGGACCCTTCTTCGCGATCAAGCATGCAGCGCGCCGCATGACCGCGCAGGTCGAGGCCGGCGAGCCGCCGGGCCGCATCGTCAACATTGCCAGCGTCGGCGGCAAGCGCGGCAGCCCGAGGGTCGGCGCGTATGCCGCCTCAAAACACGGCCTGATCGGTCTGACCCGCGTCGCCGCCCGCGAATTGGCGCCGCACGGCATTACCGTCAATGCCGTCTGTCCCAATCACGTGACCACCGGGCTGGGCAGCTGGCAGAACGATTACATGGCCAAGGCACAGGGCAAGAGCGTCGAGGTCTATCTCAGGGAAATGGCCGAACGCATCCCGCTGGGGCGTGTCGGCTTGCCTGAAGATACCGCCAATATCTGCGCCTTTCTCTGCTCAGAGCTGGGCAGCTATGTCACCGGCGACGCGCTGAACGTGTCGGGCGGTGAGGTGTATTATTGATCCTGGAAGCCCAGCCGCGCGGCAATCGCCCTGACTTGCGCGTCCCGGTCCGGCGCGATTTTTTCGGTCAAAGCCAATACCGCATTGCGGGTTTGCGCATCGGCACGGTCGGGCGAACCGGCGTCGAAGGGCGGGGCCGGGTTGTATTCGAGGCTGAGCTGGACCCGTTTGGCAGTCTCTTCGCCGGCGATCTCCGCCAGCAGGGTCAGCGCAAAATCGATGCCCGCGGTGACGCCGCCGCCGCTGACCCGGTTACGGTCGAAGACGACGCGCTCGCGGACCGGGATGGCGCCGAAACAGGCTAACTGATCAACCGACGCCCAATGGCTGGTAGCGCGGTATCCCTTGAGCAGCCCCGCCGCGCCGAGCAGCAGGGAGCCGGTGCATACGCTGGTCACCCAAGCGGCTGTTTCGCCGGTTTGCGCCAGCCAGCCGATCAGCGCGCCATCCTGCATCGCCTGCAATGTGCCCAGGCCGCCGGGCACGCACAGAATATCGACTGCAGCAAGGTCATCGAAACAGGCGGACGGCAACAACTCGAAGCCGCACCCGGTCCGGACAGGATCCCGGCTTGCCGCGACCGTGTACAATTCGGCATCGGGCGCGCGCGACAGCACCTGCGCCGGCCCGGTCATATCAAGCTGGGTGATACCGGGGAAAAGCGGAAACGCGACGATCATCGATTGTTCCCTTGGCTATCCATTTTCATCGCGTGCAGCGTTAGCGATAAGGCGTCCGAAATGCCGGCCGGATGAAGACCGTTCACGATTGCCGCACGGCCTTCAAGCCGGTCACCATGATGATCTGTTACCAAACCGGCTTCCAGATCCCGACATAGCCCGCGGCCAGCGCCAGCGCCCAGATTGTCCACACGACGGGGCGTGCCCTGATCAGCGCGGCGCGCATCATGGCGTCATCGGCCTCGGTATTGGTGCCGGCCCGCAGCGCACGCATGCCGTCGCGAAAGGGATCGAAAAGCTTGCGCAGGGCCAGAGCGGCGAAGATGGTGCCCGCGAAAAGGATCAGCTTGACCGCCAGCCAGCCCTGATCCGTGATGCCGATCCCCATCAGCGAGGTGACGGCGGCGGCGATCATCGCCAAGGCGATGGCGAGGCGAAACCACGGTTCGAAGCCGGCAAGCGCGGCAACCCGGTCGGGGCGGCGTCGGTTTAGGTAGAGCGCCAGCACCATGCCGCCCCACAACAGCCCGATCAGCCAGACCGGCGCCAGCCATAACGGGTCGACCGGCATATAGCCGCGCAGCACCGCAATGGTGGCGCCGGTGGTGACAATCATCGGCAGGCTGAGCCGCGGAAACTGATCGATGAACCCCATGATTTGCGCGACGGTCAGCCGGGTCTCGCGGCTATAGTCGGCATTTGTCGCGAAATGGGCACCGTAAAGCACCCCGATATCGGCGCCGACCCAGTAAACCAGCACTAGGATGTGCAAAAAGACCATGGTGAAATCCATGACGGCGATAAACAGGGGAATTCAAAACCGCTTACAAATTAATTTTGCTAATAAACATGGCTGGCCTAAATCGGTAAATTAATACCACCACTCATTGGCCGGAGATCCGAATGGCTGTCGAAATCCAAGCTGAACTTGCCGTTCCCTTCACCCGCGACGAGCAGGCCCGCCAGGGCTTTATCGGCTCAATGCGCCGCTTTGTGATGAATCGCATGGCGGACGCCCTGCAGCAGGTCTATGAGCGCGATGTTGCGCCGAAACTGAACGGCGGCAGCGAAGATGAGCTGGCAATCCACGCCGCCATGGCCGAACAGCCCGCCTTCAAATTCTATTCCGTCATGCGGATGAATACCCAGCGGATGCTGTGGCGCTCCGTCATTCCCGGCGTCGAACGGGCGCTGCCCGATTTGCAGGAGACGCTGGCCGAGCTGTCCGCGCCCAGCAACAAGGCCGCCGGAACATTGACGCTGGATCCGGATTTCGACATGCCGGATTACGGCAGTGCCATCGATGTTCATCAGATGCCCGGCAGCTATACGGCTGAATATGGCGACGATGATATCGCCATGGGCGCGGTGTTCGAGGAAGGCGTAGCCATCGTTTCGATGGGTTTCCTGGGCCGCCGGATGGAAGATATCGGAGAGACCATGGCGCTTTATATCAAGCACCGCTTTCCTGATTTTCAGCCGCGCCGCATTCTCGATCTGGGCTGCACCACCGGCCATTCCACTCTGCCCTGGGTCAATGCTTTCCCCGATGCTGAAGTGCATGGCGTCGATCTGGCCGCACCGGTGCTGCGCTATGCCCACGCCCGCTCCCAGGCACGCGGGCTGAACGCGCATTACCATCAGCAAGACGCCACGGCGCTGGATTTCGAGCCGGAGAGCTTCGATCTCGTTTTCTCCTCCATGCTGCTGCACGAAATCGCCCCCGACCGCCGACAGCCGCTGTTCGACGGCATCGCCAAAGTCTTGCGACCGGGCGGGCTGATGCTGCACTACGAGTTACCGCCCTCATCGCTGAAAAGCGCCTATGAGAATTTCTATCTCAACTGGGACAGCTTCTATAATATCGAGCCCTTCTATCGCAGTTTTCGTGCGCTGGAGCTGCGCCCGGTTCTCGGCAAGGCCGGGCTGGATGCCGACAACGCCTTCGACTTCGTCACGCCGAGCCTGGAGTTCTGGGGCAAGGATGCAGTAATCGACGCCGCCGAGCGTGCTGACAACAGCGCCGGCAACATGCCCGTCGGCCGGCTCGTGAAGGGCGTCAAATGGTACGGCGTCGGCGCCTTCAAGCCGGAGGCGGGCCAATGAGCACCGAGCCGGCAAGGCTGCGTCAAACGATCAGGGGGGAGAGCCCGCAATTCTTCGAGACGGACGGCGTCGACGATATCGTCGCCGTGACCATGGCCCTGGCAACCGAATTGTGGGTCACGCGCGAACGCCTCGCCGGCCTTGAATCCCTGATCAGGAACAAGGGCGTGCTGAGCGATGAGGAGATCGCGGACTACCGCCCCGATGACGCCGAGGCCGAAAGGCTGGCAGCGGACCGCGCCGCCTTTCTTGAACGGATCTTTTTCGCGATTACCCAGCGGGCCGGTGAGGACCCGGCAGAGGTCCCCGAGCATCTGCGGCCGGAAACGCCGCCGCGCACGACGGACGGCTGAGCCATGGATCTTCGACAGATCCGGCAGTTCATCGCGCTCGCCGAAACCGGCAATTTCAATCAGGCGGCAAGCCGCATCGGCCTGACCCAGTCAGCCCTGACCCAGGCGATCCGCAAGCTGGAAACCGAGCTCGATCTGCAGCTTTTCGTGCGCGGCACCACCGGCACGGTGCTGACCGATGACGGCCGCCGTTTCCTCGATCACGCTCGGGTTATCGCCGCGCAAATCGAAGCGGCGCGGATGGAGATGCGCTCGCGCGCCGCGCGCAGCACCAAAGTCATTCGCTTCGGCGTTGTCGAAAGCCTGCCGGATGCCGTCATTCACCGCGCCTTTCAGCAATTCCTGGCACGACATCACCGCTACACGCTCAAGGTCGTCAAAGGCTGGTCGGGCGACCTGATGCAAAAACTGCTCAATGGCGAGATCGATTTCGCCGTCGCCTCGGACCATTTCGCCACAACCGAAACCCCGGAGATCGAGCAGTATCCTTTGTTCACGGACCGCGTCGCGGTCGTCGCCGCCCACCCGCACCCGCTGGCACGGCGCAGCGAACTGAGCCTGAGCGATCTTTCGGGCGCGGAATGGATCAGCGTGACGATCTCGGAGGGCTGGGCCGACAACCTCGTCCGCGCCTTTGCCGCCGCTGACTTGCCGGGGCCCGGCCGCATCCTGCAGACCAATTCGATCACCTATGCCAGCCATGTCATCGGCAGCGGCGAGGCGGTCGGGCTTGTGACGCCGCGCCTGTTCCGGCAAATCTGTCCGCCGGACTCAGAGTTACGCTTTTTCGATGTTCCCGAACTCAGCCATGATCGCACCTTCTCGCTGTCGGCCCGCAGCCGTTCGGTGCGGCGCGAAGCGGACAGTTATCTGTTCGATCTTATCCGCCAAACCCTGGGCGACAGCATCGGCGAGCACACGCGTCGCGTGGCCGCGCTGGTCTGATCGCCTCGCGGCGGGCGCAGGCACAAGGCGATGAGCCTGTTTGCTCACGAAAACGAGGTTTTCATCGCCGGCCGGTGGCAACCCGTCGCCTCAGGCGACACGCTACCGGCGGAAAATCCGTCGGACGGCACCCGGTTAGGCACCATCGCCCGCGGCCGCAAAGCCGATATCGACGCCGCCGTCCACGCTGCGCGTAAGGCGCTGGACGGGGATTGGGGCAGGCTGACAGCCGCAGAGCGCGGCCGGTTGCTGCTCAGGCTCGGCCGGTTGATCGAGGAGCGGATCGATACGCTGGCGAGAATGGAGGCGCTGGATGTCGGCAAGCCGCTGGCCCAGGCGCGCAAGGATGCTGTCGCGCTGGCGCGCTATTGCGAATTCTATGGCGGGGCGGCGGACAAGCTGCATGGCGAGACAATTCCGTTTCAGGACGGCTATACCGTTTACACATTGCGCCAGCCGCACGGGATCACCGCCCATATCGTGCCGTGGAATTATCCGATGCAGATCATCGGCCGTTCGGTCGGCGCCGCGCTGGCAGTCGGCAATGCGGCGGTGGTCAAACCGGCCGAAGACGCCTCGCTGACCGCGCTGGCCT
The DNA here is from genome assembly GCA_964598335.1 of uncultured Rhodospirillales bacterium. Lineage (GTDB taxonomy): Bacteria > Pseudomonadota > Alphaproteobacteria > CAZRBL01 > CAZRBL01 > CAZRBL01. Next base: position 49,427 of record CAZRBL010000015.1, read on the forward strand.
TTGCCGATCTCTGTCTTGAGGCCGGGTTCCCGCCCGGCGCGGTGAATATGGTGCCCGGGCTGGGCGAGGAGGCCGGCGCCGCCCTGGCCGCGCATCCGGATATCGACCATGTCAGCTTTACCGGCTCGGGTCCGGTCGGCACGCGGATCCAGCAGGCGGCGGCGGTGAATTTCAAGCCGGTAACGCTGGAGCTGGGCGGGAAATCGCCGCAGCTTGTCTTCGACGATGCCGATCTCGACGCCGCCCTGCCCTTTCTGATCAATGCCGGGATTCAGAATGCCGGGCAGACCTGTTCCGCCGCCTCACGCATTCTGGTGCAGCGCAGCCGACTGGCCGAGGTTACCGAGCGGATGGCCCAGCGATACAGCGTTCTGCGCGTCGGGCCCGCTGTCGAGGATCACGATGTCGGGCCGGTGATTTCGGCAAAGCAGAAGCGCATCGTGCAGGGCTATTTGGATAGCATTGACCGCGACGGTCTCGTGGTCGCAGCGAGGGGGACGCTGATTGAGAACGCACCCTCGAAAGGGCATTACGTCGCGCCGACGCTGATCCTTGATCCGCCGAACACCCATCCGATCGCCAATGAAGAAATCTTCGGCCCGGTTCAGACGGTTCAGCCCTTTGAGGACGAAGACGACGCCGTCGCTTTGGCCAACAGCACCGGCTACGGGCTGGTTGCCGGCGTTTGGACACGCGACGGCGGACGCCAGATGCGGCTCGCGAAAAAGCTGCATGCCGGACAGGTCTTCATCAATAATTACGGCGCCGCCGCCGGCGTCGAACTGCCCTTTGGCGGCGTCGGCAAATCAGGCCATGGCCGCGAAAAGGGCTTTGAGGCGCTGTATGGTTTTACCGCGCTGAAGACCGTCGCCGCACTGCATGGCTGAGCAATGCGGCTGAACGACCAGACCGCCATCGTCACCGGCGGCGCATCAGGTTTCGGTGCGGGCATTGTTCGCAAATTCGTTGCCGAAGGGGCGCAGGTCATCATCGCCGACCGTGACGGGCCCGCCGCAGAGAGGCTGGCGGGGGAAATCGGCGCCGAAGCGGTTATTTGCGATGTCGGTGACGGCGATAGCGTCGCCGCCTTGTTCGACACGGCTTCAAACCGGCACGGGCACGTCGATATTCTTGTCAACAATGCCGGCATCGGTTTTCCGCCGACGCCGCTCGAGGATTTCGATGCCGAGAATTTCCAACGCCTTTTCGAGGTCAATATCCGCTCGATCTTCCTCACCGCCCGGGCAGCGGTCCCGGCCATGAAGGCGCAAGGCGGCGGCGCCATCCTGAACATGGCCTCGACCGCCGGGGTCAGCCCACGGCCGGGCCTGACGTGGTACAATGCAACCAAGGGATGGGTGATCACCGCGACCCGTTCGATGGCGGTCGAGCTGGCGCCCGCCGGTATCCGCGTCAATGCGCTGAATCCGGTCGCCGGTGAGACGCCGTTGCTGAAAACATTCATGGGCGAGGACACGCCGGAAATTCGCGCCAAATTCCTGTCGACAATTCCGCTGGGCCGGTTTTCGACGCCCGAGGACATGGGCAACGCCGCCGCCTTTTTATGCTCAGATGAAGCCGGCATGATCACCGGCGTCTGCCTGGAAGTGGATGGCGGGCGGTGTATTTGACGCGCGGCATCCACCGTCATCGCGAGGAGGCAAAGCCGACGCGGCGATCCAGAGATGGTGCCATCCGGGTAGATTCCCGGATTGCCGCGCGGTCTGCGACCGCTCGCATCGACGTTTGAAACTCATGAAGCCCGGCCCGCGTAATCTGATCACCGATGTGCCCGGCATTGCGGTCGGGCATGCGACGGATGAAACCGTGCGGACGGGGGTGACCGTGATCCTGCCTGAGGGGCTGACGACCGCCGCGGTCGATGTCCGCGGCGGCGGCCCGGCGACCCGGGAGACCGAATTGCTGGGCAGTGACAAGCTGATCGGCGGGCTGCATGCGCTGGTCTTTGCCGGCGGCTCGGTTTTCGGGCTTGGCGCGGCAGACGGCGTTGCGGCCGCGCTTTCGGCACAGAGCCGCGGCCTTCGCCTGCAGGAGGGCTCACCGGCGATCCCGCTCGTTCCCGCCGCCTGCCTGCACGATCTGGGCAATGGCGGAGACAAGGGCTGGGGCGAAGACCCGCCCTATCGGCAGCTGGGCAAGCAGGCGCTTGATGCCGTTGCTACCGATTTCGCGCTTGGCGCGGTCGGCGCCGGGCGCGGCGCGATGGCCGGCAGGCGCAAGGGCGGCATCGGTTCGGCCTCGCTCGATCTCGGGGGCGGGCTGATCGTCGGCGCGCTGGCCGCCGTCAATTGCCTGGGCGGGGTGACGATGCCCGGCAGTGAAGTCTATTGGGCCTGGCCGTTGGAAGTGGACAGTGAATTCGGCGGTAAACGCCCCGGCGGTCAGGAAACCGCTCTCGACCCCTTCCCCGATGAATCGCGCCTCGGCGGCGATGGCCGTCTGGAACTGGGAACCAACACAACACTGGCGGTCGTCGCCTGTTCGGCAAGGCTGAGCAGCGGCGAGGTGCAGCGCATCGCCATGATGGCGCAGGACGGCATGGCCCGCGCCATTCGTCCCTCCCACACGCCATTCGATGGCGACATCGTGTTTGCGCTGGCCACCGATCAGATTGCGCTGGCAGACGGCATGGCGCGGCAACGCGATATCGCCCGCATCGGCAGCACGGCGGCCGACTGCCTCGCGCGGGCTATTGCACGCGGTGTCTACGCGGCGATGTTGTAGTTGAGACCTCTAGAACCGCCGAAGGTTAGCCAATAGCCCGGCGGGCACTAGCAGCAGCAACGCTGTCCCTGGGACCGGAACACTACTGATCACGACATCATTATTCAGTATTAATTGCGTGAATCCAGATGCCGTTCCAATTGATACATTCAACGAAGTAATATCAGTCGGAAAAAACACCGGCACGGCATCGCCCGAAAGCATTGTTGTCGATCCACTGACACCAAACTCCCCGATCAAAACTTCCTCGCCACTTAATGATCCTGTAATATCGTTAAACGACCGGTAAGCGAGCTGATCATCTGGATTTGCCGTATCGTTGAAAACACTTACGATTCCTGAGCCAAAATCGATAATAATATCTTGGCCAGGGAATTCGAAGGTCATCGATAACAGGCCTGTTTGGTAATTGCCGGCATCGGGATCTGGATTACTGTCCAAAGCCCCATTGTCGACGGAGTAAGTGACAATGACATCACTGCCGGGCCCAAGAAGCGTGTCGAAGGGCCCAAAGGAGGAAACTACCGTCGACGAAAATTCTATGGTTGAAGCAAAAGCTGGTCCAAAACCCAACAGAATTCCAAAAAAACAGAAAAATCGGCTACACATCATTTGCTCCCACCTCATCAAGATATGCACATTTATACCATATTATACCGATTTTCTCTGAACTGTCAAATTTGACAGCTGCCTGGTCAGCAGCGGTGTTCGGGACTCAGTCGAACCCTGTTTTCGACAGTGTAGGCGTCCTTATCCGGCTCCTAGCTTCTTCGGCTTCCTGCGGCAGGCCCAGCGTTTCATAGACATCCGCCAATTTGCGGTTCACCGCGACGCCGTTCGGCTCATAGGTGCGCCTGCCCTCCAGCACCTGCTGCGCCCGGCCCCATTGCTCGGCGCCGATCAGCGCCTCGAGATGGAGGATGTTGAACAGGTCGCGCTGGGCGTGGCTGCCGCCGATTTCGGTTAGCCGGGGCAGAGCGCGGCCCAGCCCGCGCAGCGCCGCCGCATGGTCGCCGCGGGCCAGGGCGACCAGCCCCTCACAAGCGGGCAAGGCAATCTCCGCCCACGCCGCGCGCTCGAAGGATGCTGCCGTGTCGGCCTTCAAACGAACAGCAGCCAACAGGCTGTCGGCTTCGGGGCGGGCGGCGCGGGCGAGGCCGTAGAGATATTGCATGGTCAGAAAGGGCAGCACGGTATCCTCGGCACGCTCCGCGAGATAATCCGCAACATCGGCCCAGCGCTCGCCGACATCGATGCCGCCGGCTTCCATGCGGGCGAGAAGGG
>CAZRBL010000016.1:0-46564 GCA_964598335.1 uncultured Rhodospirillales bacterium
AACCCCATACTCCCTTAGCAGGGGAGCGCCTTCAGCCACTCGGCCACGTCTCCGTTTGGGCAGGCAACCCGTCGGTGCCGATCAAACCGGTATCGACACCAGAGCCCGAGTGCATAACTCTGCCCGCCCGGCGCGTCAATCGGCGCCACAGGCGCGGCAGGATCGCGCGGCAAAAACCGTCAACGCGCCGGGCATTTTATCTTTTTCTTAAAAATGCGCCGTCATCCTCGTTAACCAGATTGATTAGTCCTCACCCCCACAAGCCGTCGCCGAAAACGGCACGGTGAACCTGCTAACCTCTGGCAACAAAGCGAGAAAGTGAGCCCAACGATGTCCAGCGCCATGACCGCCGCCCCCCTGACAAAGCAATCGCTCGAAACCCTGATCGATCTGGTCGAGATTAAACTGTCGACCATTGAAATCTGCGACCGGGACGATGCCCGTGAAGTTCAGACCCTGGAACGCTGCCTCGCCGAACTCGCCACCATCGCCCGCGGGGAGAAGGGGGCGGTTTCCGAAAGCGCCCCGGCCAAGCGTCGCGGCCGTCGACCGAAATCGCCGGTCCGCATGGGCCGCCCGATGATGCATGCTGCTTTGAATTAAAACAGGCCTTTTTGCCTCCCTCACCCCCGCCCCGCCTCCCCTGCAAGTATCCTGTCTGGGGAGGCGGGGCGGGGGTGAGGGGGGCAAAGGCCTGGGCGCGCGAGCGCCAAACTCAAGATTTCTATCCCAGCTTCTGCTTAAGCAGCTGATTGACCAGGGCCGGGTTCGCCTTGCCCTGGCTTTGCTTCATCACCTGGCCGACGAAAAAGCCGAACAGCTTGTCCTTGCCCGATTTGTATTCGGCGACCTTGTCGGCCTGGGCCGCCAGCACCTCGTCGATCAGCGCTTCGATAGCGCCGCTGTCGGTTACCTGTTTCAGGCCCTTTTCCTCGACGATATCAGCGGCTGATTTGCCGCTCTCCAGCATCTCGGCAAAGACATCCTTGGCAATACGCCCGGAAATCGTGTCATCGGCGATCAGATCGATCAGTCCGCCGAGATCATCCGGCGTGATCGGCGACTCCTCGATATCGCGGCCGGTCTTGTTCAGCGCACCGAGCAGCTCGGTGATCAGCCAGTTGGCGGCGAGTTTGGGATCCCTCTTGCCGCCCTGCACCACCGCCTCATAGAAATCGGCGCGCGCCTTTTCGTCGATCAGGATCGTCGCGTCATAGGGTTTGAGGCCGTATTCGCCGATAAAGCGGTGCTTCTTGGCGTCCGGCAGTTCGGGCAGGCTGACCCGGATCTGCTCGATCTGACCGTCATCCAGCTCAAGCGGCAGCAGATCGGGGTCGGGGAAATAGCGGTAATCATGCGCCTCTTCCTTTGACCGCATCGACCGGGTGACGCCCAGCTTGGTATCCCACAGGCGGGTTTCCTGCTCTACCGTACCGCCATCCTCGATCAGCGCGACCTGACGCTCAGCCTCGTAAACGATCGCCTGCTGCACAAAGCGCACCGAGTTGACGTTCTTGATCTCGCAGCGGGTGCCCAGCGGATCGCCGGGCTTGCGCACCGAGACATTGACGTCACAGCGCATGCTGCCTTCCTCCATATTGCCGTCGCAGGTTCCGAGATAGCGCAGGATCGCGCGCAGCTTGCGGATAAACGCGCCGGCCTCTTCCGGGGACCGCAGATCGGGCTTGGTGACGATCTCCATCAACGCCACGCCGGAGCGGTTGAGGTCGACAAAGGTCTTCGACGGGTGCTGGTCATGCATCGACTTGCCGGCATCCTGTTCCAGATGCAGCCGCTCAATGCCGATCTTTTTCACCGCCCCATCGGCCAGATCGATTTCGACAACGCCTTCGCCGACGATCGGATGCGCGTATTGGCTGATCTGATAGCCCTGGGGCAGATCGGGATAGAAATAATTCTTTCGCTCAAACACCGAATGCTTGTTGATCGTCGCATTCAGGCCCAGCCCGGTGCGAATCGCCTGGGCAACCACCTCGGCATTCAGAACCGGCAACATGCCGGGCATCGCGGCATCGACCAGGCTGACCTGGCTGTTGGGCTCAGCGCCAAAGGCCGTATCGGCCCCGCTGAACAATTTCGAGCGGCTGATCACCTGGGCGTGGATTTCGAGGCCCATGACGATTTCCCATTCGCCGGTATTACCTTGGATAAGCATGCGTAGATTTTCCATGGAACGTTCGCGCGCCTTTCGAGTTATAGGCAAATGCCGAGCATTGCCAAGTCATCAGCCGCCTCAGAGCGGTATAGCGATGCTTCGCGCGCGTGCGCGCCGCGGCGCCTCGGGTTCAGGGACTGGCGTATGGTGGTCGGCCGCGTTATCGGGGCTGCGCAGGATGACAACCTTACCCTGATCGCGGCCGGTTGCGCCTTTTTCGTGCTGCTTGCGCTGATCCCCAGCCTTACCGTTCTGGTGTCGCTTTACGGGCTGATTTTCGACCCCACAGATATCGCCGGTCGCCTCGCCCGCTTTGAGGACCTTGTCCCGGCCACCGTGCTGCAAACCATCGACAATCAGCTCAGGCGCATCGCTGAAACCGAGAATGCGCAGCTATCCCTGACGCTGGCCGGCAGTCTGACAGTCAGCCTGTGGAGCGCAGGCAATGGCGCGCGGACATTGATGAGTGCGTTGAATATCGCCTATGGCGAGACCGAAGATCGTCCTTTCTGGCTGTTGGCCGGCCAGGGCATCGGTATCGTTCTGTGCAGCCTGCTCGGCTTCATCATGCTGACCGCCTTGCTGGCGGCGCTTCCGGCGGCGCTTGCCGCGATCCAATTAGGCATATTGGAGAGCGTGCTGAAAATCCTGCGCTGGCCGCTTCTGCTGATCGCCCTGACCGGTTATCTCGCCATTCTCTACCGCGTCGGCCCCTCGCGCCGCGATGCGCGCTGGAGATGGATCCTGCCCGGCGCTGTCCTGGCGGCGGCGGCGCTGGTTGCGCTGGCCATCGCCTTCAACTTCGTCGCCAGCCAACTGGTTGACTTCGGGCAGACCTATGGTTCGCTCAGCGCCGCGATTACCCTGCTGTTATGGGCGTATCTGAGCATGATCATCGTGCTGGTCGGCGCCGAGTTGAACGGTCAACTCGAACGTCAGACACTCTGCGACAGCACCATCGGCGACGACCGCCCGATCGGCAAGCGCGGCGCAAACTCCGCCGACGAAATCCTTGAAAAACGCCTCGCCACCGGTAATCCGATCACGTCATCCTGACGATCTCCTGCGCCCGAACCGGGTAAGGGCCGTTACAGCGGCACCGGCTGCAAAAAGGAACGGCACGCTACTTGAAACCGCGGCGACGCGAAAATCCAGCGAATTAGCTTCTATAAGTGCGGAGCCATTGTCGGTCTGAAAGCGCAGGGACAAATCAAACGCCGACCCCGGTGGCGGCAAAATATCATCTGCATCGAAAGGGATGACGGTGGTTGAATCCGCCGGATCTGCTTCAGGTATGGAGAAGCCGGCCAGACCGCTGACATCGATTGACTCGAAAACGACGCTGGTCAACTCGGCGCCGCCAGGTGTCAGGCTGATTCCCGTTGGCGGACCTACCGTGAGCTCCCCCCCCGGATAGAAGGGTTGCGGCAGATTTCGACGGGCATCGGAAAAGATATCGCCCGGCGCCGACTCGATCAGCACCGTGTCACCGCCGACATTAAGGAACAAGTCGATTTCGAAATCCGATGTGAATTCTGCATAAGGTCCGGACTTGGCCTTGATATAGTCATCCACGACGAGGGTGCCCTCGGCATCCTCGAATTCAAAGTAGCCTTCGATGGTATCGCCCGCATTGACGTCCACGACATCGCCTATCTGGACCACCCTATCGAGGGTCCCGGAGAAATAGATTCTCGCGGCGTCCGCTTCCATGCTTACTGCCGAAGCCATACAGGCGACGATCGCTGTGTTGCGCATAAAATGATCCTCCAGTTTTTTTCAAACAGGCCCAGAAAACTGATGTCTGACGCGCTCGTAAACCATTCGGGACGGGGCCATCAAGAGACCCGATAGTCGCAACTAGAGCCCCTCGAACCCTGCCGCGCGCTCCATCACCTGTCCTGCCCGCAGCACCGTCAGTTCATCAAAGGGCCGGCCGATGAGCTGCAGGCCCAAGGGCAGACCTTGATCGTCGAGACCGGCGGGCACCGAGATCGCGGGCAGGCCGGCCAGCGAGCTGGGGACGGTGAAAACATCGTTGAGATACATCGCAATCGGGTCGCCGCTTTTTTCGCCCAGCGCGAACGCGCCGCTGGGCGCCGTCGGGGTCAGGATCACATCGCAACGCTCGAAAGCATGCGTGAAGTCGCGGGCGATCAGGCTGCGGACCTTCATCGCCTTGATGTAATAGGCGTCGTAATAGCCGGCTGAAAGGACATAGGTGCCGATCATGATGCGGCGCTTGACCTCCGCCCCGAAGCCGGCAGCGCGGGTCTTCTCATAGGTTTCGGTCAGCCCCTCGCCCTCAACACGCTGGCCGTAGCGCACCCCGTCATAGCGGGCGAGATTGGACGACGCCTCGGCCGGGGCGATGATGTAATAGGCCGGCAGCGCGTATTTCGTATGCGGCAGCTCGATATCGATGATTTCGGCCCCGGCCTCACTCAGCCATGCCACCCCCTGATTCCACAATCGTTCGATTGTCGGGCTCATGCCGTCGATGCGGTAATCGGCGGGGATGCCGACGCGCAGATTCTGGATGTCGCCGGTCAGCGCGCTGCGGTAATCGGGCACCGGCACATCGACGCTGGTGCTGTCCTTGGGATCGTGGCCGGCCATTGCCTGCAACATCAGCGCCGCATCCTCGACCGTCTTGGTGATCGGCCCGGCCTGATCGAGCGAGGAGGCAAAGGCGACGATGCCCCAGCGCGAACAACGGCCATAGGTCGGCTTCATGCCGACCAGCCCGCAAAACGCCGCCGGCTGACGGATCGACCCGCCGGTATCGGTACCCGTTGCCGCCAGCGCCATATGCGCCGCCACAGCCGCCGCCGAGCCGCCGGAAGAGCCGCCGGGCACAAGCTGCGCCGCGCCGTCATCCTTGCGCTTCCAGGGATTGATCGCCGGGCCGGACGCGCTGGTCTCATTCGATGAGCCCATGGCGAATTCATCGAGATTCAGCTTGCCGAGGCTGATCGCTCCGGCCGCTTTCAACTGCGTCGTCACGGTCGATTCATAGGGCGGCACGAACCCCTTGAGGATGCCGCTGGCGGCCGTGGTTTCGATGCCTTCGGTACAAAACAGATCCTTGATGCCGATCGGCAGACCGTCGAGCGGCGCGGCCTCGCCCGCAGCCCGCCGCTGATCGCTGGCCGCGGCCTGCTGCAACGCCAATTCCGGCGTTTCGACGATATAGGCGTTCAGATCGCGCCCGGCCGCCATCGCATCAATATGCGCCTGGGTCAGCTCGACGGCGCTGAAATCACCCCGGGACAGCCCGTTCAGCGCAGCGGTCAGGCTCAGCTTGGTCAGATCAGCACTCATCGCTTATTCCACTACCTTGGGCACGACGAAGAAGCCTTCGGCCGATTCCGGCGCGTTTTTCAGGATGTCTTCCTGTTTGCCGCCGTCATTGACCGCGTCTTCGCGCAGCCTGGCCTGGCTGTGAACGACGCTGGTCAGCGGCGCGACATCGTTGGTATCGACCTCGGACAGCTGCTCGACCCATTCGATGATCTTGGCCAGTTCCGGCGCAAAGCCGTCGATTTCAGCTTCGCTCAGATGTATGCGGGCCAACCGCGCCACCCGCGCGACGGTTTCTTTATCCATTGACATGACGGAGCCATAACGTGAAAGCCGCGCTGATGCACAGCGGAAAGACGCCGGACCCTACCCAAAGCCGTCCCCAAATCAACCCGTCGGCGGGCGCCGAAGGCATTACGTGTTAACGCTTGAGCGATTGGCGGCCAGCCGAGCACCAGGAACGGGCCTGCTGGGGCTGGATCTGGGGACCAAGACCATTGGCATCGCCATCGCCGACCCCGCATTGCGGGTTGCCAGCCCGCTGGAGACGATCAAGCGCAAGAAATTCGGCGCCGATGCCGAGCGGCTGAAGACGATCATGGACGAACGGCGGATCGGCGGGCTGGTGCTGGGTCTGCCGCTGAACATGGATGGCAGCGAGGGACCGCGCTGCCAGGCCACGCGCGCCTTTGCCCGCAATCTGCAGACCTCCGCGCTGTGGCCAGATGGCCACCCGCTGATCGCGCTGTGGGATGAAAGACTGTCAACCGCCGCCGTTCAGCGCGCGATGATCGATGAAGCCGACCTGACACGGCGGAAGCGGGCGCAGGCAGTGGATATGCTGGCGGCTGCCTATATCTTGCAAGGAGCGCTGGACGCCCTGCATGACTAATGTCCTGCATCACTGAAGGAGACCGATCATGAACCGCCGCGATGTGTTGACCACCCTGCCCGCCGGAATTGCCGTCACCGCCGCCGGGCTGATTTCAACGCCCATCGCTGCGCAGAGCGGCGCCGGGGCTGGGGCCGGGGCCGGCCAGGTAACGGCCGCCCAGCGTTTTCGCATCGGCGATATGGTCGTGACTGCGTTAAGCGACGGCTATATCGAACTCGGCCGCAACGTTCTCTTCGGCATCAGCGACGAGGATTACGCCGCATTGCTTGATGATGCCTTCGTCGAGGGCGAGGCGGTTCGCGGCGCGGTCAATGCTTATCTGGTGGAAAGCAATGGCGAGCGGTGGCTGATCGATACCGGTACCGGCAACGGCCTCGGCCCGACGCTGGGCGAATTGCCCGCCAATCTGGCGGCAATCGGGGTGATGCCCGCCGATATCGACCGGATCATCATCACCCATATGCACCCCGACCATATCGGCGGCGCCCTTGTCGACGGTCAGGCCGTCTATCCGAATGCCGAGATGATGATCGGCAGCACCGAGCTGAATTTCTGGAATTCCGAAAGCAACAAGGCCGCGGCGCCGGAAGCGACGCATGGCCTTTTCGACGCCGCCGCCGCGCTGGTTGCGGCCTATGGCGAACGGATTACCCCGGTCGGCGACGAGACCGACCTGCTGCCCGGCGTTGATTCAATCAAGATGCATGGCCACACGCCCGGCCATACCGGCGTCATGCTCAGCTCGGGCAAGGATAGCCTGCTTGTCTTCGGCGATGCGATCCATGTGCCGCAGATCCAGCTGCAACGCCCCGATGTCACCATCGCCTATGATTTCGATCAGAGCGCTGCCGCCACAACGCGCGCGCAAGTCCTCGACCGAGCCGCCGCGGACCGCCAGATGATCGCCGGCATCCATATGGGATTCCCCGGGATCGGCCATATCGAACGCCGCGGCAATGCCTATGGCTTCGTCCCGGCGCCTTGGGAGTATTTTTGAGCCCAAGGACCCGAGGGCCACACCAACCGGACAGGGGCCGTGAGTTGACGCGCATCATGCCGTGGTCTCAACTACGGCGATGGAAGTGTTAGGCATCCTGCTCCCGGTTACGCTGCTGCTCGTGGGCATTTGGGCCATTTGGGGCGCCTTCCTGCTGTTGCTCTGGTCAATGCAGCAAGGCTTTATCGGCTTTGTTGCCTATGTCGCGGCCTGGGCCTTCCTGTTTCCGGCCATGGCGATTTTCAGCATCGCACGCGGTTTCTCGGCATTCTGCGGGACGCTTGCCGAACAGCATCGCGCGAACAAAGCACGGCAGGAATCTCTGAGGGAGAAGGGCACGAGCCCCTAGACTTGCCGAGTTCTCTATTGCAGCCGCGGCTAACCCGCGTATGATCCCGGCTCGCCATGACAGCGCCGCCAGACAGTGCCGGTCCCAGCCAGACGGCCGCCGAAACGCTTGCCTTTAACCGGCGGCATCTGCTCGGAATCGAGGGGCTGTCAGCGGCGGAAATCTCGGCCATTCTCGACCTGTCCGAAGCCTATGTCCTGCAGAATCGCGGCGCCGACAAGAAATCGGGCAAGCTGCGCGGCGCGACGCTGATCAATCTTTTCTTCGAGGATTCGACCCGAACCCGCACCAGCTTCGAGCTGGCCGCCAAGCGGCTCAGCGCCGATGCGATGAACATGTCGGTCGCGACCAGCTCGCTGAAAAAGGGTGAGACGCTGATCGATACGGCGATGACGCTGAACGCGATGCATCCCGATATTCTGGTTGTCCGCCACCCGCATTCCGGCGCCGTCACCTTGCTTGCCGGCAAGGTCAATTGCAGCGTCATCAATGCCGGCGACGGCCAGCATGAGCATCCGACCCAGGCGCTGCTTGATGCGCTGACCATCCGTACCCGAAAGGGCCGGATCGCGGGTCTGACGGTCGCCATCTGCGGCGACATCGCGCATAGCCGCGTTGCACGATCGAATATCCATTTGCTGCTGACCATGGGCGCGAGAGTTCGCGTCGTCGCCCCCCCGACCATGCTGCCGACCGCGATTGACCGCATGGGCGTTGACGTGCACCGAACCATGGAGGATGGGCTGCGCGATGCCGACATCGTCATGATGTTGCGCCTGCAGAACGAGCGGATGAGCGGCCAGTTCATCCCTTCGGTCGGCGAATATTTCCATTTTTTCGGCCTCACAGCGGACAAGCTGGCCTTGGCCAGGGACGATGCGCTGATCATGCATCCGGGGCCGATCAATCGCGGTGTCGAAATCGATTCCGAATTGGCGGACGATATACACCGTTCGCTGATCCTGCAGCAGGTCGAATTCGGCGTCGCCGTGCGCATGGCGGTGATCGATCTGCTGATGCAGGCGCAGCGGGCCGGCGCGCAATAACGCCATGAAGTATCGCACCGCCTATCGCCGGGCCCGCCTGCTCGATCCGGCATCAGGCCTCGATGCAGTCGGGGATTTGATGACCGAGAACGGCGCCATCACCGATTTCGGCCCCGGCATTTTCGATGCCGGGCTGGCGGCGGAGGTTCCGGTCATCGATTGCGGCGGCCATTGCCTGGCGCCGGGGCTGGTCGATATGCGCGTCACCATCGGCGAGCCCGGCTATGAATACAAGGAAACCATAGACAGCGCGGCGCGTGCAGCGGTGGCGGGCGGGGTCACCTCGATCGTCGTGCTGCCCAATACCGATCCGGTGGTCGACGATGTCGCCGGGCTCGAATTCATCGCCCGCCGCGCGCGCGACGCCAAGCTGGTCAAGGTCTTCGCCTATGCCGCCGCGACCCGCGAGCTGATGGGCAAGGAGCTGACCGATTACGGGTTGCTGGGTGAGGCAGGGGCGGTCGGCTTTACCGACGGCGAGCGGGCGATTGCCGATGCGCTGGTGATGCGCCGGGCGTTGTCCTATGCGCGCACCTTTGATCACCTGATCATGCAGCACCCCGAGGAGCCCCGGCTGGCAGCGGGCGGGGCGATGAATGAAAGCGAGATCTCGACCCGGCTGGGGCTACCCGGCATCCCGCGCGAAGCCGAGACGATCATGATCGAGCGCGATCTGCGCCTCGTCGAGCTGACCGGCGCGCGCTACCACGCCTCCCGCATTTCAACGGCCGAGTCGGTTCGGCTGATCCGGCTCGCCAAAGAAGACCGTTTGCCGGTCACCGCCGATACCGCGCCGCATTACTTCGCCCTGACCGAGCAGGATATCGGCGATTACCGGACCTTCGCCAAAGTCTCTCCGCCCTTGAGGTCCGAGGCCGACCGCCGCGCGGTCGCCGACGGTGTAGCGAGCGGCATCATCGACTGTATTGCCAGCGACCACCGGCCACAGGCGGTGGATAACAAGCGCCAGCCCTTCGCACAGGCGGATTTCGGCATTGTCGGCCTGGAAACCCTGTTGCCGCTATCGCTCGGCCTGGTCGAAACCGGCTCGATGACCCTGCTCGACCTACTGGCGCGCATGACGATTGCCCCGGCGCGGCTACTCGGCCTGCCCGTCGGAAGGCTGGCCAAGGGCGCGCCCGCCGATCTCGTCCTGTTTGACCCGGAAGCGCGCCACAAGATCGCGGTCGACAATTTCAGTTCAAAATCCAAGAATTCACCTTTTGACGGACGCCCCGTCACCGGCCGCGTTTTGCGCACGGTGATCGACGGGCGAACGGTTTACGAATCCTGACCTCGGATCCCTCGCCATGGGCAACCGACATCTTCTCTTTGTCTACGGCACGCTGATGCGCGGCAATCGCAATGCTCGGGTGCTTTCGGACGCAGACTTCATCGGCGCTGCGGTGACGCGGGAATGCTTTGCCATGTTCTCTGCGGCAGGTGCCTATCCGGCCGTGTTTGCCGCGCAACGCGATGCCCGCATTGGCGGGGAGCTATATCGGGTGTCAGCATCCGATCTGCGTGCCTGCGACCGGATCGAAGGTCATCCGCGGCTTTTTCGCCGGCGTCGGGTCGACGTTCTTCATCAGAAAAGGCTTTACCGCGCCTGGCTCTATCTGATCGTATCACCGCGCGGTTTACGGCCCGCCGAGGCCGAGCCGCAGATTGAAAGACGGGGCGATATGCTGGCCTGGAAGACCGACGCCAAGGGCTTTGTGGCACCGATTCACCGCGATGCCTGATCCGATTGCGCTGCAGGCCAGCCTGCCCTTTTTCCTGGCTGCCTTTATCGGCGGTTATCTGCTTGGATCGGTGCCCTTCGGCCTGGTGCTGGCGCGGCTGGGCGGTTATGGCGATATCCGCAAAATCGGCTCGGGCAATATCGGCGCCACCAATGTCTTGCGCACCGGCAACAAGCCGCTCGCCGCAGCCACCTTGCTTCTCGACAGCGGCAAGGGCGCCGTGGCGGTGCTGATCGGCCTGTTCTACGGCCCCTATATCGCGCTTTTTGCCGGCATGGGCGCCCTGCTCGGCCATCTGTATCCTGTCTGGCTACGCTTTCAGGGCGGCAAAGGGGTTGCGACCACGCTTGGAACGCTTATCGCCTATAGCTGGCCGGTCGGCCTTGCCGCCTGTGCGAGCTGGCTCTTGACTGCGGCGCTGTTCCGGATTTCCTCGCTGGCGGCGCTGGTCGCATTAGCGCTGAGCCCGGTGTTCGCCTTTCTCATTCATGGCTGGCTCGATATGCCGCCGCAGACGCCTCTGCCGGTGCGTTTCGATCATCCGGCGATCGTTCTGACCGCATTTGCCGCGCTTCTCGTCTGGTGGCGCCACCGCGCCAATATCGCCCGGCTGGTCTCCGGCACCGAGCCGAAAATCGGTCAGGGCAAGCAGAAGGGGTCC
Organism: uncultured Rhodospirillales bacterium; assembly: GCA_964598335.1. Lineage (GTDB taxonomy): Bacteria > Pseudomonadota > Alphaproteobacteria > CAZRBL01 > CAZRBL01 > CAZRBL01. The sequence continues at coordinate 11,173 of CAZRBL010000016.1, forward strand.
GCCGCCTCATGAGCGCAGCAACGGCCAGGACGCTCACCGCTGAGGATCGGCTCAACTGGCTGCGCCTGAGCCGGGCTGAGAATGTCGGCCCGATCACCTTTTACCAATTGCTGAGCCGTTTCGGCAGTGCCGCCGCAGCGCTTGATGCGCTGCCCGAGCTCGCCCTGCGCGGCGGCCGCAGGCAAGCGCCGAAATTGCCCGACCGCAACGCTCTGGAAAAAGAAATTGCGACGCTGAGCAAACTCGGTGCGAGGCTGGTGGGCTCGATTGAGCCGGAATACCCGCCGCTGCTCAGGCAGATACCCGATGCACCGCCGCTGATCGCCTTTCGCGGACAGGCCTCTCTGCTGCAGAAACCCGCGCTCGCCATTGTCGGTGCCCGTAACGCCTCGGTGAACGGCAATAAAGTGGCCGGAATGCTGGCCGGTGATCTGGGCAAGCATGGTTTCGTCATCATTTCCGGCCTGGCGCGCGGTATCGACACCGCCGCGCATCGTGGATCGCTCGCCGGCGGCACGATCGGCGTTTTGGCGGGCGGGATCGACACGATTTACCCGCCGGAAAACGCCGACCTCTATGCACAGCTCGCCGATATAGGTGGGCTGGTCGCTGAAATGCCGCTGGGCACCCAGCCGCGCGGGCGGCATTTCCCGAGACGCAACCGCGTGATCGCCGGCATCGCGCAGGCAACCATCGTGGTTGAGGCGGCACAGCGCTCGGGTTCCCTGCTCACCGCCGGTCTTGCCGCCGATTACGGCCGCGATGTCCTGGCACTGCCCGGCTCGCCGCTGGACCCGCGGGCGCAAGGGACCAACCGGTTGATCCAGGACGGTGCGCCGCTGGTGCAAAACGCCGCAGATGTGCTGACCGCCTTGCAGCGCCCCTTCGATCACATGCGGGAAAACCAGCTCGATCTGTTTGAAACGACGCCGCCCGCACCACCGCCGGAGGATGAGCTGCTGCAGGCACGCCCGGCCGTGCTGGACGCCCTGAGCCCGAGCCCCTGTCCGGTTGACGATCTGATCCGGCACTGCCAAGTAAGCGCCTCCGCGGCCCAGGTCGTCTTGCTGGAATTGGAGCTGGCCGGACGGCTGAGCCGCTTGCCCGGGAACAGGGTCGCGCTGATCGGAGAGCTTGTCGACGATGCCGGCTGATCCGCTTGGGCGCTTGGGTTTTTGCTGAGGTGCCGCGTGACCGCCCCTAATCTCGTCATTGTTGAATCGCCCGCAAAGGCGAAGACGATCAACAAATATCTCGGTCCCGATTATCACGTCATCGCCTCCTTCGGGCATATCCGCGATCTGCCGCCCAAGGACGGATCGGTGAGGCCCGAAGACGATTTTGCGATGGAGTGGGAACTCTCCGACAAGGCAAAGAAGCCGGTCGGTGAGATTGTCAACGCCGCGAAAAACTCCGAGCGCATCTATCTCGCCACCGACCCGGATCGCGAGGGCGAAGCGATTTCCTGGCACGTCCAGCAATTGCTCGACCAGAAAAAGCTGCTGAAAGGCCGCGAGGTTCACCGCGTCACCTTCAACGAGATTACCAAGGCCGCGGTGCAAGATGCCTTCGACAAGGCCCGCGAGCTCGATGCCGCACTGGTCGAAGCCTATCTGGCACGCCGCGCGCTGGATTATCTGGTCGGCTTTACACTGTCGCCGGTGCTGTGGCGCAAGGTACCGGGCTCTAAATCAGCCGGACGCGTGCAGTCGGTTGCGCTGCGGCTGATCTGCGAACGCGAAGCCGAAATCGAGGTTTTTGTCCCGCGCGAATACTGGTCGGTCGATATTGCGCTGGAAAACGCGGGCGGTGATGCCGTTCCGGCGCGGCTGACCCATCTCAACGGCGAAAAGCTTGACCGCTACGGCCTTGGTAATGAGGACGCAGCGAGTGCGGCCGTCAGCGCGATTGAAGCCGGCGCCTTCACGGTAACGGCCGTTGAACGCAAGCAGGTCAAGCGCAACCCCTACCCGCCTTTCATCACGTCGACGCTGCAGATGGACGCTTCGCGCCAGCTCGGCTTCGGCGCCACCCGCACCATGCGGATCGCGCAACAGCTTTATGAAGGCACTGAAATCGGCGGCGAGACGGTCGGCCTGATTACCTATATGCGGACCGACGGCGTCAATCTCAGCAATGAGGCAATTGCGGCCGCGCGCGACATGATCGACCGTGAGTACGGCGGCAAATACGTTCCGGAAAAACCACGCCTTTACAAGAGCAAACAAAAAAATGCTCAGGAGGCACATGAAGCAATTCGGCCGACCGATCTGAGCCGAAAGCCGGAGGATATCAAGCGCTATCTCAATGATGAGCAATTCCGCCTCTACGATCTGATCTGGAAACGGACCATCGCCTGCGAGATGGAAAGCGCAGTGTTCGATCAGGTCGCGGTCGATATCGCGACCGTCGACGGCAAAACGGTGCTGCGCGCCAATGGCTCGGTGATGCGTTTTGACGGCTTTCTGCGGGTCTATAACGAAGGCCGGGACGAGCCCGACGAAAATGATGACAAGGACCGTCGCCTGCCCGATCTGAAAGAAGGCGAGGCGCTCGAGGTCAAGCAGGTGACGCCCAACCAGCACTTCACCCAGCCGCCGCCGCGCTATAGCGAGGCCAGCCTGGTGAAAAAGCTGGAAGAGCTCGGCATCGGCCGACCGTCGACTTACGCCTCGATCATGCAGGTGCTGCAGGATCGCGATTATGTCACCCTGGAACAGCGCCGGTTCCGGCCTGAAGACCGCGGCCGGATCGTCACCGCCTTTCTGACCAATTTCTTCCGGCGCTATGTCGAATATGACTTTACCGCGCAGCTGGAAGAACAGCTTGACGATATCTCCGGCCGGCGCACCGGGTGGAAGGATGTTCTTCGCGACTTCTGGGACGCCTTCAGCGAAGCGATCGAGGGCACGAAAGATCTGACGATAACCGAAGTCATCGACGCGCTCGACGCCGACCTCGGCGATCACTTCTTTCCGAAACCCGACGAGAACGCCGACCCGCGACTCTGCCCGAGCTGCAAGGATGGTCGGCTCGGCCTGCGGCTGGGGCGAAACGGCGCTTTCATTGGCTGCTCGAACTATCCCGAGTGCAAATATACACGTCCGCTGGCGGTGCCGGCTTCAGACGGTGACGGCGGCGCGGCCGATGGCGGCGAAAGGTTGCTGGGTGAGGATCCCGAGACCGGCCTGCCGGTACGGGTCAAGCGCGGCCCCTATGGTGAATACATCCAGCTCGGCCCGGCTGATGATGCCGCCGAGAAAGATGAAGGCGGCAAGAAGAAAAAGGCGGAAAAGCCGAAGCGTGTCTCGGTGTCCAAGCCTTATGACCCGTGGACAATCGATCTCGACACCGCGCTCAAGCTGCTCTCGCTGCCGCGCGAAATCGGCAAGCATCCGGAAAGCGGCGAAGTCATCGACGCCGGGATCGGCCGCTACGGCCCCTATATCCGCCATGCGGGCGCTTATGTCAGCCTGCCCAAGGATGATGATGTGCTGACCGTCGGCATGAACCGCGCCGTCGCCCTTATCGCTGAGAAGGGCAAGAAAGCGGCCGGGCCGCTGCGGACCGTGGGCGATCATCCGAAAGACGGCAAGCCGGTCACGCTGCATGAAGGACGCTACGGGCCTTATGTGAAACACGGCAAGACCAACGCCTCGCTCAAGAAAGACCAGGATGCCGACAGCCTGAGCCTAGAAGACGCCGTCGCGCTGCTCGACGCCAAGGCAAGCGGCAAAAAGGGCGGCGGCAAGAAAGCCGCTAGCAGCAAGGGCAAGGGCGGCAAGAAGGCGAAAGCCGCAGCTGAATGACCGCGCTGCCGAGCAAAGACCAGATCCTCGCCTTTATCCGGGAAAACCCGACCCAGATCAGCCGCCGCGACATCGCCCGCGCTTTCGGTATCAAGGGCGATGATCGAGCCGCCCTGCGCAGCCTGCTGAAATCAATGCAGGATGAGGGGCTGATCGAGCGCGGCAGCGGCAGACGCTTCGGGGTGCCCGATGGGCTGCCCCCGGTCGGGGTGGTGCAAATCGTCGATATCGATACCGATGGCGAGGTCATCGCCGAGCCGCTCAATTGGCAAGGCGACGGTGCGGCGCCGAAAATCATCATGCAGCCGGAAAAGGCAGGGCGTGCCGCCGCCGGCATCGGTGACCGGGTATTGGCGCGGCTGGCGCGTACCGAGGATGAGGATGTTTACGAGGGGCGCACCATCCGCCGGCTGGAAGGCGAGCCACGCCGGATCCTCGGGGTCTTCAAAAGCCGGCATGGCGAAAGCGGCGAGGTGCGGCCGATCGAGCGCGGCAGCAAGGATGTCTTCCTGATCCGCCCGGGGGATCGCGGCGGCGCCGAAAGCGGCGAGCTGGTCATGATCGAGCCCGTCAGGGGGCGCCGCGGCGAGCGAAAAACCGCGAAGATCATCGAACGCTTCGACAGCGACCATGATCACGGCCCCTCGCCGAGCCTGATCGCCATCCACAGCCATGATCTGCGGGTCGCCTTTCCGCCCGCCGCCATCACCGAGGCTGAACAGGCGAAACTGCCGCGCCTTGGCAAGCGTGAAGATTTGCGATCATTGCCGCTGGTCACCATAGACGGGGCCGATGCACGCGATTTCGACGACGCGGTTTTCGCAGCGCCGGACGAGGATCCGGGTAATGCCGGCGGGTTTCATCTGATCGTCGCAATCGCCGATGTCGCCTATTATGTCCGCCCCGACAGCGCGTTGGACCGCGAGGCGCAGAAGCGCGGGAATTCAACCTATTTTCCCGACCGCGTGGTACCGATGCTGCCCGAGGCGCTGTCGAACGGGCTGTGCTCGCTGCGGCCGAAGGAAACCCGTGCAAGCCTGGCCTTCCACCTCTGGATCGATGGCGAAGGCCGGTTGAAGCGGCATCGGATCACCCGGGCGCTGATCAAATCGGTGGCGCGACTGACCTATGACCAGGTCGAACAGGCGAGGCGGGGTAAACCGGACAAGCTGACACGACCACTGCTCGACGATGTCATCACGCCGCTTTACGCCGCCTTCGATGCGCTCTCGGCAGATCGGCGAAAGCGCGGCACGCTCGAGCTGGACCTGCCCGAGCGGCAGGTGATGATCGGCAAGGACGGAAAGGTCGAGCGGATCGCCGAGCGCGAGCGCTTCGACAGCCATCGGCTGATTGAGGAGTTCATGATCTGCGCCAATATCGCCGCCGCCGAGGCGCTTGAGGCGGCGCGCCACCCTTGCTTCTATCGCGTGCATGACCGCCCCGATGGAGAAAAACTCGACGGGTTGCGCAGCTTCGTTCGCGGGCTCGGCCTCAACCTCGCCAAGGGCCAGGTGATCAAGGCCGGCAATCTGACGGAGCTGTTACGCAAGGCATCGGCGCAGGGCTTTAACGATCTGGTTTCGGACCTGGTCCTGCGCGCCCAGTCCCAGGCAGTCTACAGCCCGCAGAATATCGGTCATTTCGGCCTCGCCCTGCGGCGCTATGCGCATTTCACCTCGCCGATCCGCCGCTATGCCGATCTGCTGGTCCACCGCGCCCTGATCCGCGCCTATCGGCTCGGACCCGGCGGGATGGCCGATGATGAACTGGCACGGCTCGATGAGCTGGCGATGCAGATTTCCCGCAGCGAGCGCAAGTCCATGCAGGCAGAGCGCGACGCTGTCGACCGATTCACCGCCGGCTGGCTGGCACAGCGCGTCGGCGAGGTCTTTACCGGCCGGATTACCGGCGTCACCCGCTTCGGTTTGTTCGTTCGGCTGGGCGATACCGGCGCTGACGGTCTCGTGCCGATCCGCAATCTCGGCAATGATTATTTCACCCATGACGGCAATGCGCATGCGCTGATCGGGCGACGGACCGGTATCGTTTACCGCCTCGGCGCGACGGTGAAAGTCCGTATCGTCGAGGCAGACGGGCTGACGGGCAGCACGGTCCTGGATCTCACCGACACCGAGGGCGCCGACCTGCCGGGGCTGGCACCGCCTGAAGCGTCGAAGCCGCGCGCCCGGCGACCCTCATCCGGCCGCCGAAAAACCGGCGGCAAAAGGCGCAGGAAATGATGCCCCGGTTTTGCCCTCGAATTGCCGGGTCGAGGCTGGCATACTGGTCTGGCTGCGCTATTTCCAACCATTCGGACGACCTGTCAGACCCGAAGTGTGAGATAAAGTTTGCACTATAAGGCATTGCTTTTATGCGCCTTTGTGGCGCTCTCGGGTTGTACGACCAGCCCTTATGTTCCGGTTGGACAGGACGGGCGGATTGCTGCTGATCCGGTGCTGGCGCTGGCCTTTGAACGCATCAATGAACGCTTTCTCGAGCCGGTCGATCTTCAGCGCGTCGGGCTCAGCGGTCTGGCCGGTCTCACCAGACTCGACCGGCGACTGAGACTGTCGGTCGGCGACGGCTATTTCGGCTTCCGGCGCGGCGATACCATGCCGCCTTTCGCGGTGTTCCGCCTGCCTGCCGCGGATGACAGCCATGGCTGGGCAGCAACCGTGACGGCCGCGATTCATGTTGTGCGGACGAGATCGGAAACCCTGTCGATCCGTCAGGACGAGGAGATTTATCAGGCCGTTATCCGCGGCTTCCTGGCTGAGTTGGACGGTTATTCGCGCTATCACAGCGCCGCCGAGGCGCAGCATTATCGCGAGAAACGCGATGGCTATGGCGGTATCGGCATCACCGTCCGGCTGCGCGACGGCGTTCCGATGGTGAGCGATGTAGCGCCGGACTCACCGGCATCGCGGGCCGGTATTACAGCCGACAGCCCGCTGACCGGCATCAATGATTCTGCCCTGGATAATCTCAGCCCCCGACATATCCACAATCTGCTGCATGGTCCGGTCGGCAGCTGGATTACGGTGGCGGTCGGCGCTGGTGAGAACGCCACAACGCATCGACTTCGCCGTGAACGGATTTTTGAACGCACCGTGACGATCGATAAGCGTGACGACACGGCGCTGATCAGCGTCAGCCGTTTTAATGCCGCGACGGCGGATCAACTGGACAGCGCCTTGCGCGAAATCGCCCAATGGCCGAATGCGCCGCGCGGCCTAGTCCTGGATATGCGCGGCAATCCGGGTGGGTTGCTTGATCAAGCGGTAACGATTGCCGATCTTTTCCTCGACCGCGACAGCCCGATCCTGACCACACAGGGTCGCCATCCGGGCAGCTATCAGCGCTATGACGCGCGTCATGAGGATCGCAGTATGGCGCTTCCGCTGGCGGTGCTTCTCGACGGCGGTTCGGCCTCCTCGGCGGAGATTGTCGCCTCGGCATTGAAGGATAATGCCCGCGCCGTAGTGATCGGCAGCCGCTCGCTGGGCAAGGGCAGTGTTCAGTCGGTCACCCGCCTGCCCAATGATGGCGAGCTGCTGCTCACCTGGTCGCTGATGCACGGGCCGTCCGGGAAGACTTTCCACGGTCGCGGCGTCACCCCGCATATCTGTCTGTCGGCGCCGGTTGATGATGCCGATGATTGCCGCCGGATCGAACGCAGCGGCGAGGTCGGTGATGTTGATCGAGCGATTGCCCTGATTCAGGACCCGACTGCCTACACCGCAGCCATCAAGCAACCGCAACGCAGTCTGGCGGAGGCGTTTTAAGCGGCTTTAGCGGGCAAGCGGAGCAGCCGCGGCTCGGTGGCTTGGGTGGCTTGACACGGAGGCCGCTCTGCGCCATCTCCCCCGCTTCCGAGATTGTTCGCAGCCAAGGCAGCGGCGGAAGGCAATTGCCGCCTGCTCCAAGCTGCGTTTTTGTTAGAAAGGCGCCCCATGGCCAAGTCAGCCACCGTTTTGATCAAGCTCGTCAGCACTGAGGGCACGGGCTATTACTACGTAAAGAAAAAGAATCCGCGGAACACAACGGAAAAAATGCAGTTTCGGAAATACGATCCGAAAGCGCGCAAGCACGTTCTGTTCAAGGAAGAAAAGCTGAAATAGCCAGATCGTGATGATCTGAAAAACGCCCTAGGCGGCGAGCGTGGTTTCCGCGTTATCCTCGGGGCCAGAGACGCTGCCGTCGGCGTCAACATACACGACCCGGTTGCGCCCGCCCCGCTTGGCTTCATAAAGCGCATTATCCGCGCGTTTGGTCACGCGCTCGGGACCTTCATCCTCGGCACCGACGCGGCTCGCACCCGCCGATATCGTGATCCCATCGCCGCCTGCGGCGGTCAGTTCGTCAAAATCTGCCTGCTCTATCGTCAGGCGGATGCGCTCGGCGATGGCGATAGCCTGATCCGGTTCGCATTCATCGAGAAAGGCGAGGAATTCCTCACCGCCATAGCGGCAGACCAGATCAATGCCCCGGAAGCTGTTGCGCAACAGCTCACCGACCCGGCGCAGCACCGCATCGCCGACATCATGCCCATAGCGGTCATTGATCTGCTTGAAATGATCGATGTCGAATATCAGAGCGGTAAAGCCGCGCTTTTCCTCGCGATAGCGGTCGAAAAGCTTTTGAACATGGGCGTCAAGATAGCGACGATTATACAGCCCGGTCAGACCGTCGGTGAGCGCCAGGCTGACACTCTCACGATAGCCGTTCAGCAATAATTCATCGTAACGCTTGCGTCGAACCTGACTCCTGACGCGCGCGATCAGCTCGTTGCGATCGATCGGTCGCACAACGTAATCATTTGCACCGAGCTCCAGCGCCTTGGCATAGCTTTCAACAGCAGCCGCATCGGCAACGGTCAGGATCGGAATCTGTCGGCTCCAGGCCTCTGCACGAATATCTGAAATCACCCGCAGCCCGTCATCATGGGACAGCGACAGGCTGGAAATGATGACATCGGGCGGATCTTGTGCAGCAAGACGCAGCAATGTTTCGGCCGAGTCGACATCCTTCACCACCATGCCGTCGCCCTCCAATGCCTGGGCAATCTTCGGCGCGTCGGCGATATTGTCTTCCAACAGCAAAATGCGCGCGCCGGCCGGGCTGATATCCTGAGGCGTTTCGATATCGCCCAGAATGCCAAGCGTGTCCGAGGTCGACCTTCTAAGCTGGAGCTGATCGGCCGTCATCTTGAGACGGAGCAGCGACCGCACCCGAGCAAACAGGGCGACATCATTGACCGGCTTGGTCAGGAAGTCGTCAGCGCCCTCCTCCAGCCCGCGCACCCGATCGGCGCTTTCGCTCAGCGCCGTCACCATGACGACAGGAATGTCCATGGTCGCCGGATCCGCCTTGAGCCTCCGGCAGACCTCGAAACCATCCATGCCCGGCATCATTACATCGAGCAGCACGAGATCAGGACGGTCGAGCGCGATATCATCCAGCGCTTCCTGCCCGCTCGCAGCTGTCCGCACGGAATAATACTCGGCACCCAGCTTCACTTCGAGAAGCTTTCGATTGGGTGCGATGTCATCAACGACGAGGATCTTGCCCGGCATGACGTGGTCCGTGCGTTTAGGCTAAGTGCTTCTGCACAGTCTGGATGAAATTGCCGACGGAAATCGGCTTGGCGATGTAATCCTGACAACCGCCATCACGAATCTTCTCCTCATCGCCTTTCATGGCAAAGGCTGTGACGGCGATGACCGGAATATCGCGCAAACTGTCGTCTTCCTTGAGCCATTTGGTGACCTCCAGCCCCGACACCTCAGGCAGCTGGATATCCATGATGATGAGATCGGGACGCTGGTCACGGGCGATTTTCAGCGCGCTCAAACCGTCCCGCGTCTGCAAGGTGGCGTAACCGTGCGCTTCTAATAAGTCGTTGAATAACTTCATATTCAACTCATTATCCTCAACGATGAGCACGGATTTCGACATTCAAATCTCCGGCGCCATGGGCAGTTGGCCTGTGCTCAGGCGCGCATTGCACGTTAACTCTATTCGATCAATTAGAATAAAACTGCTTAAGGAGCCGTTAGTAAACGGTAAAATGAGCCGTTATCGTCACCTTGCAGCTTAGCCGCCAAAGCCCTTGAAACTGCCTGAAGAAGCTGTGCAAACCCTCTGCCGCGACTGTTATGCGCATGGCGCGGACCGGGGGAGCACGGAACGCTGCCCCTCTTGCGGTTCGCCGCGGCTGATCCGCCATGCGGAACTCGGCGCGCTGCACATCGCCCATCTGGACTGCGACGCGTTTTATGCCGCGGTCGAAAAACGCGATCATCCGGAATGGCGACATCTGCCGGTGATTGTCGGCGGCGGCCGTCGCGGCGTCGTCACGACCTGTTGCTATGTCGCGCGCCAATTCGGCGTTCATTCCGCAATGCCGATGTTCAAGGCGCTCGCCAAATGTCCCGATGCCATTGTCGTCAGGCCGCGCATGGAGCTGTATCGCGATATCGGACGCGGCATTCGCGCCCGCATGCAGGCGTTGACCCCCCTGGTCGAGCCGCTTTCGGTGGATGAGGCATTTCTTGATCTTGCCGGAACCGAGAAACTGCATGGCTCAACGCCCGCCGAGACCCTGGTCCGGCTGGCAAGATCGATTGAAGAAGAGTTCGGCATTACCGTGTCGATAGGGCTGAGTTACAACAAGTCGCTCGCCAAGCTTGCCTCGGCCATCGACAAACCGCGCGGCTTTGCCGTGATCGGACATGAGGACGCGGATGCCTTTCTGCTAAATTGCGGGATCGAAGATCTGTTCGGTGTCGGCGCGTCGCTGGCGGCAAAGCTGCGTCGCGCGGGTCTGACCAGCATTGCCGATCTGCGCGCGGCCTCGCCGGATTTTCTGACACGCGAATTCGGCGCCATGGGCAGTCGGCTTTCGGACCTCGCTCATGGCCGCGACCACCGGCCGATAAGGCCGCAAAGAGAGGCCAAATCGATCTCGAGCGAGCGGACATTCGAGTCTGATTTGAGCGATCCCGATGCGCTGGCCGCGCGGCTATGGCCGCTTTGCCGATCGGTCTCGAAAAGGCTGATCGAGAGTGAGCTGGGAGCCGCCTCAGTGACGCTCAAGCTCAAGGATCACCGTTTCAAGCAGATCACCAGGGCCGCCCCGCTGCATCCGCCGACCCAGTTGGCGCCGGTATTGTTCGAGACCGGCCGGCAATTGCTGAATACCGCGATCCGGGAGAGGTCTGATGCGCGCTTTCGCCTGATCGGTATTGGCTGCAGCAAATTCGTATCCGGAAACGAGGCCGATCCGCCCACCTTGCTGGACCGTCGGCGCGACAAGCTGCAAAAACTCGAACAAGCGATCAGCACGCTGGAAAAGCGTCATGGCGCAGCGATTGTCGACCGCGGCATCGGCCTCAGGACGAAAACCGCGCAGGATTAGAGCATTTTCCGATCATTCCGGCCCACCCCTGCACCCCCGCCTCCCCTGCAACTATCCTGTCTGGGGAGGCGGGGCGGGGGTGCAGGGGTGGACCGGATCAAAAACAAAGGAAAACGCTCTAGCAGTCAGGCGGCTCGAGTGGAGCCAAAGCGGTCAGCGTGCCCTCCAGTGACATGTCCTCGTAATCAAGCAGCATTTCGCTGACCAGGCCGTTCATATGCACCACTACCGTCATCTCATAGACAGGGGTGGCAATCTGTTCATCGGCGTCGAAAAAGGCGACCCGAATGCGAAAGGCGGGGCTTTGCAACAGATCGGCATCGATATCCTCCGCCCCTACCTGTTCGAGCACCGCAGCCGGAGGCACCTCGCCGATGATGAAGGCGGAGACCGGCACCGCTCCAGCCACCTCGCTCCCGTCGAACAGGGGAATGGAGATGAAGCGGTCACCTGCCGCCGCACCGCGCAGAATGGCGATCAGGTGATCGGTCGGAAAGCGCACCGGCGCCGCCAGATCATAGCCGACATTACCGTTTCCCGGCTCATCGAATTCGGCGCGCCCGCCGCTGCCGTCGCGCTCGGCGCTGCCCGATATCCGCTCGGTCACATCCCCGTCGATCATGCGCCTGACATTAAAGCGCAGCGCGCGCCCATCCTTGCTTTCCCAACTGCTGAGATCGCTCAGATAGGAGGTCGGCTCTGCGTTCTGATACGCATAGTCCAGCGAAAATCGCTGATCGCTGATCCAGCCATCGCAGGCATCGCTGATCTCGAAGGCAAGCACCCCGCTGACATCGGCGATGTCCGATCCGGCAACCGCGCGCGAGAGAGTGAGCTCATAAAGCGCCCGATGTCCCTGTATGTCGGGCTCCGCGGGAACTTGTCCGGTTGCGGGGCCGCCGAGCAACAGCAAGCCGGTGGCGAAAAGGGGCAAGGAACGCATTGGGGGTGCCTTAAAGAGTGTCGAGAACGGGTTACGATCAATGAGCATAGCACCGCTTGCGGCCATTTCACGGCGATATTTGCCGTTTCCGGGCGGCATCTTCCGCTCCGAACCCGGCACAATCTGCCGCCGACACGATGCTGCGGCGATAAAAATCATTTGAATTCAAAGGCCAACAGGTTTGGCACAGGGCTTGCTGATATTCGGTCACCGTCCAAGACCGACCCAACATGGAGAGTTCCCATGTCGACAGCACAAGCGATCGCCGACTCGCAAGGCAAGATCGTCCCCTTGCATCCCGAATTGATGCATGCGGCCCAGCAGCAGGCGCCGAACGCCCATGCGAAACCACGCCTCGACAATATCGGCGAAGCCGGTGAAACATCGCTCTATTCGATGCTGTCCCGAACCGTCAGCAGTCTCGCTGAAAAAGACCGCCTGATCGCCGATCTGCGGATGCGGATCCGCGATCTCGAAGCGTTGGCAACCACCGATCCGCTGACCGCGCTGCTGAATCGCCGGGGCTTTGACGAAGAACTGACCAAGGTCCTCGCCGTCAGCGCGCGTCGACAAAGTAGCTTTTCCGGATTGCTGGTACTGATCGATCTCGATGACTTTAAGAGCATCAACGACACCTATGGCCACGCTGCGGGGGATGCGTGCCTGGTTCACGTTGCCGACCGCTTGCGGGCCACCGTCCGCAAGAGCGACGCCATTGCCCGGCTCGGCGGTGACGAATTCGCGGTATTGCTGACGCCGCTCAATGGAGACGTCAGCTCCAGCCGCTTGTCGATCATCCGGCGCAAGCTTGAAGGCAGCCTGCTTCCCTGGGAAGGCGAGAAGCTGCACATCGGCGCCAGCATGGGAAGCGCCGCTTTCGTCCCGGGCAGCACCTTGAACACTCAAACGCTGATGGCACGGGCCGACGCCGCACTATACCGTGACAAGCTCGAACGGCGCTGCGTCAAGGCCTGACAACGGAACACGCCGTTCCGCTGTTCGCAGGCTCCGGGAAATCCCCTCTCGCCCATTTCCGGAGAGAAAGGGACCCCAATCCGCCTTATGCGATAATCGCTTATTCCTTCGGCTTCGGCAGGCTGAGCCGAAGATGAAGTTCCTGTAACCGGTCGAGGGGCACCTCGGCCGGAGCGCCCATCATCAAATCCTGCGCCTGACCGTTCATCGGGAAGGCGATCACCTCGCGGATATTAGGCTCGTCCGCCAGCAGCATGACAATTCGATCAATGCCCGGAGCAGAGCCGCCATGTGGCGGCGCGCCGAATTTCAGGGCCGAGAGCATACCGCCGAAACGGGCCTCAAGCTCCTCACTGCGATAGCCCGCAATCTCGAAAGCCTTGTACATGATCTCGGGCAAATGGTTCCGGATCGCGCCGGATGAGAGCTCAACACCGTTGCAGACGATGTCGTACTGATAGGCTTTGATACTGAGCGGATCCTGATTTTCGAGCGCCTCAAGCCCGCCTTGCGGCATGGAAAACGGGTTGTGGCTGAAGTCGATCTTGCCGGTCGTCTCGTCCAGCTCATACATCGGGAAATCGACGATCCAGCAGAATTTGAAAACGCCCGGCTCGATCAGATCTAGCGTCTCGGCGATCCTGGTCCGCGCCATGCCGGCAAAGGCTGCCGCCTTATCAGGCTTGTCGCAGGCGAAGAACACCGCATCGCCGTCTTCGAGGCCCGTGGCGTCAATCAGGGCGGACATTGCCGCTTCGGGTACAAATTTGGCGATCGGCCCTTTGCCTGCGCCGCCCTCGATCGTGATATAGCCGAGCCCGGGCGCCCCCTCGCGGCGGGCCCAGTCATTGAGCTTGTCGAAAAAGCTGCGCGGCTGGTCGGCGACCTTGGGCACGCGAATGGCCCGAACCACCCCACCCTTGGCGATCACGCCCTTGAAGGCTTTGAACTCGACATCGTCACGGGCGAAGACATCCGTGACATCGGTGATGATCAGCGGGTTGCGCAGGTCAGGCTTGTCCGAGCCGTATTTCAGCATCGCTTCGTCATAGGGGATGCGCGGAAAGGGCGGCCTGGTGACCTCGCGCGGCGTGCCGTTGAAATCTGCAAACTCCTCGAACACTCCGGCCAGGACCGGTTCTATGGCATCAAAAACATCCTCCTGCTCGACAAAGGACATCTCGAAATCGAGCTGATAAAACTCACCGGGGCTGCGGTCGGCACGGCTGTCTTCATCGCGAAAACAGGGGGCGATCTGGAAGTATTTTTCAAATCCCGCAACCATGAGCAGCTGCTTGAACTGCTGAGGCGCCTGCGGCAGGGCATAGAACTGACCGGGATGCACCCGGCTCGGGACCAGATAGTCGCGTGCGCCTTCCGGGCTGGTCGCGGTCAGGATCGGTGTCTGGAATTCGGTAAAGCCCTGGTCGAGCATGCGCCGCCGGATTGAGGCGATCACCGCGCTACGAAGCCGGATATTGCGCTGCATTTTCTCGCGACGAAGATCGAGGAATCGATAGCGCAGGCGGACCTCCTCGCCCGCTTCATCATCGACCGCAATTTGCAGCGGGATTACCGCCGCCTTGCTGAGGAGCTCGAAGCTGTCGATGCGCAGCTCGACTTGGCCGGTTGCGATCTTGTCGTTGACGGTGTCCTCGGTTCGCTTCAGCACCTGCCCGCTGACGCAGATCACCGATTCAACGCGCACCGCCTCGACTTGAGCGAATAAAGGGCTGTCGCTATCGATCACGCATTGGGTGGTGCCGTTATGATCGCGAATGTCGACGAACAACAGATTGCCGTGATCGCGCTTGCGATGCACCCAACCGGATAGGCGGGCGGTTTCGCCGACATGGGTTTCCCGAAGGTCGCCGCAGCTATGGCTGCGATAGCGCGTCGTCATAGGCTTTGCTCGATTCTCGGGTGAACGGGATGGGGTGGAGCGAAATTTGCTGGCGGCTTAGGCTGCCTTCGCCTAGATAGTCAACGCGTGTGATAAAAGCAGCGGCAATAGCTATTGCTGCCTTATTTGTGTATCTGTGCCGCCATGAGCGTGATCACCACCACAGCACAGCTTGAAACCTTTATCGGTCGGGCAAAAAAAGCCGACTACGTCACCCTCGATACCGAGTTCATGAGGGAGCGGACCTATTGGCCGCGGCTTTGTTTGATCCAGGTCGGTCTCGAGGACGAGGCCGTGGCGATCGATCCCCTGTCTCCCGACCTCGATCTTGCACCCTTTTACGACTTCGCCAATGACCGGTCGGTGCTCAAGGTTTTCCACGCCGGGCGCCAGGATCTCGAAATCTTCCATCACGAGACCGGTACCCTGCCCTCCCCGATTTTCGACACCCAGGTCGCGGCCATGGTTTGCGGCTTCGGCGAAAGCGTCGGCTATGATGCGCTGGTGCGCAAAATCGTCGGCGCCGAGATCGACAAGGGCAGCCGTTTCGCCGACTGGTCGCAACGCCCCCTGAAACAGCAGATGATCGACTATGCGCTCGGCGATGTAACGCATCTGCGAGCGATTTATCGCTATTTCCGCGACCGCCTCGAAGAAAGCGGTCGCGCCGGCTGGCTCGATGAGGAAATGCGGGTGCTGACCACACCCGAGACCTATGTCAATCAGCCCCGCGAAGCCTGGCGTCGGCTCAAGATCAAGACCGATAAACCGCGTTTCCTCGCAGTGCTGCGCGAAATCGCCGCCTGGCGCGAAGAGGAAGCGCAAAAGCGGGATATCCCGCGTGGCCGTGTCCTAAAGGACGAAACCCTTATGGACATCGCCGCGCAGACGCCGAGACAGCCCGGCGATCTCAATAAAATTCGCGGCATTCCCCGCGGATTCGGCGAAAGCCGTCACGGCAAGGCGGTGCTCAACGCGGTTCAGACGGCACTTGAACTCGACCCCGCCGACATGCCGCACCGGAAGAAGAAGAAAAAGGAATTGCCGCCAGGCATCGCACCGATCGTGGAAATGCTGAAGGTGCTGCTGAAATTGCGCTGCGAGGAGCATGAGGTCGCCGCCAAGCTGGTCGCGAATACCGAAGACCTGCAATTGCTGGCGGCGGACGACAAAGCCGACATCGACGCGATGCATGGCTGGCGCTATGAGGTGTTCGGTCGCGACGCTTTGGCTCTGAAACGCGGCAAGCTGGGCTTGCGGATTGAGAACCGCAGAATAACCGTGGTCGATTTCAACCCGGGGCTCAAGGCGGCGGGTTAGAGCATTTTCCGATCATTCCGGTCCACCCCTGCACCCCCGTCCCGCCTCCCCTGCAAGTATCCTGTCTGGGGAGGCGGGACGGGGGTGCAGGGGTGGACCGGATCAAAAACAAAGGAAAACGCTCTAATTAAACTGCGCGCCAACCATCGAGGCCCAGGGCCTTGGCCAGCGCGCCGACGCGGCGATCGATCACCTCGCCCCGAATGAGATGCGGCGCCCCGTCCAGGCCGATTTCCAGGGTCTTGCCCGAGCGCGCCAGCGAACAATCCGAAAGCAGCTCGAGCGCGCCGCCGGTCATCGAATAGGCCAGACGCAAGGCGACCCCGATGGTAAAGGCCCGCTGGCCCGCTTCGGGCGTCAGCAAACGGCGGAGATCATAGCGGTCGACCGGCGATTTATCGCCGTAGCGCGCAGCCATGGCAGTCGCGAGGAAGGCGCGGTCCTCATGGCTGATTCCGCCGGTCGGCATACGCATGATCTGCAGGGTCGCCTGATCGCCGCGATAATCCGGGTGATAGGGCCATCCGATATCGCTGAGCAGACAGACTGCCTCGCGCAGCCGCGCCTCGGCCGGCGAAACATCCTCGAAGACGCCGGCAAGCCAGCCGTCAAGCCGCGTCGCATCGCCGAAACGTCCGCTGCGCGCCGCCTCACGCCGGCAGTATTCGATCAGCGGATCACGTTTCTTGTCTTCCGGATCGAGGCGGTCATAGACAAGGCCCTCGCGCAGCCCGAACGCCGAAAAAATAATCTCGGAAGGACGCATTATCTGCAGCAGGCGGGCCAGAATCCGTGATGCCAGCGGTACGGCATCGACCCGGCGGGACGAGATTCCAGGCATTCGCGCCAGCGATTCCGGGCTTTGCTTGGACAGCAGCTTGGCAAATTCGACGCCGCGCGCCGTAGGTACCCGGTAATGATGGATAATGTGCAGCGGGTGAGCGCTGTGCACCATATGCGCCTTGGCGATGGCTCGCCAGGCACCGCCGACGATGTAAAGCGGCCGCGCCTCGGCGCTGCGCAGCCAGGGAACGCGCTCGAACTCACGATCGATCAGATCGTCGAGTTGCCGCCCCTTTTGTTCAAGCCCGAGCAGACGCAACGGGCCGACGGGCAAGCTGATTTGCGGTCCGACGCCGCCGTTCTCCGACAAGGTCACAAGCTCAAGGCTGCCGCCGCCCATATCACCCATGATCCCGGCCGCATCCGGAATGCCGGAACGCACGCCGAGCGCCGACAATCTTGCCTCTTCCTTGCCGCTGATCAGGCGCGGCTTGAGGCCCGCGAGCGCCTCGACCGCCTTCAGGAAATCAGCCCCGTCTTCGGCATCGCGCACGGCTGCGGTGGCAATGGCTGCCGCATCGTCAACCTTCATCGCAGCCAGCAATGCACGAAAACGCCGCAGCGCATCGGTCGCCATGGCGACCCCGTCCGGGTTGAGACGGCCGCTCAAGGCCAGACCGCGCCCGAGACCGCAAACCGCCTTTTCATTGAAAATCTGGACCGGCATGCGGGCAATTCGGTCAAACACAACCAGCCTGACCGTGTTCGACCCGATATCGATGACGCCGAAGCGACCTTCGGTTGCGGCACGCCCCGGGGTAACGACTGCCGGATCGGCAAGTTGGGCAACAGACAAACGCTAGTCTTTCAGCACGAGTCGCGGCGGAACCCTGGAGCCATACAGCGCCCGACCCCGACCGGACAAGCTGGGATTGGTCATAAAATAGTTATGCGCGTTGAACGGCGCGCCGGCGGCATGAACCCGGCTATAGCTGCCGTCGGACGCCATCTCCCAGCTTTGCACATTGTCCTTGAGATTGGCGACCATGATCTGATTGAGCACATGATCATGCACCGTCGGATTCTCGATCGGCACCAGGGTCTCGATACGGCGGTCGAGATTGCGCGGCATCAGGTCAGCCGAGGCCATATAGACCTTCGCCTCCGGTGACGGCAGGCCGGCGCCGTTGCCGAAACAGAAAATCCGCGAATGCTCGAGGAATCGTCCGACGATGCTTTTGACACGGATATTCTCCGACAGTCCCGGAACTCCGGCCCGGAGACAGCAGATGCCGCGGATCACCAGCTGGATGTGAACCCCCGCCTGCGAAGCCGTGTAGAGCCGGTCGATAAGATCGGGATCAACCAGGCTGTTGACCTTGATCCAGATCGCCGCCGGGCGCCCTTCTCGCGCATGGGCGGTTTCGCCGTCGATCAAATGTTCCAGCGTCGACCGCAGGCTGACCGGGGCAATGGAGATTTTCTCCATTTTGCCCGGCATGGCATAGCCGGTCATGTAATTGAACATCGCCGCCGCATCGCGGCCGATCGCCGGATCACATGTGAAGAACGACAGATCGGTGTAAATTTTCGCGGTGATGGGGTGATAATTCCCGGTGCCGAGATGGATGTAGGTGCGCAGGCCCTGCGGCTCGCGCCGCACCGCCAGGGACACCTTGGCATGCGTTTTCAGATCGATGAAGCCATAGACAACGTTGACCCCGGCGCGTTCGAGATCGCGCGCCCAGCGAATATTGGCTGCTTCATCGAAGCGCGCCCGCAATTCGATCATCGCGGTGACCGATTTGCCGGCCTCGGCCGCCTCGATAAGCGCCGCGACAATGGGTGAGTCCTTGCTGGTCCGATAAAGCGTCTGCTTGATCGCCACGACCTCGTCATCGCGCGCAGCCTGACGCAGGAACTGCACGACGACATCAAAGCTCTCATAGGGGTGGTGGATGATGAAGTCCTTTTCGCGGATCGCCGCCAGGCAATCGCCGCCGAAATCGCGCACCCTTTCGGGAAAACGCGCGGAATAGGGGGGGAACAGCAGATCGGGGCGGTCATCGGCGATCAATTCCGAGAGGTCACGCAGGCCGATCAGACCGTCGACCTCGAACACGTCGTTTTCGGTTACGCCGAGCTGCATGCTGAGAAAATCGAGCAGCGGACGGTGGACATCGGTTTCGGTGACGAGATGCATGACGATCCCGCGACGGCGGCGTTTCAGCGCCGTCTCAAAGGTCCGCACCAGATCTTCGGCCTCTTCTTCGATCTCCAGCTCGCTGTCGCGCAGAACCCGGAACACCGCATGCCGTTCGATATCGAATTCCGGGAAAAGCGTGTCGAGATAGCGCAGCACCAGCTGTTCGATCTGGATGTAGCGATGCCCGGCGCCCGGCAGCCGGATAAACCGTGCCAATTGCTGTGGGATCGGCACCAGCGCATCGAGATGGCGCCCGGCCTTGGCATCGAAAAGCTGCAGCGCGATCGACAGCCCCTGATTGGGAATGAAGGGGAACGGATGGGCCGGGTCGACGGCGATCGGCGTCAGCAGCGGGTAAAGGTCGTCGATGAATTTGCGCTCTAGCCAGGCTGCCGCCTCGCCGCCGAGCGCATCGATATCCTCAAAGATGATGCCTTCATCGTTCAACAATGTCCGCAGCCGGTGAAAACACCGCTGCTGCGCCTTCATCAGCCGCGTCATGGCCTCCTTGATCAGGACCAGTTGCTGCGCCGGATTAAAGCCTTCGGGCGAACGGTCCTTGACCCCGGCGGTTACCTGGGCCTTCAGCCCGGCAACGCGAACGATGAGGAATTCATCGAGATTATTGGCTGAAATCGACAAAAAGCGAAGTCGCTCCAGCAGCGGATGCCGTTCATTCTCGGCCTCCTCCAGAACCCGCTCATTGAACGCCAGCCAGGATAGCTCTCGGTTGATGAACCGCGCCGGATCATCTGGCGTGATGGCGTCACTATCGATCTCTTCTGCGATGCTCATCGCCTGTGACCTTTCCTAAACCGCGTCGGAGACGCTAAAAACAACACCGAAGCTCGACATCACACTTGATCAATAATATCGGAAGTTATTCCGCTGGTACAGGTTTTGCGGTTTTGTGACAAACCCTCCATCGCCAAATGCGCCGCCCGACAGGCTCGATGAAACAGCACCTTACAGGCTGTTGCTGCTACGCCATGCCAAGTCGAGTTGGCAGGATGAAGCCCTGGAGGATCATGAGCGCCCGCTGGCCGATCGCGGCATCAGGGCGGCAACGGCGATGGGTCGCTACCTTGCCCGGCACTACGCGCCGATCGATCTGGCCCTGTGTTCCAGCGCGGTGCGATGCCAAGGCACCTTCGCCCTGATCAATGAGGCTCAGAGTGAGCCCATTCCCAAGGTCGACGAGCCGCGCGCCTATCTTTGCGGCGCCGCCGGCCTGCTTGACCTGCTGCGCGATGCGCCGACGGTGACCGCCTCGAACCGGCCTGTCCGGACGTTGCTGCTGATCGCGCATAACCCTGATCTTCAGGAACTGTCCCAGCATCTGGCTTTGCCCGTCGCCGACCGGGACAAGGCACTGCTCGAGGACATTCGCATGAAGTTCCCGACCGGCGCGCTCGCCGCCTTTGCTGTCGGCACCGGCGGCTGGCGCAGCCTGTCAACGGCCACCGTACGCCTGCTTGATTTCGTCAAGCCGCGCGATCTGACTTCATGAATTTGACGGCGAAGGGCCGAGTGACCGCGCGGCGCTGACGCCGTGCCTCGTTCTCCAGGGCCTCGGCGATGCTTTGCGCCGCCGCATAGCTGCGCTCGATCCGCGGCACGAGATAGGCAATCAGCTCATCCGACACGGTAACCTGCAAACCGTCAAAGGCGCGCCGAAGATAGGCGGCAAGCATCGCGTCATCGGGCGTTTCAATGACCGCTGCCGGCATCAGGGCAAGCCGCGAGCGCAAATCAGGCAGCCTTACCGGCCATTGCGCCGTCGGTTGTTCCGCGACGAGCAGGATATGGGCGCCGCGCTGCATCAAGAGGTTGAGGATATGAAACAGCGCCCGCTCTCCGACCGGATCGGCGGCGAAACGTGCCGCATTGTCGAGCAGCAGTGAACCGGCGGACTCTGCCCAGCCCCCAAGATCGTCCGGATCCAGCGAGAGACCGGTTATATCCACCGCACCGGCGCGACGTTGCCAATTACGTGCGAGAAAGGATTTTCCGCTTTTCGGCGGGCCGCTCAGGACAACGCCCGGGACCGGCCAGTCCGGCCAGCGATCAATCAGCGCCCGCGCCGTCCGGTTGGCCTCGCCGGCGATGATATCCTGCGGCGGTCGACGCAGAGGCGGCGTCGGCCATGGCAGCGTGTCCATGGTGTTCATGCCCGTTCAGCCGCAGGATCGGCGGGCGGCAAAGGACCATCGGCCGGCACATCGCCCTTGAAAAAGCGGCTGTCGAGATATTTGCGGATCGCGAAGCGCAGCAGGATGGCAATGACTGCTGCCAAAGGTACGCCCAGCAGCACTCCGGCAAAGCCGAAAAGCTGACCGCCTGCGAGCAGGGCGAAGATGACGACGACCGCATGCAACCCGGCGCCCTGTCCGGTCCAGCGCGGGATCAGCACGTAATCCTCGAGCAGTTGTCCGGCGCCGAAGATCGCTGCAACGATCAGAACATGCGACAGCGTCCCGAACTGGAAGGCGGCGATGATAATACAGATGAACAAGCCTGAAAACGTGCCGACATAGGGGACGACGGAGAAAACACCGACGATGAAGCCGATCAGCAGACCGCCATTGAGGCCGACAATCGACAGCGCTATCGCGTAAAGCACACCCAGGGTCAGGGCGACCAGTAATTGGCCGCGGATAAACCCGGCAATGGCATCGTTCATCTGTCCGACCAAAGCGCGGATGGTCTCGGCCTCATCGCGCGGCAGCCAGTCGCTCAGCGTCTTGAAGATGGTATCGTAATCGCGCAGCAGATAGAAGGCGACCACCGGGGTAATGATCAGGAACCCGACGACCTGCAACAGCGCCAGCCCGCTGTCGAGAAGGCCGGAAAGAAAATCGGTAATCCAGTCGACCACGGTCCCGCCAAACTCGGCCAGTCCCTGCCGCAATTGTTCGGCCTGCTCCTCATCCAGCCTTTCCATGACGAGTTGAAAAAGCGGGCTGAGGCGCTCGTCGACAAAGACGCGGTAATCGGGCAGCGTTTGAAGCAGCAGCGAAACCTGTGAATAGAGCGCGGAGCCGACGATCGGCAGAAAAATCATTCCCGCAAGGACCATCGAGAGGATTGCCAGCCCGGCCGCCGCCCAGCGCGGCAGACCGATCGCCTGCAGCCGGTCGGCAAACGGGTCCAGCAAATAAGCGATGATCAGCCCGGCCGCGAAGGGCGGCAGGATGCTGCTGAACAGATAGAGAAAGCCGATAAACAGGGCGAGCAAGCCGCCCCAGAAGATGGCTTCCCGCCGGAGACTCACGGCATCACCGCCGGAACGGATCGCGGCGAGGGCTGACCGAAGGAAGGCGCCGCCTCGAGTCTGTACTCGCCGCTCCCCGGCGCGGTCTCGGCCAGCGTTAACCGGTCTTGCTGCAGGGCGAATTGCAGTCCGCCGGGATCACCGCGAAAGTCGATCCGACCCGTAACCTGGCGGCGGTTGATCGAATCCGCCCGGACGGCGACGACGGCACCGAGGCGATCCAGCCGCTGCCGCATCTCTACCCAGTCGGCGAGGCTATTGATCGGGTAGGTGAAGCTGAGGCTGTCGATGAGACCGGAATCGAGAACCGACCGCTGCTTCCAATCCTCTTCGAGCCGCTTGACCGCCTCAGTAACGGCGCGTCCATAAACATTGCTGCCGTCAACGGCCGGATCCGTCGCGGCGATACTGAAACCGAGCGTCTGCTCAAGACCCTGAGCACCGTGCAACACCATCGTCACCGCAAGCCCTTCCGCGCCCGCGGGCCCGAACGGTTCCGCCCGCATCACCGCGGCACGCGGCGCGTTATAGCGCTGACCAATGGCCGACAACCTCACCTGATTACCCGCCAGGGCGGAGGCGGCATCAATCGCGGTCAGATCGGCAAGCTCACCGAAAGGCACCTCGATCGGGACAAGACCCGTTTCGAAATCCAGCCTTTCCCAGGCAGCGCGCCACGGATTCGGATCATCCCAAAGCAGCGCTCGCCCCTGGGTGATCAATACGGGCAGCACCAGCACCGCGCCGCTCATCGTGTCGCTATAGCCGACGCCGGATCGATCAAACAGAGCGCGAACCTCATTCGCCCGAAACCGCACGGTCAATGAGGCGATATAGCGAACGGCCGAGCGCTGCTCGCCTTCAATCATCAGATCCTGAACCAAACCCTCAATATCCGATTGCGAGAGCTCAGGCAGCAAAGCCCGGTCCTCCTCGACGGTCAGACGCTCGACGAGCCTCTCGAAGGCTTGCTTCTGACCGTCGGCGATCGCCAGATTGCGCGCCTGCGCGGCACTCTGCGATGTCTGATCGACACGAACGCCGGTAACGGTAAAGGGGTCCGACATCTGCGCCACAGCGGCGCCCGTTGCCGACGCGATCAGCGCGAGGCAGAGAAATAGCTTTTTGATCTGCCGAATCATTGCAATAGCGCCCTCAAAGGCTAGGCTCGGGAGAAGTCGTGCGGCGCATAATGCACCGTGTGTTCAGGCTACCGTGCGAGACGATGGCAAGCAATTCCTACAAATCAGCGGGTGTCGATATTGCAGCAGGCAATGCCCTGGTCGACGCCATCAAGCCGCTCGCCAAGGCGACGGCACGCCCGGGACTGCTCGGCGGTCTGGGTCAGTTTGCCGGTGTTTTTGACCCTAAAATGGCAGGATTTCACGACCCGCTCTTGCTGGCCGCAACAGATGGTGTCGGCACCAAGCTCAGGGTGGCAATCGATACCGGCAATCATCAAGGCGTCGGCATCGATCTGGTGGCGATGTGCGTCAACGACCTTATCGTCCAAGGCGCCGAGCCGCTGTTTTTTCTGGACTATTTCGCCACTGGAAAGCTCGACAAGGCGATTGCCGAGCAGGTCATTGCCGGCATCGCGGAAGGCTGCAGGCAGGCCAATTGCGCCCTGCTCGGCGGGGAGACTGCGGAAATGCCCGGCATGTATGAGGCGGGCGATTACGATCTCGCCGGTTTCGCGGTCGGCGCGGTTGAGCGCGATGCGCTTGTCACAGGCGAGACGATCAGCAGCGGAGACGTGATCATCGGCCTGACCGCTTCCGGTGTGCACAGCAACGGTTTCTCGCTGGTCCGCAAGCTGGTCAAGGATGCCGATTTACGCTGGGACATGCCCTGCCCCTTTGCTGAAAGCGAGACCCTGGGCGACGCCCTTCTAACCCCGACCAGGCTCTATGTTCGGCCGGTGCTGTCCGCGCTCCGTACCGGTCACGTCCGCGGCATGGCCCATATCACCGGCGGCGGATTGATCGAAAACCTGCCTCGGGTGCTGCCCGACGGGCTGACGGCGCAGCTCGATGCAGGCGCCTGGCCGATGCCGCCGGTATTTGCCTGGCTGGCTCGTACCGGAGGCCTCTCGGCGGAAGAGATGGCGACGGTGTTCAATTGCGGCATCGGCTATGTGCTGATCTGCTCCGCCGAGCATCGCGATGGGGTAAGCGCGGCACTGCGCGAGGCCGGCGAAAGCCCATTGGAGATCGGCGAGATCGCTGAGGGAGGCCGCGTCCAGATCCACGGGCTGTCGACGGCGCTGTCATGAAACGCCGGGTCGCCGTGCTGATCTCGGGTCGCGGCAGCAACCTGAAAGCCCTGATCGATGCCGCGGCGGCGCCCGATTACCCTGCCGAAATTGCGCTGGTGGTCAGCAACAGGGCCGACGCGCCGGGGCTGCAGCATGCGGCCGCGGCCGGGATCGCCGCCGAGGTCATACCGCATCGCGATTTTGCCGATCGCGAGAGTTATGACGCCGCGCTTGACGAAAAACTGAGGGCGGCTGAGATCGATCTCGTTTGCCTTGCCGGATTCATGCGCATCCTCAGCGCCGGTTTTGTCTCACGCTGGCATGGTCGGATGATCAATATCCACCCGTCCTTGCTGCCGGCCTTCAAGGGATTAGCGCCACAGCAGCAGGCAATCGATGCGGGCGCCCGGCTGAGCGGCTGTACCGTGCATTTCGTCACCGCGGAGATGGATGACGGGCCCGCCCTGTTACAGGCAGCGGTGCCGATCGACCCCGACGATGACGCAAACAGCCTCGCGGCACGCATTCTTGCCGTCGAACACCGCGCCTACCCGGCAGCGCTGCGCTGGCTCGCGACCGGCATGATCGGGCTGGACCCGAACGGTCGCGTGACCTTCTCCGAGGCTGGAAAGACGGCGCCGAACTCCGGTCAGATGCTCGCCAATCCGCCGATCACGTCCTGAAACCGTATTTCAAAACAGCGAACGGGCCGCTATATCGGCGTCAACGGACAGCATGACCCGCATTCAACGAGACGAGAAATGAGCCAGACGGCCGACAATAACAGCCCGGCGGAGATGGATGATCGTAAGGCCTACGGGTTGAAAACCGAAGCCCATCAGAAGATGTGGGACGCGTTCATGCGCGGCACCAAAATCGCCCTCGCACTGACCGTGGCGACCCTGATTCTTCTGGCGATCTTCCTGCTCTAACCGACCAGCTCGATTTCCGAGAAGAAGAAGCCGATTTCGCGGGCGGCGTTTTCGGGACTGTCTGAGCCGTGTACCGAATTGGCCTCGATCGACTCCGCAAAATCCTTGCGGATGGTGCCGGGCTCTGCATTGGCCGGATTGGTCGCCCCCATGATTGCCCGGTGTCGCGTCACGGCATCTTCGCCGCGCAGCACCTGCACGACCACCGGACCCGAGGTCATGAACGCGACCAGATCGCCGTAAAAGCCCTTACCCGCATGTTCGGCGTAAAAGGCCTTGGCCTGGGCCTCGGTCAGGTGAATGCGCTTTTGCGCCACGATCCGCAGCCCCGCCTCTTCATAGCGAGCATTGATCCGGCCGGTAAGATTACGCCGTGTGGCGTCCGGCTTGATGATCGACAGGGTTTGTTCTTCAGCCATCGGCCGCAACTCCGAATATCGGGAAAATCAGGGACTTCGCCGGGAACCCGGCAGCCGCGATTTAAGGCGCCCCGCCCCGGCCTGCAAGCATCCGGGCGCAGGAAAACAGCGATCAGAAGCGCTTTCGCGCCCGCATGCTGACCCGGTGATCGACGCTGTCATCGCCAAAGCTGCCGTCATAATCGAAAACGACATCAAAACCACCGCCATGGCTGACCATCATGCCGCCGCCGAAGCGCAGCGCCGTATCATCGTCGTTTTCCGCGGTGATAGGGCGCGGCAGATCACCGGCAACCTGAAAATCGAAATCCAGATCGGAATCGGTGAAGGCATGCTCGACCGACAGCCGGATATGCGGAACCCACATGAAGCTGTTGCCCTCAAACGCGCCGCTGACCGATAGACCGCCCTCGATCAGATAGCGGTCCGCCGTCATATCGCCGACGGTAATCGCGTTCAGCGCCGGTGCGTTTTCCGTGTAGCCGTCGATCTCGGCATTGAGGAAACGCACCCCTGCAAAAGGCGCAAAAGTCACCGCCTGGACATCGAGACGATAGCCGGTCTCGAGGCTGGCAAAGAAGGTATTGCCTTCCGTATCCCCGGTCGATTCCGGCGTCACGCCATTGCCGGTGGCGCGCTCGACCTGCTCGTAATCATCAAGGCTGAAGCCAAGCGCCGCATCGAGATAGAGCCGGCCGATCCGAGCCGTGCCATAGGCGGTGACGCCGAAGCTGTCATTATTGGCGCGGGCGAGATCGTTCTCAAACTCGATATCGCCGTCGAGATAGGTGACGGCCACGCCGCCGAGCAGATTTTGGTCGGCCTCATATTCGATACCGGCCGACACCCGAAAATGATCATAGTCGAAGCTGGCGCGATCGGGCTGGTTGCGCCGTTCACCGAAGTTGAAGCCGCCGGCAATGAAACCGGCGATGCGGTCCTTGCCGAGATCGACCCGCGCATGATCGGCAACAACGGTGCCGAAGCCGCTGCGCAAACCATAGAGTCGCTGATCGGCGACGTTATGCAGGCTTTCGGTGACGATCAGGCCAAGTTCGCCGATCGCCGCCATGATCCGCGGTCCCTGATCATTAGCGACCAGCATGCCGTTGATATATTCGGCGAAAAAGGCGTGAGCCGGCGCTGTCGGGTGCAAGGGATCGAAGAACAATGTGGCGGCTTCCTGCTCCTCGGTCTCGCAAGCGCCGGTCGGACTGTCGGTGCCGGTGGCCGACAGGCAGGGAACATCGGTATTGGTGAAGCCGTAAGTCTCGGTATCAGCGATGAAATCAAGAAACAGCGCATCGGTATCGGCAATGATCACCTCAACACCCAGCGCCTGTTCAAGCTCCGCCATGGCGTCGAAGACAGCGGAGTTGACGAGAATGGAAAGGCTGGTCAGATCGCTTGCCGCACCGCTTGACTGACCGACCGGCGTAATCCCGAGGCGCGGCACATTGGGAACCAGAAAGCGCTGGCCCCCGACCGCCGCCAAGGTGCTGATATTGGTCACCGTATCACTGACAATGCGGGCGACCAGCTCTGTCGGCTCGGTCGAGGCAGCGTTATTCAGGATATCATTGGCGCCGGCAAAGACCGACACGATCGTGTTGCTCGGCACCGAACCGCCGCCGTCGATGAAGCTCTGGATTTGCGTGGCGACGCCGACGCTGCCGCCGGTGCCGGTCTCGGCGCCGCCGACGGCGAAGCTCGGCGCGGCGGAAACCGGAACCCCCTGGAGCTGCGGCAGAAGCTCGACCCAGATCGGACCGTTGGAAAACCGGCCGAGAAAATATGGCGGGCTCTCCGGATTGGTGCCGCCGCTCAGGCCGAAGGCATTGCCGGTGTCACTCAGACTGTCGCCGAAAAAGAAAAAAGAACCCGCCGGGTTCGATGGTACGACCACCGGCGCCTGCGCCGCCGCACTCACGCCCATCAAACCGGCACCCAGCAGTGCCGTTGCCGACAGGACCTTTCGGACGATGGTGATCGCTGGTGATTCTTGCTTGTTCATTATCGAACTCCGGTGACAGCGAAGCGATTTCCCTTTTTGACGTCTTTAGCGGCTGTTGCGCGGCTTCGCCAGTAGCAAAATATAACAGAGACGGTGGCTTCGCCGCTTCACTTAAGCCTTTTTCTCCCAACCGCCGCGCTCTCCCTGTTGCCAATAGGTCAGCGCGTGACCCGCATCCCGGAAGCGGCGCCAGGCTGCGCGGGCACGCTCTACGGCCGACTGATTATGGCCGTCAAACATGATACAGCACAGCCCGAAGCTGTCGGGCTCCGGATGCTCGGCGCCGTCGGTCAGGATCAGCAAATCGGCCGCATTCGGGTTTTCGGGCTGATCGGTCAGCCAGATCGGCTGGCGGTCGGCATTGCCGTCATCGGCAGCGCCGTGCGGCAGGAAACTGCCGGGATCGAAGGTCCAGAGATGTTTATTGAGGAAGGCCACGCGATCGGCATCGACGGTCATCACCACCGCCCGCATGCCTTGCTCGAGCGCCTTGCCGAGAAGTTGCGGCAAGGCGTGGTCGAGCGGCGAGCGCGTGAGATGGTAGAAGCGAAATTCCGCCATCACCGCAAATAGCCCATGTCAGCCGTAATTGTCGGCGACAAAGCGATCGAGCAAACGGACCCCGAACCCGCTGCCCCCCTTCGGTGCCAGCGCAAGATCCTTTTTGGACCAAGTGGTCCCGGCGATATCGAGATGCGCCCAGGTTACATCATTGACAAAGCGCTTGAGAAACTGCGCCGCCGTGATGCTTCCGGCCCCGCCGCTGCCGATATTCTTCACATCGGCAATCTCGGAATTGATGTCGCGGTCATAGCTGGCGTGCAGAGGAAATCGCCAGACTTTCTCATCGACTGCCAGCCCGGCCTTGAACAGCCTGTCCGCGAGCCCGTTGTCATTGCTGAACAAGCCTGAATATTCGGCGCCCAGCGCGACGATCATGGCGCCGGTCAGCGTCGCCAAATCGATCATCAGCTCCGGCTTGAAGCGATCCTGGGTGTACCAGAGCGCATCGGCGAGAACGAGGCGTCCTTCGGCATCCGTGTTGAGGATTTCGATGGTCTGGCCGGACATCGAGGTGACGACATCGCCGGGCCGCTGCGCCTGACCGTCGGGCATGTTCTCGACCAACCCGACGACCCCGACCGCATTGACCTTGGCCTTGCGCTCGACCAGCGCCTTCATCAATCCGACCACGGTCCCGGCGCCGCCCATATCCCACTTCATCTGCTCCATGCCCGAGGACGGCTTGATCGAGATGCCGCCGGTATCGAAGGTCACGCCCTTGCCGACAAAGGCCAGCGGCGCCTCTTTCTCGCCGCCGCCGCGGTAATCAATCACCACAAGCCGCGACTCGCGGCGGCTGCCCTGTCCGACGCCGAGCAGCGCCGCCATGCCGAGTTTGCGCATCTGTTTTTCGTTCAGCACCTCGACCTTAACGCCATCGGTGCCCTCAAAAGCCTGTTCGATGCGCTCGGCGAAGCTTTCCGGATGCAGCACATTGGCCGGCTCGGACACCAGGTCCCGGGTCAGGAATACGCCGCTCGCGACCCGCTCAAGGGTCTGATAACGCTTCCGCGCCGTTCCCGGCTTAGCGCACAGCATGGCCAGCTTCTGCAAGCGGTGCGCGGCCTTTGCCTTTCGTTTTTTCTTCGCGCCGCGTCCCTTCTCGGTCTTGTACTTGTCGAAGGCGTAATTGCGGAGATGCGCGCCCGAGGCGATCAGCGCCGCCATTTCGGCCGCCGAAAACGGACCGCCCTTGTCTTCCTCCCCCAAAACCTCGCGATCGATCAGGACGCTGGCTTCTTTGGCTTTCAGCCCGATCAGCTTGGCCGCAAGCCGCCCGCCGGCCTCCTGAAGCTTCTGCGCGGTGAGCGCTGCAGGATCGCCCAGACCGAGCAATAGGATACGGCTGAAGGGCATGTCGGCCGGTGTCAGCAGCTCCAGCACGGCGCCGTGGCCCGCTTTCCATTCCGTCGTCTCGACTGCGCGGGCGAGGAAGCCGCCGGTCGTCTGATCAAGTGCTTCCGCCTGCTCGCCGAGCACGGCATCTTTGACGCCCAGCAAGACGAGGACAGCGTTTTTGGCACCGGTTTTCGGCAGTGCGGGTTCGCCGAAGCTGACTTTCATCGGTTGAATCCTTGGCAAAGGTGCGAGGGGACTTACCCCAGGATCACAGCACCCTATAATGCGAAACTTCGCAGAAGCAACGAAGCGTCGATAACCAACAGCCTGCCATGCAGCTTCTCAACCGCTATTTGTTCGGTCAATTGCTGACGGGAACGCTGTTCGTCAGCCTGACCTTCGCGGCTGCAATCTGGCTGACGCAGTCTCTGCGCTTCCTCGATATGGCGATCAATGGCGGCGCCCCGCTAAGCCTGTTTCTCGGCCTGGTCATGCTCACCCTGCCGAGCTTCATGGTCGTGGTCCTGCCGGTTGCCGCCTTTGTCGTGATTCTCTTCGTCTATCATCGCAATATTGCCGATCATGAAGCCGTGGTGATGCAGGCCAGCGGCGTATCGCCGCTGAGACTTGCGCAGCCGGCGTTGCTGCTCGGCGTGATCGTCGCCCTGATCGTGCTGGCAATGAATGTGCAGCTAGCCCCCGTCGCGCAGCGCGAAATGAAGGATCTGCGCAATCAGATGCGTGCCGAATACACCACCGTTCTGCTGCGCGAAGGGGTCTTCAACACCCTGCAGCGCGGCATCACGATTTACGTTCGGGAGAAAGCCGAAAACGGCGAACTGAAAGGCATCTTGATCCATGAGCGGCGAAAAGACGCGCCGGCGGTCACGGTCACAGCCCGGCGCGGCGCGATCATCGAGACCGAGGCCGGCTCGCGCGCCGTCGTCTATGAGGGTGTCAGGCATAGCCGCGATCCCACAAGCGGGGAGATGACGAGCCTGTCCTTTGACCGTTACGCCTTCGATTTTTCCCTCTCCGAACCGAATATCGGCATGCAATGGCGCGAAGCGAGCGAGCGGACATTTCTTGAGCTTCTGGAAGCCGCCGCGAACCCGCAGGAAGCGGTCCATGCAGCAAGTTTCCGTGCCGAGGCGCATGCCCGGCTGGCCTCACCGCTGCTGGCGCTCGGATTTGCCGCGCTGGCGCCGGCATTGCTTCTGTTCCGCGGGTTTTCGCGCAAGGGCGGCGCGCTGCGCATCTGGCTGACCGTCGGCCTCGCCACGACCTGTCAGGGTCTGATGCTGGCGGCCAACAGCGTCAGCCGAAGCGACAGCACGCTGATTGCGCTGCAATACGGTGCCGGGCTTTTGCCGATCCTGCTCGCCGGTTTCTTCTTCCTGCGCGGCAGACGGAGGCCGATGCCCCGCCGGCTTGAGGCAGCAGCATGATGGCGCCGCCGAAAACCCTATCGGCTTATCTGGCACGCCGCTTTGTCGCGAATTTCCTGATGCTGCTCGGCGCGCTGCTGGCAGTGATTTATCTTTTTGAAATCATTGAATTGCTGCGCCGCGCTTCCGGCAGAGAGGTCGGGTTTCTGACATTGCTTCAGATGTCGGTGCTCAAACTGCCGCAATCCGGCCAGCAATTGATCCCCTTTGCCGTGCTGTTTGCCGGTATCCAGACTTTCTGGCGAATGACCCGTTCACAGGAACTGGTCATCACCCGCTCGGTCGGCACCTCGGCCTGGCAGTTTCTGATCCCGGTGCTGCTGGCGGCAGCGCTGATCGGTTTGCTGCGGGTGGGCGTGGTTAATCCGATCAGCACCGTTTTCATCGCCAAATTCGAGAGTCTCGAGTCGCGCTATCTTGAACCCGAAAGCGCAGCCGTCGAATTGCTGGAAACCGGGCTATGGCTCCGCCAGGACTATCGCGGCCAGCGGACCATTCTGCATGCCGAGCAGGTGCGGCCGGAAAGCTGGGCGCTGCAGGACGTGACCGTGCTGTATTTCGACGGCGATGATCGGCTGATGCAGATGATCGAGACGCAAGGCGCGCGACTCGAGGACAAGGCCTGGCATATCGATCCCGGTCGGGCGATCGACCCGAATGGCGGCGAAACGATCAGCGACGGCTTTATCCTGCCGACAAACCTGACCCGCGATAAGATGGAGTCGAGCTTCGCCTCACCCGATGCAATATCCGTCTGGCAGCTTCCCGGCTTCATTGACACCATGGAGGCTACCGGCTTTTCAGCCATCCGGTTGCGCGTGCACTTCCAATCGCTTTTGGCCCAGCCATTGCTTTATGCTAGCCTTATTCTGATCGCAGCCTCGGTCGGTTTGCGGCCTCTGCGCCAGGGAAAGGCGTTTATTCTGGTCATCGCCGGTGTCGGGATCGCCTTTGCGGTTTTCTTTCTCAGCGATGTGGCCGAGGCGCTGGGCCTGTCGGGCACATTGCCGCCGGCAATGGCAGCCTGGATACCCGCCGTCGCGGCAACGCTGTTCGGGGTCGCCGCGTTGCTGCATTTTGAAGATGGTTAGCGCATATTACGGTCACCATGCAGTTCAGAGTTCTCAGCCTTCTCGCCGTGATCTACGGCCTTGTCCTCGCCGCCGCTCCGGCGCAGGCGCAAAGCGAGCGGATCGCCGCCATCGTCAACGACACGGTGATTTCAACTTCGGATCTCAACGGCAGGCTTTCGCTTGCCCTCGCCGCGCTCAATCTGCCGCGCGATCAGGAAACGCAACGGCGCCTGCTGCCGAGGGTGATGCGCGATCTGATCAATGAGCAATTGCAGATTCAGGAAGCACAGCGGCTGAACATCGACATCACCGATGAGGAAATCGCGACGGCCTTTGAGGCTATCGCACAGCAAAATGGCATGAGCGCCGAGGCGTTTATCCGGCAGCTCAATCAAGACGGGATCACAGCCAACACATTGCTCGATCAGATTCGTGCCCAGATCGCCTGGAGCCGTGTCATCCAGCGGACGATTCAGCGCGAAATCGAGATCACCGAGGACGATATCGCGGCAGTTCAGGAACGTCTCGAGGCCAATTCCGGTCAGTCGGAATATCTGCTCGCCGAGATCTTTCTGCCGGTGGATAATCCGCGGGAAGAGGCCGAGGTTCTCGCTCTCGCCGAAAGACTGGTCAGGCGGATACGCGAAGGCGCCGATTTTCCCTCAATTGCCCGGCAGTTCTCGCAGTCGGCAGGGGCGGCGCGCGGCGGCGATCTCGGCTGGATTGCCGAAGACCAGCTCTCCGATCCTGTACGAGAGGTGGTGCAGCAGATGAGTCGCCTCAGCCTCAGCCCGCCGATTCGCGATGTCACCGGCTATCGCATCATTGCGCTGCGTGACCGCCGTAACCCGTCCTCGCAAAATGCAATGCTCGGCCTGCGCCAGCTTTTCGTCCCGCTTGATGAAGAAAGCGGTCAGCATCAGAGCGACCTTGCCTCGGCTCTGCGCGGACAGATCGACAGTTGTGACCTGATGGACCGCGCGGTGGAAGCGAACCCCCATCCGCTGTCGGGTGATGTCGGCGAGGTCCAGCTCGCCGATTTGCCGCAGCCGGTGCAGGACATCCTGAGCGAGGCACCGATCGGCGAGTTGACCGAACCGGTGGCGCGGCCCGACGGGCTGCTGCTGTTCATGGTGTGTAGCCGCGAAGACGCGCCGAGCCAGCTGCCGACACCGGATGAGATCGCCAATAACCTGGCAATGGAGCGGATGGAAATTCTTCAGCGTCGGTACATCCGCGACCTTCGCGCTGCTGCCTTCATCGATATCCGGATATCCGGCTAGGCGCGATGGTCAGTGAGGCACCGCTCGCGATCACCATGGGTGAGCCGGCGGGGATCGGTGGAGAAATCCTCGTCGAGGCCTATCGGCGACGCGACCTGCTGGGGCTGTCGCCGTTTTTCCTGATCGGCGACCCGCAGCTCTGGTCGCTGAAGGCGACCGGTGTGCCCCTGAGCACGATCACATCGCCCGAAGACGCGCTGTCACGCTTTGAGACCGCGTTGCCGATCCTGCCGTTAGCGCTCGACACCCCCGCCCGTCCCGGCCGACTCGAGCCGACGAATGCCCGAGCGGTCATCGCCAGCATCGACCGCGCGGTCGCCTATGCACGATCGGGCGACGTCGCCGGAATCGTTACCCTGCCGATTCAGAAATCGACGATGAAAGAGGCCGGTTTCACCTTTCCCGGACACACTGAATATCTCGGTGCCCTGGCGGGTGAAGACGGAATGCCCGCGTCGTGCGTGATGATGCTGGCGGTCGAGGGCCTGCGGGTTGTTCCGGTAACCGTTCACATCCCGATGGCCGAGGTCTCTGATTGCCTGACACGGGACGCAATCCTTGAAAAGGCCCGGATCACGGCCGCCGCATTGCAGCGGGATTTCGGCATTGCCGCGCCGCGATTGGCGATTGCCGCCCTCAACCCGCATGCTGGTGAGGACGGGACCATAGGGGACGAAGAGAGCCGCATTATCAAACCCGCCGTCGACGCGTTGCGCCGCGAGGGAATTGCGGCCGCTGGTCCCTTTCCTGCCGATACCTTGTTCCATGAGGAGGCGCGGACAAGCTATGACGCAGCCTTGTGCATGTATCATGATCAGGCTCTTATCCCCCTCAAAACATTGGATTTTTTCGGCGGGGTGAACATCACTTTGGGACTGCCTTTTGTCCGCACCTCGCCGGATCACGGCACCGCGCTGGACCTCGCCGGCACGGGCAAGGCGCGGGCCGACAGCCTGATCGCGGCCATCAGAACGGCCGGAGAGATCGCCGGTCGGCGAACCCGATCGTGAGCGCCGGGTCCGCCTCATCCCCGCTACCGCCCCTGCGTGAGGTGATTGCGCGCTTCGGGCTCGACGCCCGAAAAAAGCTCGGCCAGCATTTTCTGCTCGATGCCAATCTCACCGCCAAGATCGTCCGCAGCGCCGGAGACCTTGGCGGCATCACCGTGATCGAGATCGGCCCGGGGCCGGGCGGGCTCACCCGCGCCCTGCTCAACAGCGAGGCCGCCCGCGTCATTGCCGTGGAAAAAGACACGCGCTGCATAGATGCGCTTAATGAGCTGGCGCGCCATTATCCGGGAAGGGTTGAAATCGTCGAACAGGATGCGCTGACCTTCGATCCGATCAAAACGGCGCCGGCACCGCGCGCCATCGTTGCCAACCTGCCCTATAATGTCGGCACCGCGCTGTTGCTCGGCTGGCTCGAGCA
>CAZRBL010000016.1:46574-53269 GCA_964598335.1 uncultured Rhodospirillales bacterium
GACGCTGATGTTTCAGCGCGAGGTCGCCGAGCGGCTGACCGCGCGGCCGGGCAGCAAGAGTTATGGACGTTTATCCGTGATCGCCCAATGGCGCTGTCAGACGACGCTGTGCTTTCATCTGCCCGGGCGGGCCTTTACCCCGCCGCCGAAAGTCGAGTCCAGCGTCGTCAGGCTCATCCCCCGTTCGCTGCCGGACGACGCGCCGCCCTTTGCAGCGATGGAGGCGGTCACCGCCGCCGCCTTCGGACAACGACGCAAGATGCTGCGCTCCAGCCTGTCCGCGCTCGGCGACAGCCGCTCACTGCTTGACGCAGCACGACTGGACCCGACGCGGCGGGCGGAGAGCCTGTCCGTTGACGACTTCGTCCGCCTTGCCAGGCAGCTTAGCCGTGTTGAGCGCGAAGGATCTGCTGCTGCGCCTTGACGAATTCATTCAGCCCGACATGCCTCGCCCGCTTGGCCCGCTCGCCGTTAAGGATCGCCTGTGCCGTCGCGATGCTGCGGTTCAGGTCGTCATTGATGATGACATAATCGTATTCCGGGTAATGCTGCATCTCATCGGCGGCTTTCGCCATGCGCCCGGCGATTTCCGCCGCCGGATCGCGCGCCCGTGACCGCAGGCGCGCCTCCAGCGCATCAGCCGAAGGCGGCAGGATGAACACGGAAACAAGATCGGCAGGCGAGCTTTCGCGCATCTGCTGGGTGCCCTGCCAGTCGATATCGAACAATATGTCCTTGCCGGCTGCCAAGGTTTCATCGACCGGCGCGCGCGGTGTGCCGTAGTAGTTTTCAAAGACAAAGGCATGTTCAAGCAGCTCCCCGGCCGCCACCATGGCCTTGAAGCGCTCTTCATCGATAAAGCGGTAATCGACGCCGTCGACCTCCCCTTCGCGTTGCGGGCGCGTCGTCACCGACACCGAAAGGGTCAGATCCGGGTCACGGTCGAGCAAGGCACGGCTGATCGTTGTTTTCCCGGCGCCCGAAGGCGAGGAAAGCACGAAAAGCAAGCCGCGCCGCTCCGGCGGCTTGGGTGTCGTTCTGGGGGTCGATTCAAGATCACTCAATATTCTGCACCTGCTCGCGCATCTGATCGATGATCGTTTTAAGCTCCAGCGCGATCGTCGTCAGCCCCGCGTCATTGGCTTTAGAGCCCAATGTGTTGGCTTCACGGTTGAACTCCTGACAGAGAAAATCGAGGCTTCGGCCGATTGGCCCGCCTTGCGCCAGCAAATCCCGCGCCGCCATGACATGCGCCTTCAGACGCTCGATCTCCTCGCGCACATCAGCCTTGACCAGCACATGGGCAATCTCCTGTTCGAGCCGGTCACGGTCGAGGCGGGTTTCGGCCGCCATTGCCTCGGCAACCAGGCTTTCCACCCGTTCACGGATCATGCCGGCCCGAGCTTGAGCCCGATCCTCGGCCTGCTGAGTCAGCGACTCGATGGCAAGGATCTTTTCACTGACAGAAGCCGCAAGATGCGCACCCTCGGCGATACGCATCGCCGATAAATGGTCGAGCGCGAGCTCGGAGCCGCTTCGCAGCGCCGCCAACAGCGCCTCGCGCGCTGTCTCGTCGATCTCCCTGTCTTCGGTCTCGACGACGCCGCGCACCGCCAACAGGCCGTCAAGCGTGCAGGACAGGCCGTGCTTTGCCTCGGCCTCCTTGGCCAACTCGATCAGCTCTTCGAGCAAGTCACGGTTGACCCGCAGCCCGGTCGCCGTGCCCTGGTGTTTGAGCGAGATGGTTATCTGAGCAGAGCCGCGCCGGAGCCTGCTCTGCACCAAGCGCCGAATGTCCGTATCAAGCCCGTCAACACTGGACGGCAGCCGCAATTTGATGTCGAGGCCCTTGTGATTGACGCTGCGCATCTCGACGGCCCAGGCGGTATCTCCGCTGACGCCCTCGCTGCGGCCGAAGCCGGACATGCTGACGACCGGTTCAGTGCCGCCGGCCATCGACCGCGTCCTTTATCTCCGCTGCGTAGGGCAAAGCGGTCTGGCAGCCGATCGCGCGGCAGGCCAGCGCCCCGGCAACCGCACCCCAGGACAGAGCCTCGGCAAAGGGCAAACCGGCGTCGCGCGCCGCCGCATAGCCGCCGCAAAATGCATCGCCCGCGCCGGTGGTGTCGCGCACCGTCACAGGATGGCTCGGCACCGAGACCAAACCTTCGGGACCGGCAGCCTGCACACCGGCGGCGCCCTCGGTGACGATGCAATGGGCGCAGCCGATCGCCGCTTGCAGAGCCGCGGGCCCGGTTTCGGCAAGGCCCAGCCAATCGGCCAGCATCTGCGCCTCGACCTGGTTCACGATCAGCGTATCGAGCCCGGCCAGGGCCTGACGAAAGGCTTCGGGATCGCGCTCGGGAAACTTTGCCGGCGCGAGGTTCAGAACGGTTTTGGCGCCCGCCGCCTGCGCTTCCTGCAAGGCCGCGACGATCTCCGGCAGCGGCACCTCCATCTGGAAGAGGAGTATGGTTTCGGGCCCGAGAAGATCGGCCCGCAGATCGGCGGCGCTGACCTCATTATTCGCACCTGAACTGACCAGAATCATGTTCTCGCCGTCGGCGGCAAGAAAAATGAAGGCGGTGCCGGTCGGTAGGTCGCCGGTTTTGATTGCCGCATCGGCAATGCCCTCGGCCGCCAGCGTCTTTCTCACGGTTGCGCCATTGGCATCGGCACCGAGCGCACCGATCATGGTCACGGCAGCCCCGGCCCGCCTGGCCGCAACGGCCTGGTTCATGCCCTTTCCGCCGCCCGGGGTCAGTGTATAGGGCAGCGCCGAGGTGACGGTTTCGCCGGGAAGCGGCAGCGCACCTTCCGCCGGGATCAGATAATCGACATTGAGCGAACCGAAGACGACAACCGGCACAGCCTACCTCCGATCAGGGCGTTGCAGCGCGGCGGGCACGCTGGAAGCGCTGCCAGGCGGCGACATTACGGTTATGCTGGCGCAGTGTCTCGGCGAATGCATGCCCCCCCTGCCCGTCGGCGACAAAATAGAGATAGCTATGGCTTGCCGGGTTCAGCGTCGCAGCAAGGCTGGCACGCCCCGGATTAGCGATCGGACCCGGCGGCAGGCCTCTGTTCTGATAGGTGTTATAGGGGGACTCGTATTCCCAGTCGGACCGCAGCAAGGCGCGACCGAGCGGTGCTTTGCCCTTGGTCAGCGCGAAAATCACCGTCGGATCCGCTTGCAGCGGCATGTTGCGCCGCAGCCGGTTGAGAAAGACACCCGCAACCTTTGCGCGCTCCGCCTTAACGCCTGTTTCCTTCTCAACGATGGAGGCGAGAATGATCGCCTCGTCCGGAGAGGCAAGCGGCAAGTCTGCGGCACGCTCGTCCCAAAGTTCGGCGATCGTCTGCTCCATCGCACGTCGCATGCGATTGATTATCGCCCCACGGCTATCACCGCGACTGAAAGCATAGGTTTCGGGCAGCAGACTGCCCTCCGGCGGGACCGCGTCGACCTCGCCGGTCAGCAGCGGTTCGGCTTTTACAAGGGCCAGGATTTCCCGGCTCGTCAGGCCTTCCGGGATGGTCAGGGTGTGCAGCACCGTATCGCCCGAGCTCAGCTTGTCGATAACGTCGCGGAGCGAGACGCCCGGCGCGAAACGGTACTCCCCTGCCTTGAGCGCCCTTTCCTGTTCGAGATAACGGGCGGCGGCGGCAAATATCCAATTCTCGCGGCTCTCCTCGATGACACCGGCTTGCGCCAGATGCTGAGCTATGCGGGCGACCCCCTTGCCGGGCTCAATGATCACAATG
Source organism: uncultured Rhodospirillales bacterium (assembly GCA_964598335.1). Lineage (GTDB taxonomy): Bacteria > Pseudomonadota > Alphaproteobacteria > CAZRBL01 > CAZRBL01 > CAZRBL01. Next base: position 50,340 of record CAZRBL010000016.1, read on the forward strand.
GCCGGCTCGGTCAGCGGCCCGGGAGCGTCGAGCCGGTCTAAAAACCAGCTCCTGCCGAGCCATCCGCCTGCCGCCATGACAACCAGAAATACGGCAAAGCCGGCAACCACCCAGCGCATCGGGCTAGGCAGCTTGGCTCAGGACAATACTGGCATTGGTACCGCCGAAGCCGAAGGAGTTGGACAGCACAGCGTCGATCTTGCGCTCTTTCGCGGTCAGCGGAACCAAATCGACGCCGTCACAGACCGGGCTGGGATCATGCAGGTTCAGCGTCGGCGGCGCGATCTGATCGCGCAGCGCCAGCACGGCGAATACCGCCTCGATGGCACCGGCCGCGCCCAGCAGATGGCCGACCGCCGATTTGGTCGAGGAGACGCTGACCTGGCCTAGAGCATTGCCCAGCAGCCGCTTGACCGCACCGATCTCGATTTCATCGCCCTTGGGTGTGCTGGTCCCGTGCGCGTTGATGTAGTCGATATCGCTCGGGTTCATGCCGGCGCGGCGCAGGGCGGCTTTCATCGACCGGAAACCGCCATTGCCGTTCTCGGCCGGGGCCGTGATGTGATACGCGTCGCCGGACATACCGTAGCCGGCGATCTCGGCATAAATCCTGGCGCCGCGGGCTTTTGCGTGCTCAAGCTCTTCAAGCACGACCACGCCCGCGCCCTCACCCATGACAAAGCCGTCGCGACCTTCGTCAAAGGGCCGCGATGCTTCGCCTGGACGGTCGTTATAGCCGGTCGACAAAGCGCGCGCCGCAGCGAAACCGCCGATACCGATCCGGCAGATTGCGGCTTCCGTCCCGCCGGCGATCATCACATCGGCATCGTCGAGCATGATAAGGCGCGCGGCATCGCCGATCGAATGCACGCCGGTTGCACAAGCCGTCACGGCGGCATGGTTGGGACCCATGAAGCCGTAGCGGATCGATACCTGGCCCGAACACAGATTGATCAGGGCAGACGGGATGAAAAAAGGCGAAATACGACGCGGGCCGCGTTCGTGCAGCAGGACGGAGGACTGATAAATCGACTCCAGCCCGCCGATGCCGGAGCCGATCATCACACCGGTACGCTCGCGCGCCTCGTCATTGGTCGGCTGCCACCCTGAATCGGCGATCGCCTCATCGGCGGCGGCGATGCCGTAGAGAATGAAATCGTCGACCTTTCGCTGCTCCTTGGGCGGGAGCACCGCATCGGCCTTGAAGGCACCGTTGACGCTGTGCGCGACCTTGCCGCCATCGGGCGCATTCTCATCGGCAAGGGGGATCTGTCCGGCGATCCGGCACGGCATATCGGAAACATCGAACCGGTCGATACCGACAATTCCGCTCTCACCGTCACAAAGACGCCGCCACGTGCTGTCCGCATCGGCGCCCAGCGGGGTCAGCATTCCGATTCCGGTTACAACGACGCGGCGCATATTTGTGCTTCCGTCGACCGCCCGAAAGCGGCCAAGCGGCCTTTACTTTGCCTCTTCAAGAAAAGCGATAGCGTCACCGACGGTGCGAATTTTTTCCGCTGCATCATCGGGAATCTCGACACTGAACTCTTCTTCAAACGCCATCACCAGCTCAACCGTATCAAGGCTGTCCGCCCCGAGATCGTCGATGAAATTGGCATCCTTGACCACCTTGTCTTCCTCGACGCCGAGATGCTCGACGACGATTTTGGTGACGCGTTCAGCAGTGTCGCTCATGGCTATGTTCCTAGTGTGAGTCGAAAATTTGTCCCGGGAGCGCCGGATCCGTTCGATTCGCCCGGCTATTGGCATGACAAGGTAATATGCGTTGCCCCGCCTCGCCAGCATTGATGTTGCCGGTTTTTACGCTGATCTGCCTCTTACCGCGCCCGGACTTCCTGCAACCATGCTGTCATCGGCGGGGCACAGGATCTTGCCGGCACGGGCCGGATCGCATGAAATCCAGCGCTAAAGCATTGCCATACCACCGTTTACGTGCAGCGTCGCGCCGGTGACATAGCCCGCTTCTTCACTCGCCAGATACACCGCGGCCGCGGCAACATCGGCAGGGTCGCCGAAACGGCCGGCCGGAATAGCGCCGAGCATGGCATTACGCTGATCTTCGTTCAGCGCCTCGGTCATCGGCGTCGCGATAAAGCCGGGCGCGATGCAATTCGCGGTGATGTTGCGGCTCGCGACTTCGGCGGCAAGCGCCTTGGTCATCCCCGTCATGCCGGCCTTGGCGGCGGCGTAATTCGCCTGACCGGCATTGCCGGTGGCGCCGACAACCGAGGTGATGCCGATGATGCGCCCATAACGGCGTTTCATCATGCCGCGCAGCAGCGCCTTGGCGAGCCGGAAGGGCGCCGTCAGATTGACGTCGAGCACGGTCTGCCAGTCGTCATCGGACAGGCGCAAGGCAAGATTGTCGCGCGTGATCCCGGCATTGTTGATCAGGATATCGACCTTGCCCAGCGCCTCTTCCGCCTGTTTCGCCAGCAGCGCCGGTCCATCAGCAGCCGAAAGATCGGCCGGAATCGCAACGGCGCCGCTGCCCAGTTCGCTCGCCAACTGATCCAGCACGTCCGCGCGGGTGCCGGTCAGTCCGACGGTGGCGCCCTGAGCGTGAATGGCCGTCGCAATGGCCTTGCCCAGCCCACCGGTCGCGCCGGTGATCAGTGCCGTTTTATCGCTGAGATCAAACATGTTTCCTCACAAAGCCTCGAGCAGGGCATCAATATCCTTTGGCGTCTCGACAGCGATCGCGGTCAGCCCGCGGTCGATCCGGCGGGCCAGCCCGCTGAGCACCTTGCCGGCGCCCAACTCGACCAACCGCTCCACTCCCGCACCACGCATCATCAAGACCGACTCCCGCCAGCGGACCGGCGCCGTGACCTGCTCGACAAGAAGCGTTCTCAGTTGATCGGGCTCGGTGACCGGTTGCGACGTGCCATTGGCGATGATCGGGC
>CAZRBL010000017.1:0-50288 GCA_964598335.1 uncultured Rhodospirillales bacterium
CTGCGACCGTGAGGGAGAGAGCGTCGGGATTATCCGGATGAAAGGCGGCGGCGCCCGGCCGATCGGCGCTGTCATCGGTGTCAGTCAGGCTGGTCGTCTTTCTCGTTATCGGGGGCCAGCAACCGGTGCATGTGCACGATGAAATAGCGTATATGGGCATCGTCGATCGTCGCCCGGGCCTTGGCCTGCCAGGCGGCATGCGCACTTGCGTAATCAGGATAAATGCCGACGATGTCGAGCGAATCCAGATCGGTGAATTCGACCTTGTCGGCGGCGCTTAATTCTCCGCCGAACACCAGATGGAGCCGTTGCTTGTCCGAAGCCATGATCTTTCCCGTTAATCGATGAGCGCTGCGCCCGTTGCTGAGCCATCACCTGCCGAAAATACACGGCTAGGGCAATGTGCCGATTTCGTCGCCCTTCACGGCTTTGACCCTGCCTCATTGGTGCCGTTGGCGGCTGACGCCTCCTTCCGCCGCTATTTCCGCGTCTTCGCACCGCATCGCGCCGTCATCATGGACGCGCCTCCGGATAAGGAACCGCTCACGCCCTTTCTCACCGTCGCCCGTCACCTGACCGGGCTGGGTTTCAGCCCGCCGCGCATTCTGGCACAGGATAGTCGTCGCGGCTTTTTGCTGCTCGAAGATCTCGGTGACGACACCTTTACCGCGCTGCTGCGCAAAGATGCTGCATCCGAGACCCGCCTCTACGAGCTCGCTATCGATTGCCTGATCGCGCTGCACCGGCATCCGGATGCGGCTGCCATCGCCCTGCCGGCCTATACGACGGCGCTGCTGCTTGAAGAGGCGGCGCTTTTCGCCGACTGGTATCTGCCCGCCTTGACCGGCACTTGGCTGAACGCTGAAGCGCGGCTGGCCTATGATGCCGCTTGGGCCGAGCTTCTCGGCCCGCTTGCCGGACGGCCGCCGGCGATGGTTTTGCGCGATTACCATGTCGACAATCTGCTGTTGCTCCCGGGGCGCAGCGGCGTTGCTGCCTGCGGGCTGCTCGATTTTCAGGATGCCGTTCTCGGCCCGGCGGCTTATGACCTGTTTTCCCTGATTGAAGATGCGCGCCGTGATGTCCCGCCGGATCTGCATCAGGCAATGCTCGGGCGATATCTCGCTGCGATGCCGGATCTTGATGCCGAAACCTTCATCGCTGACGGCGCGCTGCTGGCGGCACAACGCCATGCAAAGGTCGCAGGGATCTTCGTGCGGCTCTGGTTGCGTGACGGAAAACCCGACTATCTCAGGCATGTTCCGCGTGTTGTCCGACTGCTCGACAACCACTTGCAGCGCCCCGGCCTGGGGCCATTGCGCCGCTGGCTAAGGCGTTTTGCGCCGCATTTCGACGCTGACCTTCCCGATCCCGACACGCTGCGCGAGCGATGGCAAAGCCTTGCGCCGTCGCGGCGCGAGGCGTAGATCGGCGGAGGGCCATGGCGGCCCGTTTTCGTCCCGCGTTTTGTTCCCGTTTGCCGAATGGTTAGCCCATGTCTTTAGTTGCCGAGCGCCTTGGCCGTATCAAGCCGTCGCCGACCATTGCGATCACCCAAACCGCCCGCGAATTGCGCGCGGCGGGCCGGGACATCATCAGCCTGAGTGCCGGTGAACCTGATTTCGACACGCCCGATTGGGTCCTCGACGCCGCCGCGAAAGCGATGCGCGAGGGTGAGACAAAATACACGCCGGTCGACGGAACCGTTGCGCTGAAAGAGGCCATTCAGGCGAAATTCAAGAATGAGAACGGCCTCGATTACGGGCTCGATCAGATCAGCGCCGGCACCGGCGGCAAGCAAATCCTGTTCAATGCCCTGTTTGCCACCCTCGATCCGGGCGATGAGGTGATCATCCCGGCGCCCTATTGGGTGTCCTATCCGGACATGGTCGTACTGGCCGAGGGCAAGCCGGTCTTCGTCGACTGCCCGGCCGAGCTGGGTTTCAAGCTGGTGGCCGAGGCGCTTGAGGACACGATCACGCCGAAAACCAAATGGCTGATCCTGAATTCGCCCGGCAACCCCAGCGGGGCCGGATATACCAAAGCGGATTTCGAGGCGATCGCCGAAGTGCTGCGGCGCCATGAGCATGTCTTCGTGATGACGGACGACATGTATGAGCATATTGTCTATGACGGTTTCGAATTCGTCAGTTTTGCCGCGGTCGCCCCTGATCTCTATGACCGCACGCTGACCGTGAACGGTGTCTCAAAGGCTTATGCGATGACCGGATGGCGGCTCGGCTATGCCGGCGGTCCTGCGTCGCTGATCAAGGCGATGAGCAAGGTACAGAGCCAGACGACCAGCAACCCCTGCTCGGTAACACAGGCGGCGGCGGTTGCCGCCTTGACCGGGCCGCAGGACTTTCTGAAGCAACGTGCCGACACCTTTCGCAAGCGCCGCGACCTGGTTGTCGCCGGCTTGAATGACGCGCCGGGCCTGTCCTGCCTGACGCCGGAAGGAGCCTTCTATGTTTATCCCTCATGCGCCGGTGTGATCGGCGCAAAGACGCCCGGCGGCGGCGTGATCGAGAGCGACGAGGATTTCGTCAAATATCTGCTCGAGGCCGAGGGCGTCGCTGCGGTGCATGGCGCCGCCTTCGGCTTGAGCCCGCATTTCCGCGCATCCTATGCCACCTCGGATGAGTTGCTGGCCGATGCATGCGCTCGGATCAAGCGCGCCTGTGATTCCCTGGACCTGAGTCCGGTCCGATCATCAAGCTGAATGAATTCAATGCCCTTCTTGATCACATTAGAAACATTCTAAATCTTAAGGGCAGCAAGCGACGCAATGGAGACACGCATGAGCATCGACATCGGAATTTCAGAAGGCGATCGGAATCAGATTGCCGGTGAACTCTCGAAAGTTCTGGCAGATACCTACACCGTCTACATGAAGACCCATGCTTTCCACTGGAACGTCACCGGACCGATGTTCCGCAGCCTGCATGAGATGTTTGAAGAGCAATATACCGAGCTGTGGAAAGCGACCGATGTCATTGCCGAACGAATTCGGGCCATCGGCGCGATGGCGCCGGGGAGCTTCAGCCAATTCACCCAGCTTTCCTCGATTTCCGAGGAAAGCGGCGTTCCGTCGGCGCAGGACATGATCAAGCAATTGGTCGAAGGTCATGAGGCCGCCTCAAAAACCGCACAAAGGGCACTGAAGGTTGCCGAAGATGCAGATGACGAGGTGACGGTCGATATGCTTGTGGAACGCATGGATGCGCATCAGGAAGCCGCCTGGATGCTCCGCAGCATGTTAGCCGACTGACGGCTGCCCGGTCAGAATGACGGACCGATCCTGGAACCTTCCCGAAAGCGCGGTAACGCCGGAATCTGTATACCTGAACCGGCGTGCCTGGCTTAAATCGGTCGGGTTCGGATCGATCGCTGCTGCGGCGACGCTGAGCGCTTGCGGCCCCGCGGAAAGCGAGGCCAGCGATGATCCCAGCGCCGGCCTCTATCCGGTCCCGCGTAATCGCAGCTTCACTGTCGAGCGTGAGCTGACGCCTGAGCGCGAGGCGACCACCTACAACAATTTCTATGAGTTCGGCTCTCACAAGGGCATCTGGCAAGCGGCTCAGGCACTTGAAATACGCCCCTGGGCCGTGCGCGTCGAAGGCATGGTCGCCGAGGAAAAGACCGTCGATATCGACACGCTGCTGCAAGCGATGCCGCTTGAGGAACGGATTTACCGGTTCCGATGTGTCGAAGCCTGGGCGATGACGGTACCGTGGAGCGGTTTCCCGCTGAAGGCGCTGCTCGATTACATCGAACCGCTGTCCAGCGCCCGTTATGTCGTCTTCCAGACCTTTCAGGACCCCAGTATCGCCCGCGGCCAACGGCAAGTCTGGTATCCCTGGCCCTACACCGAGGGGCTGACAATCGAGGAAGCCGCCAATGACCTCGCCTTCATGGCGACAGGTCTATACGGCAAGCCGTTGCCCAAGCAGAACGGTGCGCCGATCAGGCTGGTGACGCCGTGGAAATACGGTTTCAAATCGATCAAATCGATTGATCGCATCATCCTGACCGATCAGCGTCCGGAGACATTCTGGGAAGCGCTGCAGCCCGCCGAATACGGCTTCTGGGCCAACGTCAATCCGGAAGTGCCGCATCCCCGCTGGAGCCAGGCCGAGGAACGGCTTCTCGGCAAGAATGAGAAGGTTCCGACCCAGCTCTTCAACGGCTATGCGCGCCATGTCGCCCATCTCTATGCCGGCCTGCAAGGCGAGACCCTGTATCGGTAACCACGCTTCGGCGCCGCTCCTGCCGGGAACCAAAAAAAACCCCGGCACATGGCCGGGGTAAGGTGAACAGGGAGGCTTGACGTCAGAAAAGACGTCGGGTGCATCAGCACCGATTGCTGCAATGCAGCAACCAGAAATCAATATATGGCGATGCTGCACTGCAGCTAGAGCTTAAAGCGGACGCTCATTTGCGCTGTACGCATAGCTAGCCTGAGGCTGGAAATACCCGCCGTGCGCCAACTATTTTGCGCCGCAGCAAAGTTGCACGATATGGGCGAAGTCAGAAATTCGTCTTCGCCACCCGCTCGAGCAGGAAATCCCGAAACACGCCGATCCGCTTCGAGTTGCGCATCTCTTCCGGATAAAGAAAGCGGGCATCGACCTGCGGGGCACTCATTTCCGGCAAGACGCGGACGATATCGGGATGACCGTCGGTCAGGAAATCGGGCATCACGGCAATGCCGTGGCCGCTTTCGACGGCACGGAGGATCGCAAGCATATTGTTGACGAAGAACAGCGATTTGGCCTCGCTGTGATCGCCGATGCCGGCCGCCTCCAACAGCCAATTGGCATTCTGGAAGGGGGCCCGCATGCGCGGCGGATAGGTGATCAGCAAATGATTGCGCAGCTCTTCGGGCGCCTGCGGCACCCCATGCTGCTCAAGATAGCTGCGGGCTGCGTAGATATGAAAATTGATCGTTGTCAGGTGCCGCTGGATCAGGTCCGGCTGGCGCGGCGGCTGCATGCGAATGGCGACATCGGCCTCGCGCATGGACAGATCGAGTTCATCGTCATCGATCAGCAGGGTCAGCGAAATATCCGGGAAGGCGGCATTGAACGCCCCGAGATGCCGGGCCAGCCAGAATGAGCCGAAAGCGAAGGTTGTGGTGATCTTGAGCGGGCCCGACGGCGTCTCCTTGCTGTCGGTCAGCATCGCCTCGGTCATTGACAGCTTGCTCAGGATATCGCGCGCCGTCTGATAGAGCAGTTCGCCCTGCTCGGTCAGCATCAGACCGCGCGCATGACGATGAAACAGCGTCACATTGAGGCTTTCCTCCAGCCCGCTGATCTGGCGGCTTACGGCCGATTGGCTGAGGTTCAGCGTCTCACCGGCATGGGTGAAGCTGCCGGCCTCGGCGACCGCATGAAAGACGCGCAGCTTGTCCCAGTCCATTCTTTTCCTTCAATTCCAACCAGTTGCCGATGGCCCATTTTTTCTCTTTTCGTGCCGAAAAGAAAGGGCTTACTCGGCAGCGTCGACCAATTCGCTCGGTTCGGCCTCAAGCGCGGCCAGATATTTTTCGGCTTCCAGCGCCGCCATGCACCCCATGCCGGCGGCGGTTACCGCCTGTCGGTAAATCTTGTCGGTCACATCGCCGGCGGCGTATACGCCGGGAATATTGGTTGCCGTCGAATTCGGTGCGGTATCGATATAGCCCTCCTCATCCATCGCCAGCTTGCCCTTGAACAGGGCCGTGGCGGGGTCGTGCCCGATGGCGACAAAGAAAAAGTCGACCGGCAGGTCGCTAACGGCGTTCGTCTTGCGGTTGCGCAGCCGCAGGCCGGTGACGGTCGGCCCCATCGCGCCACCCGTTTCGCCCAGCACTTCTTCGACCACGCTGTCCCAGATCAGCTCGACCTTGGGATTGGAAAACAGCCGCTTTTGCAGGATTTGTTCCGCGCGCAGGCTGTCGCGGCGATGGATCAGCGTAACCTTTTCGGCAAAATTCGTCAGGAACAGCGCTTCCTCGACCGCGGTATTGCCGCCGCCGACCACCGCGACATGTTTGCCGCGCGTGAAAAATCCGTCGCAGGTGGCACAGGCCGACACGCCGAAACCCTTGAAAACTTCCTCGCTCGGCAGCCCGAGCCAGCGCGCCTGAGCACCGGTGGCGATGATTATCGTATCCGCCTCGAAAACAGTGCCGGAATCGGCGACGGCGCGAAACGGCCGGCGCTCAAAATCGACTTCCGTAATCATGTCATGGATCATTCTGGTGCCGACATGTTCGGCTTGGGCCTGCATCTGCTCCATCAGCCAGGGGCCCTGAATAACATCGGCGAAACCCGGGTAATTCTCAACATCGGTGGTGATTGTCAGCTGCCCGCCGGGCTGCAGCCCCTGCACCATCACCGGCTCAAGGCTCGCGCGCGCGGCATAGATCGCGGCGGTATAGCCGGCCGGTCCGGATCCGATAATCAGGGTCTTGGTTCTTACGGTCTCGCTCATCTCAGCGCTCCTTATCCATTGCCTTATTCACCTATCACGATTCTGTCGGTTTGGCGCCCACAGCTATGCCGCGGCTGCGCAGCAGGGGCGCAATACGCGCAGCGATCAGCTCGGTCTCATTGAGCGGCGCCCTGGATGAGCCGTCGATCGACCCATCGAACCATCGTGCCCGACCGGCGGCAATCAACGCTTGATGAAAGCGCGCGAAGCGCTCTGATCCGCCTGGTAAATCGTAGATCGCGATCGGCTTGCCCGTTGCCATGGCTTCTGATGCCATACTGACGCTGTCGGCGGTGACAAGAATGTGATCGGCCCAGGCGAGCATGCCGAGATAGGGATTGTCGCCCGCGCCATTCCACATCCAGCCCGATTGCTCAATGCTGCGCCTTATGGTTGCCGCCTGGGCGGCCGGCGTGCGGCGCGAGGCGGTTGCCAGAATACTGCCGCCGCTCGCCTGCGCCAGAGCCGCGAGCTCCGAGCCAAGCCGGCTGGCCGCTGCAGCGGTCATGCGGTGGGTGCGCGAGCTGCCGCCGATCAGCGCGGCGATGCGCGGCGCCGCCATCGGCTCGAACAGATCACGCCATTCTGCCTTCGCCGCTGCTAGCGCCTTGTCGCTGATGCGATGCAGGCTTCCCAGGGTTTTCAGGACATTGGCCCCGGAAATCCGGTCATGCATGGGCGCGATGACGAGATCGAAATTGCGCGGCCCGACACGCGGGTTCTGAATATGGATGCGGAAGCCGCGGTCCCCTCTTGCCGCGCACGCCAGCGAGGCGACCGCGCCGCTGCGTCCGGCGCTGATGATCAAAGCCGGTGGCGGCCCGGAATCATCCCAGGCGTAGCGAATGCCGAGCCGAACGCCCGGCGAAAGCCAGCGCCACGGAGGCCGTATCGCGACCTGTTTGATTTCCGGTTCAAGGCCCAACGCCTCGGCGAGGCCGATAGCCTGGCTTTGTGTCCCGGCCTTGCCGTCGGTCAGGACCCGGATGCGCGGCGTTGCGGCCGGATCTTCGAGATCGAAAACAAGCCCCACCGACGACTGTCGGACGCTATTTGAAGGCGATTTCGAGGATCTCGTAAGCCTTTGATCCGCCGGGCGTCGTCACCTCGACGGAATCGCCGACCGATTTGCCGATCAATGCGCGCGCCAAAGGCGCACCGACAGAAAGCAGCCCTTTATTGATGTCGGCCTCATACTGGCCGACGATCTGATAGGTGGATTCCTCGTCGGTATCTTCATCCGCCAGCGTCACGGTGGCGCCGAATTTGACGGTGTTGCCGTTCAGCTTGGAGGCATCGATGACCTCGGCGCGGGACAGGCGGTCTTCCAGTTCCTGAACCCGGCCTTCGATGAAGCTCTGTCGTTCGCGGGCGGCGTGATATTCTGCATTCTCTGACAGATCGCCATGCTCGCGGGCTTCGGCGATGGCGCGAATTACAGTCGGTCGCTCGTGCGACTTGAGATGCTTGAGCTCCTGTTCCATGGCGTGAAAGCCATTGGCCGTCATAGGGATCTTTTCCATGCCTCAATGCTCATTGTTCTTGGCGGCAGCAAGCTGCCTGTATTGGGCCGTCGCAAACTATAAAATAGCAATGGGACGCCGTCGGCCGCTGATCAGTGGCCGATTGCCGTCCTTCCTGCGATAGAGAATCGCGATTTCAACCAGATTGGGTGAAGTAGGATTGCAGGGGCCGCACGTCAAGCGAGCCGCGAGTCAGCGCCGTGATGGCGGCCACGGCGGCGCGGGCGCCTGAGACGGTGGTGTAATAGGGGATGTTATGCATCAGCGCGGTCCGGCGAAGGCTGAAGCTGTCGCGCTGCGATTGCGCGCCTTCAACCGTGTTGATCACCAATTGCACATCGCCATTGATCATTTCATCAACGATGTGCGGCTGACCCTGCAGCACCTTGTTGACGCGCGTCACCTCAAGCCCTGCCGCCTCGAGGTGACGGCAGGTGCCGTCCGTTGCGATCAGGGAAAAGCCCAGCGTGGTCAATTGCTGCGCCAGCGGCACCATGGCCGGCTTGTCGCGCTCCTTGACCGAGATAAAGACCGTCCCCGATTGCGGCAGACTTTCGCCGGCGCCGAGCTGGGATTTGGCAAAAGCCATGGCGAAATCGGCATCCAGCCCCATCACCTCGCCGGTCGATTTCATCTCCGGCCCGAGCAGCACATCGACGCCGGGGAACCGGGCGAAGGGAAAGACCGATTCCTTCACCGCCGTGCGGTCCGTCGGCATCCCGGTCAGAATCGCCGGATCGAGTTTGATACCCGCCATGGCGCGGGCGGCGAGCTTCGCGATCGGTACCCCCGTCGCCTTGGCGACAAAGGGCACGGTACGCGAGGCGCGCGGATTGACTTCCAGCACATAGACCGCCTCGTCCTTGACCGCGAATTGAACATTCATCAGCCCGACGACGCCGAGCGCCTCGGCCAGTGCCTTTCCCTGCCGCGCGATTTCATCAATGACCGCCGGTGAGAGTGAATAGGGCGGCAAGGCGCAGGCGCTGTCGCCGGAGTGGATGCCGGCCTCTTCAATATGCTCCATGATGCCGGCGATAGAGACGGTCTCGCCGTCGGAGATGGCGTCAAGGTCGACTTCGACGGCATCCTGAAGATAGCTGTCGAGCAGCACCGGATTGCTGCCTGAAACGAAGACCGCCTTGTCGATATAGCTGCGCAGACCGGCCATATCGTGGACGATTTCCATCGCCCGCCCGCCCAGCACGTAAGACGGCCGGATGACCAGCGGAAAGCCGATTTTCTCGGCCACGCTCTCGGCCTCGGCCAATGAGGTGGCAAGCCCGTTGGCCGGCTGTTGCAGGCCGAGCCGGTGGAGAAGCTGCTGGAAGCGCTCACGGTCTTCGGCAAGATCGATCGCATCGGGCGGGGTGCCGAGAATCGGAATGCCGGCGGCTTCGAGATCGCGCGCCAGTTTGAGCGGCGTCTGGCCGCCGAACTGGACGATCACACCAAGCACTTCGCCGTTTTCCTGCTCGCGCTCGATCAGATCGACGACATGTTCCGCCGTCAGCGGTTCAAAATAGAGCCGATCGGAAGTGTCGTAATCGGTCGAGACGGTTTCCGGGTTGCAATTGACCATGATCGTCTCGAACCCGGCATCGGACAGCGCGAAGGCGGCGTGCACGCAGCAATAGTCAAATTCGATACCCTGACCGATACGGTTCGGCCCGCCGCCCAGAATGATGATCTTGCGGCGGTCGGTCGGATCGGCCTCGCACTCCTGGGCGCCGCTGATATCGGCCTCATAGCTTGAGTACATGTACGGCGTCAGCGACGGGAATTCGGCAGCGCAGGTGTCGATCCGCTTGAATACCGGCGTCACCCCCAGGCTCATTCGCAGTGCCCGCACATCGGACGGGCTGCGGCCGCTCAGCCGCGCCAGTGTCTCATCCGAAAAGCCTTGCTGTTTCAACCGCATCAGCCCGATGGCGTCTTCCGGCAGACCGCGCTCGACAATATCCCGTTCGGTCGCGATCAAGCCGGCAAGCCGTTCGAGGAACCAGGGATCGATGAAGGTGGTGCCGTGAATGCGCTCAAGCGACACGCCGCTGCGGATGGCATCGGCGACAATCAGCAGCCGTTCGGGTGTCGGCGTCGCCATCCGCGCAAGATAGCTGTCGGCCTCAACGGTCTCGTCATCAGCCGTCGGTGCGCTGCGGACCGGATCGAGACCGGCGAGATCGGTTTCAAGCGAACGCAGCGCCTTTTGCAGCGATTCCTCAAAGCTGCGACCGATCGCCATGGCCTCGCCGACCGACTTCATCGAGGTCGTCAGCCGCCCGTCGGCGCCCGGAAATTTCTCAAAGGTGAAGCGCGGGATTTTGGTGACGACATAGTCGATGCTCGGCTCAAAGCTGGCCGGGGTAACGCCGGTGATGTCATTGCGCAGCTCATCCAGCGTGTAGCCGACCGCCAATCTTGCGGCGACCTTGGCAATCGGAAATCCTGTCGCCTTGGAGGCCAGCGCGGAAGACCGGCTGACCCGCGGATTCATCTCGATCACCACCATGCGGCCGCTATTCGGATCGACGGCGAATTGCACATTCGAGCCGCCGGTATCGACACCGATCTCGCGCAATACCGCGATCGAGGCATTGCGCATGATCTGGTATTCCTTGTCGGTCAGCGTCAGCGCCGGTGCGACGGTCATCGAGTCGCCGGTATGCACGCCCATCGGATCGATGTTCTCGATCGAGCAGATGATGATGCAGTTATCGGCGCGGTCGCGGACGACCTCCATCTCGTATTCTTTCCAGCCCAGCACCGATTCCTCGATCAGCACCTGGCCGACCGGCGAGGCGGCAAGGCCGCTGCGGACGATCTTCTCGAACTCGGCGCGGTTATAGGCGATGCCGCCGCCGGTGCCGCCGAGCGTGAAGGAGGGGCGGATGATGCTCGGCAGGCCGGTTTCCTCGACTGCGGCCAGCGCTTCGTCAAAGCTCGAGACCAGCCGGCTGCGCGGCGATTCAAGGCCGATGCTGTCCATCGCCTCGCGGAACAGCTGGCGGTCTTCGGCTTTCTCGATGGCCTCCTTGCGGGCGCCGATCATTTCGATGCCGAGGCGGTCGAGCGTACCGTTTCCGGCCAGCGTCAGCGCCGTATTCAGCGCCGTCTGGCCGCCCATGGTCGGCAGCAGCGCGTCCGGGCGTTCCTTTTCCAGGATGCGGGCGACGATCTCCGGCGTGATCGGCTCGATATAGGTCGCATCCGCCATCTCCGGATCGGTCATGATCGTCGCCGGATTGGAGTTGATCAGGATGATCCGATAGCCGTCCTGCCGCAATGCCTTGCAGGCCTGTGCGCCGGAATAATCAAACTCGCAGGCCTGGCCGATAATGATCGGCCCGGCGCCGATGATGGCGATGGAAGAGATGTCGGTGCGTTTGGGCACGCCGGTACCTGTCAGGAGGGCAAACAGCCGCGCTTATAGCGGCGGACAGGTCGGTGGGAAAGGGCTGCCGGCTATCTTTAGCCCAATTTTTCACTGCGCCGTTGCGGGTGCTCCAGCGCCGCGGTCAGCGCAGCGAGAAGGCTGCGCATGTCGACCGGCTTGGTCAGATAACGGACGAAGCCGGCCATGCCGCCGCGGGCGAGGTCATCGGCATGGGCGGCTGCGCTGAGCGCGATGACGGGAATATGCGAGAGGGTGGCGTCGGCCTTGATCCGTTCCATCGCCTCAATGCCGCTCATCCCGGGCAGGCCGATATCCATGACGATGACGTCCGGACGTTCGCGCTCGGCAATCACCAGGCCGTCTTCGGCATTGTCGGCGCTCAGCAAATGAACATCCGGCAGACTATCGAGCAGCGCCGCCATGAGATCGCGGCTGGCGACGTTATCCTCGACGTAAAGGACGGTATAGCCGCCGCGCTGGGCGCGATGCAGGCGAGCATCGCGCAGGCTGACGATTTCTGCCCCGCCGGCGGCGCCCAGGGCCGTCTCGGCAATCGGCATATCGATCCAGAAATGGCTGCCTTCTCCTTCGCGACTCTCGACACCGATGGAGCCGTCCATCAGTTCGACCAGCCTCTTGGTGATCGTCAGCCCGATGCCGGTGCCCTCGATCTTTCCCTGTTCGCGGCCCAGGCGATTAAACGGCTCGAACAGGTGCCCGATCTGCTCCGCCGGGATGCCGAGCCCGGTATCGATGAAGGAGAAGCGCACCTGGCCGCCGATGACGGCGACGCGGATGGTCAGTTCCGGATTTTCCGCCCGGTTATATTTCACCGCATTGCCGGCGATGTTCATGAACACCTGATGGAAGCGGTCCACATCGGTGATGATGCCGTCGCGCGGCGCTGTCTCATTCTCGATATTGATCCGCGCACCGGCACTGTCGGCAACCGGGCGCAGGGTCGCCAGACCGTCTTCAAGCAGGGTCGTGATCAAGGCGGGCTCGGTTGAGACATCGATGCTGCCGGCCTCGACCTTGGACAGATCGAGCACATCGTCGATCAGGCTCAGCAAATGCTTCCCCGAGCTCATTATATAGCCGATATGCTGGCGCTGCTTGTCGCCGAGCGATTTCTCGACATCCATTTCGAGCAGCTGGGCGAAACCGAGAATGGCGTTGAGCGGCGTCCGCAGCTCATGGCTCATCGAGGCGAGGAAGTCGGATTTGGCGTAATTGGCCCGTTCGGCCGCATCGCGCTCGCGCCTCAGATTCTGCGTTTCTTCACGCTGATCGGTGACGTCGTGCATGATGCACAAAATCAGCGGTTGGCGTCCCACCTGGGGCAGCAGATCGGCGCGCTGCCAAAGCAGGCGTTCCTTATCTCCGGTTCGGCCGGACAGCCGCAGGGTGCCCTCCCAGCCATGGCCGGACAGCACCGAAGGCAATACGGCACTGCGCCAAACATCACCCGCCTCGTCGCAAAGCACCTCAGCGACCGACCCGATGCCGTGACCGCTCTGGGCCTCATCCAGCATATCCAGCCAGGCGCGGTTCGAGAAGACCGGCCTCCCATCTAACGCGATGATCTGAATCGCCTCACGAGAGGCATCGGCGACGGCCTCGAATTGGGTGCGGAGAATATCAGCCGCCGCGCCGTGATCAGCGGATGATTGCCGGGTAACGCCCCACAACAGAAGCACCGCGCACACCGCACCGGCGATGATGCCGTGGCGCACAATATCCTCCCGCCAATCGACCAGAACAGCGTCGGCGGGCCGTGCCAGCGCCAGTTGCAGCGGGCTGCCGGCAATATCGCTGAAACTGCCGAGATAGCCCCGCTTTACCCTCGGCTCTCCTTCATTGCCGGCCGCGAAATACTGGGCCAGCGACATCGCGTTGTCCTGTCGACCGGGGAAGGAGGGATGAATCAGAACCATCGCATCCGGCGCCGTCAAAGATCGGGCGCGGGTGTCGATCACCGCTGCGATGAGAGGCGTCGCGGCGCTGGTCTGACGCAGAATATCGGAGGCGAAGTCGAGATCGATCCGCATCGTCAGAAAGTGCCTCGATACAGATTGGTCGCTATCCGCCGCGACCGGTGTCAATATCGCGACTTTCCAGCCGCCGCTGACCGGATCGCGATAGGCGAATTGCAGTTTTCTGGGCACTTCGCCCGGTGCCGGATCGGCAAGCGACAGGATCAGCTGCTCATTGAGGAAAACCGGTTCGCCATTGCGATAAAGATCGATGGCGTCGATCCAGGGCGCGATATCGGTCAGCCGTGCCAGTGACGGCGCCTGCAGTTCCCGCGCCGGATCAGAAACGGCCAGCTTGTCGAGCGTATCATGCGCCAGTGAAAGGCGTTGCGCGATATCGCCCGCGAGCCCCTGCGAAATCCGATCGAGATCGAACTGGGCGTTTTGCAGCGCATCATCTCTGCCGGCAATAACCAGCAGCAGGTACAGCGCCATCACGGTCAGGCAAAGTGTGGTGATGGTGATCGGCAGCGTGGCGGACCGTCGATACGCTGCGGCGCCATGCGCCATACGGGCATCGTGCTGATCCGGCGCGCCTCGATTGCGGCCCCTGAAGACGGCCCTTGCACCGTTTAGGGCGTTGCTGAGAATTCCAATCACGTTGCTGGCTACCGAGCGAGAATGTCAGGCCGCGCCTGCGTTGATAGCAGTTTGCTAATGGAAGTCTTAAACAGTTGTTAAGGCTGACAAATGCCTGCAACAAAATGTGTCAGCAGCGCGTGGGAGTCTTGAGGTCCGGGGGAGGCTTCCGGGTGAAACTGGACCGAGAATACCGGTGAATCGTCCAGTGCCAGCCCTTGGTTGGTGCCGTCGAACAGGCTCTTGTGGGTCTCGCGCACCCCGCTCGGCAGGCTGTCGGTGACGACAGCGAAGCCGTGATTCTGTGACGTGATCTCAACCTTTCCGCTGCGAAGATCCAGCACCGGATGATTCGCGCCGCGATGGCCGTGGTGCATTTTTGTCGTCTTGCCGCCCAGCGCCAGCGCCAGGATCTGGTGGCCGAGACAGATCCCCATCATGGGTCTGCCGCTATCGAGCAAGCCGCGTACGGTCGGGATCGCGTACTGTCCCGTCGCCGCCGGGTCGCCGGGCCCGTTCGACAGCAAGATTCCGTCAGGCTCCTGCTGCAGCACCTCTTCAGCAGTGCTTTGTGCGGGAAGCACGATGATTTCTGCCCCGGCGCTGACCAGGCCGCGCAGGATATTGCGCTTGACCCCGTAATCGAGAACAGCAATCCGCGCTTTGCTCGCGCCGCTTTCGACCCGCGGATAGCCGGTGTCGCGCTGCCAAAGCCCTTCTTCCCAGCGATAGCTTTGTCGCGCGGAGACCTCAATGGCGAGGTCGAGCCCTTCCAGGCCGGACCAGCCGCGTGCCTGGGCGATCAGGCTGTCGATGTCGCATTTGCCGTCCGGAAAATGCGCGATCACGGCATTGGGGGCGCCGCCGTCGCGGATACGGCGGGTCAGCCGCCTTGTGTCGATGCCGGTGACGCTGATCAATTTCTGCTTTTTCAGCCAATCGTCGAAGGCGCGCGCGGCGCGCCAATTCGACGGTTCGGTAATGTCGCAGCGCAGCACCGCGCCGCGGGCGGCAGGCGCTGCGGCTTCGATATCTTCGTCATTGGCACCGGTATTGCCGATATGCGGAAAGGTGAAGGTGACGATTTGTGCGGCATAGGAGGGATCGGTGAGGATCTCCTGATAGCCGGTCATCGCGGTGTTGAAGCAAACCTCGCCGAGGGCAGTGCCCGTCGCGCCGGCTCCCCGACCCCAAAGCACGGTGCCGTCGGCGAGCGCCACGGCGCCGGTGGCGCCCTCGGGGATTGCGATGCTGGACATGGCGCCGACCTAGACAGCGGGATGCCGAGCGTCAAGCGCCGGCGGTTGATCCGTTGCCATGCGCCCCCATTTCGCCGCCACGAGGCATTTCTTTAAGGAGCGCACGATCATGTTGCGGCAAGACCTCAACGACGCCCTCAAAAAGGCGATGCGGGAGAAAGACCAGGTCACCGTATCGACGATCCGTCTGATTATGGCGGCCATTAAGGATAGGGATATTCAGGCGCGCAGCGGCGATAACCGCGAAGGCGTCAGCGATGAGGATATCCTGAAATTGCTGCAAACACTCGTCAAGCAACGTCGCGAGGCAATCACCCTTTATGAAAAGGGCGGCCGCGTCGAGCTGTGCGAGCGTGAGCAGGCGGAGATTGAGGTCATCGAGCGCTTTTTACCGCAGCAGATGAGCGAGGAAGAGATCAAAGCCGCGGTCAGGGACGTGCTCAAGGAGATCGGTGCCGGCTCGATAAAGGATATGGGGCCGGCCATGAGCGCCTTGCGCGAGCGCTATGCGGGAAGCATGGATTTCGGCATCGCCAGCGCCGAGGTGAAAAAACAACTTGCCGGGTAGTTGCCGGCTGCCGCTATTCTGGACGGCATGCAGTTTCCGCCCTCCTTTCTCGAAGAGATTCGCAATCGTCTGCCGCTGTCGCAGGTCGTCGGCCGCTCGGTAAGTCTGAAGCGAAAGGGGCGCGAATGGGCCGGTCTCAGCCCGTTCAACAAGGAAAAAACCCCGTCTTTTTTCGTCAATGACGAGAAGCAGTTTTATCACTGCTTTTCGAGCGGCAAGAGCGGCGATGTCTTCACCTGGCTGATGGAAAGCGAGGGGATGAGCTTTCCCGAGGCAGTCGAGGCGCTGGCGGCGCAGGCCGGGCTGCAGATGCCGATGCCCGATCCGCAGGCGGCCAGGCGGGAGGAACGCCGGCGCAGCCTTTACGATGCCTATGAGGCGGCGGCGGAACATTATGCGGCGATGCTGTTCCAGCCCGAGGGCGAAGCCGCCCGCGGCTATTTGGAGCGGCGCGGGCTGAGCGAGGATGCGATTCGCGATTTCCGTCTCGGCTACGCCCCGCGCGACAGCGCCGCCTTCATCACGGCGATGAAACAGCGCGGCATTGATAGCGCGCTTCTGCTCGAAGGCGAGTTGGCACGCAATCCCGATGACGGCCGCCCGCCTTATGCGTTTTTTCGCGATAAGGTGATTTTCCCGGTCGCCGATCGTCGCGGTCGGATTATCGCCTTCGGCGGTCGCCGTTTGGAACGGCCGGGCCAGGATGCCGCCGGGCCGAAATACATCAACTCCGCCGACCATCCGCTGTTTCACAAGGGCGAGACGCTTTATGCCATCGACAAGGCGCGCGAGGCGGCGGCCAAGGGCAAGCCGCTGGTGGTCGTCGAAGGCTATATGGATGTCATCGCTCTGCACGGCGCCGGGCTGACCGGGGCGGTCGCGCCGCTCGGCACGGCGCTGACCGAAAACCAGATCGGTGCGCTGTGGCAGATGTTGCCTGAAGAAGCGGCCGACCCGGTGCTTTGTTTCGACGGCGATCGTGCCGGTCGCGGGGCGGCGGCGCGCGCCGTCGAGCGTGCGTTGCCGCTCTTGCGCCCCGGTCGGTCGCTGCGTTTTGCCTTTCTGCCTGAGGGCGAAGACCCGGACAGCCTGATTGCCAAAAGCGGCGTGGGCGCGATGCAGGTGCTGCTCGATCAGGCCATTCCCTTATCCGAGATGCTGTGGCGGGTGACGCTGGGCGATCGGCCGCCGCAAACCCCGGAACAGCATGCCGGTCTGAAGAAAAAGCTGATGGCGGCGACCGAAAAGATTACCGATAGGGATATTGCCGGGCTCTATCGCCGCGATCTCAATGACCGGCTTTGGGCCTTGCGGCGCGGCGACCGGCCCAGGGACCGCCGCTTCGGCCCGAGCCGACAGCCGGCGGCCGCGCAGTACCGATCCGTCAATTCGATTGCGCCGATCCGCGCGCCGATGGCCGATGCGTCGGAACGCTTGCTGCTGCTGATCCTGTATCGACATCCGGATTTGTTCGACGAGGTCGGTGAGGAATTCGCGGCGTTGAGTTTTCAGGATCGCGATGTTGCCGGCCTGCATGAGATGATGCTGACGATCCTCTCGGCGACAGAGCCCGATGCGCGCGCCGAGGCACTTGCACAGGCTCCTCTCAGTGCCGTCGCCGACAGAATTGCCCGCGACTGCGCTGCGCATCTTTACCCGTTCGGCCGGCCTGACGCCGATCTCGAGGCGGCGAGGGCGGATTGGGAGGGTTTCCAGGCGGTGTTGCGGCAGCGCGCGCTGGAGAAAGATTTTGTCGCCGCGCGCGAAACTTGCCGCATGAACCCGGGCGACAGCCATGCCGAGGCCCGCATGAATGCGCTGCGCGAGGCGCTCGACGTCGCGACCGAAGCGCTAAGCCTTTGGCGCGACCAGCGTTCCGGCCAATAAGTAAGGCATCATCATAAATCTCGACGAAGTCGGCACAGTGAACATGGACTCTGAACGATTCGCGCCAATATAGGGTGATCGCATACAATACCGGCGCTGCTTAGCGGCGCTTCCGCAGTTGGATTTCTCATGGCGAGCAAGAAACCCACAACTGGCGACAATCAGCAAAACAGGGACGCGAATGCCGAGGCAGCGCTGTCCGACGCGACGCAAGCGGCCATAAAAAAATTGATGGCCCGCGGCAAGGAACGCGGTTTTATCACCTATGACGAGCTGAACAGCGCCCTGCCTCAGGATGAAGTGGCATCCGAGCAGATTGAAGACGTCATGGCGCAGCTCTCCGAAATGGGCGTCAATCTGATTGAGTCCGAGGAAAGCGAAGAATCGAACGACAAGGCTGACGAGGAAGAATCGACCTCGCGCAAGGCCGGCAATATCGATGATGAGGAAGTCAGCCGTACCGATGATCCGGTAAGGCTTTATTTGCGGGAAATGGGCTCGGTCGAATTGCTGAGCCGCGAAGGTGAGATTGCCATCGCCAAGCGGATCGAGGCCGGCCGCGAAACGATGATCGGCGGCTTGTGCCAGAGCTCCATCTCCATTCGGCTGCTGCTTGACCTCTATGATCGCCTCGAAGAGGGCGAGGTCTTGCTGCGCGATATCATCGATCTCGATGCGACCTATGGCGCCGGGCCCGACGGCGCTGAAAATAGCGGCGTCAACGGGACCGCCGCGAATGGCGTCGATCCAACTGCCAACGGCGCAAATCCGGCGGCCGCCTCATCCGCCCAGAGCGGCGGGGACAGCGCCGATGGTGGAAAGGCCGAGACCGGCGACCGCCAGTCTGGTGACGATTCGTCGGCGGACGGTGACGGCAGCGCCGAGGGTTCGGATGACGATATCGATGGCGATGATTACGAAAACAATCTGTCGCTCTCGGCCATGGAAGCGGCGATCCGCCCGCAAATCGTCGAGATTTTCGATGCCTTGAGCAAATCCTTCCGGAAGTTGCAGAAGATTGAGGAAGAGCGGCTCGATCTGGTGCAAAGCGGCAAGCCGTTGCCGGACGCGCTTGAGAAAAAATATGCGGCGGCCCGGAAGGATGCGGTCGACCGCATGCAACAGCTGAACCTGCATAACGGCCGCATCGATGAGCTTGTCGCCAATCTTTATGCGGTGAATAAGCGCCTGGTGCAGATGGAAGGCAAGATGATGCGCCTGGCGACCGATAGCGGGGTCAAGCGGGAAGCGTTCCTCGAACAGTATTACGGCCATGAGCTGTCGCCCGGCTGGCTCGATCGCGTCTCAGAATTGCCCGATGAGGGCTGGCAGAAATTCGCCGGCAGGCGCCGTGCTCAGGTCGAAAAGCTGCGCGAGGGCATCGCCGAGATTGCGGCCATCGCGGGTTCGCCGATCGATGAGTTCCGCAATCTGGTCGCGATCGTTCAGAAGGGCGAGCGCGAAGCGGCGCGGGCGAAAAAGGAAATGATCGAGGCCAATCTGCGGCTGGTCATCTCAATCGCCAAAAAATATACCAATCGCGGCCTGCAATTCCTCGATCTGATCCAGGAAGGCAATATCGGCCTGATGAAAGCGGTCGATAAATTCGAATATCGCCGCGGCTATAAATTCAGCACCTATGCCACCTGGTGGATCCGGCAGGCGATCACACGGTCAATCGCCGATCAGGCCCGGACCATCCGGATCCCGGTTCATATGATCGAAACGATCAACAAGCTGGTCCGGACCAGCCGGCAGATGCTGCACGAAATCGGTCGCGAGCCGACGCCCGAGGAATTGGCGGAACGGCTGCATATGCCCAAGGAAAAGGTCCAGAAGGTCCTGAAAATCGCCAAGGAGCCGATCTCCCTCGAAACGCCGATCGGCGATGAGGAAGACAGCCATCTCGGTGACTTTATCGAGGACAAGAACGCGGTGATCCCGCTCGATGCGGCGATCAATCAGAATCTGCGCGAAACCACCGGCGGCGTCCTGTCCAGCCTGACCCCGCGCGAGGAGCGCGTATTGCGCATGCGCTTCGGCATCGGCATGAACACCGACCACACGCTCGAGGAAGTCGGCCAGCAATTCAATGTCACGCGTGAGCGTATCCGGCAGATCGAGGCCAAGGCGCTGCGCAAGCTCAAACATCCTTCGCGCTCCCGCAAACTGCGCAGCTTTCTCGACACATAAAGCCGTCGGACGGCCGGGCTGAGCTATGGAAACCGGCCGCGTCCTGCTTGCTGTCATCGCGCTGATCCCGGTCGGGTTGATCCTGACCTACATCGCCGGCCGGGCAGGCCGAGGCATTGGCCACGAAGCCTTGTGGGAAGCCTTTCTCGGCGGGGCGGCGATCAGTTTCGCCATTATCGGCGCAGGGGCGGTGTTGTCGCCGCTATGGCAGGCGCTTGGCCTGTTCGGCGATGCGGCTGCCCGGCATGGCAGCCTGGTGCTCTATGGTGAGATGCTGCTCCGTGCAGCGCTGCCTGAAGAAACCGGTAAACTGCTCTTTATCTGGCTGTTCGCCCTGCGCCATCCGTCGGTCAGGGGCGGCGCGGACATCATCCTGGCGGCAGTCGCCGTCTCGCTCGGCTTCGCAGCCGTGGAAAATCTTTCTTATGTCTTCGGCGCCGGGGATCGCGGCCGCGATGTAGCGCTGTTACGTGCCGCTACGGCAGTTCCCGCCCATGCCTGTTTCGGCATGATCATGGGGGCGTTCCTGGCGGCGATGGTACGGCCGGGGCTGGCGGCCCGCCAGCGCGCGCTTTGCCTGATCCTCGCCTGGGCCGGTCCGGTGGTGCTGCACACCATCTATAACGGCTCCGCACTCGAAGCCCTCTTGCCATGGACCCTGGGGCAGGAGACGGTCGGCACGGCGCTGCAGCTGCGCTGGCATATCGTGCTCGGAATCGTGGGCCTGACCGGGGTTCTGGCCCTCGCCTACGGTATGCGCGGCTCCCCTGCCGCGACCGATATCCGCTCGCGCGAAACCGCCTGGTTATGGATCCTGCTCGGCGGCGGCTATGTGCTGCTCGGCGGCATGGTCAGCGATGTCATGGAAGATGTGGCGGTCGACCGGCTCGATCCCGGCCGCGTGGATGCCGGTGGCCGGGATACGCTGGCAATGAACGCACTATCCGGCAGAGTGACGCTATACGGACTCAGCGCCATGATCCTCCCGCTGATCATCGGCGGGTCCATGGTGCTTTACGGCACAGGATTGCTGCGTCGAGGGCAAAGCCGGTCCGGCCCCGGTGCTTGACCCTTGCCAGTTCGCGGCAAAGCCAGCATCAAGGCGGCACTGGACGGCGCATGGGGCACCTTATGCTGAAAGAATCCGATTTGAACGTCTCCTGGGACAAGCTGCATCGTGACGGTCGCATTCTTGCGCGCCGATTGATGGAAAAGATGCCCCTTACCGGTGTCGTAGCGGTGCCGCGCGGCGGGCTTGCCCCGGCCGGAATCATCGCCCGCGAGCTGGGGATTCGCCGCATTGAGACGTTTTCCGTCGCCAGCTATGACGGCCAGGATCAGGGCGAGGCCAATGTGCTGACCAGGCCCGGTCAGGCAATCGAGGATCATGGCCGCGGTTGGCTGGTCATAGACGACCTGGTCGATACCGGAGACACCGCACGGCTTGCCCGCTCCTTGCTGCCGCAAGCCGTTTTCGCGACGATATATGCCAAACCGAAGGGCCGCCCGGTGGTCGATGTTTTCGTCGAAGAAGTACCGCAGGATTGCTGGATATTCTTTCCGTGGGACCTCGACCTCCGGCCGGCCCCGCCGATCTCGGGCAAAGCGGATTGACCCGCTGAGGCGTTCGCCGGCGATCACACGCTTGAAACGGATATTATAACATATTAGCTACCCGTCAGTACGAGGAATCGAACCATGCCGCGTAAAGCAAGCCTGTCGGATGATCGGGTGCTGGCCACCATGCGGGCCTCAGCCCGGCCGATGTCGGCCTATGAGCTGATCGACGCGCTGAGTGAGGATGGGGTCGGCGGGCCGAAGCCGCCCACCGTCTATCGCGCGCTTGAACGTCTGATCGATGCCGGCAGTGCGCATCGGGTCGAATCCCTCAATGCGTTTATCGCGTGCCGTCACGCGCATGAGCACGAGGTTCTTTTGGCCATTTGCGAGCAATGTGGCCAGGTTGATGAGGTCGACGATCATGAATTGTGCAGGGTCCTGCAGCGTTACGCCGAGCTGGAGCAGTTCCGACCAAAGAAGAGGGTTTTTGAAATCACGGGCACTTGCCGCCGCTGCGTGCATTAGCATCGCAACCGCGCCGGCGATCGCGGCCGATGAAGCGCTGCATCTCGACCTTGAGGAAATCGTCGTCACCGCAACGCCGCTGGCCCGCAGCCTTGGCGAGACCGTCACCGGCGCCTCTGTGCTCGATAGCGAAGCGCTGGTTTTGCGCGCGCAGGGATCGATCGGTGAAACGCTGCGTCAATTGCCTGGTATCAGCGCAACGACCTTCACGCCGGGTGCCAGCCGGCCGATCATTCGCGGGCTGGGGGGAGACCGGATCCGCGTGCTTGATAACGGGATCGGCACGATTGACGCCTCGGTGACCAGCGTTGATCACGCGGTCGCGGTCGAGCCGCTTTTTGCCGACCGTATTGAAGTTGTGCGCGGTCCGGCGGTGCTCAGCTATGGCAGCTCCGGTGCCGGAGGGGTCGTCAACATCAATAACGGCCGCATTCCCGATGCGATGCCGGAGGACGGCGCCGATGCCAGGGTACGACTCAGCCATTCGACGGTGAATGAGGGCGAAGAGGCGGCGGCCGGCTTCACCGTCGGTCTCGGCGGCAGCATTGCCCTGCACGGCGAGGCATTTTTGCGCCGCACCGAAAATGTCGCGATACCGGGCAGCGCCGCGTCATCGGCGCTGATCGCCGAAGAAATCGAGGAGGAGGGGCCGGATTTCGATCCCGATGAGGAGTTTCCGCGCGATCGGTTGCCCAATACCGATATTCGAAGCGAGGGCGGCACGGCCGGTATCTCCTACATTTTCGGGCGTGGTTTCTTCGGTGTGTCGGGTCAGGTCCTGAACTCTAATTACGGCATTGCACCCGGCGGCCATGAGCACGCACATGGTCACGAGCACGGCCACGGTGATCATGGTGACGAGCACGAGCATGGCCACGATGATCACGGGCATGACGACCATGGTGACGAGCACGAGCACGGCCATGGCGAAGAAGGGGAAGACGAGATCATTCGCATTGATCTCGAGCAGGTCCGGATCGACGTTGACGGGCGGTATGATTTTGCCGGCGGTCCGCTCGACAGCGTATCGCTGCGTGTCGGCTATGCGGACTATCGCCATGTCGAGCTGGAGGGTGAGGAGAGCGGGACCCTGTTCGAAAATGAAGGCGTCGAGGGCCGCATCGAGGCGCGCGCCCGGGAGATGCAACTTGCCGGCGGCGATCTGCGCATGGCTTTCGGGACGCAATTCCGCATCCGGGATTTCTCGGCCGTCGGCGAAGAAGCTTTCGTCCCGCCCTCGGATACCGAACAGATCGGCGTTTTTGCACTGGCCGACTGGGATTACGGCCCGTGGCTGCTGGGCGGCGGCTTGCGCTATGAATACACCGATAGCAGCACCAATGCCTTTGTCGCGGCCCCCGGCAGCCTGACGCTGGTCGAAGAAGATGACGGCGTGCCGGCCGCGATTTCGAAGTCGATCAATGCGGTCAGCATTTCCGCCGATATCGGCTATCGCCTTGCCGATGGGTGGTATCTCGGCCTTGCCGGACATCGTACCGAGCGTGCCCCGGCAATCGAGGAGCTGTTCTCTTTCGGTGCTCACCTGGCGACGAATACCTTTGAGATCGGCGACCCGACCCTGGGCAAGGAAGTGTCGCGCGGCATCGAGGCGACACTGCGCGGCGAGCTGGGCGGCTTCACGGCGGTGATCAACGGTTTTTACACCGATTATCGCGATTTCATTTTTGAGCGGGAAACGGGTGCGGAAGAAGACGAGTTGCCGGTCTTCGCCTTCACGGCTGCAGATGCGAGTTTTCGCGGTTTTGAAGCGAAGCTGGACTATGATTTCGGCGCTGCCGCGCTGGGGCGGCTCGGCCCGGCGTCATTCGCTCTGCAGGCCCAGGCTGATTATGTTCGGGCGACGCTGTCCGGCGTCGACGGCAACAACAATCTGCCCCGGATTCCGCCCTTCTCGGCTCTGATCGCCGGGGTGATGGAGGCCGAGCATCTGGATCTGCGGTTCGAAGGCGAGATTGTCGCCGAACAGGACGAGGTGGCTGATTTCGAGTTGCCGACCGATGGCTTTGCCATGGTCAACGCCTTTCTGACGCTTCGGCCCTTCGGCCGCGACCGCGATCTGGCGTTCGATATACAGGGCCGCAATCTGACCAATGCCGAGGGCCGGTTGCACGCCTCCTTCACCAAGGATCAGGTGCCGCTGCCTGGGCGCGATATTCGGTTCGTTCTACGCGCCGGATTTTGAACGCCTGTCCCGAAATGTGTCAGCCAGATAGCTGATACCTTCCTTTTCGGCGCCATCGGGTCGGCCGGCGATCAGCCACAGCGTTAACGAACTCAGGCCGAAGGTCGCGGCGCCCAGGGGCACCTTGACCGCGAGGCGCCAGATCGCCTCCCATTCCGCTACCAGCGGCGCAACGCCGTCCACCGCAAGATACATCAGCGCCGCTGCGGTGATCGGACGATAAAGCGCGCCGAGGATCGGAAAGATGTCGATACCGATCCGCGTCTTGATGAAAAAGAACGGCGCGAGGCAGAAAGCCAATGCGGTGATGACACGCAATTCGGCCAGCAGGATCGGCGTCAGCCGTGCTGCGAAAGCGGCAATTACAATAATGAAACAGGCAAGCTCCAACCAATGGATCAGGGCCATGCGACCCGGCATGCCGTTGGAGCCTAGAAGCGCCCCCGAGGTCGCCTTGATGACACGGCATCCGACAACGAATACCAGCAATTCAAAGAAGGGCACTGCCGCATCCCATTGCGGCCCCAGCAAGACGCGAACCGCCTCTGTCGACACCAGAAACAGCCCGACAGTGCACGCGGTGATGCCGTAAAAAATGCCCGTAAAACCGAGCCGGAAATAGCGCTGAAGTTCCAGTTTGTTGTCCTGATATTTTGAATAGATCGCAAACAGGGTCTTGTTCGCGGGGGCGATGGTATCGCCGGCGATGGTACTCGATACCTCCCGCGCCACGGTGTATTTGCCGAGGATCTCAGGCCCGCCGATCCGGCCGATGATGAACTGATCGAGCCGTGCCGTCAGCGTCTGGCCCAAAGTGCCGAGATAGCTGAAGGCCGAGAAGGAGAGGATTTCGCGCGCCTTGACCAGGGTCAGCCGCGGCCGGTAGCCGAACATCACATAGCTGGCGACCAGCAGCACGATGGCATTGGCGAATTGTCCGGCGATCAGGGCGCGGTAATCGCCGAGAAGGAAGGCGGCGGGAATCGTCACCGCGACACCCGCCAGCTTGCCGGTCATGGTGTATTTGAATTCGCGGTCGAAGCGAAATTCTCGGGCAACGGCGACCTGTCCGATATTCTGAAAGCCGTTCATGGCGACCTGGAAGGACAGGATTTGCATGATTGTCCCGGCCAACGGCTCGCGGAAATAGGCGGCGGCGGCCGGAGCCAGCGCGAAGACCAGGCATCCGGTAGTCACCGAAATGATCACGCCGATAGTCCAGGCGCTGTCTTTATGATCGCGAGTCGGCGCCGGGTGCCGGATGATCGCGGATCGGTGACCGGCTGAGCTTTGCACGCTGGTGATGAAGCCGATGAACAGCATCGCCATGGCGACGACGCCGAAATCTTCGGGCGCCAGCAGCCTTGCCAGCACCAGCGTGCTGAGCAAGCCGGTCAGTCGGAAAACCCATTGCAGCGCCAGATTCCAGGCCGATCCCAGCGCCATATGATAACGCGCGCCGCGGCCCCGGAAGGCCCTCGCTCTTTCCTGCTTGAATTCATCCATGGCGCGGTGGCCGACTCCCGAGGCTGAACAGGATGCTTGAATGGCGAGTGTGAGGCCGCTATATACCGCGGCTTGTCACCCAAAACAGGGCCATTGAAGGCCGGACTACGGGTTGCTCCCCTGTCCGAACGGCATGCCTTGATGGTCGATAACTGCGCCGGTCACCGAGTTGCGGTGCGCCGATACGCCGATAAAGGAAACAAAATGCCAAAGCTGAAATCCCATTCGGGGGCCAAGAAGCGGTTCAAGAAGACCGCGACGGGCAAAATCAAATCCAAATCGTCCTGGACGCAGCACCGCCTGGTGTCAAAGTCCAAATCCGCCAAATTGCGCAATCGCGGCACCTTTGTGCTCGACGATGCCGATGCGAAGACCGTCAAGCGCGTCTTCCTGCCCTATCAGCGATAAGGAGCGGACGAGATGGCACGAGTTAAACGCGGCGTCACTGCCCGCGCCCGTCACAAGAAGGTTATCAAGGCGGCCAAAGGCTATCGCGGCCGTAACCGCACGGCCTTTCGCGTCGCGATTGAAAAGGTCGAAAAGGGCCTGCAATACGCCTATCGCGACCGCCGGACAAAAAAGCGCAATTTCCGCAGCCTGTGGATCCAGCGCATCAATGCCGGCGCGCGCGAACACGGCATGACCTATTCCCAGTTCATGGGCGGCATCACCAAGGCCGGCATCGAGCTTGACCGTAAGGTGCTTGCCGATCTGGCCATGCATGATGCCGATGCCTTCAAGGCGCTGGTCGATCAGGCCAAAGGCGCGCTGGACGCCTAGCGATACAGGCCGGAGCGCCCCTCAGGCCCGGCCTGACAGTGTTTCGGGCTTCCGCGTGAAACCGCGACGGTTCGCGCTGCCAAGGCTGTCAAAAACCGCGCAGGCGGTCGCTGAGATAGTCGAGGCGCGTGAAGCCCTGCGCGGCCGGCTCCGGGGCGGCATCGACAAAATCGATGAAACCGATGCGTTCGATCATGGTGCGCTCGCCGATGCAGTGGTCGAGCAGCAGGAAGGTCCCGTGCTTGACGGCATCGCGCTGATCCGCCTGCGCCGGCGGCAGCGCGATGATCAGATCGATGGCGCCCGATTTCTCGCCCTGGCGCGGCATGACCCAGATATCGCCGACCATGATCTCGCTGCCTTCAAAGCTCAAACTGCTTTCCGGGCCCAGCCGCTGCGGCTGGCGAAAGGCGGTGACGACCCAGCCCTTGCGCCCTAACGCTGCCTGCGGCGCGGCATCGATCAGCCGCCGCACGATCGGCGCCACGCTGCGCACGCCATCGGCGCTGATGATCAATTCATGCGGCTCGCCGGCGGCATAATGGACCTCCGGCAACAGGCGGCGATCGATCTTGCTCAGCTGTTCGGCAATGTCCTGCTGGCTGGCGCGCTGAATGGCGGGATCGGCCAGATCGCGCGCCGCGATCGCCGCCGCGGCACCCTCGAACCAGCGCCAGAAACGGCCTTCGCGGGTGAATTGTGTGAACAGGGCAGGCATGATGGGGCGAAATTACTCTTGAACTGCTTGGCGCGGAAAGCCACTCCAACACAGCATGGACAGTATCGACAGCCTCAAGGCCACCTTAATGGCCGAAATCGACGCCGCCGAGGATAGCGGCGCGCTTGAAAATGTGCGCGTCACCGCGCTGGGCAAGAAGGGCCGCATCACCGCGCTGATGAAGGGCCTGGGCGGCATGGACCCGGAAGAGCGCAAACAGGCAGGCCAGGCGTTCAATGCGCTGAAGGACGAGATTGCGGCAGCGCTGGAACGCCGCGCCAAGGCGCTGAAGACGGCGGAGCTGGATGCGCGATTGGCCGCCGAAACCGTTGACATGTCGCTGCCGGTCCGGCCCGAGGCGATGGGCGCAATCCACCCGATCAGCCAGACCGTTGATGCGCTGACGGTGATCTTTGCCGAGATGGGCTTCACCGTCGCCGACGGCCCCGATATCGAGGATGATTTCCACAATTTCACCGCCCTGAACATTCCGGAAAACCACCCGGCGCGGCAGATGCATGATACCTTTTATCTGCCCGATGAGGACCGCCCGACCGAGCCCGGCAAGGTGCTGCGCACCCATACCTCGCCGGTGCAGGTGCGGCATATGCAATCCGATACGCCGCCGCTGCGCATTATCGCCCCGGGCCGCGTCTACCGCGCCGACAGCGACGCCACCCACAGCCCGATGTTCCACCAGATCGAAGGCCTCGCCATCGATAAGAACATCCATATGGGCCATCTGAAGGGCTGCCTGACCGATTTCTGCAAGGCGTTTTTCGAGGTCTCGGAAGTGCCGATGCGCTTCCGGCCCAGCTATTTCCCCTTCACCGAGCCCTCGGTCGAAATCGACATTCTGGCCAGCCGCAAGGGCGGCGAGTTCAGGGTCGGGGCCGATGGCGATATGTGGCTGGAAATCCTCGGCGCCGGCATGGTGCACCCGAATGTGCTGCGCAATTGCGGCATCGATCCCGATGAATACCAGGGCTTCGCCTTCGGCCTCGGCGTCGAGCGCGTTGCGATGCTTAAATACGGCATTCCCGATATCCGCAGCTTCTACGAAGCCGACCTCCGCTGGCTCCGCCATTACGGTTTTGCGGCCTTGGATATCCCGAATGCGGCGCTGATGGCGGGGTCGGCATCATGAAATTTACCCTCTCCTGGCTCAAAACCCATCTCGACACCGATGCCTCGCTGGATGAGATCACCGCGGCGCTGACGGCGTTGGGGCTGGAGGTTGACGATGTCCATGATCCGGCGGCGGAGTTGGCGGCGTTCAAGACCGCCTTTGTCGAGAAAGCCGAGCGTCATCCCGATGCCGACCGGCTGCAAATCTGCACCGTCAAGACCGCCGATCACGGCACGGTCGAGGTGGTTTGCGGCGCGCCGAATGCGCGGGCCGGGATGACCGGCGTTTTCGCGCCCGAGGGAAGCTTTATTCCCGGCAGCGGCATCACCCTGAAAAAGGGCAAGATTCGCGGCGTTGAAAGCAGCGGCATGCTGGTCTCCGAGCGCGAGCTGAACCTGTCCGACGAGCATGAAGGCATCATCGAGGTCACGGGTGATCATCCGATCGGAACGCCGATAGCGGATATTCTGGGTCTCAACGACCCGGTGATCGAAATCGGCCTGACGCCCAATCGCGGCGATTGCGCCGGGGTGCGGGGGATCGCGCGCGATCTGGCGGCTCCCGGGCTAGGGACGCTCAAGCCGCTCGACACGACACCCGTGCCGGGCACATTCGAGAGCCCCATCAAGGTCAGCATCGAAGACCGTGACGCCTGCCCGATGTTTGTCGGCCGTACCATTCGCGGCGTGAAAAACGGGCCCAGCCCGGACTGGCTGCAACAGCGGCTGAAAGCCATCGGCCTGCGCCCGATCTCGGCGCTGGTCGATATCACCAATTTCATGAGCTTTGATCTCTGCCGCCCGCTCCACGTCTTCGACGCCGACACCTTGAAAGGTGATCTTTCTATTCGGCTTTCAGCGGGCGGCGAGACGATGGCCGGGCTGGATGACAAATCCTATGCGCTCGGCCCGGGCATGACGGTGATCTGTGACGATAACGGCGTGCGGGCGCTGGGCGGCGTGCTGGGTGGTGAGCCGACCGGCTGTACCGAGGACACCACCACCGTCTTCCTCGAAACCGCGACCTTCGATCCCGCCCGCACCGCCGCGACCGGCCGGGCGCTGCAGATCAATAGCGATGCCCGTTACCGCTTCGAGCGCGGTGTCGATCCGGCCTTCCTGCTCGACGCGACCGAAATCGCCACCCGCCTGATCCTCGATCTTTGCGGCGGCGAGGCCAGCGCACCGGTCATCGCAGGCGCCGAACCCGAATGGCGCCGTGAGTACAGCCTGCGCCTCGATCGCGTCGAAACATTGGGCGGCATGACGGTGCCGCATGACCGGCAGCGGGAGATCCTGACCGTTCTTGGCTTCGATGTTGCCGAAACGGAAAAGGGAAAGCTGGGCGTCACGCCCCCGAGTTGGCGGCCGGATATTCACGGCGAGGCGGATCTGGTTGAGGAGATCATGCGGGTGCATGGCTATGACTCGATCCCGGCCACATCCATGCCGCCGCGCCTGCCCGGCACCGAGCGCACCACCGAGCCGGCGCTGAATACGGGCCGCGAAAGGGCGCTGAAAGCGCGGCGCGCGCTGGCCACCCGCGGTTTGCTGGAGGCGATCACCTTTTCCTTTGTCGACAGCGCCGCCGCCGAACCCTTTGAGGCCGGCAATCAGGCGGCCAATCCGGCGCTGACGCTGCTGAACCCGATCAGCGCCGAGCTGGACCGCATGCGCCCCTCGGTACTGCCCGGTCTGATCCAGGCCGCCGCGCGCAATGCGGATCGCGGCTATCCCGATATCGGCCTGTTCGAGGTCGGCCCCGCCTATGCCGGCGGCAAGCCGGAGGAGCAGGAGCTGGTCGCCGCCAGCCTGCGCGCCGGCGCCAGCAGCCCGCGCCACTGGTCCGAGGCGGCCCGGCCGGTCGACGCCTTTGATGCCAAATCCGACGCCTTGGCCGTGCTGGCCGCCTGCGGGTTGGATGAGGGCAAGGTGCAGCTGACCCGCGATGCGCCGTCCTGGTATCACCCCGGCCGATCCGGCGTGTTCCGGCAAGGGCCCAAGGTATTGGCGGCGTTCGGGGAACTGCACCCGGCGGTGCTGGAAAAACTGGATGCCGACGGGCCGATGGCGGCGTGCGAGGTGCATCTCGACGCCATGCCGAAGCCCAAGAAAAAGGCCGGTGCGGCACGCCCGCCGCTCGACCTGCCGCCGCTGCAGCCGGTGCATCGCGATTTCGCCTTCCTGGTCGATGACGCGGTCGAGGCGCAGCGCCTGATTGCCGCGGTCAAGGCCGCCGACAAGAAGCTGATTACCGATGCGCAGGTTTTCGACAGCTATGCCGGCAAGGGCATCGAGCCGGGCAAGAAATCCCTCGCCGTAGCGGTGACCCTGCAGCCGCGCGACAAGACCCTGACCGATGCCGAGATCGAGGCCGTCGCCCAGGCGATCACCGCCAACGCCGCGAAACAGACAGGGGCGGAGTTAAGGGGCTAGCGCCGCGCCCATTGCCCTTGTTATGTACGGGCCGAAACCAGCCGGATTCTTTCGATGAGCACCAAGATTCAAGAACTGCACGAAAAAGCCGTCGCCTTTCGCGACAAGCATGGCGATGACGAGCTGTATGACTACCTGCTCAGCCTTGCCCATGACCTTGAGCGGGCCGAATTGCTGAAGCACCAATTCGGCTATTTCGTCATGCATGCACAGGCGGTCGTACCCTATCAGGCCGCGCCGCGGCATTTCCGCGAGGCGCTCGACCGCGCTCGTAAATTCCTCAAGGCCGAAGAAGAGTCTAAGTAAGGATGGGGCCGGTCCGGCCCTTGCCTAAACCGACGATATCCGCGCGAAGAGCGTGATTGCCGCCGCGTTCGAGACATTGAGGCTGCGGATCGGCCCTGTCGTCGGCAGGCTCACCAGCATATCGCAGGCTTCGCGCGTTGATTGACGCATGCCGCGGCCCTCGGCACCCAGAATGATGGCGCTGCGCGGCGCCCACCGGGCTTCGGACAGCGGGGTCTCGGCGCGCTCGTCAAGGCCGAATAGCGAGAATCCGGCGTCCTTCAGCGCCAGCAGCGCGCGGCCGAGATTGGTGACGGTGACCAGCGGGAGCATGTCAGCGGCGCCGGTGGCCGTCTTGGCGAGGGCGGGTGTGATGCCGGGGGCGCCGCGTCGCGGCATGATGATCGCGCTGAGCCCGAAAGCGGCGGCGGAGCGCATCACCGCGCCGATATTGTGCGGATCGGTGACCTGGTCGAGCAGCATCACTGTTGCCCGTTCGGCATCGCCCAGCTCGATCAGAACATCGTCAAGGCCGATTTCGGGCAGCGGATCGCACAGCAGCAAGGCTCCCTGATGGACGACGTCACGGCCCAGCGTTGCGTCCAGCGCGGCACGCTCGACCCGCTGCGGCACCGGTCGTTTCAGACCCGCCGATGTCGCGTCGTCGAGCGCCTGCGCCAATGTCTTTTCTGCCGATTCGGTCAACCAAAGACTGCGGCACTGCCTTTCGGGGTTCATAAGGGCGGCGGCGACGGCGTGATGGCCGATCAAATAAGTCGCATTGGCGGGGATCGGTAATTTCGCCGCCGGCGCCTTGCGCGCCTTTGCCGGGCGTGCCTTGCCCCGCCCTGGCGGGGCGGTGCGGCGGTTCCTGCCGCCTGCGGGCGGACGCGATTTACGCTTGTCTGACATGGGCTGTGGGGCTGGTCTTGCACGGCGGCAAGCATTGACAAAGGGCGGCTGCCATCGATATCCCCGCTCTAGCCTCCGGTCCAGCCTCACCGTACCCGACGGCGTGCCGAGACCCGATGCAGGGGTGGCCGAGTGGTTAAAGGCAGCAGACTGTAAATCTGCCGACGTTAGTCTACGTAGGTTCGAATCCTACCCCCTGCACCACACACCCTGCCTGCTTCTCCCCGTTCTCCAGCATCCTCCAGCCTCACCCGGCGGCAATGGATAATTGCCTCTTGACCGGCCGCGTTTTCGTGGGCTATAACAATTTCGTCATATTTCTGCTTCTTCGCGTGCTGCGAGCCGCAGAAAACAATCTTCTGAATGCTCTGCTGTCGAAAGGACCATGCCATGGCCGATCCGCGCCGATTCCGGAATTTGAACCGCCCTGAAGCTGATCTTCTGCTTGAGGGAACCCGGATGCGTGGTAAAGCCCGCGATGCCGGCGAGGGGCATGACCGTGCTGCGGTGATGGCTCAACTGCGCGGGGCCGTGAGCACGAAGGGGCAGTTTTACGTTCGCGCCTCTGACGGTGCCGATAAAGGTGCCGATAACAGCGACAAGGGCGGCAAGAAGGACAATCCGTCGGACACCAATCTGCCGGCGAACAGCCCCGGCGGGCAGCTTCCGGCGGACGGAACCCTCGGCAGTTCAGGCTTCGGCGGCATGGACGGGCCGGATGAGCTGGTGTTCTTTTTCCAGCCTGATGATCCGCGCTATCCGACGCTTGAAATCGTGCTCGGTCCCGAAGGCGTTCGGGAGATGACCGAGGTCAAGCTCTCTGACAAGGGTATCACCTCGCGCACCGCGCTCAGCCCGTTCGACCCCTATGGTGATGATCCCTATGAAGATGCGACGCCCGATCGGAGCCAGCGCGGCTTCAATAACGGTTATGGCGGCGGGCGCGGCGGTTCACCCCATAAGGGCAGCAAGGGCAAGCTGAAAAAAGAGGCGCTGGCCGAGCTCGACGGCATGATCGGCCTGGGCACGGTCAAGGATGCGATGTCGGAAATCGCTGCCGAACTCCGTGCTCAAAAGGCCAAGGAATCGCTCGAAGTGAAGCCGAAGCTGGGCAAGGACGATGTGCCCGGCATGCATTTCATGTTCTCGGGCAATCCGGGTACCGGCAAAACCACGGTGGCCCGCATTCTCGGCAAATATCTCTATTCCATCGGCGCGCTGGAAAAAGGCCATGTCGTCGAGGTCGACCGGACCAAACTGCTGTCCGATCATATCGGCTCAGGCGACAAGATGACGGCGGAAAAAATCCGTGAGGCGATGGGCGGTATTCTGCTGGTCGATGAAGCCTATTCGCTGGTCAAGAAGGGCGACAAGGGCGGCAAGGATTTCGGCAATGACGTGATCAACGCCATCAACAAGGCGATGGAAGATCACCGCGACGAGCTTTGCGTGATCTTCACCGGCTATGAGGAGCCGATGAACGAATTCCTGAAAGGAAATGAGGGGCTGAAATCGCGGATCACGCATTTCATCGATTTCCCCGATTACACCGTGCCCGAGCTCGACAAGATTTTCGACCTGCGCATGAGCAAGGAAAACCTCGACCTCAGTGCGGGCGCGCGAGAAGCCGTAACGACTTTCCTGGGCGAGGAGAAAGCATCGCATAAGGAAAGCTTCGGCAATTCGCGTCTTGTCCGCAATCTGGTCAACAAGATCGTCAAGGCGCAATCGCTCAGGCTGGAAAAAGAAGGCACGCTTGATGCCGTCGAGCAGCTAGAGATCGCGTTGCTGGAAGCGCAGCAGAAGATCGACGAGGCGCGCGACCGTGGCGAGGATGTGCCCGAAGACGCCCCCGAGATTCCGGGCGGCAACGGCGCCGCACCGACACCGGGTCCCAGCGTCATCATGGACCGGATCGAGCAGCTCAAGGCGGCTCTGACCAGCGTCACCGCCGCCGACATCAAGGTTGCGGCGGAAAAGCTGCGTGCCGGTCCGGACGCCAAAAAGCCGGGCGGAAGCGATGAGCGTTATCCGATGGGCTTCATCATCAGCAAGGACATGGCCGACCGCGCCGAGCGCTGGGAAAAGCGCAATGCCGGTAAAGGCCCGCAGCCGGCCGCGCCGACGCCCTGAGCTCGGCTTTCCGAACATCTTTGTTTCCTGCCGCCGGCTGCGATAAGCTGGCGGCATGAAACAGCTTGTTCTTTTTGCTCTCTTCATCGGCCTGACCGCGCCGGCAACGGCGCGTGCGCAGACCGATCTGAACCTTGATGCCGGCTGGCATGAGGCGCTTGTCAGCGTCTCCAGGCTTGATCTTTGGATTGCAGTCAATGAACGCCTTGCCGGCTGGCAGGTGCTGGATCGCGGTGCCGTCGACCCGGCACAGCTCGCGCAATGGCGCCTGCCCGACGGTGCCGCAGCGGAATATGTGCTGATGGGAGAGCCCGGCGCCGATCATGGTTTTGTCCGCTTGATCCGCTTTATCGGCGTCGGCGAGCAGGTGCAGATACGGTCCAACGCCATGACCTGGGATCATGGCGGATATTACTCCCTGTTCCTGCGCACCGGCGATATTGAGCGCGATCTGCGCGACTTCCAGGATGAGGGGTGGACCGGTTTTTCCGATCCCTTCTATTTCGATTTCTTCGGCACCGAATATGCGGCGATGAATATGCGCGGCCGTGACGGGGTCGTGTACGGCCTTTACGCGCAGGTCGACCCGCCGGCTGAGGATCTGCCCTTTGAGCGCCTGTCGGCCCCGTTTAACGCCATGACGATTGCGCGGGATGAGGAGGCAACAAAGGCCTTTTTTCTCGATGTCCTGGGCTATGAGCTGCACAGCGAATATGACTCGCCCGCGGGCGGGCCGAACAATCAGGGCGTGCCTCTGAATGTGACCGAGCCCCAGCGCTTTGTCTCGCAAATCACCGGCGAGGGGGCGGAAGTCGGGCGCCTCGAAATCCTGCAATTCGATGTCTGGGAAGGTCGCGATCTGACCAAGCGCGGCACACCGCCCAATCTGGGGATCCTCAGCCTGCGCTACCCCGTCTCCGATCTCGACGCCCGGCTCAGGCAAATCGCCGACGCCGGTGTCGACTTGCTGTATGCGCCGGCGGAAATTGATATGCCGCCCTATGGCCGCGTCCGATCCGCCGCCGTGCTGACCCCCGACGGCGCCATGGTCGAGCTGTTCGAGCCGCTGGATTGAGGGTCCCCCCTCACGCATGTTCTTGACGCTCATCGCTTCCGTCGCGTTTCTCGCATGGCTCTATCTTCTGTTGTTTCACGGGCGGTTCTGGCGCGCCGATCAGCGGGTCGAGAGCGCTGCCGAGCTTCCGGAACCTGAAATCTGGCCGTCGGTGGTCACCGTGACCCCCGCGCGGGATGAGGCCGGTTTTGTCGGCCGGGCGCTGGCAAGTCTCGATGCTCAGGATTATCCCGGCGCGCTGTCGATGATCCTGAGCGACGATCACAGCGGTGACGGCACGGCAGCGGAGGCGCGTGACGCGGTCAAACGGCGTGAACTGACGATCATAACGGCGCGGGAATTGCCGCCCGGATGGTCGGGCAAGATGTGGGCCGTGTCCGAAGGGTTGGTCGCAATCGAACAGGAACGACCGCCCGATTACGTCCTGCTGACCGATGCCGACATCGCCCATAGCCCTGACAGCTTGCGACTGTTGATCATGCGGGCCGAGGCTGAGGCGCGCGATGCCGTCTCGGTGATGGCCAAGCTTGATATCGGCAGCATGTGGGATCGGCTGCTGATTCCGGCTTTTGTCTTCTTCTTCCAGAAGCTCTACCCCTTCCCGCTGGTCAACGATCCCGATCATCGCATCGGTGCAGCGGCCGGCGGCTGTCTGCTGATTCGCTATTCAGCGCTACAGGATATCGGCGGCGTCGCTGCGATCAGGGATGCGTTGATCGACGACGTGGCGCTGGCGCAGACGATCCAGAGGCGCCGCGGCGGCCCGCATCGGCTCTGGCTCGGGCTGGGCGAGACCGTGCGGTCGATCCGTCCTTATCTCGGCTTTGCCGGGGTGTGGCGAATGGTCAGCCGGACCGCCTTCACCCAACTCGACCACGCGGCGGTGAAACTGATCGGCACCGTGATCGGCATGATGCTGCTCTATCTTGCCGCGCCGTTCCTGGCGCTTGCCGTTGCGTTGCATGGCAATCCACTTGCGGCGCTGATCGGCGCGATAACCTGGCTGATGATGGCATTTTCTTTTCTGCCGACGCTGCGGCTTTACCGGCAGCCTTGGGCGCTCGGCCTCTTGCTGCCGCTCGCCGGCGCTCTATACACAGCGATGACCGTCGACTCGGCGCAGCGCTATTGGCGCGGCCGGGGCGGCGCATGGAAGGGGCGCTATCAGGCGCCGCGCGGCAATCCGGGACAAGGCGGCACGATACGATGAGCGTGGCCATGGTCGATACGGCGACAGGCAAGGGCGAAACGCCCTCGGGCAAGGGGCATCGGGATGAGAATTTCCCGGTCGGCTCCTTTCTGCTGCCGGCCAGGCTGCGGCCGACGGTTGCCGCCTTTTACGCCTTTGCCCGTGCCGCTGACGACATCGCCGACAATCCCGATCTGGATGCCAAGGACAAGGTGTTGCGCCTCAACCGCTTCGCCGCCGCGCTGGAGGGCGACAAGGAGGCGGGCAAGGAGTACCCGAAGGCCGTCCGCTTGCGCGAACAGCTCATGCTCGAGGCGGTTCCGATCCGGCACGGGCTGGATCTGCTATCGGCGTTTCGCCAGGATGCAATCAAGGGGCGTTATGAGACATGGGCGGAGTTGCGCGCCTATTGCCGGCTCTCGGCCTCGCCCGTCGGGCGTTTTCTGCTCGATCTGCATGGCGAGGACCGGCATCTTTGGACTCATTCGGACGCGCTGTGCGATGCGCTCCAAGTGCTCAACCATCTGCAGGATTGCGGCGATGATTATCGCGCGCTGGACCGGGTCTACCTGCCTTTGGACTGGCTGAGCGCGCAGGACGTCAGTGTCGATGCGCTCAGCGCCGAGCGGGCGAGTCCGGGCCTCAATCAGGTTATCGGTCGCTGCCTTGATGAAACCGACAAACTGCTCGATCTGGCCGCCGGGATGATCCCGGTGCTGAAAAGCCGGCGGCTCGCGGCTGAATCGGCTGTCATTCTGCGCTTGGCGAGGCGTCTGAGCCGTCTTTTGCGCAAGCACGATCCTCTGGCAATGCGCGTTGAACTCAGCAAGGCGGATTTCGCTTTGGCCGGGATCGGCGGCGTTTGGCAGGCCATGCTGCGTGGGCGGTCATGAGCACCGCCGCTCTGCCCGCTGCGGGAAGCGCACATCAAGCGGTGACGGAGATCGTCAATCGCTCGGGCACGTCCTTTGCCTTGGGTATGAAAATCCTGCCCAAAGCGCGCCGGGAGGCAATGTTTGCGATTTACGCCTTCTGCCGTGAGGTTGACGACATCGCCGATGAACCCGGCGCATTGGAGGACAAGCTTGCGGCGCTTGATGCCTGGCGCGCAAATCTGGACGAATTCTACAGCGCGCGTCGCGTCCACGGCCCGATCATGCAGGCGCTGGCGCGCCCGATTGAGGCCTATGATCTGCCCAGGGAAGAGTTCCTCGCTTTGATCGACGGCATGGAAATGGATGCCCGCGGCCCCATCGTCGCGCCGGACTGGCAAACGCTCACGCTGTATTGCCGCCGCGTTGCCGGCGCCGTCGGCCTTCTGTCGATCCGCGCCTTCGGCGCCGGCACCGATGCCAAGACGGTCGAGTTGTCGATTGCGTTGGCGGAGGCGCTGCAACTCACCAATATTCTGCGCGATCTGGATGAGGATGCGGCCGACGGGCGGCTCTATCTGCCGCGTGAAGAGCTTGAGGCCGCATCGATCGAGCCCGTTTCCGAGCAGCCGAAAGATGTCCTGCGACACCCTCGGCTGCCAATGGTCGCCGCTGCCGTCGCCGAACGCATTGAGCGCAATATCGCAACGGTCGATCGCCTGCTGCCGCACTGTAATCGCCGGGCGCTGCGTCCGGCCTTGGCGATGCTCGGCGCCTATGAGGTGATTTACCGGCGCCTCAAACAGCGCGGCTGGGAGCGCATTGCAGAACCGCTGAGATTGCCGAAAGCGCTGAAGCTGATCGGCGGCTTGCGGCGCGCGTACATCTCATGACCGGGCCCGCGATCCACATCATCGGTGCTGGTCTTGCCGGGCTGGCGGCAGCGCTGAGTCTGAGCGCCGCCGGTCGTAAGGTGCAACTATACGAAGCCGGCAAACAGGCCGGCGGGCGTTGCCGGTCCTATCACGACAAGCATCTCGATGCGGTGATCGATAACGGCAATCACCTGCTGATGAGCGCCAATCAGGCTGCGCTGGATTACCTTGCGGAAACCGGCGCATCCGACAGTCTGATCGGGCCTGAGGAGGCGGTGTTTCCCTTTTTCGATCGAGAAACCGGTGAGCATTACGCGGTACGACCGAATGACGGTCCGTTGCCCTGGTGGATTCTGTCGCCCAAGCGTCGGCTGCCCGACACCTCGATGGCGGACTATCTGGCGGCGCTGAAGCTGATCTGGGCGCGCGGTTCCAGCCCGGTCGGCACCGTCGCCGGGTCGGCGGATCCGCTTTACCGGCCTTTCTGGGAGCCGCTGGTGCTGGCGGTGATCAATATCTCGCCGGATCGGGCACCGGTTTCGCTGTTGCGGACCATGCTGCTGGAAACCTTTGCGAAGGGCGGCGCCCGGTGTCGCCCCCTGATCGCGCGCGACAGCCTCGCTGCCAGCTTTGTCGATCCGGCGCTGAAGACGATCGAGGGCCGGGGCGGTTCAATCCGCTATGGCAGCCGCATCCGTGCAATAGACATTGAGGACGGTCGTGCCTCGGCGCTGCGGCTCAGTGACGGCGAAGTCATTGCGCTCGAGCCCGGCGCCGCGGTCGTGCTGGCTGTGACCCCAAGCATTGCAGCCGCTTTGCTGCCGGGATTGACGGTGCCGGAGGAAGGCTCGCCGATCGTCAATGCGCATTACCGCTTGCCCCAGGCGCCGCGCTGGCCCGCCGCTGCGCCCCTGATCGGCATTCTCGGCGGGCACGCGCATTGGATCTTCGGTCGCGGTGATCTGGTCAGCATCACCGTCAGCGGCGCCGAGGATCTGGTCGACCGACCCGCCGAAGAGCTGTTGCCGCTGCTATGGTCGGATACGGCGGCGGCGCTGGGCATTGACGACGAACCGTTGCCGCCCGGTCGGCTGGTCAAGGAAAAGCGCGCCACGTTCACCCAGGATACGGTCAATATCGCGCGGCGGCCGGGACCGGTCGGCGCGCTCGGCAATCTGGTTCTGGCCGGAGACTGGACGGATACCGGACTGCCGGCGACGATTGAAAGTGCCGTCAGATCGGGGCGCCGCGCGGCAGAAGTCTTGCTGATGCGTGCTTAATCGGCAACAAATCCGCTTATATTCTCAGCCTTTGCACCTAAGCGCTTGCCGCAAAAGCGGATTATTCCTAACTCTGCGCTCGATCAACATAGAGTACGCCATGGATTCGTTGGAACCGCAGAGCTTTCGTGACCGCATCGACCAGATGGTGGTGGATATGCGCGCCCGGCTGTTCGATGAGCAGCAGGAGGACGGGCATTGGGTGTTCGAGCTTGAAGCCGACTGCACGATCCCGGCGGAATATGTGCTGCTTTACCATTTTCTCGGTGAGCCGCTTCCGGCTGAACGCGAGGCTGATATCGCTGCCTATCTCCGGCGGGTGCAAGGCGATCACGGCGGCTGGCCGCTGTTTCATGACGGCGATTTGAACATCAGCGCCAGCGTCAAGGCCTATTATGCGCTGAAGGCCATCGGCGACGACCCGGACTCGCCGCATATGGTGCGTGCGCGGGAGGCGATCCTGGCGGCGGGCGGCGCCGAGCGCTCAAATGTCTTTACCCGCATCATGCTGGCCATGTTCGGTCAGGTGCCGTGGCGCGCGGTGCCGGTGATGCCGGTTGAAATCATGCTGCTGCCGCGCTGGTTCCCGTTTCACATGGAAAAGGTCAGCTATTGGTCGCGCACGGTGATCGCGCCGTTGCTGGTTCTGATGGCGAAAAAGCCGTTGGCGGCCAATCC
The DNA here is from genome assembly GCA_964598335.1 of uncultured Rhodospirillales bacterium. Classification (GTDB taxonomy): domain Bacteria; phylum Pseudomonadota; class Alphaproteobacteria; order CAZRBL01; family CAZRBL01; genus CAZRBL01. The sequence continues at coordinate 40,078 of CAZRBL010000017.1, forward strand.
GCGCAATATCGATATCGCCGAGCTGTTCCGCACGCCGCCTGATGAAGTGCGTGACTACAACACCAACCCCACCGGCAAACCGATCGGCGAAGCGTTCTTGTGGCTCGATAAGGCACTCCGTGTGGTCGAGCCCGGTTTCCCCTCCAGGCTGCGCGAGAGAGCCATCGGCGCAGCGGTGGAGTTCATCGAACCGCGTTTGAACGGCGAAGACGGGCTCGGCGCAATCTTCCCGGCCATGGCCAATGTCGTCATGATGTATCATGTGCTCGGCGTGCCCGAGGACGATCCGCGCGTCGTTACCGCTCGCCGGGCGGTCGACAAGCTCTGCGAGTTGGGCGGTGAGGGGATCGATTATTGCCAGCCTTGCGTGTCGCCGATCTGGGATACCTGCCTTGCCGCCCATGCGGCGATGGAGGCGGGCGAAGGCAGCGTGCACCCGCATGAGGACAAGAAGCTGCTCGATGCACTCGACTGGCTGGTCGAAAATGAGATCACCGATGTCGTCGGTGACTGGGCGGCACGGCGGCCCGACCTGAAACCCGGCGGCTGGGCTTTTCAATACGCCAATGATCACTATCCCGATGTGGACGATACTGCTGTGGTCGGCATGGCGCTGCACCGCGCCGATCCGGAGCGCTATCAGGCGCCGATCGAGCGCGCTGCCGAATGGGTTATCGGCATGCAGTCGGAAAACGGCGGCTGGGGCGCCTTCGATGCGGAAAACACGCATCACTACCTGAACCATATCCCGTTCGCCGATCACGGTGCCTTGCTCGACCCGCCGACGGTCGATGTGTCCGCGCGCTGCCTCAGCTTCCTGACGCAGCTTGGCTATGGGCGTGATCATGCGGCGGTGGCCAAAGCCATCGATTATCTGAAGGCGGAACAAGAGCCTGACGGGCCGTGGTTCGGACGCTGGGGGGCGAATTTCATCTACGGTACCTGGTCGGCGCTATCGGCATTGAATGCCGCCGGTGAAGATATGCAGGCGCCGTATATCCGCCGCGCCGTCGACTGGTTGTTTTCGGTTCAGCGGGAGGACGGCGGTTGGGGTGAAAGCCTCGACACTTATGAGGAAAATCGGGAGCGTGAGCCGGCCACGTTCAGCACCCCGTCGCAAACGGCTTGGGCCCTGTTGGCGCTGATGGCGACAGGTGATGTTGAAAGTGACGCCGTCCGGCGCGGCGTGGAATATCTCGAACGGCAGCCCAAGGAAGGCGCCCGCTGGCAGGAAGAGCATTATACGGGTACCGGTTTCCCGCGTGTCTTTTACCTGAAATATCATGGTTATGCGGCCTATTTCCCGCTCTGGGCGGTGGCCCGTTACCGCAATCTGATGCGCAGGAACGACCGCAAGGTCGCATGGGGCATGTGATCGGCACAGGCCGTATGACTGTCTTCCTGACTTCTCGGCGTCATGGCAAGAGAGCGATAGCGAGCGCGGCAATCCAGAATTTGCACCTCGGGAGACGATCTCCGGATTGCCGCGTCGCCCGCGACTGCGCGCAATGACGAGGAATGGCTCAGATGCGATGAAGATCGCCTATGTCTGCGGCATGCAGGCCGAGGCAGCCTGTCTCCCTGAAGACGCCCCCTCCCTGCCGGTCTTCTGCGCCGGCGGCAGCGCCGAGCGGGCCTATGAAGGCACGATCGATCTGATCGATCAGGGCGCGACCCATATCGTCAGCTTCGGCATTGCCGGTGCCCTGATTCCGCAGCTGGCGACGGGGCTGGTTTGCACATTCGAGGCCGTCGTTACCCGCGACCGGACCCGCTATGAAGCCGACCCGCGTCCTTTCCCGAAAATCCTCGATGCAGGCGACCTGCTCGGCAGCGACATGGCGCTGTTAACCCCCGACGATAAGAAAAAGGCGCATCGTCGGACCCAGGCGGTTGCAGTCGATATGGAAAGCCACGGCGTTGCCCGTGCAGCGACGGAACGCGATGTGCCGCTGACGGTGCTGCGGGTGATTGCCGATGAAGCCGGCCATACAATTCCGGCCTATGCGATGAACGGGCTGGCCCCCGATGGGGCCACAAAAGCCATGCCGGTGATCGGCGGGCTGTTGATCCGGCCCTGGACGGTGTTCAGCCTGATCCGCCTTGCCCGCGCAACAGGCAAGGCGACGAAGGCATTGGACAAGGCGCTGAGGACGCAGTCCCCAAAGGCTGCGGCCTAGTAGTGCATTTTCCGATCATTCCGGTCCACCCCTGCACCCCGCCCCGCCTACCCAGACAGGATACTTGCAGGGGAGGCGGGGCGGGGTGCAGGGGTGAACCGGATCAAAAACAACGGAAAACGCGCTAGGCCGCATTCTTCGGCTGGGCGCAGGTCTTGGTCCGCTTCTCTGCCTGCGGCTCATTATCGTTGTCGAGATTTTCCTCGACCAGCTTTTCGAACATGTACTCGGCCGGTCGCTGATTATCGAGCGGGATTTCCGGTGCCATGGGGCCGTCGAGGCGCGGGCCGCGCAGGCTGACCCACAGCGCCTTGAGCGGGTTCCTGGTCGCGTCCGCTGCGGCGGTCGGCTCATAGCCGCAATGGGCCATGCAGTCGGCGCATTTCTCGTAATTGCCGGTGCCGTAGGCGTCCCAATCGGTTTCTTCCATCAATTGCTGGAAGGTCTCGGTATAGCCCTCATTCAGCAGATAGCAGGGGCGCTGCCAGCCGAAGATATTGCGCGTCGGCATGCCCCAGGGGGTGCATTTGTATTCCTGGTTGCCGGTGATGAAATCGAGATAAAGCGAGGAATGGCTGAGCGACCAGTCCTTGCCGCCTTTGCCGATCCGGAAGATATCCCGGAACAGGTTCTTGGTTTTCTCGCGCGTCAGGAAATGCTCCTGGCTCGGCGCCCGCTCATAGGCATAGCCGGGCGAAATCGTGGTGTTGATGCCGAGCTCGGCGGTGTAATCGAGGAATTCGGCGACCCGCTCGGGCTTCATGCCGTCGAAGATCGTCGCATTCGCATTGACCTGGAAGCCCTGTGCCTTGGCCTCCTTGATCGCCTCGATGGCGCGGTCGAACACGCCGTCCTGGCAGACCGCCTTGTCATGCTCTTCCTTCAGCCCGTCGAGATGGACTGAAAAGAACAGATAGCGTGACGGCTTGAACAGATGCAGGCGCTTTTTCAGCAGCAATGCATTGGTGCACAGCGAAACATATTTCTTGCGCGCCACAAGGCCTTCCACGATCTCGCCGATTTCCTTGTGCAGCAGCGGCTCGCCGCCCGGAATCGCGACCATCGGCGCGCCGCACTCTTCGGCGGCGGCGATGCAGTCCTCGGCCGACAGGCGCTTTTTCAGGATCTGCATCGGATAATCGATCTTGCCGCAGCCGGCACAGGCGAGATTGCACTGGAACAGCGGCTCCAGCATCAGCACCAGCGGGTAACGCTTGTTACCCTTCACTTGCTGTTTGAAGATATACCAGCCGATATCGATTTGCTGACGAAGAGGAACACCCACGGGAGTCTCCTGGAATAAGGGGCAAAAGGACGGTGATCAGGCGACAGCGCCTTGCGGCTGATCCTGCATCAGACGCCTCGGCAAACGGAAGTTGACGTTCTCGATGACGCCGTCGAGCGGTTGAACGTCGATCTCGGCCAGCTCGCGCAGACGGTCAATGACGCCTTGAACCAGAACCTCCGGCGCCGAAGCACCGGCGGTGAGGCCGATCGACTTCCGACCCTCGATCCAGGACGCATCGAGCAGGGAGGCGTCGTCGATCAGATAACTGTCGATGCCGATTTCGGCGCCGATCTCCCGCAGCCGGTTCGAATTCGAGCTGTTCTTGGCGCCGACTACCAGCAGAAGATCGCAGAGCTTGGCCATTTGCCGGACAGCAGTCTGCCGGTTCTGCGTCGCATAGCAGATATCCTTCAGGTCCGGGCCGATGATATTGGGAAAGCGCTCCTTGAGTCGCTCGATAATGCCGCGCGTATCGTCGACGCTGAGGGTCGTTTGCGTGACATAGGCCAGCTTGTCCGGGTCGGCGACAACCACCTTATCGGCGTCCGCGACGGTGCCGACAAGATGAACCTTGCCGTCGATCTGGCCCATTGTGCCTTCAACCTCGGGATGGCCTTCATGGCCGATCAGGATGGTTTCATACCCCTTTTTGGCATAGCGCTGGCCTTCATTATGGACCTTGCTGACCAATGGGCAGGTGGCATCGATGACATCGAGATCGCGTAACTCGGCGCCATGCTCGACTTTTTGCGAGACGCCATGGGCGCTGAATACCGTGACCGCGCCGCTCGGAATTTCATCGACTTCCTTGACGAAAACCGCGCCCTTGGCACGCAGCGTTTCGACAACGTGCTTGTTGTGCACGATTTCATGGCGAACATAGACAGGCGGGCCGTAGAGCGAGAGCGCCCGTTCGACAATGTCTATCGCGCGCACCACACCGGCACAAAAGCCGCGGGGCTGAGCGAGGATTACCTTGATCTGCTGCCGGTCTTCTGGTTCTGCCATGGTCTCCATTCTACATGCTGTTGATTGGAATCGCTGAAAATTCAGAAACCGAAAGGGTGATTAAGCGGCAGCGCCGCATTGTCAATCAGGACCGGCGCTGTACTGTTTGATAGTCCACATATATTGCCTTGCTGTGAACAGCAAATGTGCAAGCAGGGAAAAATCTGTCTCAGCGCTCGTTTTCGCCGGATTTGACGTCAAGCATGCCTGAACCTGTTGCCGAATTGCATCAGTCGGTCATTGACCGGGCCTTCCTGCCTCGTCAAAATCTTGCGTTGTTTGTAAGTTATCGGCGGACTCGGACATCGCCGATTGCGGCATCCGCCATGCCGTTAGCGTTTCAGCACAACCGACGATTCACCGGTCCGACTTGGGCCGTGACCACAATGAACAGGATTTGATCCGCCGATGAGCAAACCGCACGCCCCCGGCCAGCGTCCCGCCTCCGCATCCGAACGCGCGCAGTCGAAGACCCCGCTGCTCGATACCGTGAAATCGCCGGCAGATTTGCGCAAGCTTGAAGAAAAGGATTTGCGCCAATTCGCCGATGAATTGCGCGCGGAAACCATCGACGCGGTCAGCGTCACGGGCGGTCATCTCGGCGCCGGTCTCGGCGTTGTCGAACTGACCGCAGCCTTGCATTATGTCTTCAACACGCCCGACGATGTCCTGATCTGGGATGTCGGGCATCAATGTTACCCGCATAAGATCGTCACCGAACGCCGCGATCGCATTCGCACATTGCGTCAGGGCGGCGGTCTCTCGGGTTTCACCAAACGATCGGAATCCGACTATGATCCGTTCGGCGCGGCGCACTCATCGACCTCGATTTCGGCCGGGCTCGGTTTCGCCGTGGCCCGCGATCTTGAGGGCGAGATCACAGGCGAAAAGCAGGATCGCAATGTCATTGCCGTGATCGGCGACGGCGCGATGAGCGCGGGCATGGCCTATGAGGCGCTGAATAATGCCGGCGCCCGGCATTCCCGGCTGATCGTCATCCTGAACGATAACGACATGTCGATTGCACCGCCTGTCGGGGCGATGAGCGCCTATCTTTCGCGGCTGCTTTCGGGACGCAGCTATCAGACACTGCGCAAGATCGGCAAGGATCTGATCGGCGGCCTGCCCCGCCCGATCAAGGACGCCGCGCAACGTGCCGAAGAATATGCCCGCGCCTGGGTGCAGGGCGGAGGCACAATGTTCGAGGAGCTCGGCTTTTACTATGTCGGGCCGATCGACGGGCACAATCTCGACCACCTGCTGCCGGTGTTGCAGAACGTTAAGGAAAGCGAGACAGGACCGATCCTGATCCATGTCGTGACGCAGAAGGGTAAGGGTTACGCCCCGGCTGAAGGGTCGGCCGACAAGATGCATGGCGTCGCGAAATTCGATGTCGTCACCGGGACCCAGCACAAGCCCAAGCCGAACGCGCCGAGCTATACCGGCGTTTTTGCGAAAGGCCTGATCAAGGAAGCCGAGCACGATCCGCGGGTGGTCGCCGTTACCGCCGCGATGCCGTCAGGCACCGGCCTGAACAAATTCGGTGAGGCCTTTCCCGACCGCACCTTCGATGTCGGTATCGCCGAACAGCACGGGGTCACCTTTGCCGCGGGTTTGGCGGCTTCTGGCTACAAGCCGTTTGCGGCAATCTATTCGACCTTCTTGCAGCGCGGCTATGATCAGGTCGTGCATGACGTCGCGATCCAGAACCTGCCGGTCCGTTTTGCCATCGACCGGGCCGGCCTGGTCGGCGCCGACGGGCAGACGCATGCCGGCGCTTTCGACATCGCCTATCTCGGCTGCCTGCCGAATTTCATGCTGATGGCGGCCGGCGACGAAGCTGAACTGATGCACATGGTGGCGACCGCCGCCGCCTATGATGACGGGCCGTGCGCCTTCCGTTATCCGCGCGGCGAGGGCGTCGGCGTCGATCTGCCCGAGCGTGGCAGCGTGCTCGAAATCGGCAAGGGCCGGGTGCTCCGCGAGGGAACCACGGTGGCGCTGCTCAGCTATGGCGGACGCCTTGCCGAATGCCTCAAGGCCGCCGATGAATTGGCCGCCAAGGGGCTCTCCTGCACGGTCGCCGATGCGCGCTTTGCCAAACCGCTCGACACCGACCTGGTCGATCGTCTGGTCCGCGAGCATGAGGTGCTGATCACCCTCGAGGAAGGCTCGATCGGCGGCTTCGGCAGCTATGTTCTGGGGCATCTCGCCAGGACGGGGCAGCTCGATAACGGGGTCAAAATCCGCACCATGAACCTGCCCGACATTTTCCAGGATCATGACAAACCGGCCAAGCAGTACGAAGAGGCCGGTCTGGCCGCGCGCAATATCGTCGATACCGCGCTGACCACGCTCGGCATGGCCGCGGCCGACAAGCGGGCCGGCGGGGCCGCCGCCTCAGCCTGACGCGCGGTGTCGAAAAGCGGGGCTCGGCGGCTCCAGCATCCCTTACCGGGCGCTGATCTCGGTACCTTGCTGCGGGTTCTTACCGGCAACGGCCCGCTGAACGGCGCTGCGCTGCCCCGTGCGGGCGGTATGCTCGGCGCGGCGATCGGGCGTAGTCCGTTTACCGTGCTTGAATGGGCCATCACGCGGTCTCGGCTGAAAAAGGCGCCGCCGCTCGAACCGCCGGTCTTCATCCTCGGACATTGGCGCAGCGGAACAACCCATCTCTATAACATCCTGTCCAAGGCGCCGCGCTTCGGCTTTGTACCGCCGATTGCCGCCGGGCTGCCCTGGGAATTCCTCACGCTCGGCAACTGGCTGCGACCGCTGCTCGAGAAGCAGCTTCCGGAAACGCGCTATATCGACGCTATCCCGGTCGCACCGGACTCGCCGCAGGAAGATGAAATCCCGCTGGCCAATATGATGGACATCTCGTTCTTTCACGGCGTCTATTTTCCGCGTCGATTCGGCTGGCATTTCAATCGCGGCATCTTCTTCGACGACGCGACCGAGGCCGATATCGAGCGCTGGCAGCGGCAATTCCTGTATTATCTGCGCAAGCTGAGCCTGGCGCAGCCGGGCCGCACCATGCTGATCAAGAACCCGGTTTACACGGCGCGCCTCAAACGGCTCGCGCATCTGTTTCCCGCGGCGAAATTCATCCACATCCACCGCAACCCGTACCGTGTGTTCGAATCGACCCGCTCGCTGTTTCGCAAGCAGCTCGACCTGTTCGCCCTGCAGCCCTGGGATTTCGCCGATATCGAGCCGGTGCTGTTGGCCGGCTATGACCGCATGATGCAGGCGCTGGTCGATGATGCCGCCGCGCTGCCTGACAGCCGCTTTGTCGAAATCGGCTATGACGTGCTGGACAGCGATCCGCTGGCGGCCATCGAGACGATTTACCGGTCTTTGGAGCTGGACGGCTTTGAGCAGGATCAGCCGCGCTTCACAGCCTATCTTGATGGCATCAGAGGCTACAAAAAGAACAGCTATCGCATGCAGGCGGCAGAGGATGAGGCCGTTCGCGCGGTTCTGCAGCCATGGGCGGAGCGCTGGGGTTATGACGCCAAGAACGCGGCTTAGCGCCCTTCTTCTGCTGCTGACCGCCTTGGTCTGTGGCGCGCCCGACAGTTCTGCGGCAGGCGATCTCGTCACTCTCGCCGCTTGCGCCTTGCGACCCCTGGTCGATAATGACAGCGGAGCCGCAATCATCGGGCCTGAGGATATCGCCGCCGATCCGGCTAATGGCGATCTCTATGTCAGCGCCTATGACCGCGCCGCCTTGGTCCGCTGGGAAGCGCTCTTCAGCCCCCATATCCCCTATCCGGAAGGCGGCATTTATCGCCTCGATCCTGCCAGCCTGAGCGCGGAAGGCGATGTTGAAGCTACGCGCCTGACGCTGCTGCCGCAGGAGGAGGCGAGCCTTACGCAAACGCTCCGACCGCATGGCATCGACCTCAAACGGATCGGCGGCAGGCTTTACATTGCCTATGTCTCGCGCGGCCATCGGATGACCTTCGGTCGACCCGAGCCGATCGACGCAACCGCTATCGCACGCATCCATGGCGGTGACCGGATGGAGCGGCAGGTTTTCGGCACCCTGCTGACCTGTCGCGCTAATGATGTCGCTTTCCTTCGACGCGACGGCGTGCCGCTGAGCTATGCCGCCAGCATTCAGCGGCCGCTTGATCCCGAACGGCCCTATTGCCGGACGCCATGGTTCATGACCGTGGCGGCGATGCTGTCGGGAGATGATCCCAGGGGCGGCATCCGCCGCTCGCCGCTTGCTGTCACCAATATGCGGGACGAGACTGCCGGGTTCGGAGATCAGCTTGATCTTGATCTGCTGCTCGCCAACGGCATCGCTGCATTGTCCGCGGAACGACTATTGGTTGCGGATACCCGGCGAGGGCAGGTCCATCTGATCGGCGCCGATGACAATATTCTCGCATCCATCGATCTGCCGCTAGCGCCGGACAATATTTCACCGCTTGAGGATGGTCGCTTTGCCGTGGCGGGCTTTGGTAATCTGTTGCGCTTGGCGGCCTATCGTTCGGGGCTGGTCGGCCCGCCGCCACCGCAGGCGGTGATCCTGTCGGTTGACGATCTGGCTCTGAGCCTTGACGCGGCGATCGAGTTTCCGCCCGACGTTCCGGGCTATGCTGCGACCAGCGCGCTCCGCACCGAGACCGGCCACTGGCTGTTCGGCAATGCGCTGGAGGCGGAATTGCTGATCTGTCGCGAGGCCGGCATTGACTGATCTTGTCACCGGCGGTGCCGGGTTCATCGGGCGGCATCTGGTCGAGCAATTGGCGAACAAGGGTCGGACGGTTCGCGTTCTCGACCTTGATACGTCGGGGCAGTGGCCGGCGGGCGTCGAGAAGGTGCGCGGCTCGATCACCGACAGGGCTGCGGTCGCGCTGGCGATGGAGGATATCGAGCATGTCTATCATCTCGCCGCGATCCCGCAACTCTGGCACAGCGATCCCAAGGCCTTTCTGGAGGTCAATGCCGAGGGCGCCAAGATCGTCGGCGGCATTGCCGCGCAAATGAAGGTCAAACGCTTCATCCATTGTTCCAGCGAGGTGGTCTTCATCGATCCGCGCGGCCCTCGCGTCCCGCTCAAAACCATCGATGAGAGCGTCAGGCCGCCGCTCAGCGCGATGGCCGGGCCCTATTGCAGGTCGAAATGGTGGGCTGAACATCTGCTGGAAATCCTGCGCAAGCAGCGCCTTCCGCTGATCATCGTCAACCCGTCGGCGCCGCTGGGCCCCGGCGATCGCTCGATAACGCCACCGACGCAGCTCTTGTCCGATCTGATCTACGGTCGGCTGCCCGCTTATCTTGAGACCCATCTCAATTTCGTTGATGTCCGCGATGCCGCTGCGGGCCATATTCTCGCCGCGGAAAAGGGCCGTCTGGGCGAGCGTTATCTGCTCAACGGGCATGGAATCTGGCTATCGGCGCTGATCGCCAAAATCTCCGGGATGACCGGCGTTCAGGGCCCGAAGCGCCGCGTTCCCTACTGGCTTGCTGAAACCGTCGCCCGGGTCGAAGAAGGTTTTGTTTCGCGGCTGACCGGCAAGCCGCCGACGGCGCTGCTTACCGGCGTCAGGCTGGCCCGACGCGCGCTTATGCTGTCATCGGACAAGGCGAAAGAGGAGCTCGGCTGGGCACCGCGGGACTTTGACGAAACGCTCCGAGATACTGTCGCCGCCCTGACCGCCTAGCGCGTTTTCGTTTGTTTTTGATCCGGTCCACCCCTGCACCCCCGCCCCGCCTCC
>CAZRBL010000018.1:0-47848 GCA_964598335.1 uncultured Rhodospirillales bacterium
AACCAACTTCCTCAGCTTCCTCCAAATCGCCGCAGCCATGCTATGGATGCGCTGATTGTCGATTCAGCCTAAGCCGTCTCCCATGGCGGCGGGGCCTCGATGAAGCGCTGCCAGGCGGCCAGCAGGGCAGGTTCAAGCCGGCTGCGTTCTGCGGCATACCAGCCGGCGGCAAGCGTCATGCCGCGAACCGCCAAATCGTGATCGGGGCGCTCGCTCTTCAGCAGTCGCGCCTGCGCCATCAGGGTAATGATGTCATTGAGCTGTCCGAGGTCGCTTTGCAGCGCCTTGGTGACCTTGAGATAAGGCTTCAGACGCTCGCGCGGATAAAGGCCGCCAATCGTGTCGAGCCCATAGCGCAGGCTTTTCGCCGCCAATCGGACGCGATGCCTTTGCGGTTCGGGCGCCTCGGCGAAATTGCGCCCACGGCGCAGCACCGCGGCCTGACGCGTCGCCAAGGCGGGGGTGACGAACTCGGCGACGGGTTGGGCCGCATCCTCGATCAGCGCGGGCCTGTCGCGGCTCAGCACGGCCCGGTTGACGCGGTCATGCAGGATCGGAAACGCGTCGCCCTCGACCACCTTGGCGGCTTTGAGATAGGCGAGCTTGCGCTGCCGCGCCGCTTCATCACGCAGCGCCGCAAGCGCTTCGATAAACTGTGTCGAGGCGAGATCGTCGGGCTGCAGGGCGCCGAGCCCGGCCTCGACCGGCGGCAGCAAATCGTTCAGCAGAACATCCCATTCGCGCGCCGGCCCCAGGGCCCGGCCCAGCCTGCGGACCTGTTCGCGCAGGCGTACCTGCCAGGCGCGATTGAGCAGCGGCGCAAAGGTTTTCAGCACCGCATTGAAGCGCCGCATGGCAACGCGCAGCTGATGGACCCCTTCGCTGTTGCCGCCGGTCAGGACCAGCGGCGCTGCGGCCTCGGCATGGCGCAGGGTTTCGGCGCAAATCGCCGCGCAGGCTTCCGCCGCGCTCATCTCCGGCGACAGTGGGACGCGGCGCGCCCGGCTCGGCGGTTTGCCCGATTTCTCGGGTTTGCGGGGCTTGCTCAGGCTTCGCTCTATTCGGTCTTGTACCACCAGGGATTACCTTCGGGCATCGCGTCATGCCCGTAGCCCTGCTGGTTGACGATATACAGCTTCTGGCGGACGAAGCGGCGAATGGCGCCGGGGCCCATACGGCTGCCGCCCAGCCCGCTGAATTTGAAGCTCTGCTTTTCGCCTTCCTGCATGATCCCGGTCAGGGTGGTGTCATTGATCGATACGCCCCCGGCCAGCAATTGGCGGCCGACGCGTTTGGCGCTCTCAAGATCCGGCCCCCAAACCGAGCCGCTGAGACCGAAGCTTGTATTGTTGGCGAAGGTCACCGCTTCCGATTCGGTTTTGAAGGGCATCACCGGCAATACCGGGCCGAAGGTCTCGTCCTGCATCACCGCCATCGAATGATCGACGCCGGTGAGCACGACCGGGAAGCAGTAGAGCCCGCCGCCCATCTCCTTGATGCCTTCCCCGCTGCGCATCACCGCCCCCTTGTCCAGGGCATCGTCGATATGCCGCTGGATCGTCTCGGCCTGCCGCGCGAAAATGATCGGGCTGATATGGCCGTCTTCGGGGTTCGGATAGGCCAGCTTGACCTTGTTCACTTCCTCGACCAGGGCATCGACGAAGGCGTCATGCAGGCTTTCATGCACATAGATGCGTTCGATCGACTGGCAGGCGGCGCCGGCATTGGCACAGGAGCCCCAGACCAGGCCGCGCGCGGCGCGCTTGTAATCGGCGCCCTCGAGAATGATCGAGGGGTCCTTGCCGCCAAGTTCGAGAAAGCTGGGGATGAAATTGGCCGCGGCCTGGGCGCCGACCTTGCGCCCGGTCGGGACGCTGCCGGTGAAACAGACCATGTCGACGCGGTCGATCACCGCCGCGCCGGTTTCTCCGGCGCCTTCGACATAACGCAACACCCTGGCCAGTTCGGGCACCGCCCGGATCGCCTCGCTGACCGGCTTGATGAAGCGCGGCGTCACCTCGCTCGGCTTGATGATCGCGGCGCAACCGGCGATCAGCGCCGGGATCGCATCGATCAGCGACAGCAGCAGCGGGAAGTTCCAGGGGCTGATAACGCCGAGCAGGCCATAGGGTTTGAGATCGCCGTCGAGGGTCAGGAAGGGGATCGAGGTCTGCTTGTTCTCATAGCCTTCCAGCATCGGTGCGGCCTGACGGAACCAGCGGTCGAGAATGCCCATCGTGCCGGACCATTCGCCGACCGATTCATGCAGCCGTCCGGTATCGGTGACCAGCGCGGCGACAATCTCGTCCTTGCGCTCCTCCAGCGCCGCCTTGAACTTCTCCATGACGGCGATGCGACCGGCGACACCCAGCGCTTCCCAGCCGGGCTGGGCCGCGCGCAAATCGTGGCAAATGGTGTCCAGCGCCTCCTCGCTCGGCGGCGTGATGGCGTAATCCATCTCACCGGTTCGGGGGTTGCGCACCGGAATTTGCACGCTGGTCGGGGTCATCGTATCCATGGCGAAACCTTGTTGATCGCGAAAAAAGCGGCCTTGCTTACCTGACCATAGAATATGGCATTGGGGCTAGTGCTTGCCATCGCTTTGGGATAAGGCGCTTGCCATGGATATCTACAGCCTTTTGATTCTTTTTCACCTTGTCCTCTTCGCCTATTGGCTTGGGGGCGATCTCGGGGTGTTTCATTCCGCCGGCTATTTGATCAAACCGGAGCTGTCCGGCGATATTCGGGCGGTGGTGCTGAAAATCCTCGGCTTTGTCGACATGGCGCCGCGCTATTGCCTGATCCTGATGCTGCCCAGCGGCTTCAGCCTCGGCGTTTACGGCGGCTGGATTGCGATGCCCGGCTGGGCGCTGGCGCCGATCTGGCTGTTTGCGTTCGGCTGGCTGGCGCTGGTCACCATCCAGCACGTCAAACACGGCAAGGCGCCGACGATTACCCGCGTCGATTATGTCATTCGCTATTCGCTGATCGCGATCCTGATCGGCCTGGCCGTCTGGTCCTTCATGGGCGGCGGTTTGGTCGATGGCGGCTGGCTGGCGCTCAAAATCCTGATTTTCGCGCTGACCATCATTTGCGGGCTGTGCATCCGGCTCGGCTTCAAGCCCTTCGGCCCGGCCTTTGCCAGCATCATGCAAAACGGCAGCACGCCCGAAGCCGAGGCCGATCTGAAAAAGGCGCTCAACACGGTGCGCCCCTTCGTCATTGCGATCTGGGTCGGCATCCTGATCAATGGCTATCTCGGCATAGCCAAGCCGTTCTAGCGCGTTTTCGTCTGCTTTCGGCCGGGGTCCAGGGGCGGGCCGGCATGATCCGAAAACACCTTGGCGGATCATTCCGACCTGTCGGTCGCCAGCAGGCCCGGCTTGTGCCGGTCAATGGCGTCGAAGAGTTCATTCAGCCGGAACGGCTTCAGCATTACCGCGGGCAGGTCGCCGTCCGGCCACAGACGGTCGATGTCGTGCATGGCGGTGATGATCAGGATCGATGCCTCGGGATGTAGTTCGCGGGTCAGGCGGACGATGTCGGAGCCGTCTGCACCCGGGCCGAGATTGAAGTCGGAAATCAGCAGGTCGATCGGCGCCGGGTCGCGGATCCGGCGACTGGCGGCAGCGACGCTGCCGACGCCGTGGATCGGACAGCCCCGATTGCGCAAGGCGACAACAATCTGGTTGCGCAAATCGTCGTCATCCTCGACCAGCAGGACCGAGTAGTCTTTCCCGGCCACATCCTGCCGCGCTTCGCCGGCCGACAGATCCGTCACCGGACCCTGCGCTTCGGCGCTCTCGGCCGCGGTCACGTGATGCTGGAGAATGCGTCCGATCACCAGTTCCGGATCCGTCGGTATCGATGTGTAGCGCGGCAAGGTGATGCGGACCTCGGTGCCGCGGCCGCGTTCCGAGACAAGGTTCATCTCCCCGCCTGCGCTGACTGCCAGCCCCTTGGCAGTGCTGAGCCCGAGGCCGGACCCGCCGCGCGACCGTTTGGTCGAAAAAAACGGATCCGCTGCCTGGGCCAGAGTATCCGGGTCCATGCCGACGCCGTCGTCGATAATGCTCAGCGTGACGGTCCCGCCGCTTGCCGTTGCCGGCGTTACGACATCGGTTTGCCCGGCATCGGGGTCTATCGTCAGGTCGATCCTGATCGTGCCGCCATCCGGCATCGCGTCGCGCGCATTGTCGACGCAATTGCCGAGCGCGTCTTCAAACCGAACCGGATCGACACAGACGATGGTACCGTCCGCTGTCGCCTCGCGGATTGCGGCATCGATATCGAGCCTGCAATTATCCGGCAAGCGTTCGCGCAGCTGTTCCACTTCCTCCTGCAAGCGTTCCGCCAGATTGGTGAATTCCGGCATCGTCCGGTCGCGCCTGGAAAAGGCAAGCACACTCTGGGTAAAGGCCTCGATCTTGCCCAGGGCGCGCTCGATCGACCCGGCCGCGCTGTGGTTCTGCAGCTTTTGCGGCAGCATTGACAGCAGGATATCCCAGGACCCGGCGAGCAATTGCAGCCGGTTGTTGAGGTCATGCGCAAGCCGTGCCGACAACAGCCCCAGCTCTTCCAGCCGGCGCGCATCTTCCAGCGCTTTCATCAGCACCACGCGTTCGGTCACATCTGCCTTGCATAACAGCACCGCCGGCTCGCCAAACCAGTTCATGGTGCGGCCGAAGAGCCGGAAATGCCGGATCTGACCGTCGACCGCGCGGATTTGCTGCGGGCGTGCGTTGACCTCTTCGCCTTGTTGCAGGTCGCGTATCAGCTCGCGGAGATAATCACTGGGCGGATATCTCAGACCGCCATCCGACGCAGCCAGCGTGCCATGCGCCTCCTGCCAGTGCCGGTTGACGAAGAAACGGCGCGAGGGGTCTTCAGTGGAAACGACTGTAATCAGGATCGGCGCCGCATCGGCGATAAGGCGCATATGCTGCTGTACATTGCGGGCTTCCTCAAGCAGGCGGTGATGTTCGGTGGCGTCATGCTGAATGGAGAGAAATCCGCCGCCTTCGGCGTCGCCGAAGGGCATGATATTGATTTCGATCCAATAGGGCTTCCCGTCCTTGCTGAAGTTGAGAATTTCGCCGAAATAATGTTCCCGGTCCCGGATCGCCGTGCGCATGCGGTCGATCTCGACATGCGATGTTTCGGGGCCCTGCAGAAAATCTCCCGGCTTGCGGCCTTTCACCTCGTCAAGCCGGTAGCCGGTCCGCTCCTCAAAGGCGCTGTTGCACCAAACTATCAGGCCGCCCCTGTCGCAGATGATGATGAGGTCGCGCGCAAGGTCCACCGCCCGGCCGAGCACCCGCTCAATGTCGAAGCCGTCCGGCGGCGGCAGTTCGCCCGCAAGCAGGTCAAGGGCCTCTTGGATCATGTCGCGGCCCGCATCGCTTAGCGGCGGATCATGGGTCAGCTCGAGGATCAGCGGAGCAAGCTGCCGGCGGTCGTCCCTGTCCTCCGCCCGGCTGATAAAAAGCGCCGTCGAGTTGTCGCCCCTCAAAGCGGATCGATCAGCATCGATTGGCGCATCGGACGCGTCGACAAATCGCGCCTCAGTCACCCCCTTGCACCCTAACAGCGCCGACAGGAAGCCCTGCATCGATTGTTCGCGCCGGGCAAGCGGATCAAGCCGGGCGATCGCCTTTATGATACAGGCAGCCAGCTCTGCTTCTCTAGACATGCACGCTTCTCCCGACAAATTGACGGTATCGGCAATATACGAAAGTATGGATGATGCTCACCGTATGAAAGTATCGAACATGTTCAACAAAAAAACCATATAAGAAATGAAACCATTAGGGCGCTTGTCGATTACCCTTTGCGCAGCCGGTTTTCTCGTATAGGTGTGTATCGACACCTGAATTCTTTCTACTCCTGAGTCACATGCCAATGAATATCGTCGTCGTTGATGACGACCCAGATATCCTTGAAAGTCTTGGTCTGATGCTGGACTCGCTGGGGCACAAAACCATTCCCTTCTCCGGCGCCCGCAGCCTCGTTGCCGCGCTCAATTCCGGCAATCTGCCTCACGACGTCCACCTGGTCATGCTTGATGTCCTGATGCCGGAAATGGACGGTATCGAGTTAATTCGAATTTTGCGTGAACATCACGCCCACCTGCCGATTGTCGCGATGTCCGGCGGCAGCAAGCGGTTGAGCGCTGCGTTGGGCCTGAAGGCGAGCGAGGCGCTCGGCGCGACCGCCATTCTGCAAAAGCCGTTTCGGTTGGAAACGCTCGAAAAAGTCCTTGAAGAGGCTCGCGCGGCCTAGCGTTTTCTTTTGTTTTTGATCCGGTCCACCCCTGCGCCCCTGCCCCGCCTCCCCAGACAGGATACGTGCACGGCAGGACCGGAATGATCGGAAAATGCCCTAGCCGCGGGCATCCGCGCCTATTCGAAAAGGCGCTCTAGCGCGACTTTTCGTCCCAGTGGCTGACCAGTTCGGCGAGCGCGTCGCTTAACGCCGACAGCTTGTTATCCGGCAGGCGATCCAGCCTGGCGGCGAGCCGGTGTATCGGATCATTGCCCAGTAATTCATTGGCCTTGGCCGTCGGCCGGACGAGGCGCGTCCGACCGTCCTGACCCTTGCTCACGCTGACCAGCCCGACTTCGCGCAGTCGCGAAATGGTTTGCGACGCGCTTGAATGGGTGATCAGGTAAAAGCTGGAAAAAGCGCCGATGGTGCTGTCTTCCGGCGGTTGGCGCGCGAAAAAGCGGAGCGCGTTCCACTGCGTCAGGGTCAGCGAGGTTTTCTGAGCATCGGCATAAACCAGCCGGACCAGCATATCGAGGACTTCAGAGGCGGCAACCGCCACCCGCGTCGGTTTTTCCATCAAAGCGACTCAGCGGGCCGAAAAACATAACAGGGTCCTGCATAACGCTTGCGTCGGGGCGGTCAAGTGCGCGATTTGATGGTCAGCGCCCCCAAATGGCGCAGTTTCTTTTTTTCGGCGCGCTGTGTTTAGCTGCAGCCGGTGAAACATCGACTTCCGGTTAAGGAGACCATCATGAACATTCAAACCAGGCTCGCTGAGATTGATCAGCTCATCGTTACCCTGACGCAGCGCATCGGCGCGGAACACGTCATCACCGACGAGGCGGAGCGCGCCTATTACAGCATGGATGTTTACGAGGTCGCTGAGCCCTGCGCTCTGGTGCTGCGGCCCGGCAGTGTCGAGGAGGCCGCCGAGGCGGTGCGGCTGTGCGCGGATGCCGGCCTGGCGATCACGCCGCGCGGCGGTGGCCTGTCCTATACCAATTCGGTGCTGCCGGCCGCACCGGATACGGCGATCATCGACATCACCCGCCTGAATCGGGTGGTTGAGATCAATGAAACCGATATGACGGTGACGGTCGAATGCGGCGCCAGCTGGGCCCAGCTTTATGAAGCGGTATCGGCCAGGGGCCTGCGCACGCCCTATTGGGGGGCCTTGTCGGGTCTTGAGAGCACGGTCGGCGGCGCGCTGTCCCAGAACAGCGTCTTTCTCGGCTCCGGCCGCTGGGGCACGGCGGCGGAACAGGTGCTCAGCCTTGATGTTGCGCTCGCCGACGGCACCTTGCTGACCACCGGCGGCAGCGCGGCGACTGAGGGCGGCACGCCCTTCATGCGCCAATACGGCCCCGATCTGAATGGTATCTTCCTTGCCGATTCCGGCACGCTCGGGCTCAAGCTTCGGGCGACCCTGAAGCTTATCCCGATGCCCGCGGCGAAGGCTTTTGCCAGCTTCACCCTGTCAAACCACGCTGATCTGGTCGGCGTCATGTCCCAGATCGCGCGCGAGGGGCTGGCGGCGGAATGCTACGCCTTCGACCCCGCAATGCAGAGCATGCGCATTCTCGGCGCCAAGCCCGATCTGAAGGACGATCTCGGCACTCTGACCAAGGTGCTCAAAGCGAGCGGCGTGAAAGAGGCGACGAAAATGGTTTTCGCCGGGCGTCATTTTGCGAAGAAGATGGAATATGGGCTGCATGTGCTGTGTGAGGAGCGCAGCCAGGCGGCGGCTGATGAAGCCCGGGCTCGCGTCGTCGAGTTGGCCAAGGCCGCCGGCGGGGTCGAGGTCGATAACACCGTGCCCAAGGCGGTCGCGGCCAACCCGTTCACGCCGCCCGATTCCATGCTCGGTCCGGAGGGCGAGCGCTGGGTGCCGGTCCACGGCATCGTGCCGCACAGCAAGGCCAAGGAAACCATTGATGCGATGGAGCGGATGTTCGCCGAGCACGACGATCTGATCCGCAAGAATGAGATCAAATGGGGCTATCTGACCTGCACGGTCGGCTATCAGGGCTTTCTGATCGAACCGGTCCTGTTCTGGCCCGACGCCCGCACCGCCTATCACGATCGCCGGGTGCGGCAGAAAACCCTGGCCAATCTGCCGAGCTATGAAGCCAATGCCGAGGCCAGCAAGGCTGCCGCTTTGCTGCGTGAAGAATGCAAGCGCTTCTTCCGCGAACATGCGGCGGTGCATTTCCAGATCGGCCGGTCCTACCCGTTCCGCGAAAGCCGCGATGGCGACGCCTGGAAGCTGCTGGAAGGGCTGAAAGCGCTGATCGATCCCAAGGGGCGGATGAACCCCGGCGCGCTCGGTTTCGATTGACGGTGTCCGGGGGCCCGGGACGGGGTTGGGGGACCGGCCCTGATCACCACGCACTGCGGGGCCGGGCGGCACAATTGCCGTCCCAGCCCCGAACACGCACCGCCAAAGCGATGATCACTGCCTAGCCTTTTCGCTGCCGACTGACTGTGAAGCCGATCACACCCGCCGAAAAAAGCAGCAAGGCACCCGGACCCGGCACCGCGTTGGCGTCATCATTGGCCCCGGCATTCGAGCCGTTCGGGATTGTCGGGTCGCCGGCAAAAAGCGGCAGGTGCGCCTGGGCGCGCAGGTCGAGGCTGCCGAACACATGGCTGCCTTCGATATTGTTAAGCGTCACCGCCGCCGCGAAGGGGGCGAGGATCGAGCCGGCAAATTCGCTGCCGCCGCGGATCGTGACCTCGCTCGCCTCATAGAGATTCCAGATCACTTTCGCGAACAGCGCGTCGGGGATGTTCTGGGTTTTGGTGTCGAAATCGACAATCTCGCCCGGCACATTGATGATGAAGGTATCGGCGCCGCTCAGATCATAGGCGTTGATGTTCTGATTATTGCCGATGCGGTCGAGATCGAGGACGCCGACAGCATCGCCGTCCGCGCCCGGCATCGGCGCCACGATGGTTACCCGATCCG
This sequence comes from uncultured Rhodospirillales bacterium, assembly GCA_964598335.1. Taxonomy (GTDB): domain Bacteria; phylum Pseudomonadota; class Alphaproteobacteria; order CAZRBL01; family CAZRBL01; genus CAZRBL01. Next base: position 9,236 of record CAZRBL010000018.1, read on the forward strand.
CTTCGCTGGTAACGCCGACCGGCGTTGAAACCGTGCCCCAGGCCGTTGACAGCGCCTGAAAACCGCGCCGCAGATCGGTGCTTCTCGCGTCAAGGCCGGCAACCCCGGTTTGCACGGTGCCGCCGCTGTTCATATTGATGCCGTTTGCGTTGATCGCGCCGCCGATGAAGACGCTGCCGTCATTGATGTTGTACCAGCCGGGGCCGTTGAGGCTACCGCCGACGACCAGCCCTTCACCGCTCGGCCCCGCAACATTCCGGGTCCCGATCGTATTCGATTTGTTGAGATCGCCGGCGACATAGACCGGGCCCTCGATATCCGAACCGATGATCATGTCGCCGTCACGCAGCGGCGCCGGGTCGTCGGCTCTGCCCGTGCCCAGCACCGTGACGTTAAAGGCCTTGAGATGCGCAATAAGATCAACATTGCCCGCGCGCGCCTGGCTTCCGCCGATGCTGATCCCGACGGCCAGGGCGACCAGCGCGACAACAAGATAGCGCAGAAGATTTTTGCGAAACTGGGCGGAAGAAAACATAACCGAACTGACCCTCGAAAGCTGTGACCGCCCGAAAATTCTGACCGAGAATTCGGGCACCGGACGTTGTCGAGGAATTAGCTGTGGGCGGGGCACATGTCTGTGCAGCCGTTAACGATGCGCGGCAATGAGCGCCCGCTTTATGAAATGAGAATGTCGCCGGTTTTGCGGCCGCCGGAAACTCTCAGCCCGTTGTTTCGGACTGTATTTTATCGATTTCGTTGTCCGAATCCGAGGCCGCGAAACTGCCGTGATCCTCGCGGACGACACGAAAGATGCGGGCGATATACTCATCACGGCGCTGTTTGCGTTCGGCCTCCGCAGTCGAATCCGGCTCATAGTCCTCAACCGCGTCACGCTTCAACACGCCGTGCTGATCCAGCAGCCTTTCCACGGTATCAAGCCGATCATAGGTCACCGAGAGTTCCGCCGTCAGGGCGAGAATGATCGCCCAAAGCTGGTCGACCGCCGGATCATCGTAAAAATGCGGCCGTTTTCCCTTCGCCATGCGCGGGATTTTGACCTTTTCCTTATCGCTGTCTTGCTGTGACATTGCAGTTTTCCTACGCGTTCATGTTTCTTGCTCTTGCAGAATCGGGTCTATACCGGCGCGACACAAGGGGCGAGCCCCGTCTAGCCCGGACTTTGCCCGACCGCCAGAGTGCCCGACTGCCAGATTGCCCGACTGCCAGATTGCCCGACCGCCATAATGCCGGACCAACGAATCGAGAGGACAGACGACCATGCTTGACCGGATCGGCGAGGCGATCGGCCAGGGCCTCGGCTGGGCGGCGCGCAATATCGGCGAAATCTGGGGCTGGATCCTGGATCAGGTGCGCGGTTTTTTCGACGGCTTCGCGCGCGGGCTGGGGGTTGAGGACCCCGGCCTGTTCGGCTGGATCGGGATCCTGATCGGCCTCTGGCTGCTCTTCAGCGCGTTCAAGCAGATCAAGCGCCGTCGCTGGGTGTCGATGGCGTTACGCGCGACTATCGGGCTGTTCATCATCGCCGTCTCGATCGGCGCCTGAGCGCGACAATCGCAAGCCCGGCCGGTCTGACACAGGCCCGCGAGACTCTGCCGAGAGGCGGGCGGGACCGGACCGAAAGCAAATGAAAATGCTCTATTCGGCGTTCTCAGATGCCTGCTGCTCAGCAAAGGCACGTTTGCCGGCCTCGACAATGTCATAGAGACGCTGTGCTTCCCCGCCGATCTCTTCGATCATTTCCTGATGCGTCTGCGCCGTCGCCGCCACCCAGGCCGCGCGCTGTTCCGGCGTCAGCTCGTGCACGATGATCGTGCCTTCTTCCGCTTCCTCGGCCATCATCGCTTCACGCTCTTCACGCACCATCCGCCGCGATTCCTCGGCTGTCGGAAAGGCGTTGGCCAGCGTCGTCTGCTGCGCCGGGCTGAGACGGTCCCAGAAGCGTTTGGCGGCCACCATCGTGCCGGTGCCGTAGCTGTGATAGGTCAGCGTCAGATGCGGCGCATAGCGCGCGATACCGGTCCGCGCATACATGGTGATCGGGCTTTGGCCGCCGTCGATCAGCCCGGTCTGCAGCGACGGCATCACGTCGACATAGGAAATGCCGATCGCATCGGCGCCGATCGCCTCGGCGAGTTTTTGCGAGCCCGGGCTGCGCAGCACACGAAAGCGATAGCCCTCGGCATCTTTCGGCATCACGATCGGCTCGCGCGCATAGATGTGGTCCCAGCCGACCTCGCTGAGGGAGATCAGCACGATGCCGCGCTCGGCCAGCAATTCCGCCAGCGGCTCGAACAGGTAATTGTCGTAAACGAAAAACGCCTCTTCTTCGCTGTTGAACAGATAGGGCGCCGAGAGCAGGCCGATTTCCGGCACCACCGTGGAGAGCCCATGGGCCGAGATATTGGCGTAATCGACGCGACCGCGCCGCATATTGGCAAGGACGGTTTCTTCGGGCCCCAATTCGCCCGAAAGCAGATAACGCGCATCAAAACCGCCTGCTTCATCGAGCTCGGCCATGAATTGCCGCCACATCACCTCGCCGGCGGTGCCGGGCGCCATCATGCCGCCGATGGTAATGCGTTGCTGGGCTTGAGCCGGCGCGACCAGCACAAAAGCGAGAAACAGAAAAAGAAGATGTTTGGTCATCGGGCTATGCTCACGGTGATTGCGGCGCCGCGATGGCGCGGTTGAGGGCTTTGTCGACCTTGGCGCTCAGCTCGGTAAAGCCGCCGCCCCAGCCCGGAACCGGGCCGATCTTGTCGATATAGGCTGCATAGACCGCAGCGATATAAATGTGCCGAATGGCGGTCAAGGCGGGCAGCGCATCGGTCTCCGCCTGTGACAGCGGGCGTTCGGCGCCATAGCCGTCGAGAAACGCGTCCCAGGCTGCCGCCTCATAATCTTCGCTGTCGAAACGCCAGCGAAAAGCCATCAGGTCACGGGCCAGGATATCCTCGGCGCATTCGTCGAAATCGAGCGCTGCGAGGCGGCCGTCGGCAAGACGCATGACATTTCCATGATGCAGATCGCCATGGGTCGTGCCGCGCGGCAGATCCCCGGTTGATGCGATCAGTCCGGGCAGGGCCTGGGCGGCGTGCCGATACAGCGCCGCCATTTCGGCATCGGCGGCGGCCGCCTTTTCCAGAGCCGGCCATTTTTCGCCGATGCGTGCCGCCATGTCGGTCCGTTTCGGCGCAGCGGGATCATAATCGGCGGCGGCCTTGTGAAGCTGTGCGAGGGCTGTGCCGAGTTCGCGCGCCCGCGCCGGGCTCGGCGCGCTGTCATCGACGCTGCCCTCGAGCCAGGCCGACAGCATAATCGGCCGCGGCCCTTCCGGCGCCTGCAGGGTAAAATGCCAGCCGCCCTGTTCCGGAAGCGGTACCGGCCGTGCGACCGCGACCCCGGCCCGGTCGAGATGCGCCAGCAATTCGGCCTCATAGGTCAACGCGGCTGCCGACCGGTAATTTGCCCGCATCACCCGCAGCGCAAAGCGGCCCTCGGCGCAGTCGATGCGGTAAATGTCGCTCGCCCGGCGGCTGATCAGCCCGCAGCGGACCGGGCCGGGCAGCTGATAGCGTCTGGCGACCTCCTGTCCCAGCGCATGCGCGTCGAGCGTCGAATGGCTGACCGGAAAGACTTCGACAGGCGCGTTGGTGTCGGGCATGATGGCAACCTTAGAAAGCTTGAGCGGGGTAGACAATGTCCGGGCTGGTTCAGGGCGGCATTCGCGAGATCTGCATCGGCGTCGAGGATATCGATGCGGCGATCGCCTATTGGCGCTGTTTCGGCTATGCGCCCGTCCAGCGCGGCGGTCTCGAGGCCGCGCAATCTCTCGCCCTTTACGGCGTCGACCAACCGCTTGACGCCGTGCGTCTCGGCCATGGCACGGCGCGCAACGGGCTGGTTCGGCTGTGGCGCTGGCCGGAACCGCTGAGTCCGGGCCTTTCCATGGCGCGGCTGCGGACGCCCGGCAATCGCTGGAGCGTGCATAAATCCGATGATCTGCTGCGGGTGTGGACGCATGCGCTGGTGCATCAGCGGCAAGGCAGGCCGATCGCGCTGCGCGGCCCGGTCATCAATGCCCACCTCAAGGTGCCGGAGGCCGAACAGCCGACCTTCCGGGATGCGGTGCCCTGCGCGCTGAATCTGCAAATCTTCACACCGGAATATCAGACCGTGGTGATGCAGCGCCTGCATGTCGATGTCGGCCGTTACGGCACCTGCGACCCGGGCAGCCTGTTTCAGGCCAGCGAAGGCTGTCACATGGCCATTGTCGTCTACACCGACGATCTGTCCATGTTCGATTTCTATGACGGCGTGCTCGGCTTGAAGCGGCAAAAGGCGCGGCGGCTGGGCCACAATCCGGGCAATATCGCCAGCGACATGTTCGACCTGGAACCCGGCGAGTTCTTCACCGAAATCGATTTCGACGACCCCGAAAGCGGCGACAGCACGGCGACGCATCTGCCGGGCCGTTTGCGCGTCTTTGCCGTCGAGGCGCCGATGCGCGATCCCGACATGACCGCGCAATCGCAGCCAGGCCATCTCGGCTATACGCTGTACAGCCTTGCCACCGCGGATATCGCTGCGGCCCATGCCCGCCTAGCCGATCATCAGGCAACCCCGGTCCTGACCGATGAATTCGGGCGACCGAGTTTCGCCTTCACCAGCCCGGACGGCTATCGCTGGCAAATGACCGCTGACTGAATCAGTGCTCGCCGGATGCTTGACAACGCAGCACCGATGCGGTGCCTTTTTACCATGGATACAGACACCCTCGGGCGCGATGCGCCTATCCCGATTATCGGCGGCGGCATCGGCGGGCTGGCGATTGCGCTGGCCCTGGCCGACCGGGGCCGCAAAACCATCGTTTTCGAACAGGCTGCCGAGCTCGGCGAGATCGGCGCCGGGCTGACGATCGGCGCCAATGCCGCGCATTGCCTCGACAGCATCGGCATGATGCCGGTGCTTCAGGAATGGGGCGTGACGCCCGGTCCCGGCGGCGTGCGCCACTGGCGCACCGGCGAATTCCTGGTGCCGCAGAAACAGCCGGGCGGCGTCAGCGAGGACGGCTATCGCATGTCGATGATCCATCGCGCCGATCTGCATCGCGGCATGGTCGACAGGCTGATGGCCAGCGGCATGGGCGCGGTCCGGACCAATCACCGCGTCGAAAGCGCCGACACCGACGGCGACAGCGTCACCGCGCGCTTCGCCAATGGCGAGACGATCACCGCGCCGCTGCTGATCGCGGCCGAGGGTGCCCGCTCGCCGATCCGTCAGGCGCTGTTCGATCCGGCGCCGCCGCATTTCAGCGGCCAGGTTGCCTGGCGCGCGATGATCCCGGTCGATGAGCTGCCGGCCGAAGCGACCGATCCGGACAGCGGCATTTTCGTCGGCGTCGACAAGCTGTTCATGCGCTATATGGTCCGCAAGCGGACGCTGATGAACATGGTCGCCTCATGCCGCAGCAATGATGATTGGGCCGAGGAAGGCTGGAACATCAAATCGACGGTGGCCGAGCTGCGCGGGCGCTATGAAGGCTGGCACAAGCATGTGCAGATGCTGATCGACCGCATTCCGGAAGAAAAATGCTATAAATGGGCGATTTTTGAACGGGCGCCGCTGGATCGCTGGGTCGAGGGCCGGGCCGTGCTGCTGGGCGATGCGGCGCACGCCATGCAGCCCTTCCTGGCGCAGGGCGCGTCGATGGCGCTGGAAGATGCGCTGATCCTCGCGCGCTGCCTGACCGAGATTGCCGATCTGGATACCGCGCTGGGCCGCTATCAGGCGATCCGCATGCCGCGCGCCACCGCCGTGCAGGCCGAAAGCCGCCGCCAGGGCGCCCGCTATCAATCCAACGATCCGGATAACTACACCGCCGAAAAACACCGCGGCGCCGATCCGATAGGGCTGTTCGCCTACCGCGCCGGCCAGGTCCCGCTGATGGAGCAGGAAGCAGCCGCCTGATCGCGCGGGATGCGGGGGCGAACCGGCGATTGCCCAAACGTCATTGCGCACGGTCAAAGACCGCGCGGCGATCCAGAAATCTGTCTGCGCGGGAGCCTATCTGGATTGCCGCGTCGGCTTCGCCTCCTCGCAATGACGATCACGGGCGTTTACTCGTAAAACGGCGGCGTGCTCTCTATCTGCTGTCAGGCAGAACAGACGAGACATTTCATGGACATCAGCAAAATCTCGGTCGGCGAGGACCCGCCCTTTGACCTCAATGTCATCATCGAGGTGCCGCAGGGCGGCGATCCGGTGAAATATGAGCATGACAAGGCGTCCGGCGCGCTGATGGTCGATCGCATCCTGCACACGCCGATGCGCTATCCCTGCAATTACGGCTATCTTCCCCACACCCTGGCCGAGGATGGCGATCCGGTCGATGTCATGGTCGTCGGGCTGTATCCGGTGATGCCGGGCTCTGTCTTCCGCGCCCGCCCCGTGGGCGTGCTGCTGATGGAGGATGATGGCGGCAAGGACGAAAAGATCCTCGCCGTGCCGCATACCCGTATCTGGCCCTATTACCGTAATGTCCACGCCCCCAGCGACCTGCCCGAGATCATCACCAAACAGATCTGGCACTTTTTCGATCACTATAAGGATCTCGAAGACAATAAATGGACGAAGGTGATCGACTGGGCCGACGCCCCCAAGGCGCATCAATTGATCCTTGAGGGGATTGAGCGGCAGGCGACCGACTAGAGCATTTTCCGATCATTCCGGTCCACCCCCGCCCCGCCTCCCAAGACAGGATACTTGCAGGGGAGGCGGGGCGGAGGCGCAGGGGTGGACCGGATCAAAAAACAAAGGAAAACGCTCTAATCGACCGGCCCCCGCGGCCGGTGCGCGTAGAGATCGTCGCTGTCATAGGGCTGCCAGTCATGCGCGGTGCGCGTCTCATTGATCAGGGTGCGCTGGAACAGGCGGCCCTTGCGGTACCAGTGCCAGGTGCGGTTCTTGGCATCGCCGTCCTCGGCGACGGTGATGATCTCGTAAAAGCGGAAATCGGGCTCGCCTGCGCGGACCCAGCCGACCATGATGGTGCGCTTGGTTTCATCGAGCGCGATTTCGCCGCTCCAGCCCTTGATCAGGCTGTTCTCCATCCACAGCCGGTCATCGCGATAAACGCTCTCGAAATAGCGGATTTCGCGCGTCTCGTCGGGCCAGGTGTAGATATTGCTCTGATTCAGCTTCGCCTCCCCGTCCGGCCCGTCAAACAAGCGGCAGACCAGCCGTGAACGATGCCGGTCAATCTCCCGATGATCGGCATCGAGATGCACATATTCGCCGTCCCAGACGCCGGCCTGCGCGGCCAGAAGCGGGTGTTTTTCGGTGATGATTCCGGTCATGTCAGCGGTCCTTTCTCGCCCAGAATCCGAACCTCCCGCTGCGGGAAGGGGATTTCGATATTGTGCTCTTTCAGCGCCATCCAGATCATCAGCAGCAGATCGGCGCCGACATGGTTGGGGCCGTCATCGACGCCCTCCATCCAGAATTCGACCAGGATGTTGATGCCGTGGTCACCAAAGCTCTCGATTTCCGCATCGGGCTGTTCCTCGATCGGGTAATCCGGCCCTGACAGGACCTGCGGGTGCTTCTTCACGACATCACGGATGATGTCGAGCATTTCGGGGATATCGGTGCTGTAGGCAACGCTGAAATGCAATGGATAGCGCTGCTTCTTGTCATAATGGGTCCAGTTGGTGAAGCTGGTCGTCATGAAGATTTCGTTGGGCACCATGACATGTTTGCCCTCAAAGGTCTCGATCAGCGCCGAACGCATGGTCAGCTCGCGGATATAGCCCGATCTCCCGTCTTCCAGCTCGACAAAATCGCCGATGGTCAGCGACCGGTCGAGCAGGATGATGATGCCGGAGATGAAATTGGCGGCGATCTGCTGCAGGCCGAAACCGAGCCCGACGCCCAGCGCGCCGCCGAATACGGCCAGCGCCGTCAGATCGATGCCGATGATCTGCAGCAGCAGCAGGCCGATGACGAAAAACAGGACGATCTCGAACAGCTTCGCGACAACTTCCCGGGTGCCCGCATCGAGCTGTTGCTGGCTGCGAATGACCCGCTTGCCCGAGGTGTTCGAAATCCGGCCGAGCCAGAACAGGATCACGCCGAAAATAAGGGCGCGCAGGATACTGCCCAAGCTGACATTGATATTGCCCGAGCCGATGGCGATGCCGTCGAGATAGGCATTCACATCGTCCAGCAGGTCGAACACCTCCAGCAAGGCCAGCGGGATTCCGACCCAGCTGATGAGCTTGAGGATCGTCCGGTCGCGGATAAAGCTGTGCGCGAAGGCGTAGATGAGCGCGATGACGGCAAGGCCCTCGGCAATCCGGATCAGCCAGACGCCGATGTCGTAACGAGCCGCGCCGACCTCGGCGACGCCGAGCAACAGGACGATCAGAAACGGTGTCAGAAGGCGTTGCGCGCGAAAGAAGACTCTCCGCACCTCAACCAGACGCCCTTCGGCCGGCTCTTGACGAAAAAACGTGACCTGCCCGCGAATAATCGCGCTGACGATGACCCCGACAAAGACAGCCGCGCCAATGGCCGCGGCCTGAACATAGAAATCGGTACTCGTCAGCGCCGCCGTTAAGGCAGCGATCATCTGATCGCTGAGCTTTTCAAAGGAGTCCATTGTTTTGCCCCGGGCGGGAAAGGTCGCATGGTAAGATCAGGGCGCCGCGTTAAGCAAACGAGTTCGCCGCCGACACGATCCGGCACCGTCTATCGACGGTCCCGGTGACCCCTGGGGAGCCGACCGGTCTCTGGAAAACATCCAATGAAATTGATGAAGCCCGGATGGCCTAATCGAACCCGAGGGAACATCCAACGAAGTTGGTGGAGCCGAGGGGGATCGAACCCCTGACCTCTACAATGCCATTGTAGCGCTCTCCCAGCTGAGCTACGGCCCCGTGCCTCGGGTTAGTGCCGCTTTGCGATGCCGACGGCATCGATCCTGGCGGCGACTCCGGGAAGCGCGGAAATTAGGGCGCGGCTCCGGCTTTTTCAAGCTCGGCCGACGGCGCCCGGTTTTATCCGCTTAATCGTCGTCCTTTTCGTCATCGATGACGACGTCGGCCATGTCGTCATCATCGTCGCCCAGCTCGGAGGTGTCTTCGATCAGGGCGTCGTCACCCTCATCATCGTCGTTGAGGTCATCGTCGTCGCTGTCGTCGCTGATGTCGTCATCATCATCGTCATCGCTGCCGGTGACCGCATCATCGTCGTCTAGCTCGGGCGCGTCGTCCTCGTCTTCCGCCTCGTCGGCGTCGCTGTCGACCTCTGTGTCCTCGCGGGCATCGGTGTCATCATCATCGCCGTCTTCGGCCGCATTCTTCGCCGCTGCGGCCTTGGCAAGCTTTTTCGGCTCTTCGGCGGGCGCGCGGCTGCGCCGCGATTTCAGCAGGGTTTCGGGGTCGAATTCGGTCGAGCAGACCGGGCAAATCACCGGTCGCTTGTTGAAATCGTAATAGCGCGTCCCGCAATTGGGGCAGACGCGTTTAAGGCCCCATTCAGCCTTCACCACTTTCGGCTCCTCTCGATGTCTGGCAGATACAGGGCCGAACCGGCCATCTGCCGTCCGCTATGACGCCCTGCCGGGTCTGCGCCGATCCGGCGGAACGGCGCGGGTTCTGCTCAAGTGGCGGCATCTGCCATGCGGTTATGGCCGAGTCAAAGGGATTTTTGACGTCTTCCCGGAGGATTGAAAAAATGGGGCACAGCAACCCCGCAGAGAGCATGCCCTTGGCGGCGCGACGACCGAAGGCCCCGCTTTCCGGCAGCGCCCTCGTGCCGGGGGACAAATCGATTTCGCATCGGGCGCTCATTCTCGGTGCTCTGGCCGAGGGGCGCACCGAGGTCGAAGGGCTGCTGGAAGGCGAGGATGTCCGGCGCACCGCGGCGGCAATGGCGGCGATGGGCGCGGGGGTCGAGCGTCGCGGCCCGGGGTCCTGGGTGATCGACGGCGTTGGCGGTGCCGGGCTGAGCGAACCGGAATCGGTGCTTGATCTCGGCAATAGCGGCACCAGCGCGCGGCTGCTTTGCGGGCTGCTGGCGAGCCGGCCGTTTTTCAGCGTGATGACCGGGGATGCCTCGCTGAACCGGCGGCCGATGGGGCGGGCGATGGCGCCGCTGCGGGACATGGGCGCCGTGTTTGCCGGGCGCTCGGGCGATCGCCTGCCGCTGGCGATCAGCGGCAGCGCAGCGCTCAAGCCGATCACCTATCGGCTTCCGGTCGCCTCGGCACAGGTGAAATCGGCGCTGTTGTTGGCGGCGCTGAATACGGCGGGCGTGACGACGGTGATCGAGCCGGTCGCGACCCGCGATCATAGTGAGCGGATGCTGCCGGCCTTCGGGGCCGCGCTGGAGATCGAGCCGCGCGCCGACGGCCGACATATCGCCTTGCGCGGTCCGGTCGTATTGCGGGCACCGGCGGAGGTGCTGCATGTTCCGGCCGATCCCAGCAGCGCCGCCTTTCCGCTGGTTGCCGCGCTGCTCGTCGCCGGTTCCGAGGTGCGGCTGCCGGGTGTCGGGGTCAATCCGCTGCGTGCCGGGCTTTTTGCGGTGCTGGAGGAAATGGGCGCCGATCTTGCGTTCGAGAATCCGCGCGACATTGCCGGTGAACCGGCTGCCGATTTGCTGGCGCGCGGCAGTTCGCTGCGCGGCGTCACAGTGGCGGCGGCGCGTGCGCCGTCGATGATCGATGAATACCCGGTGCTCGCCGTCGCTGCCGCCTGCGCCGAGGGCGTTACGGTGATGGAGGGGCTGGGTGAATTGCGGGTCAAGGAAAGCGACCGCCTGGCGATGATCGCGGACGGGCTGACGGCGTGCGGCGTCAAGGTTGAAGCGGGCGAAGACCGGCTCGTCGTGCATGGATGCGGCGGCCCGCCGCCGGGCGGCGCAACGGTGCGCACGGCGCTCGATCACCGTATCGCGATGAGCTTCCTCGTGCTGGGGCTGGCGACCCGGCAGCCGGTTGCGGTCGACGATGCGGCGCCGATTGCCACCAGTTTTCCCGAATTCATGGACCTGATGCGCAGCCTGGGCGCCGATATGGCCTCGCCCTGAGGCGCAGCGGGTCAGGCGCTGCGTTTTGCAAGCCCGGCCGCGGCGACCCCGAATGCCAGCAATGGCAGGGCGGCGGGGGCCGGCACGCCGGGAATATCGGGCACCTCGAAACTGGACGAAATCGCACCGACGGCATCGATATCGGCGCCACCAAACGGAGAAAAACTCTGGTTCTCGCCGGCATCGATGATTCTGACGAAACTGAACAAGTCGCCGGGCTGAACCCCTGCAACCGCATCGATATCAATGCTTGTCGGCTGTCCCTCCAGAATACCGAGGACGATCCATGACTGCTGATCCTTCGAGATCGAAATCTCCATTTCCTCGACCTGCTGGCCGATTTCGAAAATATGAAGATCCGCGTCGCTGGTGCCGGAGGGGGTCAACGAATTGTCGGTGAATTGAAGAATGATCGAGCCGCCGAATGTCTCTCCGGTCTGCGGGTTGCCCAGAGAGGCATAGCCCCCAGCCCCGCCGGATTGCCAATCCGGGGCACCGAGCGCGGCGCTGGGGTCATCATGCGGGCTGGCGACGTTCGCGCCGGGCGCATAGGATACAACCACATCGGCAAAGGAGATGTCACCGTCAGGAAACAGGATGCCGTCATAGGTGACCGGCGCGGCCGTGACCGACAGTGACAAGCCCGATATAGCGATGAAGAAGGCGAAAACTCTGAAGATTTGCATGACGCACCTTTACTACGACTCAGTGGGAAAGGTATTCGCTGCCGGTCTTCCATGTCAACCAGCGGCGCTGAAACCAATCGCCAAAGCAAAAACAGGGTGAATGAATAAGATGGTAAAGAATTTGCTCTGCGCTCTATTCATGACCGCAATGCTTTTGCAGGCATCGATGCCGGCAGCGGCGCAGAATTGGCGCGTGGAGACGCTCGCCGACGGGCTGCGGCATCCCTGGGGGCTTTCCTTTTTGCCCGACGGGTCAATGCTGGTGACTGAAAGGCCGGGACGGCTGCGCCGGATCGATGCGGGCGGCACGCTGTCCGAGCCTATTGACGGCGTGCCGGAGGTGTTCACCAGCCGTCAGGGCGGGCTGTTCGAAGCGGTGCCGCACCCCGATTTTGCCGCCAATCGGCTGGTTTATCTGGTGTATTCGGAAGGCAGCCGAAGCGCCAACACGACCCGGCTGGCGCGGGCACGGCTATCGCAAGGCGGCGATGCGCTGACCGATCTCGAGGTGCTTTTTGATGCCATGCCCCGCCGCCGCGGCGGCTTTCACTATGGCGGCCGGCTGGTCTTCCTGCCCGACGGCACATTGCTGCTGACATTGGGCGATGCCTACCGCTTGATGGATGAAGCGCAGACCCTGGACGATCACCAGGGCAAGATCGTGCGCCTGAATGATGACGGTTCGGTTCCGGCGGATAATCCCTTTGTCGGGCAGAACGGCGCGCTTCCCGAAATCTATTCCTTCGGGCACCGCAACCCCCAGGGCCTGGTCCATGATGCTGCCGGCGGCCGCATCTATGCGCATGAACACGGGCCGCGCGGCGGCGATGAAATCAACATTATCGAGCCCGGGGTCAATTACGGCTGGCCCAGGGCCAGCTATGGCATCGATTATTCCGGCGAGATCATCACGCCCTATCAGGAATATGAAGGGACGCGGCAGCCGATGCTGCACTGGACCCCGTCGATTGCGCCCTCGGGCATGACCCTTTATGACGGCGCCCTGTTCCCGCAATGGCGCGGCGATCTGCTGGTCGGCGCGCTGGTCGGCCGGCATGTCCGGCGTGTCGATCTGGACGAAAACGGCGCCGAGATCGGTCAGGAAGAGCTGTTCGGTGCGTTGAATCGCCGAATCCGCGATGTCCGCACCGGGCCGGGCGGTGCGCTCTATTTGCTGACCGACCATGAAAACGGCGCCGTGCTGCGGGTAACCCCTGCGGAGTGAAAAGCCGGCATGCTTGCGGCTGGAACCGCGACACAGAAAGGCTATATTAGCCGCGTTATGCCGCTGATGGATATTGTACTGCTGCCCGACCCGTTCCTCCGCACCAAGGCCAAGCCCGTCGCTGAGGTCACGGACGAAATCCGCGCTCTGCTCGACGACATGATGGAGACGATGTACGCCGCCAAGGGCATCGGTCTCGCCTCCGTCCAGGTCGGTCGCAGCGAGCGCGTCATCGTTGTCGATGTTGCGCCCTATTACACCGAGGAAGAGGACGGTGCGCCGCCGCCGCCGATGCAGATGATCAACCCGGAGATCCTCTGGCAGTCCGAAGAAACCTCGGTATTCGAGGAAGGCTGTCTGTCGATACCGGAGAATTTCGGCGAGGTCGAACGACCGGCGCGGATCAGGGCGCGGTATATCGACCGCGACGGCAAGCGGCAGGAAATCGACGCCGAAGGCATTCTGGCGACCTGCATACAGCATGAGATCGACCACCTGAACGGCATCCTGTTCGTCGATCATCTCTCGGCGATCAAGCGCAACATGATCGTCCGCAAAATGCGCAAGGCGAAACGGCTGAAAGAAACCGAGGCGGCGTGACGGTCAGGGCGTCAGGCGATCCGGGACCCTTCGTCGTCACCGCGGTCTGGGAGGCGGAAAACGCCGTCTGGGTCGCCACCAGCGACGATATTCCCGGCCTGATCGTCGAATCCGAACACTATGATCAGCTGCTCGCCCTGGTGACGGAGCTGGCGCCCGAGCTGATCCGCGATAACCGCGTTTCGACCGCGGGACGTGCCCCGGAAATCCGCCTTATCGCCGAGCGCGGCGCGCCGATAGACGTCGATCGGCAAAGCTGAACGGCGATGGCGAAGCAAAGCTATGGCGAATTGCGCCGCGATCTTGAGGCGATCGGCTGTGAGCTGAGGGCGCAGGGCAAGGGCAGCCATGAGAAATGGTACAGTCCGCTGACCGATCTCACCTTTATCGTGCCCAATCCGCTCAAGGGCACCGGAACCGAAAAGGCAATCCGCCGCGATTCCGGCCTGGCATCCTTCGACGCCATGCCGCCCAAATTGCGCAAGCGGGCGATGAAAGACGCCAGGGCGACGGCGCGAACGCAACAGGCCGCAACGCCGGCGCCGCCGCTACCGCATCGGCAGAATGCCGCCGCGCCCGTGCCCGGCGCGGCTAGGGCGCGTCCGGCTCCGCCATCGGCCGGCCGGCCGCATTAGGCGCTTCCGGGCAGGGATAGGCGGCGACCAGCGCATCGAACATGACGACCGAGCGGTGTTCCTCAAGCCGCTCACTGTTCTGTCGCGCGAACCCTTCCAGCGCGCTTTGCATATCTGCCGGCGTCGCGCCCGGCGTCACACAAAAGGGGCGATACTGAGTATTGACCGCCGCCAGCGCATGATAATCGAGAAAGCCGGCGATGAAATTCTGGCACGCCAGCAGCCCGATACCGGGGGTCGAGGGCACCGGCAGGCGGCCGGCGCACAGCTCGATCAGATAGGCGCCGCTATTGCGGGCAATCTGGCCTTGCCCCTGCTGTGCGTGCGCGGCTGAAAGCGGGGTCAGCAAGGCGGCGATCAGGGCCAGTACAGGCAGGAAACGGCGCGCGAATTCGATCATGCCCTATAAATAGGCTGATTTGACGGGGTTTTGAAACCACATAGCCGCAAGGTACAGCGTCACGCCGCGACGATTGCAGGAAGAATGACCTCATTGCGCCTCGCCTTCATGGGTACGCCGGAATTCTCGGTACCGGCCTTACACGCCTTGTCTCGGGCCGGGCATGATATCGCGGCGGTGTATTGCCAGCCGCCGCGCCCGGCCGGTCGTGGCCACAAAATTCAAAAAAGCCCGGTTCAGCGGGCCGCCGAAGGGCTCGGCCTGCCGGTCCGGGTGCCGCGCTCGCTGAAACAGCCTGCCGAACAGCAGGATTTCGCGGCGCTCGACTTGGACATTGCGGTTGTCGTGGCTTACGGGCTGATCCTGCCGTCGCCCATTCTGCAGGCGCCGCGGCTCGGCTGTCTGAATATTCATGCCTCCCTGCTGCCGCGCTGGCGCGGCGCTGCGCCGATCCAGCGGGCGGTCCTGGCGGGCGACAGCGAAACCGGCATCACCATCATGCAGATGGACGAGGGGCTGGATACCGGCGCCATGTTGTTGCAGGAAGCGACCTCGATCGGACCGACCGACACCAGCGCCGATCTACACGACCGGCTTGCGGAAATAGGGGCCCGGATGATCGTCGCCGCGCTCGATGCGGCAGCGAAAGGTTCTTTGACGCCCGAGCCGCAGGATGACGCGGCGGCCAGCTATGCCGCCAAATTGTCGAAACAGGACGGGGCCATCGACTGGTCCCGGCCCGCAACGCATCTGGATGCCGCCATACGCGCGCTGACACCATGGCCGGGAGCCTGGTTCATGCTGAATGGTGAGATGATCAGAATTCGCCGGGCCGCCGTGCTCGGAATTGACGACGCGTCGGCGCCCGGGACGTTGCTCGATGATGATTTCAGCGTACGCTGCGGCGAGGGCGCGCTCAGGCTTGAACGCGTACAGCGCGCCGGCAAGCCGGAGGCGGACGGCGATGCCGTCTTGCGCGGCCTGCGCCTCTCGCTCGGCACGGTCCTGGCCTGAGCGTCCCGCGAATGCAGCGCTGGAAGCTTACTCTTGAATATGACGGGCGCCCCTTTGTCGGCTGGCAGCGCCAGGAAAATGGGCGCTCGGTTCAACAATCTCTGGAAGAGGCCATCCATGCCTTTTGCGGCGAAGCTGTACGCGTACAGGCTTCCGGCCGTACAGATGCCGGCGTTCATGCGCTGGGGCAGGTCGTTCACGCCGACATTGCGCGTCCGGCCGATGCCGATACCGTACGCAACGCGCTGAACGCACATCTTCGCCCCGATCCGGTTGCGGTGTTGCAGGCGGAACCGGTCGGGCAGGATTTTGCAGCGCGGTTTTCCTGTATCGGCCGCGGCTATGTCTACCGCATCATCAATCGGCCTGCGCCGCTGACGGTCGAGTCTGGTTTGGCGTGGCAGCAACCGCGTCCGCTCGATGTCGAAGCCATGCAGAATGCAGCCGAAAGGCTGATCGGCCGTCATGA
This sequence comes from uncultured Rhodospirillales bacterium, assembly GCA_964598335.1. Classification (GTDB taxonomy): domain Bacteria; phylum Pseudomonadota; class Alphaproteobacteria; order CAZRBL01; family CAZRBL01; genus CAZRBL01. The sequence goes on from CAZRBL010000018.1 coordinate 25,380, forward strand.
TTTCACCAGCTTTCGCGCCGCAGCCTGTCAGGCGGACAGCGCGGTCCGCACGCTCGACCGTCTGGCGGTGCTGCGCCGAGGCGACGAGGTGCGCATCGAAACCGAGGCGCGTTCCTTTCTCCATCACCAGGTGCGCAATATCGTCGGCACTCTGGTGCTCGTCGGGCAGGGCAGATGGCAGGCCGACGATGTCTCGGCGGCGCTGGCTGCGCGCGATCGCGCAGCGGCCGGGCCGACCGCTCCGGCAGATGGGCTATACTTCCGCTTTGCCCGCTATCCAGAGTAGCATTTGCGGCCAAATTGCCCGCGAATATTCTCATTTCGTCAAATTTGTTCTCTTTTTGTGACCTGTTGTGCCCTAAACTGGCGTTAACGTTCGATTCACGTTTATTTCACAGGGATCGTTTAAGCGCGCATAAGCCACCATGACTTCAAACGAAGAAGACGTCTCGAAAGCGCCCGATCCGGCCCCCCGCGGCACGGACAAGGCGCCGGTGCGTCTGGCGGTGGCGCAGCCGGCGCCGCGCGGCGCCGCGGCGTCCGGCTATGGCGGCCCTCCTTATGGCGGATACGGATACGGGCCTGAAGCCGGGGACGGCGGCGGTGATGACGGTCAATTCCTCAATCTACAGGCGCTGATCGGGGTCTTGCTGCGGGGTAAATATGTGCTCGCGGCGATTTGCCTGATCGCGCTGTCGCTGACCTATCTCGCGATCAGCGGCCAGCCGCCGCAATATCGGGCGACGGCCGAGTTGGTGATTGAGGAGAACCGTCAGAACGTCACCAATATCGACAGCGTCGTCGACGATCTTGCCGTGGATTTCTTTACCACCCAGACCGAAGCGGCCGTGGTGAGTTCGCGCGAAATCGCGCTCGCGGCGGTGGAGCGGCTCAATCTCGCCGAAAACGAAGATTTCAACCCGGCGCTGAGGCCGCCGCAGACATCGCCGGTGAGCGGGCTGATGCGGGCCGTCTCGGGATGGCTCGGCGCCTTTGGTGTCGGGAACGATAGCGATGAACAGGCGCCGTCTCATCAAGAGACGATGACCGAAGAGGAAGCGGCGGAAATCGAGAAAAACCGATTGGCGAGCCGCTATCTCCGCTCGCAGCGGGTCTTTGCCAGCGACACATCGCGCGTCATCTCGATCGAGTTCGTTTCCGTTGACCCGGTGCTCGCCGCGCGCGCCGCCAATATGACCGCCGAGCTCTATATCGAGCGCCAGCGCGAGCAAAAGGGCAGCATCGCCAGCTCGGCGGGGGATTTCCTCACGCAGCAGGTTCAGGTGGCGCAGCAGCGCTTTCTGGAATCGGAACGCGCGCTGGAAGATTTCCGCAGCAAGCTCGGGATTCAGACGGCGACCGGCGCGCCGGCCGAGGAAGAGCAGCTGATGCTGCTCAATGCCGACCTCTCCGAGGCACGGCGTGAACTGGCCGATACCCGCGCCAGCTTTCGCCAGGTTGAGGAGCTGGCGGCCGGTGACGGTCTGATCACGACGGCGTCACCGGTTCTTGATTCGCCGCTGATCCGGCAATTGCGCGTTCAGGAAATCGAGCTTGTGCGCCGCCTTGCCGAGCTGCAGACACAATTTCGCCCGGGCCATCCCGACATGATCCTGGCACGCGCCGAATTGACCGATCTGCGGGAGCGGATCGCCGATGAGGTCGACAAGATCGCGGCACAGCTGCGGAATGAATTTCAGCTTGCCCAGCAGCGCGTCACCACCCTGGAGGAGGAGATTGCCGAGCTGCGGCAGACCGCGGCAACGCTGAATGAGCGCGAGGCGACCATGCGCGCTCTTGAGAGCGAGGTGCGGGTCAACCGTGCGCTTTATGATTCGCTTTTGCAGCGCCTGCAGGAGACCGGTGTCGAGCAGGCGGCGGCACAGACCGCAGACGCGCAGATTATCAGCCGCGCGGTGCCGCCGGACAGCCCCTTCGCACCGCGCCTCGGCCTCAGCATGGCCTTGGCACTCGTCTTGTCCTTCGGCGCCGGATCGGCGTTTCTGCTGCTGCTCGAAACCATGGACCGCGGCTTTCGCAGCCTCGGTCAATTGCAGGAAGCGTTCGGCTATCCGGGCATCGGCCTGGTGCCCACGGTCAAGCTGGCCAAGGGAGAGCCGGCGCATTGGAAGGCGACCGAGGATCAATCGCCCTTCGCCGAGGCGATTCGCAGCATTCGTACCGGCCTGCTGCTCGCCTCGGAAAAGAGCGAGCCGTTGAAGACGGTCATGCTGGCCTCGGCTCAACCCGGCGAAGGCAAGACAAGCATGAGCCTGTCGCTCGCGGTTCAATCGAACCGCAGCGGTCGGCGCACGCTGGTGATCGATTGCGACACCCGCCGCGCAATGGTCGACAGCTATGTCGGCACCAAGCACGATGTGGGGCTGTCGAATTATCTCGAAGGCGATGCGGGCGTCGCCGATATCCTGCAGATCGATGAGCGGACCGGCCTGCCGTATATTCCGGCGGGCAAGCGGCCCGCGCATCCGAGCGATCTGCTGGCATCGCCGCGCATGGCCGAGTTGCTGCGCAGGGTCGAAAGCCAGTTCGATCTGGTCCTTCTCGATTCCCCGCCGCTGCTCGCGGTCTCCGACGGCATGGTGCTGGTCAATCAGGTCGATGCAGTGCTGATGATGGTCGCCTGGGCCAAGACCCGTCGCAAGGTGGTCGAGAGCGCGGTGCGGATGCTGGAACGCGGCGGCGCCAATATCGTCGGTACCGTGCTGACCAATGTCGATGCGAAAAAGCACGCGCAATATGAATACGCCGATTCCGGCTATTACTACGACCGCATCTATCGCGGTTATTATTCCTCCGCCGCCTGATTCCATTGCGCCCCGCCGTCATTACCGCCGCAGCGCTCGCCCTCGTGCTGATTGCAGGCGCCGTCACCCATGGGCTTGCGGCTTTGCAAACGGTCGATTTTGCCGAGGATATTGACCGGCTGAATCGCGGCGAACGGCTCGAGAGCGGACGTCTCGCGGCCGCGACCGAAGCTTATCGGGCGGCGCTCGATCGGCGCGATAACGGGATAAACCGAGCGCTGCTCGGCCGGCTGTATTGCGCAAAGGCGGCTGCGGTTGCGGAGGATGCGGGGCTGTCCGTTGCGGCGCTGCCGCTGGCGCGAAGCTATACCGGCCGCTGCCTCGACCTGCTCGAGGGCGCGCTGCAGCGCGATCCGGCGCTTCCCTATGCCGCCTTCGTCTATGCGCGCGTGGGTTCGGAGCATGGCGCCGCGACCCGCTCGCTGGACGCGGCGCTGCGCCGTTCGATCGCGACCGGCCCGGCCTTGCCCGCCCTGATCGCGCCGCGCCTCGATTTGGCGTTGTCCCTATGGCCCATGCTCACCCCCCAGGCGCGCGGCGCCGTTGCCGCTCAGCTTCGCCTGGCCCGGCGTCAAAGCCCTGAATTGATCGAGGATCTGTCCGAAACAGCGCTGCGCCGCGCCCTCATTGCGTCGCTTTTGCGCGAAGGCGCGCCGCCGGCACACGGCTCCAGGACTGCGCCAGACCGCAGCCGAGAATAGCGGCGAAGGTGGCCGCTACGGCGGGGATTTCGACACTGAAATCGACCAGAGCGTGCACGCCCATCACCGTCATGGCTGCCAGCGCTGCCAGCGGATAACCGATCCCCTGTCGTCGGCGTCGCAGGCCTTGCCAGCAGGAGCGGCCGATGGCGGCGAAGCCGATCAGCAGCAGGCCCAGCGCCGGCAGCCCGGCCTCGGCGCCGAATTCGAGATAACTGTTATGGGCGTGAAAAAACATCGCCTGCGGCGCGCCGCTCATGGCGCTCAGAAACTCGACATCGACATAGGCACGGTAAAGCCGGGGAAACGCTCCGAGCCCGGCCCCGAGCAGCGGCCTTTCGGCGATGCGCTCGGCCGTGAAACTGTGAATCGCGACGCGGTCATGGGCGCGTTCATCGAGATCGGCGAAACGGTTCAGAACCTCGCCGCCGAACAGGGCCGTCAGCACGCTGAACGCCGCCAGCACGCCGAGGCCGAAAAGCGGCAGCATGCGGCGCGTCGTTGAGCTCCTTCTCGCCTGACGGGCGGGCTTGACGCCGAGGCCGATGAAAATCATTGCCGATCCGGCCAGAAAGGCGAGGAAAGCGCCCCGAGACTGGGTCAGCAGAAGAGCCAGCAACAGGATCAGCGCGGCGGCAATCAGCAGGTATTCGCCGCGGCCGAGCAGCTTTGGAGCGGGACGACGGCGGCGTCGCGCCCGGCGCCGCGCTCTGAGCGCTTCATTCACGCGCACGGCAAGCATTGCAATCGCCGTCACCGCAAGCATCGCGCAATAACCGCCGAAACCGTTTCGATTGATGAACGGGCCAGTGACGCTGCCGACATAGGCGGTCTTCTCGAACCACAGCACATGGCGGCCGTCGAGCCATTCGGCCGCGATACCGTAGACAGCGTAGATGACCGCGGCGGCAATCAGCCAGTGCATCAGTCGCGACGCATTTTCCGGCCTGCGCGTGAGAAAGAGGCTGAGCCAGAATATCCCGGCGAAACTCATCAGAAGCAGCAGCTGGGAGCGTCCGGCATCCGGGCTGACGGCAATGGCGCCGTTCAGCGGCTCGCCTGACAAGGCCGGCGCCGCCTGCCACAGCGGATGGTCCCAAACGGCCGGGGTGACGCCGCTGATCTGAAGCGCCAGCCAGGCAAACATCACCGCGCCGCCGATCGCATAGCCGCGTACGCGGCGCCAGCGCACGGTAATGTGCCGCGCATCGTACAGGCAGGAGCCTGCCCACAGGGCAAGCAGCAGCCCGACCGCCAGCACCAGAACCGCGCCGGGCAGCGGCCGGGCGCTGCCGAGCGGCAGCGGCGCGAGGGCCAGCACGGTTATCAGCCCCCAGAACACGGCGCCGGCCCGACGATATGCCTTTCTCTCTTGTTTTTTCAGCATCACGCCTTTGTATGAAGGGGATGACGACGATCTCAAGTTCGATCTCATCGGTGCTCCAGGCAATTCTCGGCAGCAGCGAGCGGGATGAAGAGCCGCTGCGGCCTTATGCCGTCGCCCCGGGCGAGCGGGTTTACGCCATCGGCGACATCCATGGTGAGGCCGGCATGCTGGCGGCGCTGCTCGACGCGATCGAGGCCGATGCGGCCGACGCCGACGGGCCGGTCAGGATTATTTGCGTGGGCGATTACATCGACCGCGGCCCCGACAGCTGCGGCGTTATCGACCTGCTCATTCGCCGGTCGGCGACCGAGGGGCGCTACCGTTTCCTGCGCGGCAATCACGAAATGCTGATGGAGCGGTTCCTTTTCGACGGCGACGGGGCCGAGCCCTGGCTACGCAATGGCGGCAGCGAGACATGCTTGAGCTATGGTGTCGACCCGACGGCGGTGCCGAGCGACGACAGCCTGAGCCGCTGGCTGCACAGCGCCTTGCATGAGGCGGTCCCGCAAGCGCACCGGAACTTTCTGGACAATCTCGACGCCAGCAGCCGCAGCGGTGATTACCTGTTTGTTCATGCGGGAATTCGTCCCGGTGTGCCGCTCGAGGAGCAAACGCCGCAGGATATGTGCTGGATACGCCAGCCCTTTCTCTCCTCGCGACGGGATCACGGCGTTATGGTCGTGCACGGCCATACGCCGGTTTCGCGTCCCGAATTTCGGTCTAACCGCATCGCCGTCGATACCGGCGCTGTCTATGGCGGGACATTGACGGCGCTGGGGCTGGAGGGCACCGAGCGCTGGATATTGGGCGCCCATAAGGATCCGGATGATGCAGGCATTATGGTCGCGAACTCTCGCCGGGCTGCGGCCTGAGCCGCCTGCCGACGCGACACCCGCCCGTCCCTTGCCGGATGATGCGGCGCTTGCCGCCCTGCCCGATTGGGCGCACCGCTTGGCGTCGCTGACCTCGCCGGCGCTTGCCGATGCCCTGCTCGGCCCCGCGGCGCAGATCGAAGACCAGGCGACAGACGCGTCGCGGCGGCACAACCGGCTTGTCAAAGCGGTGCAATTGGAGGCGCTCGACGCCTTGGGTGACGCGGGCTTCGAGCCTCTGGTGCTGAAAGGGCTCGGCCAAGCCGCGCAATATTATGCCGACCCGGACAGCCGCGGCGTCAGCGATCTTGATCTGCTGCTGCCGGCTGACGCCGTCGACGGTGCCATCGGCTTTCTGGTCGAGCGGGGTTTTCGGTTTGTGCCGGCACGCACCGCGAGCGGCTTTTCGGCGCCGAGCCCGAACAGCATGGCGCCGCTCATCGGGCCCGACGGTCTGTGTCAGATCGATTTTCATACCGATGTCGAAAGCGGCGCGGCGGCACGCGCCCTGCCGACGGCCGCAGTTACCGCGCGCGCGCATCGTATCGCAGTGTCGGATCGGGAGATCCTCGTCCCGGCGCCGGAGGATGCCTTGCTGATCATTGCCGCCAATCTGTCGCGCGATAAATTCGGCGGTGAGGCGGTGCGCAAGGTCATTGATGCCGCTGCTTTGCTGACCAGGACCTCCGTTGAGTGGTCGGCGCTGGAGGCACGCGCAGAAAAGGGCGGTCTGCATCGCGCCTTGCGCAGCCTGCTGCTGCTGTTACGGCTCGGCGACCTTTCCTTCGGCCGGGACCCCAGGCCCTATGACGGCATCGCGAAAGGTCCCTGGCGCCGGCTCTGTCGCCGATGGCTGGCGCTGGATTTTCCGTTTGACGGCTATGGGCCGCGTCTGGCTGAGGAAGTTTTTCTGGCGGCCGGGCCGGATCAGGCCGCTGCGCGTTTCGTGCGCCGCGTTCAGGTCAAACTATCGGGCGCAGACGGCGTGCCCGCACGGTGGCGGCATGCGGTTCAGCCCTAGCCTCGCCCTCTTCCGCGTCCACGCCCGCGCCCGCGTCCTCGTCCTCGTCCCGGTCTCGGGGGTGGATCGGGGCAGCCCGGAATCGGGAAGGGTGCCGGCGGGCAGCCGGCCGGCGGGCCGCTGGCGGCCTGCGCGGTGCTTTCCAGCCGCAGCAGAACCGGCGCGGTATAGGCGGCGCCGGCAGCGAGGCCGAGGCGAATCAGCGCAGCCCGCCGCCGTTCGTCCACCGGACCGGACCGGTCATCGCGGAGCTGGTTCCCCGCCGCATCATGATCGCTCTTCATGTCGCTCATGGGTATCAAATTAGCGCAAATGGGTCGCTTTGACCACGTCATGACGCGAACAGGGTAATCATTACGTAAACATGCCGTGTCGGCCGGCCGCGCCGACCGCGATTGTGCGAATCGTCAAATTTTGTCACCCACCGGCACGCGAACAGACCCTGTCGTCGGACCGCATGGTGCAATGTGCAGCTTTTCCCGGGCGTCTCAGCCCCGTTTTCGTCGCCGCTCCTGAAGCGGTGATGGAGCCGCTTTCCTGGCTGCTGAATCATCCCGGCAGGCCGGCCGCCGGCGAAGCGCCGAACCTGACCGTCAGGCAACAGGATGACGGGTTTTTTCTCGAAGGCGATTTTGTGCCGCCCGAGGCCGCCTGGGCCGCCAATGCTTTCGGCGCCGCCATCGGCCTTGCCGATGCCCTGACGCGGGCGGCTGCGCTGCAGGCACCGGAGGATTCGGTAATGCATGGCGCGGCTCTGGTCGCCGATGACCGGCTGATCGTGCTGCTCGGCGACAGCATGGCCGGCAAGAGCACGGTTGCGATCGCCGCCGCCGCCAGGGGCTGGCAGATTTTCGGCGATGACAGGCTCGGCCTGTCAATTGCTGATGGCGCTGATCTCGGCGCTCTCGAGGCGGTCTCCGGGGTTGCGAGCGGTCTGCAACCGAAATGTCGCCTGCCGCTCCCCGAAACCAGCAGCCGCGCATTGAGGCGGTTCGTCGACACCACGGCCGCCGCGACCACTGATGACGTCGCCTATCTGCGGCTCGGCGTCGGTCGACTCGCGCCGATGGCGAGCCGGCTGCCGATCGCGGCCGTTTTCACGCTCAGCCGCAGCAGCAAGAACAATGGCGCGCGCGCGGTGCTGGCGGTCCCGCTGGAGCCGCCCGCAGCCTTGCGCGCCCTGCTGCGCCACAGCTTTGCGCCGCATATCGCGCCGCGGATACATCTCGATCAATGCGCAGCGCTGGCGCGCGCCTTGCCGTTTTACGATCTCCGGTTCTCGCAAAGCGAGGCCGTTCCCGGCTATCTGAAAAAGGCCAAACAGCTATGGCTCGGGACAAGGCCGTTGCCGCTGCCGGAGCCGCAGGCGTCATGACCCGATATCGCCGCGCCGAAGGCGTCCACAGCCGCGATGTCGATGGCGAAGTTTTTCTGGTCGCGCCGGGAGACGGCGGCATTTTTTATCTTGATGCACTGGGCGGCGCGTTGTGGCGGGCCTTGCCCGAAGCAGAGACGCTCGACGCCCTGACCGCGCTCTTCACCGACGCTTTTCCCGAACAGGATCAGACGGTTTTGCGGCGGGATCTTGAGGTGCTGCTGCTGCAATTGCTCGATCAGGGGTTCATTGCTGCCGAGCGATAACCCGCTGAAAAACGCTCTCGGCGGTGATCTCGGACAGGTCTTCCGCCTGCAGCGCCGCAAAACCGGGCCGTTCGATGCCGGTCAGCTTTGCCGGCATATGCGCGCCGAACAGTGCCAGCCCGGGCACGCCCAAGCAGGCGGCAAGGTGGCTCGGGCCGCTGTCATTGCCGATGACAAAAGCGGCACGCGACAAAACGGCCGCCAGCTCGGCCAGCGTCAGCGGCGGATCGCCGCCGATCATCCGCGCCGGGATCGTGCGGCACAGCGGCTGTTCGCCCGGCCCCGGTATGGTGACGACGCGATGGCCCGCTTCGGTCAGCAGATCGGCGAGGCGGGCATAATGCGGCCAGCGCTTATGCGCGCCTCTGGTCGAGGAGCCCGGGAGCAGGACGATATATGGCGGGGCGAGATCATGGTGCCGCAGTACCATATCCGCGTCGGCGGCCAGCCAGCTCAGATCAGGCGCCGCGCAATATGCTGTCGGCACCCCCGCCGCTGCGAGCTGGCCGCAGAGTCGCTGATGGATCGGCACGCCCTCGCGGTTGCCGTGCGGGGCGTGCCATCTCGCCCCGGCGGCCCGGCCCGACCATTGCGCGCGTGGCAGCAAGACGCGGCGATAAAAGGCGGTACGCCCGCTATTCTGCAGATCGTAAACCCGTTTGACGGAATGGGGGTCGAGCGCCGCTTTAAGTTGCCATAACGTGTCGAGGCGCCAGCGCGGGCGTCGCGGGTCGGGGATCACGCCGTCGAGATGGGGGCATCGGTCCCAAAGCGCGGCATGGGCGGTGCCGGTCAGGATCAGCAGGCGGTCGTCGGGGTGATGGGCACGGACATCGCGCACGGCGCCTTCGGCCTGAATGCAGTCGCCGAGAGCGCCCAGCTTGATGATCAGAACGCTCACCCAAGCAGCTCTTCATAGACGTCGAGCGTCGCCTCGGTCATCTGTCGCTTGCTGTAATGCGCCAGGACATGTTCCCGTGCCGCCGCCGCGTGCGTGTCGGACCACTCGCCCTCGTTCAGCGCTTCCTCTATCGCCGCGGCGAGGGCCGCTGCATCGCCGGGCGGGGTCAGCCGTCCCCAGCGGCCGTGCTCCAGCGTTTCGGGAAAGCCGCCGTGATCGGCGGCAATCACCGCCCGGCCCATGGCCAGCGCTTCGACCGGCACCCGGCCGAAGGCCTCGGGCACGGTCGACGGCGCGATCACGAGACTGGCCAGTCGATAGGCGGCGGGCATGTCATCACAGCCGCCGACGAATCGAACCTGACCGGTGAGATCATGGCCGGCGATCAGTTTTTCCAACCGGCTGCGATAGCTGCCGTGGCTTTTCTCCTCACCGACGAACACCGTCAGCAGGTCATCGCGCTTCAGTCGCGCCAGCGCGTCGATCAGCACTGTATGGCCCTTGCGCATCACCAGCCGGCCGGGCAGCAGCAGCACCTTGCGGTCATCGGGCAGATTCCAGACATCGACCAGCCGCGCCAGCCTTTGTGCGCTGACGGCGGCCGGATCGAACAGTTCGAGATCGATGCCGCGCGGAATCAGCCGGATGCGGTCGGCCGGCGGGCGGTAATCGTCGATGATATGGTTTTGCACAAAGCGGGATATCGCAATGATCCGATCGGCTTTGGTCATGACACCGTTATAGGCGCGTTTGATCGGGCGGAGCAGCGGCGCGAAAGGGCCGCTGCCGAGGCCGTAAACGGCGTGGAAGGTGGTCACGAAGGGCAGGCCCAGCTTGTCGGCGGCCCAATGTGCGCTGATGGCCGGGCCGCGGCTGCGCGCGTGGATCAGCGTCACGCCGTGCTCGCGCGCGATGTCGCGCAGCTTGTAGGCATTGCGGGTCAGGCCGATCAGATCCTTCTTGTCGAGCGGCAGGTCGATATGCTTCGCGCCAAGTCTTTCCAGCCGCGCCGCCATCACCCCGCCCGATGAGGCAACCAGGGATGTACCGTCCGCTTCGGCGATGGCCGCCGCAACATCGAGGCAGCCTCGCTCGGCGCCGCCCTGATGCAGCGCCGGAAGAACTTGCAGGATAACAGGACGGTCAGCCATGGTTGATCGCGATTGTCGGCCCCGGATGGGCAAAGCACTGCGCCCGTGTATAAACCGTGCACTCATGGATCAAGAGATAACGCCCGAACCGCCTGCATGGCTGGAAACCGATCGCGGCTACCGCCTCGCCTATCATCGTCTCGCCGGCGCGGCCGACCAGCCGGGCGTGATGTTTCTCGGCGGCTATCGCTCCGACATGCAGGGCAGCAAGGCGCTCGCGCTGGAGGCGCATTGCCGTGACAGCGGGCAGGCTTTTCTCCGCTTCGATTATAGCGGTCACGGCGACTCCGAAGGCGCGTTTACCGACGGCACGATCAGCCGCTGGCTGGCCGATGCCGTCGATGTCTTCGACCGGCTGACGACAGGGCCGCAAATCCTGATCGGCAGTTCGATGGGCGGCTGGATTGCGATGCTGCTGGCGCTGGCCCGGCCCGAACGCGTGCAGGGCTTGATCGGCATCGCCGCCGCGCCCGATTTTACCGAAGACCTGATGTGGGCGCGATTCTCCGAGGCCGAGCGGGAAAGGCTGATGCGCGAGGGGGTTCTGTATCAGGAAACCCCCTATGACCCCGAGCCCTATGCGATTACCCGGGCGCTGATCGAAGACGGGCGCAGGCACCTGCTGCTGCGCGGGCCGATCGCCATCGACGCACCGGTGCACCTGCTGCAGGGCATGCAGGATGCTGACGTGCCCTGGCGTCATGTTCTGCGAATTACCGAGGCGCTGGTCCGGGATGACGTCACCGTCACGCTGTTCAAATCCGGTGATCATCGCCTGTCGGAGCCGGCGCGGATCAGATCCATCCGGGCGGCGCTGGTCGATTTGACGAAAGACTTGTGATCCGTTTTGCTATCGACATGTGTATATGCACATGTTGATGGGAATCGGACCGGTCCGGGCTGTTCAAAGATGCCGAAAACACTCAGCAGATTACTGATCCCGACCGTCGTCCTGCTGCTCGGCCTCGCCTTTTCGGCCGCGCTCTGGCTGGCCCGGCAGGCGCCCGCAGAACAGACGAATCAACCCCTGCCGGTCTCATTGATGACGGTCGAAGCGGCGAGCGGCTTTGAGCGCGCGCTCCGCTTCACCGGGCGGGTTGAGCCACGGCGCCGGGCTTCGCTGGCCTTTGAGGTTCCGGGCCGGGTGGATGCCATGTTCGTCGATGACGGTGAAAGCATTGCCGCCGGGGCGGAGCTTGCCGCCCTCGATGACGCGCGACTGGAAAGCGCGCTGGAGCGTCAGCGTGCCGAACTTGCCGATGCGCGAGCGACGGCCGCGCTTGCCGGGGTGACGGAGCAGCGCCAGAAAGAGCTGGTTGAGGCCGGCCACGTGCCGCCGCAGGCTTATGACGAGGCGCGCTTTGCCGCCGAGGGTGCGCGGGCGCGGGTCTCCAGCATCGAGGCGCGGATCGCGGCGACCGAAATCGATCTTGCGGACACCGTTTTGACGGCGCCCTTCGATGCTGTCGTGATCAGCCGGCGGATCGATGAAGGGGCCGTGATCGAGGCCGGAATCCCGGTCTTCGATCTGGAAGAAGACGCTGCGGCAGAGGCGCGTATCGGCATCCCGGCACGGTTTTTGTCGCGCTTGCCGCCGGGCTCTCGGCACCGCCTGATTGTCGGCGACAGCGCCGTGACCGGCACCGTCCGCCGCAGCGTGCCGCAAATCGACCCGGCCACCCGCTCGGCACCGGTGGTGTTCGATTTGCCGTCAAGCGCGCTGATGCCGAGCGGCGAGCTGGTGACGCTCGAGCTGTTCGAGACCGTCGACAGCCCCGGCTTCTGGCTGCCGATGGCGGCGCTCGACCGCGATCTGCGCGGGCTATGGGCGGCGCTTGCCGTGGTCCCGGCTGGGACGAGTGCGGGCGAGGCGGGTGTCGGCGAGACGGGCGCGGGCGACGAGCTGATGATTGAAAGGCGCAGCGTCGAAATCATCCATTTCGAGGCCGACCGCGCCTATGTCCGCGGCGCGCTGGCTGCCGGTGACCGTATCGTGACAGGCGGCACGCACCGGCTGGTGCCGGGGCAGGCGGTGGTCGCTGCCCCCGACTCCCTTGCTGTGCGCTGAACTCCGTCTGTGGCGATGAACACCGGCGCCCTGTTCTACCGCCAGACGCGGCTGACGTTGCTGCTGCTGGCGATCATCGTCGTCGGCGGCATGTCCAGCCTGTTGCTGATTCCACAACAGGAAGACCCGCGGATTGTCGCCCGTTTTGCCACCATCGTCACCGTATGGCCCGGCGCGAGCGCCGAGCGTGTCGAAAAGCTGATCACCGAACGGATCGAAGATTCGGTGCGCGAGCTGGGCGATATCAGCGTTGTGCGCTCATCTTCACGGGCCGGGATTTCGGTGGTCAGCATCGAGGTCGGCGATTGGGTGGTGAACCCGTCAAACGTGCTGAGTGAGGCGCGCGACAAGGTCGACGATGCCGCCCGCCTGTTCCCGCCGGGTGCCGGTGAGCCCAATTTCGACGATGACCGGGTCTATGCCTATGCGCTGGTTGCCGGGCTGAAATGGACCGGGGACGGGCCGCCCAACCTGACCGTGCTGGGGCGTCTTGCGGAAGAATTGCAGGATCGGCTGCGCGCTGTGCCCGGTACCGATCTCGTTACCGTGTTTGGTGCCCCTGCAGAAGAAATCAGGATCACCCTGCGGCCTGAGGCGGTGTCTTCGCTGGGGCTCAGGCTCAGCGATGTCAGCCGCGCCATCGCCGCGGCCGACGCCAAGAACTCTGCCGGGATTGCGCGTGGCGAGGCGAATGAGTTGACGCTTGAAGTGCGCGGCGCTTTCGACACGCTCGACCGTATTGCCGAGGTGCCGATCCGGGTCGCTGGTGACGGCGCCGCCGTGCGCCTTGGTGAAATTGCCGAGATTGATCGTACCGTCGAGGATCCGGTCTCCCGCGAAGCCTATATCGACGGGGTCCCGGGCGTCGCCGTCGCTACCCGAACGCAAGAGGGCGTCAGGCTTTCCGAGTGGGAGGCCGCCGTGCAGGATCGGCTTGCCGATTTCGAGACGGTTCTGGGCGGCGGGATTGAACTCGATGTGCTGTTCAACCAAAGCGTCTATACGCAGCAGCGCTTCGCCGGGCTGATCGCCAATCTGGTTATCGGTGTCGCCCTGGTCGTCATCGTGCTTTTCGTCACGCTGGGGTTTCGTGCCTCGCTGCTGGTGGCGATTGCGCTGCCGATTTCCGGGCTGATCGCGATGATCGCGCTCGATCGCTTTGACATGCCGCTGCATCAGATGTCGATTACCGGCTTGATTGTCGCGCTGGGGCTCGTCGTCGATGCCGCCATCGTAATGGTGGATTCGATCCAGCGACGGCTTTCTCGCGGGGCGTCAGCGCTCGATGCGGTATCGGACGCCGTCGGCGAGCTGTGGGTCCCATTGCTCAGCTCGACGGCAACCACGGTGCTCGGCTTCATGCCCTTGATCCTGCTGATCGGGCCGATCGGCGAATTCATCGGCGGCATCGGCCTGTCGGTGATCGTCGCCGTGACGGCGTCCTTCTTTGCCGCGCTGACCCTGATCCCGGCGCTTACCGGGCGTTGGCTCGGCGGCAGTCGAAAAGAAGCGGCTCCCGAGCCCGGCCTGCGCTTCTGGCAGGGCGGTTTGCGTGTCGCGCCGCTCAGTCGATTGCTGGAGAACGCAGTGCGGCTGGCGCTCCGTTTTCCGGCCAGTGCGATGCTCGCGGTGTTTTCAATTGCCCTTGCCGGTTTCGTCGGGGCGACAACGCTGACCTCACAATTCTTTCCAGCGGCGGACCGCAATCAGGCGCAAATCGAATTGCGCCTTCCCGAGCAGGCGAGCCTGGCCGAAACCCGCGCCGCAGTGGCCGAGGTCGATGCGGTGATCAGGGCCATTGACGGGGTCGTTCGTACCGACTGGTTTCTCGGCGAGAGCGCGCCGAAATTCTACTACAACCTGCCGACCGATCAGGACGGCAGCCCGTATTACGCCCAGGCCCAGGTAACCTTCGAGACGCTGGCGCAAACCCGTCCCGGGGTTGCCGAAATTCAGCGGCGGCTCGACCTGGCGGCGCCCGAAACCATGCCGCTTGTGCGCCTGCTGGAACAGGGGCCGCCGGCCTTCGCGCCGATCGAAATCCGCATCTTCGGCCCGGAATTGCAGCAATTGAGCGAAATCGGCGAGCAGGCGCGGCTGATCCTTTCCGGCATTGCGGGGGTAACCCATACCCGGGCGACCGGCAGCGCCATCGATCTCAAATTATGGGTGGAGGCCGATGAGGATGCAGCGGGCCGCGCCGGGCTCGGGCTTGTCGGCATCGCCGAACAGCTTCGTGCCGCGCTTGACGGTCAGGCCGGGGGCACCGTGCTGGAGGGGGATAAGGAGATTCCCGTGCTGGTGCGCGCGCCCGACCCGGTGCGCGGTGATCTCGGGCGGATCGTCAGCTTGCCGCTGCTGCCGGCGACCCTGCCTGCAGATGGCGGTTTCCCCGGCTTGCCGGTGGCGGCGCTGGGTGATGTCTCGCTGGAGCCGGATTTCGGCGCGATCGAACATTATCAGGGCGAGCGCGTGAATATCGTCGCCGGCTATACCTTTCCCGATACGCTGCCGGCATCGGTCGTCGCCGCCTTTGAGGAGCGCTGGGCGGCCGCCGGAATTGATTTGCCGCCCGGTTACCGGCTGGAGCTTGGCGGTGAGGCGGAGGCGCGCTCCGATGCCATTACCGACCTTGCCGGTTCGGCCGGGTTGATCATCGTCGCCATGGTCGCCGTGATTGTGCTCGCCTTCAATTCATTCCGCCTGGCCGGGATTGTTTTTTCGGTCGCGCTGATGGCCACCGGTTTCGGCCTGCTCAGCCTGACCATGTTCAATTTTCCCTTCGGTTTTCAGCCGATTATCGGCATTATCGGCGCCATCGGGGTGGCCATCAACGGGGCCATCATCGTCACCACGGCGCTGAAAAACGACGCAAGAGCCCTGGCCGGCGATATCGACGCGATGACCGAAAAAGTGATGGAGGGCAGCCGTCACATCATCTCGACGACGCTGACCACGGTGGCCGGTTTCATGCCGCTGATCCTGTCCGACAGCCTGTTCTGGCCGCCCTTTGCCACGGCTATTGCCGGCGCCGTCGCGCTGGCCAGCCTGACCGCGCTGATCTACACGCCGGCGGCGTTTTCGCTGTTTTATGCAGGTCGTGCGGAAAAGAGCGCCGCCGAGCCGCAATTGGCGGAGATTTAAGCTTAATTTAAGCCGCCTTCGGGCAGGGTGCGGGTTGGTTAACACGCAACCTGTCCCCGGGCCCCGCTATGCTTTCAATTGTCGGCATCGTTGTCGTTTTTGCTATGGTTTTCGGCGGCTATACGCTGGCCGGCGGCAAATTCTCAATCATCATCAAGGCCTTGCCCTTCGAGATGATGATGATCGGCGGCGCCGCTATCGGTGCCTTGCTGATCGGCAACAGTGCCGGCGTGGTCAAGGGCGCGCTTGCGGGTATCGGCAAGATCATCAAGGGGCCGAAATGGTCCCAGACCGATTATCAGGATCTGCTGTGCCTGCTCTATGCGATCACCAAGGCGATCAAGTCAAAGGGCCTGATGGCGCTCGAACAGCATATCGAAAACCCGCATGAATCGCCCCTGTTCCAACAATATCCGAAAATCGGCAATGACCACTTCGCGGTCGAGTTCATTTGCGACACGGTGCGCATGATGACGATGAACCTGGAAGATCCGCACCAGGTCGAAACAGCGATGGAAGCGCAGCTGGAAAAGCATCATCACGAGGCGATGGAACCCCAGCATGCGCTGCAAGCCATGGCCGACGGCCTTCCGGCCCTCGGCATCGTTGCCGCCGTGCTGGGTATCATCAAGACCATGGGCTCGATCGATCAGCCGCCGGAAATTCTCGGCAAGATGATCGGCGGCGCGTTGGTCGGAACCTTTCTGGGCGTCTTCCTCGCCTATGGCATGGTCGGTCCCTTCGCCAACAGGCTCAAGCAGATCCTTGACCAGGATCATCAGTTTTATCTCGTGATCCGCGATGTGTTGGTCAGCCATCTGCATGGCAACGTTGCCCAGGTTGCCGTTGAAATCGGCCGCGGCAGTGTCCCGACCCACAGCCAGCCCAGCTTCAGCGATCTCGAGCAGGCCTTTGACAGTGCTCCGGCCCTGTAATCGGCCCGTTTCCTGCAACGTCATCCCGGACTTGATCCGGGATCCACAAAGACGTCTTCAGCCGCCCCTTGGACCCCGGATCGAGCTGGCGCTCGTCCGGGGTGACGATGGTTTTCGCAGCTAAAGTCTTGTCGATTCCCGCGTTTTTCTCTACGCCTCACTTACGCGCCCATCGGGGGGTCCCGCCGCGGCATCGCCGCCAAGGGGCTGAGAGTGAGCTAAGGCATCAGCCGGCGCTCTTACCCGCAGGTTTCATTGGGTTCGCCCAATGAGAACCATACCTGATCTGGATCATACCAGCGGAGGGAAGTGACGGCGCGGCTTGGACCGGGTCAGGTGATCTTCACGCCGGTGGTCCTCGCGCTTCCCGCCGCGCCTTTTTGGGAAGCCGTCATGCGCTGCCTTTCAGCCCTGCCGCTGTTACTGCTCTCCGCCCCCGTCTGGGCCGAGATCGAGGAAATAACCGTCACCGCGCAAGGCAGAGCCGAAAGCCTTGCCGAGGCTGCGGCGAGCATCGCCGTCTTTGCCGCCGATGATGTTTCCGCCAAACGCCTGCACAGCGTGGAAGACATCGCCGCGGCGACGCCGGGCGTCTATGTCATCAACGATCAGGACCTCGGGACCAATATCATCACCATTCGCGGCGTCTCAACCGACCGGCTGCAGGCGCCCAGCGTTGCCTTCATCATTGACGGCGTGCCGCTGGCCGATACCGAGCTGTTCACCCCGCGCCTGTATGACATCGCCCAGATCGAGGTGCTGAAGGGTCCGCAGGGGGCGCTCTATGGTCGAAATGCGGCGGGCGGGGTGATCGACATTGTCACCGCCCCGCCGCCCGACAGCTTCGCGGCCGGCGCGGTCCTTGAGCTCGCCAATGGCGGGAGCCGAGAGGCGCGCTTTTCGCTCGGCGGCCCGGTTTATCAGGACGCCGTGCGTCTCAGCCTCAGCGGCTATCTGCTCGACAGCGACGGCCTGATCGAGAACAGCTTCCTCGAAACGCCGGTCGATTTCCTGCAAAGCCGCGGTTTGCGGGCGCGGGTCGAGGCAGAGCCAGCGGACCGGCTGGAGCTGTCCCTGGCCGTCAACCTGCTCGATGAGGATGGCGGGGCGGCTTATGTTTCCAGCGGCGATGTCGTCGGCGATTTCGGCGGCCGGCTCGACGGCGAGGCCCTGACCGATCCGTTCGGTGACTTCCTCGGACGGTCTGCGCGGTCCTGGTTCCATGCCGCAGCGAAGGCCGCGCGGCAGACCGATTGGGGCCGCATCGATGCGATGATCGCCCGTGACAGCTATGACAAGGATTTCATTGAGGAGCTCGATTTCCGCAATGACCGCCCGGTAACCTTCTTCGGCGCCCCGGTCTTCCCCGACGGCATTCAGCCCGTCGAACAGCCCGTCGATCTCGATATCTGGACCGCCGAGCTGCGCTTCTCATCGACCGACGGGCAGCGCTTGCGGTGGACCTTCGGCGGCTTTTTCCAGGATGTTCGCCGTGTCCGCGTCGATGATTTCGGCCCGCTATTGTTCGGCGCCGAGGCGCCGCGCTCGGTCATCGACAGCACCCAATGGGCGATTTTCGGCGAGTTGGCCGCTGATCTGACCGACATGATCGAGCTGCGCGCCGCCCTGCGTTATGATCGCGATGACCGCGCCGAAACAGTGGCGGGCGTCAGCAGCGGGGCGATCATCAGGAAAAGTGCCGATGTCTTCGACGATCTGCAGCCAAAGCTGACGCTGGCCTGGCGCCCGGGTGACCGTCTCACCGCCTATGCGACCTATGGCGAGGGCTTCAAGACCGGTGCCTTTAATCCGGTGCCGGTCGGCGTCTCGGTGTTCGCGGAAGACGTTCCCGCCGAGAAAACCCGCGCGGTCGAGCTCGGTGCCAAGACCCGCTGGTTCGGCGGCCGGCTCGGTGTCGATGCGGCGCTGTTCGCGACCTGGATCAGCGATTATCAGAGTTACAATTTCATCGACGGGCAATCGGTTATCCTGTCGGCCGACCGCGTCCGTATCCGCGGCTGGGAGGCAATGGTCACGGCGATTCCCCTTTCGGGGCTCGAATTGACGGCCGGGGCATCGGGCAATGATGCGGAGATCGTCGATTTTCAGGTCCCTGACCCTTTCGGCAGTGCGGTGCCGCTTGATTTTTCCGGTAATCAGGTGCCGAACAGCCCGCGCTGGACGCTCAATCTGAGTGCCGCCTATGAGACCGAACTGCCGGCCGGTCTCAGCGGCAGCCTGCGCTTTGACTACCGCCATACCGGCCGGGTCAATTATCAGCCCGATAACGCATTGTTCTCGCCCGATCACGGCTTTCTGGATGCCCGGCTCGCGCTGTCCGGCGAGCACTGGGAGGCTGCGCTATGGGCGCGTAACCTGACCGATGAGCGACGCGCGATCAGCGCCTTCAGCCAGACCCTGCTGCCCTTGCTTGCCGGTCTCGGACCCGGCGGCCCGTTTGACAGCTTCACCCTCAACCGCCCGCGCCAATGGGGCGCGACCTTTTCGGTGCAATTCTAGCGTATTGTCGGATCATTCCGGTCCACCCCTGCGCCCCCGCCCCGCCTGCCCCGACAGGTTACCTGCAGGGGAGGCGGGGCGGGGCCGCAGGCGATGACCGCGCTTGACGCGGCAGCGCCGCCTCGGCAGGCGATAACGCATGCACAGGGTGCTTTGTTTCAAATGCGGGGCGCAGAACCGGATCGGCAATCAGCGTGACGGCCAGGCCGTTTGCGGCCGCTGCCGCGCACCCTTGCCGCTGCCGACGGATGACGGGGGGTGGACGCTGCCGTTCCAGGTGAAGACGCTGCGGCCCTATACGGAATTCTGGCTCGGCCTGCGTCCGGGGCTGGTCGCCGAAGACGCCAATCGCGCGATGGGCGCGGTGACCCGCTTTACGGTGCTCGGCGGCGGCTTGTTGCTGTTCGCCCTGTGTTGTGTGGGTGTCTGGCTCGCGCTTGACGGGATCGATCGCATGGCGCTCTGGTCACCGCCGCCGCCGGCCGAGGCGCCCGATACCCGGCGGAGCGAGGCTGAGATGCGCGCTCTTGCGCTGCTTGAGGTTTCCGAGCCGCCGCAGCCGCCGCCCGATCCCGGCATCATGTGGAATTATGTTCGCCCCGCCATGCCGAGCGCGCGGCTGAGCCTCAAATCCGCCGGCGACCGAGCCTATCTGCTGCGCTTGTCCGAGGCATCGAGCGGTTTCGGCCTGATCGGCATTTATCTGCCGCCACGGGCTGAGCTGATGCTGAACCTGCCTGCCGGGGATTATGCGTTGACCTATGCTCATGGCTGGCCGGATCGCTGGTATGGACAGGAAAAGCTGTTCGGTCCGGATACCGGTTTTCGTCGCGCCGTCAGTCGCTTGCGGCTGGGCGAGCCGCTTCGCCTTGAATTCGCCGAAGGCCTCGGCGTCAATTTCGCCACCGTGGCCGTCGGAGCTGCCGATTTTTAGCGCGTTTTCCTTTGTTTTTGATCCGGTCCGCCCCTGCGCCCCCGCCCCGCCTGCCCAGACAGGATACTTGCAGGGGAGGGGGGCGGACCGGAATGATCGGAAAAGGCTCTAGCGCCTCGCTCACGCAAACCGTTTGCGGAGCGCGGCATAGGCGGCGTTGACGGCCTTGAGCCGGTCTTCGGCGCGACGACGCTGGTCGGGCGCCAGATCCTGCGCCGCCAGGCGGTCGGGATGCAGCTCCCGCACCAAACGGTAATAGGCCGCCTTGACGGCGACGAAATCGGCATCGGCCGTGAGCCCGAGAAGCGCCAACTCGGGATCGGGCACTGCGGGGTCGTCCCCGGCGGGCTCCTGCTCCGAGGGCGGCTCGAGACCCGCGCCGGCCAGCATGAAGGCAAGATCATGTGCGGCAATCCCCAGACCGTCAGCAATCTGCATCAGGACGCTGTGTTCGGCGCCGGCATAGCGGCCATCGGCGCCGGCCGTCAGGATCAGCCCGGCCATGATATCGGCGACATCATCCGGCCCATCGGCCAGCGCCGCTACCGCACGGGCCAGCGCCAGCGGATCGCCCGGCCGCGCGGCAGCTTCGTTGACGATCAAGGCGGCGTCGGGCATCACCTGATCGTCAATTCTGAAATATGTCCGCAATTGACGGAGTTCGGCCGGGTTGGGCGTGCCGTCCGCTGCGGCCAAGGCAATGCCGAGGCGCAGCACCGGGTCCAGCAATACCGCCCGGCGCAATCCGTGGCGCTGCACCGGCCCGTTTTCGCTCATCTCGATGCCGAAGCGCCGCGCCAGCAGGGCCAGCACGCAATCACCATCGCGCCCCAGATCGATGGCGACCACCGCCGCGTCATTCCTGGCATCGAGCTGTTTGCGGATTTCCAGTGCGCCGCCGCGCAGCCGAAGCGTCACCGGGTCGTTCAGCAGGTTCAGGCGCGTTTTCCCGTCTTCGGCAATGCGTCCGTCCAGATGGTATTGCAGCGGGCCCAGAGAGACGCAGCGAAAGCGCCTGAGCTGGTCGTCGAAACGCTGCAGCCGTGCCGCGAAGCTGGCCGAGGCCAGGTGGTCGGCAAGCTGCCTGGCGGCGGCGATACGCGGTGTTCGGCGAAAACCGCGGCGCGGAGTCAGGCGGATGGTGCCGCCATCGTCGAGATCGATGGCGATCCAGTGTCGCCGCCGATGTCCCGTGAGCCGGGCGAGGCGAAGCCGATCCCGGTCAATCCATAACGACTGGATGGCGTCGTAGCGATAGCGTTGCCCGTCGACGGTGAAATCGGTTTCGCCGAGCTGCAAGGTGGAGAAATAACGCCGGTCCATCAGCCTTGCTCTAGCCTTGTTGAGCATGAATGGCTATCGGGGCTCATGGCTGTTTATACGGAAGTCTCGGATGCGGCGCTGACGGCATTTTTCGCCGAGTATGATCTCGGCGTCGTGTTGTCCTGCAAGGGTATCGCCGAGGGCGTTGAGAACAGCAATTATCTGGTCGTCACCGAGGCCGGGCCGCATATTCTTACCTTATATGAAAAGCGGGTCGCGCCTCAGGATCTGCCGTTTTTTCTCGGCCTGATGGAGCATCTCGCGGATAAGGGGCTGCCCTGTCCCTTGCCGGTGCATGACCGCAACGGCGATGCGCTGAAGACCCTGTGCGATCGATCTGCCGCCGTCACCACCTTTCTGCAGGGCATGTGGCCGCGGCAGGTGACGACGGCGCATTGCGCGGCGCTGGGCGAGATCATGGCACAGATGCATGCGGCTGCCGCGGATTTTCCGGGCGAGCGCGAGAACACAATGGGCCAGCCATATTGGCGCTCTCTTTTCGAGAGCTCGGCCGAGCACGCCGGAGAGGTCGCAACCGGGCTCGGCCGGCTCATTCACGCGGAGCTTGAAGCGCTGGAAGAAGAATGGCCGCAGGACTTGCCGGCCGGGATCATCCATGCCGACCTTTTCCCCGATAATGTGTTTTTTCAGGAGGGAAAACTCTCCGGGGTGATCGATTTCTATTTCGCCTGTTCCGATTTCCTGGCGCTCGACCTTGCCATTGCCGTCAATGCCTGGTGCTTCGATTCAGAAGGGGCCTTTGAGGCGGACAAATGCCGGGCGCTGATCGCCGGTTATCAGAAATGGCGACAATTGACGCCGCGGGAGAGGGAAGCGTTTCAGATTCTGTGCCGTGGGGCGGCGCTGCGTTTTCTGCTGACCCGCCTGCATGACTGGCTGCATACCCCGTCCGATGCGCTGGTCCGGCGCAAGGATCCGCTCGATTACCGCGCCCGGCTGATGGCGCATCGGGTGATGGCGGGGCCCGAGGAGTACGGCCTGTGAAAGCCGTGGAAATCTTCACCGACGGCGCCTGCAGCGGAAAT
>CAZRBL010000019.1:0-47557 GCA_964598335.1 uncultured Rhodospirillales bacterium
AGATCGGCCATCTGGTCGATCGCATCACCGCCACCGACAGCCCGACGCTGATCACGGCCTATGAAACCCAGATCAAGACGCTGGAGGAACGGCGGCTGACATTGGAGGAGCAATCCCGGCGCGGCGGTGGCTCGGCAGCCCCGTTCGATGAGGTGTTTCGAACCGCCTGCGCCTTCCTCGCAAACCCCTGGAAACTCTGGCATTCAGAGCATTATGGGCACAAGAGATTGCTGCTTCGGCTGGTTTTTGGCGAGCCGGTGCCCTACTGCCGAAATGAAGGGTTTCGAACCGCCGGAATCGCGCTGCCATTCAGGCTTTTCGGGTCGCTGGGTGACCCTGATTCCAAGGTGGTGGAGCCGAGGGGAGTCGAACCCCTGACCTCTACGATGCGAACGTAGCGCTCTCCCAACTGAGCTACGGCCCCGGAAGGCTGGGAGAATGGGAGTCGGGTCTGCCACTGTCAAGCGGCAGCGCCCGGGAAGTCTTTACCGCCGCAGGATCGCGGATTGATCGAGATCACGCAGCGCGCCGGTCATGCGGTTGGCGACCCGCCGAGCCTCGGCGGTCGCTTTCACCATGGACTCGCCCTCGGGCGGCAGGGCGCGCAGAAGCGCGTCCATCGCGGCCAGGCTTGTGCGACTGGTGACATCCTCAAAATGACGCGCGGTCTCATGATCGGCGGCATTAATGACGGCGTGGTTGTCGACGCTCATGGCAGTGTTTGCAGGTCGTTGGAGCACGGGCTTATTGCTTTAACCCCGGAAATGTAACGGGAGGGTTAAACCCTTGCCGTTTCGCCCGGTGAATTGCTTATCGCGGGACGCGCTGATCTCGATGAACCAGGACGCTCATCAGCAGGCCGAAACCGGCCATCACGGCCAGCAAAGCCGTCCCGCCATAGGAAATGAGCGGCAGGGGGACGCCGACGACGGGGAGCAGCCCCATCACCATGGCAGCGTTGATGAAGACGTAAAAAAACAGGTTGCAACTGATCCCGAGTGCAAGCAGGCGGCCGAAATGACTGCGCGCCCGAAGGGCGATGGCAAAACCGTATAGCAGCGTCAGCATGAAGGCCACGAGGACCACCCCGGCGCCGATCAGCCCCCATTCCTCGGCCAGCAAGGCGAGGATGAAATCCGTATGCGCCTCGGGCAGGAAATTCAGATGAGCCTGGGTGCCCTGAAGAAAGCCCTTGCCGCCGACACCGCCCGAACCGAGCGCAATTTTCGCCTGAATGGTGTTCCACCCGGCGCCCAGTGGATCACTTTCCGGATCGAGAAAGGTGAGAACACGCTGGCGCTGATAATCCTCGAGTGACTGCCAGATCACCGGAATCGCGGCGAGAACCGCGCCGCCGACCGCAGCGAACTTCCAAAGCCGTGCACCGGCAAGAAACAGCATCACCGCGCCCAGCGCGCACAGGATCAAGGCGGTCCCCAGATCGGGCTGGATCGCGGTCAGCGCCGCCGGAGCAAGGGTCATCAGCAGCGGCGGCACCAGCACCGGAAAACGCCGCATATCCTCATTGGTCAATCCATGGAAATACCGCGCCAGCGCCAGCACGAGCGTGATCTTGCAGAGTTCCGAGGGTTGTAACTGAATTATACCGAGATTGAGCCAGCGCTGCGCCCCCATCCCGACCTGCCCGACCAGCTCGACCACCAGCAACAGTGCCAGCGAGGCCGCATAGGCGGGATAGGCCAGGCGCGCCAGCACCCGCAAATCGATCATCGCAATGACCATCACCGCTATCAGGCCGGCGGCGAAACGGATCGCCTGCTGCATGGCCCAGGGATGCCAGCTGCCGCCTGCCGCCGAATACAACGCGACGCCGCCGGCCAGAGCGAGGAAACAGAGCAGCAGCACCAACGGCCAGCTGATCGCCTTGAATTTGCCGAACGCATCGCGCTCGCGCTCGATAAACAAACCGGTATCGGTCATCAATCAGCCCGCATCGCCGCGACCCGCAGATGCTTCCCGCAGGCGCTCATTCTCGCCCCATGCCATGCGCGCGGGGTTACGCTTTTGCGCCTCCCACAGAATATCGCGCGCGATCGGCGCCGCGGTGGCGCTACCGCCGCCGCCATGTTCAATGACGACAGCGCAGGCATAGCGCGGCCGATCGACCGGCGCATAGCCGACAAACAGCGCATGGTGGCGAAACTTCCAGGGCAGGTCCTCATTCCGAATACCGGCCTGGCGTTCGGCGAGCGTGATGCGTTTGACCTGCGCCGTGCCGGTCTTGCCGCCCATGGCAAAAGCGCTGTCCGGAATTTGCGAGCCGCGGGCCGTGCCGCGCGCGCCGGCAGGGCCGATGCCGGTGACCGCCGCCATTCCCTTGAGCACGATATCGAGATCGGCCCGCTTGAGGCCGACCGAGGGATAAAGGCGCATAGCGCCATTATCGGCGAGCACGTGCGGCGTGACGGCATAACCGCCATTAACCAGCCGCGAGGTCATCACCGCCAATTGCAGGGGTGTCGATTTTACATAGCCTTGCCCGATCGCGCAGATCAGCGTCTCGCCGCCCTGCCAGGGCTCGCCCAACTCTGCGCGCTTCCAGGCCCGGTCGGGGATCAGCCCGGGCCTTTCCCCGGTCAGGTCGAGGCCGGTCGCGCTGTCGAAGCCGAGCCGCCTTGCCATTTCGGCGATGGCATCAATGCCGACGCGGCGGCCGATATCGTAGAAAAAGGTATCGCAGGATTCGGCGAGCGCGTCGACGTGACCGATACGGCCATGTCCGCCGCGTTTCCAGCAATGGAACCGATGCCCGCCGAGATCGACATGGCCCGGGCAATAGACGGTGTGGTCCGGATCGATCACACCGGCTTCCAGCGCCGCCAGGGTGGTAATCATCTTGAATGTGCTGCCGGGCGGATATTGGCCCGCGATCGCCTTGTTGGTCAGCGGCGCGGTCTCATCACTGCTCAATGCCTGCCAGGTGTTAAGCGGGATGCCGCGCGCGAACAAATTCGGATCGAAGGCCGGATGCGAACACAGTGCGTAGACGGCGCCGTTATTGACATCCATGATCACCGCCGATCCGCTGCGTTCGATCGCCAATCGCTCCTGGACAAAGCGCTGCAGCCCGGCATCGATGGTCAGCGCCACTTCGGCGCCGCGCTCGCCTTCATGGCGGTCGAGCTCGCGGATGGCGCGACCCATCGCATTGATCTCGACCCTGCGGGTTCCCGCGCTGCCGCGCAAAACGTCCTCGCGGTCACGCTCGATACCGGTTTTGCCGATGCGGAATCCCGGCAGGGTCAATACCGGGTCATCGGACATCTCCTGCTCGCTGACCGCGCCGACATAGCCGATCAGATGCGCCGCGGCCTCTTCCAGCGGATAGGACCGGACCTCGCCGACATCAATGCTGATGCCGGGCAGATCGGGCGCACCGATCTCGATTTTCGATACTTCCTCCCAATTCAGGTTCTCGCGCACGGTGACGGGGACGAAGCTGCGACGACGGCGAATTTCCCGCTTGGTTCGCTCCATTTCGGCATCGCTGAGCCCGATGAGGCCGTCCAGCCGCGCCAGCGCGGCGGCAATGTCCGGGGTTTGTTCAGCGACGACCAGAAGCCTGAAATTGCGCCGGTTTTCCGCCAAAGGCTCACCGAAGCGGTCGACGATCAGCCCCCGGGAAGGGGCCACCAAGCTGACATTGATGCGGTTGTCTTCGGACAACATGCGATAGCGGTCGGCATCGACGACCTGGAGATAATAGAGGCGCGCGCCGAGCACGCCGAACAGACCCAGCTGGCCGAGCCCGAGCAAGGCGGCACGCCGCCCGATCAGGCGGCTGCGCTGGGCTTCCTTATCCGTCTTGATGCTCATACCGGCTGGGGTTCCGGCAGCCCGGCATTAACCGGCGACAGCAAAAGGCGAACGACGAACGGGTAAAGAGCGACAATCAAAAGCATCTGTAACAGCAAGGGCTGGCTGGGCGGCAGGGTTCCGTTGAGCAGCAGATAGACCAGC
This sequence comes from uncultured Rhodospirillales bacterium, assembly GCA_964598335.1. GTDB lineage: Bacteria > Pseudomonadota > Alphaproteobacteria > CAZRBL01 > CAZRBL01 > CAZRBL01. The sequence goes on from CAZRBL010000019.1 coordinate 3,982, forward strand.
GCCTGCAGCAGTGCCGCAGTCAAGGCAGCGATGATAAACACCAGCCAGCTCAAGATGAAACTGCCGCCGACAAAATAGCGCAGCCGGTTGCCGAAAAGCAGATGCACGGCGATGAACAAAAAGGCCGAAAGGCCGAATGGGTAGCCGGTCAGCACATCCTGAAACAGGCCGATGAAGAACAGGGCCACCGGCGGCACCAGCCCGGGTCTGGTCAGCACCCAATAGACCACCGCTATCAGCGCCAGCGGTGCGGTCAACGTGCCGACATAGGGCAAGGGCCAAGGCATGACGGCAAGGAATGATAACAGCAGAATTGACAGGCAAGGCAGAAGGCAGCGCCAAAGTTCATCGGCACGGCGCCGGAAATCCGAACTCATTGCACCACATTGCTCGCCGTCGGCTGCGGCGCAGCATCGGCCGGTTCAGTTGCGCTGACCGTCGCCGGTCGCCCGGTCAGCCGGACTTCCATCAGCCGCGAAAGATCGGCTGCGGGGCGAACCAGAATGCCGTCACTGCCGATCGCCGTGACCGTTCCGACCGGCAGGCCCGGAGGCAAGACACCGCCGGTGCCGGAAGTCATGATCCGGTCGCCGACAGCGATCTCGATATCCTGGGGCAGATGCTCAAGCCTGGCTTTCGCATCATTGGTACCGGCAAGAATGCCGTGCTGGCCGCTTTGCTGCACGATGACCGGGATTCGCGAGTTGAGGTCGGTGAGCAGCAGGATACGCGCCGACCGGCGACCTGCATCTATCACCCGGCCGACATACCCGCCTCCGGCCATCGCCGCCTGCCCTGTGACGACACCATGCGCGGTTCCGGCATCGATCAACACGCTGCGCACGAAAATGCCGCCGATATCGCTGATCGTTCGCGCGGTGACGATGTTTGTCGAGGTGCCGAGCGGCACGTTGAGCAAGTCGCGCAACCTCTGATTTTCCGCCTCCAGCGCCAGCGCCACACCCTGCCAGCGCAGTAAAGCTTCATTCTCGGCCTTCAGCTGTTTGCTCAGCGTATGCGCCTGCCATAACGCGACGGCGTCAGCCGACCAGCCGCGCACCGCGGTTACCGGCTGTGACAGGACCTGAACAACCGGTGAAACCGTGTCCTGAACCGGGCGGCGGATGGTATCGATGACGGCGGTGTCGACCTTGCCGATGATGATCAGCGCACCGGCGAGCAGCAGAAACAGGAGCGAAGAAAGACGAGCAGGCGCCGGCATGGCTGCGCTGAGCAGCGTTGCTGTCGCCGAACGTCCTCGCCGTGTCATGGCTTATCCACTTATCCTGGGCGCGCGAAAATGCGACCCTGAAAATCCCGTAGAGCAGAATGGTTAACCGCTTCTTTCCTGCATAGGACTTTAACGCCAAAGCGTAAAACCCAAAATGCCGCTGCCGCTCATTTCGGCGCTTGAACGAGCTTTACCCGGCCCTGGCGCGCGCCCCGCCGAAAACCGAGGCGTGCCAAAAACCGAGGCGTGCCGAAAATTAACGGATAATGCCGCTCTTGAAGGCGTCGGGGAATTCCAGCGCCTTCCCGGTACCCAGGGCAACGCAGGACAACGGCGTTTCAGCCAGCGACACCGGCAGGCCGGTCGCCTCACGGATAACGTGGTCCAGATTGCCGAGCAAAGCGCCGCCGCCGGTCAGCACAATCCCCTTGTCGACAATATCCGCGGCCAGTTCCGGCGCGGTATGTTCGAGCGTGACCTTGACCGCTTCGACGATGGCGCCGACCGGCTCGGCGAGGCTTTCGGCGATCTGCTTCTCGCTGATGACGATTTCCTTGGGCACGCCATTCATCAGATCACGACCGCGAATTTCCAACAGCGCGCCGTCGGCGTCGTCTGCCGGCGCACAGGCCGAGCCGATTTGCTTCTTGATCCGCTCGGCCGAGGATTCGCCGATCAGCAGGTTATGATTGCGGCGGATATAGGCGATGATCGCCTCATCCATCTTGTCTCCCCCGACCCGAACCGACCGCGAATTGACGATGCCGCCCAGCGAAATGACGCCGACTTCCGTCGTGCCGCCGCCGATATCGACAACCATCGAACCGGTCGCCTCGGACACCGGCAGCCCGGCGCCGATCGCCGCCGCCATCGGCTCTTCGATCAGACCGCAACGACGTGCGCCCGCGGATTCGGCAGCTTCGCGAATCGCCTTTTCCTCGACCGCGGTAGAGCCGTAGGGCACACAGATAACCACCTGCGGTCGCGCCCAGGAGCTGCGTTTATGCACCTTCTGGATAAAATATTTGATCATCTCTTCGGCGATCTCGAAATCGGCAATGACACCGTCACGCAGCGGGCGGATGGCGCGGATATTGCCCGGCGTCCGGCCCAGCATCTGCTTCGCTTCGTCCCCGACGGCCCGAATGCGGTCGCGGCCGCGCACCGTCTCGATGGCGACGACCGACGGCTCATTGAGCACGATGCCCTTGCCCTTTACATAGACGAGCGTGTTCGCGGTCCCGAGATCGATTCCCATATCGGCCGAAAACAGGCCCATCAATTTTTCGAACATTGCCGAATTCCGTTATGGCGCTGCAACGCAGCATGCAGAGAAACGCTTTACCGGCGGGTAGCGCGTTTTCGTAGGGTGAACAAGCTACGAGATTGAAGCTTCCCTCACCCAACCCTCGCGCCGGCGGGATGAGGGCATGTCTTCACGCGCTCATCTGATCCGGCGCCTTTTTCAAGCGTTTGTCGAGCAGCTTGTTGAGCGCGTGCAGATAGGCCTTGGCCGAGGCCACCAGCGTGTCGGTATCCGCCGCCTGACCGCTTACCGTCCGCCCATTCTCGACCAGCCTGACCGTGACCTCTGCCTGTGCCTGGGTGCCCTGGGTAACCGCATGGACCTGATACAGCTCCAGCGTTGCACTATGCGGGAACAATGCGCCGATGGCATTGAACGTCGCATCGACCGGTCCGTTGCCCGTCGCCGTGGTTTCACTGATCTGACTGTCAATTTCGATTTCGAGCGTTGCCTGCTGCGGCCCCTTGGAACCGGCGATCACCTGCAGACTGACGAATTTGACCTGATCGTCGCCGCGGGCCAGTTCATCATCGACCAGCGCGATGATGTCGTCATCGAACAGATCGCGCTTGCGGTCGGCGAGGTCCTTGAAGCGCTTGAAGGCTTCTTTCAGCTCCTCATCGTCCAGCTCATAGCCCAGCGAGACAAGTTTTTCCCGAAAGGCGTGGCGGCCCGACAGCTTGCCCAGCACCAGGCTGTTCTTGCTCAGGCCGACCGATTCCGGGGTCATGATTTCATAGGTCTGCGCATGCTTGAGCACGCCGTCCTGATGAATGCCGGATTCATGCGCAAAGGCGTTGGCTCCGACGATCGCCTTGTTGGGCTGGACCGTCATGCCGGTAATGGTCGACACCAGTCGCGAGGCGCGGGTGATCTGGCTTGTATCGATGCCGGTGCTGAAGGGCAGCGCATCATGCCGCGTCTTCAACGCCATCACGATCTCTTCCAATGCCGCATTGCCGGCGCGCTCTCCGATGCCGTTTATCGTGCATTCGACCTGTCTGGCGCCGGCCTTTACCGCGGCCAGCGAATTGGCGACCGCCAGACCGAGATCGTTATGGCAGTGCACCGAGATGATCGCCTGATCGATATTGGGCACCCGATTCCGCAGCATCGAGATCATCTCGAAATATTCCTCAGGCTCGGTGTAGCCGACAGTGTCCGGCAGATTGACCGTTCCGGCGCCCGACTGGATCGCCAGTTCGACCGCGCGGCACAGGAAGTCAGGGTCGCTGCGGGTCGCATCCTCGGCGCTCCATTCGACATCGTCGATCAGGCTGCGCGCCAGCCCGACACTCTCGGCAATCGCATCCAGCACCGAATTCTCACCCATGCGCAGCTTGTGCTGCATGTGCAGTTCGCTGGTGGCAATAAAGGTGTGAATACGGCCGCGCGCCGCCGGTTTGACGGCAGCACCGGCGCGCTCGATATCGGCGCGTTGCGCCCGCGCCAGGCTGGCAATGCGGGCATTCTTGGTTTGCTGCGCGATTGCCTTGATCGCCTCGAAATCGCCGTCGCTGGCGATCGCGAAGCCGGCCTCGATGATATCGACGCCCATTTCGTCAAGCACCGCTGCAATCCGCAGTTTTTCCTCACGGTTCATCGAAGCGCCCGGCGATTGCTCACCATCGCGCAAGGTGGTGTCAAAAATGATGACCTGGTCTGAATTGACCGCGTTATGAGATTGGTTGTGTTGTTCCATGTCGTCTGCCGCGTCTGGTGGGCGGCTCCTCAGTCTGTGGCTTGGATGGCGAGTTTTGTCCCCTGAACCACCAGACCGTGGGGCATGGTCGAATGGTCAGGGGCGCCTAAGTCGCCGACCGAGCAGCAGCAAACCGGCAAGCGCGGTCGTGGCGCCCAGCTTCACGCCCAGCCTCACGCCTTGCTTCAGCACTTTGCATTTGACGATTTTGCACATGATCATGATGCGGCTGTTCTGACGCTGTTTCGCATGCAAATCAAGTTTCGCAGGCGCCGCGTTAATCAATCCCTTCACCGGTGCAGCATTCCAGCAACAGATCGGTGAGCCGCGCCGCCAGGGCGAGCACGACCGGCGCGTCCTGCCACAGGATCGGCTCCATATCTTTCTCGGAACCGCCGATCAGGCTGTGCGCGAGATGCCGGTCGCGAAAGCGCATGACCCGGCGGATCGCACTGCGTTCAGCCGTGTCGGCAGCGGCACGGCGCCGGTAAACGGCCAGCGCCCGCAGCCCGGCAATGGCCGCCATCTCGCGATTTTCCTCGCTCAGTTCCGGATAATCGGGCGTCCAGCCGGGCGCCTGGTCGATCAGCACAATCAGCGTCGCACGATCAGCCAGCAGATGCAGCGCATGTGGCAACGAGGCCCGGTCCGATCGTCCTCGTGCATCGTAACGCGGCCGGTCGAACAGCCGCGCCAGTGCGAGCATGCAGGCCTTGCCGGCAAATTCGCGCGCGCTACCGGGAGTTTCGGCACGCCAGGCGCCGTGGGCCCGCTCCGCCTCGCTCAGATCGGCGCGGATCGAGGCCAGCATCTCCCGCAGCAAAACCGCCTGCGCGAAGGGATCGCCCTGCGCCGATACCAACGCGCCGCCTCACCCAGCCCTCGGCCCTGCCGGGGAGGCGTTTTTCAATGACGACAAATGAAAACCGTCACACATCGGCGACCAGCGCCTTGGCGAAATCGCCGGCGTCGAATGGGCGCAAATCCTCCGCGCCTTCGCCGACGCCGATGGCATGGACCGGCAGGCCGAAGCGGTCGGCCAGTGCCACCACGACCCCGCCCTTGGCCGTGCCGTCGAGCTTGGTGACGATCAGACCGGACACATTCACCGCCTGCTTGAAGACATCGACCTGGCTCAGCGCATTCTGGCCGGTGGTCGCATCAAGCACCAGAAGTGTCGCATGCGGCGCACCGGGCAGCTTTCTCTCGATCACGCGCAAGACTTTCGCCAACTCATCCATCAGCTCGGCGCGGTTCTGCAGACGACCGGCCGTGTCGATCATGAGAACATCGAGCCCGTCCGCAAGGGCGCGGTCTATCGCCTCATAGGCCAGCGCGGCTGGATCGCTGCCCTGATCCCTGGCGATGAACAAGGCACCCGCGCGCTCCGACCACACGCGCAATTGCTCGATCGCGGCGGCGCGAAAGGTATCGCCTGCCGCCAGCCCCACCCGCAGCCCCTGGCCGCTCCAGCTCCTGGCAAGCTTGCCGATGGTGGTGGTCTTGCCGGTGCCGTTCACGCCGACAGTGAGGATCACGAAGGGTTTTTGCTCTCTATCGATCTGCAGCGGCTCGGCGACCGGCGTCAGGATCTCGGCCAACGCGCCCGCCAAGGCGCTGCGGACTTCCTCAGGCTCGACGTCCTTGCCGAAACGGGTCTTGCCGAAATCCTCGGCCAGGCGGGCGGCGACCGCCGGGCCGAGATCGGCGGCGATCAGCAATTCTTCGAGCTCCTCAAGCGCCTCATCATCGAGCTTGCGCTTTGTGAAGATCGAGCTGATTCCCTCGCTCAGCTTGCTCGAAGAGCGGCTCAGCCCCTCCCGCAAACGGGTGAACCAACCGCGTTTTTCAGCGCTGTCCTGCTGCGGCGCCGGAGTCTCCACTTGGTCGTTCATCAGGCGGCTCTGCTCTCCGAAAGGATCCGGGTAGCGTGCAGCATACGGCCTTCACGACGGTCGATGCGGGCCGCGATCAACTCCCCGTCCGACGCGTCATCCCGGGGCATGCTGACGGGTGCAAAATGCTCACTCCTGCCCTGCCCGTCCTTCTCAACCAGCACCGAGACCTCGCGACCGACCAGACGATCAAGCGCGGCCTCCTCCTGCACCTCGCCGAGCGCACGCAGCCGTGCCGCCCGCTCCTTACGCACAGGCTTCGCGACCGTCGGCATTCGCGCCGCCGGGGTGCCGCGTCGTTCCGAATAAGGGAAGACATGAAGAAAAGTCAGATCCGCTTCCTCGACCATCCGCACGGTGTTTTCGAACATCGCGTCGGTCTCGGTCGGAAAACCGGCGATCAGATCAGCGCCGAACAGCATATCGGGACGCAAATCCCGGGCGCGCCGGGCAACAGCAATGACGTCTCCGCGCAGATGCCGCCTTTTCATCCTTTTCAGGACCATATCGTCCCCGGCCTGGGCGCTGAGATGCAGATGCGGCAGCAAGCGCGGCTCCTCGGCGATCAGCCGCCAAAGATCCTGATCAATCTCGACCGGATCGAGCGAGGAAAGCCGCAAACGCGGCAATTCAGGCACAAGCGCCAGCAGCCGCCGGATCATCTGCCCGAGCGTGGGGGCGCCTGGCAGATCGGGGCCGTAGGAGGTGATATCGACGCCGGTCAGCACGATCTCGGCATAGCCCTCTGCGACCAGCCTGCGCACCTGATCCACGATGACCCCGATCGGCACGGAGCGGGAGTTACCGCGACCATAGGGGATGATGCAGAAGGTGCAGCGGTGATCGCAGCCATTCTGCACCTGCACAAAGGCGCGGGCGCGACCGTCAAAGCCGGCGATCAGATGAGACGCGGTCTCCCGCACCTGCATGATGTCGGTGACATGTATCGACGGCGCCGTGCCGGCAGCCAGCGCGGTCCAGCTCTCGGGGCGCAGCTTCTGATCATTGCCGAGCACCGCATCCACACCGTCAATGGCGCCATAGCGCTCGGGATCGACCTGCGCGGCGCACCCCGTCACGACCAGACGCGCATCGGGATTTTCGCGCCGCACCCGCCGGATCGTCTGGCGCGCCTGACGTTCCGCTTCGGCGGTGACGGCGCAGGTATTGACGACAATGGTGTCGTCCAGACCCGCCGCCTCTGCCTGCTCGCGCATCATCGCGGATTCGTATGCGTTGAGGCGACAGCCAAAGGTGATGACACGCGGCGCGCTCATGCCGCCGCCGCCGTGCTTGGAACCAGAGACGCATCGAGCACGCCCGAAAAAACCGTGGCAACCGGACCGCGGAGAATGACCCCGCTGCCGGGCTGCCAGTCGACAAAGAGAGACCCGCCGTCGAGCTCAACCTCAACCGCGCGCTGGGCGAGATCACGCCGTCGGGCGGCAACGGCCGCCGCACAGGCACCGCTGCCGCACGCCCGGGTAATGCCGGCGCCGCGCTCCCAAACCCGCATCCGCAGCCGGTCCGGTGCACGGACCTCGACAATCTCGACATTAGTGCGTTCCGGGAACAGCGGGTCATGCTCGATCGCCGGCCCCCATTCGTCCAGCGCAATGTCGTCGGCGTGGTCGACGAAGAAGACCGCATGCGGATTGCCCATGCCGACAGCGACCGGCGCGTTCAGCGGCCCGAGGCGCAATGGCAGGCTGAGCGTATCCATTTCCCGCGCCAGCGGGATATCACGCCAGTCGAGCGCTGGAGGCCCCATATCGACAGCAATCGTTCCATCCGGCTCGCGCCAAGCCGGTAGAACACCGACAAGCGTCTCGAGAGCGACACGGCTCGCACCGCTCTCCTGCATGAGGATATCCGCGACACAGCGCGCCGCATTGCCGCAGGCGCCCGAAACGCTACCGTCGGCGTTGAAAATCGCCATGAAGGCATCACCGCCGGACCGCGCCGGCTCGATCAGGATCAGCTGGTCGCAGCCGACACCTGATCGTCGATCGGCAATACGCCGCGCCGCCTCAGCCGACAGCGTCGGGAGGCCGGGTCGCACATCGACAATGACGAAATCATTGCCGAAGCCGTGCATTTTGACGAAAGCGGTTTCCATAGCCCGCTTAATATGCGGCGATGCGTGTCAAAACCCAAGCCGGGGATGCCAGTGAGGATCGGAGCGGGCCGAAACGGTATCAGACGATATGCTGGACCGGGCTCGTACATTCCTCGAACACGGTTTGACGCATTCGGGCGCCCTCGAAATCAGCGCCGGTGACATTGGCCCGACTAAAGTCGGACCCGGTCAGATCGGCGCCGCGGAAATCGGCACGCCTCAAATCGGCGCCGTGAAAAATCGCGCCGCGCAAATCGGCACCGGCAAAAACAACGTCATCCAGCCGCGCGCGGCGGAAACTGGCCGGCCAGCGCTGCTGGTAACCGCCGCCTATCGGCAGCGGCGAGAAATCTGCATCGGTAAAATCCGCCTTGCTGAGCGTAGCCCGGTCGAATTTGGCACCCTGCAGGTTGCATAGGGTGAAATCGGCATGGCGCAAATCGGAGAAAGCGAAATCGGCCATCATGAGAACGCTGGCGGTGAACTTGCCCTCGCGCAGCACCGCCTCGGCAAACAGGGCCGCCGAAAGATTGATACCGGCGAAATCGCCACGGCGGATTTCCAGCCCCTTGAAGTCGGCTCGCTTACCGGCCTTGGCTTCCTTTTCGATCCACCGCGTATGCTCTCGCAGCAGTTCGGTGACCTCCGGACCATTGGCGTCGAGCACCCGGGCGAAGACAGCCTTTTCCGTCTTCGCATCGCTGAGGTCGGCAAAATCAAGGATCGCGCCTACCAGAACGGCATCCGTCAGATCGGCATGGGAAAGATTGGTCCGCGCAAGCTGTGCGCCTTGAAAATTGGCGCCGGTCAGATCGGCCTGGCTGAAATCGGCGCCGGTCAGATCGGCACCGCGAAAAGACACACCTTTGAGATCGGCGCGCACGAACCGCGTCTGCCGGACCACCGCATCCGTCAGATCGGCCTGTCTGACGGATGCGTTCGAAACCTTGGCCTTGCTGAGATCAGCACGCTGCAGATTGGCTGCGCTGATCCTGGTGCTGACCTTTTCCTGGTGGGCGAATGCCTCGGGCGAGCCGCCATTATCCCGTGCCGTAACCGCCATCACGCCCTCGCGGAGATCGGCTTCGGTCAGATTGCAATCCTCCATCACCGCGCCGCGCAGGATCGCGCCGCGCAGATCGGCGCGCCGCAGATCCGCGCCGGTCAGATCGGCAAGGCGGAGATCAGCGACGTAAAGCGTTGCTTCGGAAAAATCGGCCTGTGCGAGCCTGGCGCTGAACAGGCTGCAGCCGGTCAGATCGGCCGAGCGCAGCCGCCGCCTGACCAACGCCTTTTCCGACAGATCGTGGAATTTCAACGTCAGGCGGGCACCGCCATAGCGACCATCCAGAAAAGCTTCATGACGCTTGACCAACCGATCGAGCGCCGTCTGCGTCAGCGGCTCTTCAGCATCAATGGCGGGACGGTCATCGGGCATGACCGAAATTTATTCAGACAATGGATAACGCGGGCTTAAGCGCGAAGCCCTTTTACACCATCAAGAGTTGCATCTTTCAGAATGGCGCCCTTCACATCGGCATCCGTCAGTGTGCAGCCGGAAAGGTCGGCACCGCTGAGATCGGCATTGCGCAGATTGCAGCCGGTGAGGTCCGAATTATTGAGCCGCGCCCCGCGCAGATTGCACCCTGCGAGCGTGCTGCCCTTGAGGCGCGCACGCTGCATGCTCACCGGCCATACCTGACGCGCTGCGCCGCTGATCAGCATCGGTTCGAGACGCGCCTTGCTGAGATCGGCATTTGTCAGGGTCGCGCGATCAAGATTGGCGCCGCGCAGATCGGTGTTGATCAGATTGCTGTCGCGCAGATCCGAGACCGAGAGATCGGCCATCGCCATCATCGACTGGTCGAACCGACTGCCGCGCAAGGAGCTTGCCGACATGATCACGGCGGACAGATTGGTGCTTCTGAAATCTGCCTCAATGATCTCCAGACCGGTGAAATCGCCCCGCTTGCCGCTGCGGCCTTGACTGTCGACCCAGGCAGCATGCTCCCGCAGCAATTCGGCGACCTCTTCACTGTGACTTGCCAGGCTGCGCGCCATCACGGCGCCGTCAAGTTTGGCGTCCGAGAGATCGATCCCATCCATGATGGCGCCGAGTAACACCGCATTTTCGAGGTTGGCGCCGCTCATCGAAACGCCGCTCAGCATCGCGCCTTTCAGATCCACACCCGAAAGATTCGAACTGGAAAAATCGGCGTCGCTCAGATCGGCGCCGCACAGCAGCGCCTTGCTGAGATTCGCGTTGACGAATTTGGCGCCGCGCATGATCGTGTCGCTAAGATCGGTTTGCATGATGAAGGCGTTCGACAGTTTCGCACGGCTGAGATCGGCAGCATTGAAACGGGCTGCACTCAGTTCGGTGGACACCGGATCGTCATAGGTAATTTCGGCAATATCGCCGCCCTTGTTCTGCTTGGCCATGACGCCTTCGCGCATATCGGCCTCGACCAGAAGGGCGTTGGTCAGCACCGCCCCGCGCAGGCAAGCGCCGCGCAGATCGGCGCGGGTCAGATCGACCCCGGCCATCTCGGCAAGGCGCAGATCGGCAGCGTAGAGATTGGCGCCGACGAAGCTGGTGCCGCTGAGTTGGGCGCTGAACAGGCGGCAACCGGTCAATTCGGCCATGGCAAGATCGCGCGCCCTGATCTTGCAATTCGAAAAATCCTTGAAATCGGCCAGCAGCCTCAGCCCGCCCGGCTTGGCGCGCAGATAATTCTCATGCTGCTTGACGAGCTTCTCAATAGTGCCCTGAGAGATTGGCTCGGCATAGGCATTGTCCGAGTTGGCAGGCCCCGACGGCGCCGGGCGGACCGGTCGCGCACCGGCCTCGGCCAGCTCCATCGCAAGCTTGTCAGAGATTAACATTGACATACCGTGGTAATCGCACCGCCCTCAAAAGGCCCGGATATTAACAATTTTCAGTTAACTTGACCGCAAAGCATGATCACATGTCCGGTTTACAAGAGTTGACACAGGCCGGGACGAAGCCGATACACAATGCTCAAGAGTATCCATAACGAAGTATGCACCCACGCCCGGCGCCCGTCTGTGATCCAGATAACGCTGCCGAGTGACCGTCAGCCGGCGAGTTTCGCTCACTGACGCGATATGTGCTGTCACACGACCTCGCCCGGCGGCGTGATGCCGGTAAAGGCAAGAAGCGGAACGCACTGATCCGACATGTTTGAAGGTCTGAGCGAAAAACTGGACGGCGTTTTCGGCCGTCTGCGGCGACGCGGCACGCTGACCGAGGACGAGGTCCGAAAAGCGCTGCGCGAAATCCGCATCGCGCTGCTGGAGGCCGATGTCGCGCTGCCGGTAGTCAAGGATTTCATTGCCGCCGTCGGCGACAAGGCCGTCGGACAGGAAATCCTGCGCAGCGTTTCGCCGGGGCAGCAAGTCGTCAAGCTGGTCAATGACGAATTGATCCGACTGCTCGGCGGCGATCCCGATGCCGAAGATGGCGGGATCGCGCTCGGCGGGCCGATATTGGAGCTCAAGCAGGAGCCCCCGGCGGTTGTGCTGATGCTGGGACTGCAGGGCTCGGGCAAGACAACGACAACGGCCAAGCTCGGCAAGAGGCTGACCGAGCATGACCGCAAGAAGGTGTTGATGGCGTCGCTCGACACCTACCGGCCGGCGGCACAGGAACAGTTGGCTGTTCTCGGCGAGCAGACCGGTGTCGATAGCCTGCCGATCGTCGCCGGCGAAAAGCCGGAAGCGATTGCCAGGCGCGCAATGAAAACCGCCCGTCAGGACGGCTATGACATCGTGTTGCTTGATACAGCCGGCCGGCTGACCATCGACGAGACGCTGATGGCCGAACTCAAGGCGATCCGCGATAGCGTCAATCCGGCGGAAAAACTGCTGGTTGCCGACGCAATGACCGGTCAGGACGCGGTCATCACGGCTGAGAAATTCAATGCCGAGATCGGTGTCACCGGCATTGCCCTGACCCGCATGGACGGCGATGCGCGCGGCGGCGCGGCATTGTCGATGCGCGCTGTAACCGGCTGCCCGGTGCGGCTGATCGGTACCGGGGAAAAAATGGACGCGCTCGACCGCTTCCACCCCGAACGCATCGCCAACCGGATTCTCGGCATGGGCGATGTGGTCAGCCTGGTCGAAAAAGCGGCGGAAACCGTCAAGCAGGAAGATGCCGAAAAGCTCGCCCGCAAATTGCAGGAAGGCGGCTTCAACCTGGAAGATTTCGGGATGCAGCTCAAACAGATGCGCAATATGGGCGGCATGTCCGGTCTGATGGGGCTGATGCCCGGCGCGCTGAAGGCCAAGGCGGCGATGGCCGAAGGCAATATCGATGATCGCATGCTGCTGCGTCAGGAAGCGATCATCTCGTCAATGACTCGCGGCGAGCGCCAAAACCCGAATGTCCTTAACGCATCGCGGCGACGGAGGATTGCCGCCGGGTCGGGCACCAGCGTGCAGGACGTCAACAAGCTGCTGAAGCAGTTCCAGCAAATGCAAACGATGATGAAACGGATGCGCAAAATGGGCGGCGGCAGCATGATGAACCAGCTCGGCGCAATGTTCGGCGGCGGCGGACAGCCCGGCGGCGACATGGTGCCCGGGATGGATGCCGGCGGCCCGGCGTCGATGCCCCCCGGTCTGGGCAATATGCTGGGCGGCATGGGCGGTCCGGGCGGCGGCCTGCCGCCCGGTTTCCCGGGCGGGATGCCCGGCATGCCCAGCAGCGGCAGCGGTAAACGCAAAAGCAAATCAAAGCGCAAAAAGCGGCGCTGAACCTTTTTTCGACCCAACAACAAGACCAGAGAAAGAGTGAGTCTCCATTATGTCATTGCGTATTAGACTGGCCCGTGGCGGGGCCAAGAAGCGGCCGTTTTACAGCATTGTCGTCGCTGACAGCCGGATGCCCCGTGACGGTCGTTTCATTGAAAAGCTCGGAACCTACAATCCGATGCTGCCCAAGGATCACGCCGAGCGCATCGTTTTGAAGGAGGACCGCATCAAATACTGGCTCGGCGAAGGCGCCAAGCCGTCCGACCGCATCGCCATTTTCCTCGGCAATGCCGGCTTAGCCGAAAAGCCGGTGAAGCGCGACAATCCAAAGAAATCGGCGCCGAAGGAAAAGGCGCAGGAACGTCTGCGCGAGAAGCAGGAAAAGGAGGAGGCGGCCAAGGCCGCAGCTGCCGACGCTGCAGCGGAAGAAGCGGCGGCTGAGGAGAGCGCTGAACCCGAAGCGGCTGAAGACGCCGCTGCCGAAGACGCCGCTGCCGAAGACAATGCGCCTGCCGAGGAAACCACCCCGGATGCGGAAGCTTCAGCCGAGGACGACAAGGCCGAAGACAAATCCGGCTAGAACCGTGGCACGGCCGAGATGACCCCGATATCGCAGCCGTCGCGGCTCATCTGCGTCGGCGTCATCGGGCCGCCACACGGCGTCAAGGGGTTGCTGAGAATTCAGCCCTTTACGGAGACGCCGGACGCCCTTGTCGATTACGCGCCCTTTGTGACAGAGGACGGCTCAGCCCTGCCGGAGGTCGACTTCCGTTCGCTGGCCAAGGGCAAATGGCTGGCTGCCCTGGACGGCATCGGGACGCGTGAGGCGGCCGACGCGCTGCGCGGCACCCGGCTTTTCGTGCCGCGCGACCGCCTTCCGCCGACCGAGGACGAGGACTTCTATCATAGCGATCTGATCGGTCTTGATGTCGAAGACACGGACGGTCAGGCGCTGGGCCGGATCCTCGCGGTGCATGATTTCGGCGCCGGCGATTTGCTGGAGATCGGCCGCGGCAAGGGCGACAGCGTCTTGCTGCCGTTCACGCGCGAAACCGTTCCCGACGTGGACATAGACGCCGGCAAAGTCATCATCGTCATGCCGCCGGGGCTGATCGACGACGGCACGGAGGCGCCCGAATGACGACCACCGTTCGGCCATGGCATGCGGGTGTCCTCACCTTGTTTCCGGAAATGTTTCCCGGACCGCTCGGCTTCTCGCTTGCCGGCCGGGCACTCGAAACCGGGATCTGGCAACTCGACTGCGCCGATATTCGTGACCATGCCCGCGACCGGCACCGTACGGTTGATGACACCCCTTTCGGCGGCGGCGCGGGGATGGTCATGCGGGCCGATATCGCCGAATCGGCTGTCCTGACCGCGCGAAGCCGGGCACCGGAATCGGTACGATCAATCTATCTGTCGCCGCGCGGTCGACCGCTCGACCAGGCGCTGGTGCAGGACTTGAGCCGCGAATCCGGCGTGATTTTGCTCTGCGGACGGTATGAGGGCCTCGACCAACGCGCCATCGACTCATTATCGCTTGAGGAAATCAGCCTGGGCGACTATGTCCTCTCGGGCGGCGAGCCGGCGGCTTTGGCGCTTCTCGACGCATGCGTTCGACTGTTGCCCGGCGTCATGGGAAATTGCGCGACGCCGGAAGAAGAGAGTTTTGAATGCAATTTGCTGGAATACCCGCATTACACGCGGCCGGCGATTTGGCGAGATAATGACGGTAAGGAATGGCCGGTGCCCGAGGTTCTGACCAGCGGGCATCACGGCGCAGTTGCCGAATGGCGGCAGCGCCAGGCTGAAGAGATTACCAGGGCGCGGCGCCCCGACCTGTGGGCGAAGCGTAGAGGAAAGGATTAGGGTCGGACCGGACCCGAAACATACGGAGTACGTTATGAATTTGATGGAAAAGCTGGAAAAAAAGCAATTCGACCGGCTGCTGGACGGGAAGGAAATCCCGGAGTTTTCGCCTGGCGATACGATCAGGGTGAACGTGAAGGTCGTCGAGGGTAGCCGCGAGCGTGTGCAGGCCTTTGAAGGCGTGTGCATCGCGAAAAAGAATGCCGGCGTGAATTCCTCCTTCACCGTCCGCAAGATCAGCTATAACGAGGGCGTTGAGCGCGTGTTTCCGCTCTATAGCGCGAATATTGCCTCGATCGAGCTGATTCGCCGGGGCAAGGTGCGCCGCGCGAAATTGTATTATCTGCGCGGACGCCGCGGCAAATCGGCACGAATCGCGGAACGGACCACCGGGCACGGCATCGCCAAGTAAAAGCCCCCATCGCATCCTTCACGATGCGACAGGGCCGCCC
Source organism: uncultured Rhodospirillales bacterium (assembly GCA_964598335.1). Classification (GTDB taxonomy): domain Bacteria; phylum Pseudomonadota; class Alphaproteobacteria; order CAZRBL01; family CAZRBL01; genus CAZRBL01. Next base: position 19,335 of record CAZRBL010000019.1, read on the forward strand.
CGCCGGGCGGCCCTTTTTGCGTACAGCGCCCGTGAAAAAGGGGCCGCCGGCAAATCTGTCATAAAAAGTTCATTGACAGATCGAAATCACGGCTATAACGTAGCGAAATCGTCGTCGGAGCCATCCCCCTCCTTCCCCTCCTCCTGCTTCGGCGGCGCGAAGACATGTTTGGTTGGCGATCACGCGTAGTACCCCTCCAACCCCTCTCGATGGCTTCGGCCATCCGCGATCGCCGGCCAGGGGCGGCCCTCCGCAAGGGGGGCCTCCCCCTGTCTTCTTCCCCCGCGGGATGATACCCGGCCGCTGGATCGGACACCCCGTTGACCACGCATGACGGCGCGCAGCGCCGGCTGAATCGCTCGGCCGCCTGGCACCGATCCGAACGGCCCAACCAAGAGGCAAACATCATGGCGCAAGGCACCCAAAAAGCCACGCAAACGCAGGGCTTTCAGGCTTTCATTCCCGATTACATTTTTGAGAAATTCGTCCAGTCCGATGACCCGCAATTGAAGGCCATCGGCGAAACAGCCCTGATCGCCGCGCAGGAAGCACGGGCCATGCGTGAGGATCTGTGCGAAGCCGCGCGCATTGATCCCAGCATCCTGCAGCAATCCTTTTCGGATGGTCCGGGCGCGCAGAACCGCCTGTCGCCGACCGATTTTCCGCCCCCCGTTCGCGGCAAGTTCCGCTATGTTTACGACCTCAAGGGCTCACGCGATCACCAGATGGGCGAGCTGATCCTGCGCCCGACCGACGATCCGGACAAAGCTGCCGATCCGGCGGCTCAGGAAGCCTTCCAGTATTCCGGCGTCGTCTATGATTTTTACAAGGATGTGTTCGGCCGCGATTCGCTGGACGATAATGAGATGAACCTCATCTCCTGCGTCCATTGGGGCCGCGACATCAACAACGCCTTCTGGGACGGTCGCCGCATGGTTTACGGCGACGGCGACGGCAAGGTGTTCAATCGCTTCACCAAATCGCTCGACGTCATTGCCCACGAAATGACCCATGGTGTGCAGACCCACACCTCGAACCTGAAATATTACGGTGAGCCCGGCGCGCTGAATGAGAGTTTTTCCGACGTCTTCGGCGTGCTGATCAAGCAGTGGCACCTCGGCCAGAATGCCGAAGACGCCGACTGGCTGATCGGCGGTGATCTGCCGGTCCCCGGCAACGGCATCCGCGCGATCCGCGACATGGGCCCGGAAAAGGCCTATGTGGATCACCCGCTTCTCGGCACCGATCCGCAACCCAAGCATTACAAGGATCGCTATACCGGTCCGCAGGATAATGCCGGCGTGCACATCAACAGCAGCATTCCCAATCTGGCATTCTACAAGGTCGCGAAAGCGCTGGGCGGGCCTGCCTGGGAAGCGCCGGGCAAGATCTGGTACACGGCCATGGCCGACGAAAATCGCCGCGTGCCGTCGAATGCCGATTTCGCCTATTTCGCGGCGGCAACGATCGACATTGCGCGCGAGGATTACGGTCCGGAAAGCGCCGAATTCAAAGCCGTGCAGACGGCCTGGGCTGAAGTCGGCGTCGATCCGAGCTTCGACCATGAAGGCCGGCCGAAGCTGCGCCAGGAAGCCGAACAGCATATGCCGAAGCAGCCGCCGATCGGCGACAGTGAAACCAATGATCCGCCGCCGCCGGCCAATGACCCGCTGACCGCCAGCAGCTATCGGCCGCGCAATAACGGAGACGCTCCGAATGGTGCTGATAACGCTGATAACAAGCGGGGGCTTTCTGGGCCTAAGCCAAACGGCAACGGCAAGCCCTCAGGACCTGGGTTTAACCTCTGAGCAGGCGATCAGCCTGTTCACCGCCGCGCGCGCCGAGTTGGCCGGGCAATCGCCCGACCCCGCTCGGCGCGATGCGCGTGATGTCAGACAGTTTCGCCTGACACTGACGCCCTCCCAGGGCGATGCCCTTTCGCTCAGTTTCGACGAAACGCATGTCCCGACAGCGATAGAGCCTGTCATCGGCGCGCTGGAAGCAAGACTCTGATTGAACCGGCCGCGGCTACGGCTATCTATTTCGGAAGGCTGCGCAAAGCAGCACCTTCCGACAAGAGACAGATAGATCACCGCCATGTCCGAGCCGCGTACCCTGTTCGATAAGCTATGGGAAAGCCACGTCGTCCACCGTCAGGAGGACCGCACATGTATTCTCTATATCGACCGCCACCTGGTGCATGAGGTGACCAGCCCGCAGGCTTTTGAAGGTCTGCGCCTCGCCGATCGCGATGTCCGCCGCCGCCATGCCATCCTGGCAGTGCCCGATCATAATGTGCCGACGGACAAGGGTCGCAATGACGGTCCGGTCGCCGATGAGGACAGCCGTATTCAATTGGCAGCGCTGGAAAAGAATGCCGCTGATTTCGCTGTCCCCTACATTGCGATGTCCGACAACAGACAGGGCATTGTGCACATTATCGGGCCCGAGCAGGGCATGACCCAGCCGGGCATCACCATGGTCTGCGGCGACAGCCACACCGCCACGCATGGAGCTTTCGGCGCCCTGGCCTTCGGCATCGGCACCTCGGATGTCGAACATGTGCTCGCCACCCAGACGCTGCTGATGAAACCGCTCAAAAACATGCGGATCACGGTCGATGGCGCGTTGCCGCTGGGCGTTACGGCCAAGGACATGATCCTCGCGATCATCGGCAAGATCGGCACCGCCGGCGGGACCGGCCACGTCATCGAATATGCCGGCGAGGCCGTGCGCAATCTGTCGATGGAAGGGCGTATGACCGTTTGCAATATGTCGATCGAAGCCGGCGCACGCGCAGGCATCGTCGCGCCCGACGAAACCACCTTCGCCTATCTCAAGGGCCGCCCCATGGCGCCGCAGGGCGAACAGTGGGATCAGGCCGTGGCCTATTGGAAAACCCTGCCTTCGGACCCCGGCGCCGAATACGAAAAGGAAATCACCCTGCCGGCGGCTGAGATTATTCCGCAGGTGACCTGGGGGACCAGCCCGGAGGATGTGTTGCCGATCACCGGCGCGGTGCCCGATCCCGCCGAAATGTCGGATGAACGCAAGCGCAGCGCCTATTTGCGCAAGCTCGACTATATGGGGCTGAGCGCCGGGCAGAAACTGACCGACATCGCGGTCGACAAAGTATTTATCGGCTCCTGCACCAATGCGCGGATCGAAGATATGCGTCAGGCGGCAAGCGTGTTGAAAGGCCGTAAGGTTGCGGATGGCGTTTATGCGATGATCGTCCCCGGCTCGGGCCTGGTGAAGAAACAGGCTGAAGAAGAAGGCCTGGACCGGATTTTCATCGATGCGGGCGTCGATTGGCGTGAACCCGGCTGCTCCATGTGCCTCGCCATGAATGCCGACCGGCTCGAGCCGGGCGAGCGCTGCGCGTCAACCTCGAACCGCAATTTCGAGGGGCGTCAGGGTCGCAATGGCCGGACCCATCTTGTCAGCCCGGCCATGGCCGCCGCCGCTGCGGTCACCGGCCGCCTCACTGACGTCCGTGAGCTGTAATAGCCGTTTCGTTACAGCTTTGTGAAAGTGCCGCAACTGTGCTAGGGGTTCTTCAATTGTGGAGACCCGTACATGCCCCTAGCCGCCCCGCCTCTTGCTCTTGATGCCGTCATCGCCGTGACGGATGATCGGCGCCTTTGTCTTGTCGTCGAGGGATTGGAACGGGCAACGGACCTCCGCCAGGTCGAATTATGCGACGCGGATCGCCGCCTCAGCCTGCATTTGACCGGCGGCAAAAGGGTGACATTGCCCGAACCTGTCGCAGAGACGATCAGCAAAGCGGCTGCGGGCCGAGACAGCATTGAGATAATTCTGCTCAAGGACGGCCGCCCGCGCAGCCCCGTCGCCGATTCTTGCCCCTTTGCGGTGGTCTGACCATGATTTTACAAGCGTTATCGTCCTCCAGGCTGGCGCGCCACACGCTGCTGACCGCGGCCAGCATGGCCGTCATGAGCACGGCTTCGCCCCTGCCCGCCGCGGCTCACGGCATGCAGCAGCCCGCTCACATCCATCAGCAGGCCGGTGAAGAGAGCAAGGGTGCCGAGCGAGCGGTGGTAATCGGCTCGATGGTCGTCGCCCTGCTGACCCGAAATCCTATCATGATCATGGCAGCAACATTGGGGGGCGGCGCCTATTTCATGCTCGATTATGCCGCGCAGAGCTGGAAGGGTGAGGCGCAGGCCGAGATGTCGACAGAGGACCGCGCCTTTGCCGGCTTTCAGCGCGCGCTCGGCAGCTGCGCCACGGTCAGCGATCCTGATGATCCGGTGTTCACGATCAAGACCGGCCCCTATGGCGATGTCAGCTTCCGGCTCGATAATGACCGTATCATGCCGGTTCACTGGCCCCGCTGGCCGGGGCATAGCCGCGCCCGCAGTGATTTCGATCCCGTCGTCGACATCATTTATCGAGCCCGCGCGCAATCTTATCGCGAGCTCGCGCCGCATATGTCGGCGCGGGAGATGCCCGCCTGGGTCGACGCCGATTTCCTCAAGCACAAACGCATGGTCTCGCTCGACCTTCCGAGCGGCGCCGAGGCGATAGAAGGTTTCGAGACACAACTCGCCGCCGCCTTCGCCGAGACCGATTACGGCCCGCAGGCCATCTCGGTCAGCTATGGTGAAAGCGGCATCCGAATCAGCGGCGCCGAAGGGGCAGCGGTGGAATCCCTCGATAAAACCGCCTTCGCCGCAGCACTGAAGGCCCAGGGGCAGCGCTTTGCCGATCAGGGCTGGGGCTTGGATAGTGCGCCACCGACACCCGATGCGGCGGTCACGGCAAAGAACTCTGCAAAACCGAAAGCTCTCGCCGTCAGTTAGGGCCTTGCAGTAAGCGAAACATTGCCGGATCATATCCCTGCCCGAGCGGGCGATGGGAGATTGATGATGCGGCGAGGCGGCGGCCACTTCAGCAGCACGGCATTGACGCTGGATGGCGATTACAGCGATCCGCGGCGGGGCCTGGGGATGATGGCTTTTGCGACCGTGCTGACCCTGCTGCCGATTTTCGCGCTGATCTTTTACGCCACCGGCTATTCGAGCCTGCAAAATCACATCGTCGCGCTCGGCGCCGTCAAAATCCTCAGCGATGTGCGGCAAAATCCGGAAATCCTGCGCGCGCATCGCATACCTGCCGTCCTGGAACGTAGCGGTGTGCTCAATATCGAGGTGAATACGGCGGGCGAAATCCCCGAATTCCAGGCCGTTCTGATCGACGGTGCTCGGCTCAGCCTCGAGCCCTATCCGGTGCAACGCTTCGTCATTCGCTACATCACCGGACAGGCCGATATCGAAGATCTGACGCCGGTGCGGCGTCTTTAGGCGTCGTCGTCGGATACGACCATCTCGCGTCGCGGCAGAATGCCCATCAATCCGATCTCCTCATGCGGATCAGGGCGCGGGAGTCGGCTCGACGGGCCTGCGGGGGAAATCGAAATATTTGTCACTTCACCGCCGTCTTCGAGCTCGAGCTCGATCATGATCCCGTAGCTGAAAACGGTATCCGCCGTCCCGGAAACAGTGCTGTCGACAATCAGCGATGTCGCGATCTCTGCTTCGTCATTCGAGCGCAACAGGCCGAAGCGGTGCAGCATCATTGCCTCATCGCGGGAGAGCTGCGGCGGCTGTGCGCTTGCATCCATTGAACCGAAATCGACCAGAAGTGCCGTGCCTGCATAGGTCACAACGAGGCGGTCCTGCGCTGTGTTGAAATCGTCCAGAGTCACGGTCAGCGTAGCTGCCTCTGTGCGCTCGGGGGCCACATCAAGGACAAAGAGGTCCTCGCCGTCGCCGCCTCGGGCGCTGTCGGCGCTATCGACGATCAGGATATCATCACCCGCACCGCCATCAATCTGATCACTGCCGCCGCCGCCGACCAGAATATCGTCGCCGTCGGCTCCGAGGATCACATCGTCACCGTCCAGCCCGAATATCAGGTCATCACCAGCACCGCCGAAGAGTGTGTCGTCAGTGACCGATCCGAGTGTGATCGTCGGCTCTGTCGGGCCGCGCGCCGCCGCAATCGATAAAAGCATCAGCTGCGCGGCATCGGCATTGACAACCGCTTCGGTCGGCGGAGGCTGCAGCAACACACTTTCTGCAAATGACCGGTCGAGAGCGCTGCTACCGCTGCGCGAAGCGGCCTGCGCCTCATCAGACAGTGTCAGCCGCAGCGCTCCAGAGACCCGATCGAGCCGGTCGGCGGCATGGACGCTCTCCTCGGCCAGTGCCGCCTCGCTGCCGAGCAACACCGCGCCGAGCGCCAGCGGATCTGAAAAGCGCGACTGCCCACCCTCAACCGGCGGCACCGCAACGAAAGCCGCGGGCAGACCGTCACCAACGGCAGCCTCGGCCGCGCCACCGCCGTCAACCAGCTGACTGACGAGTGTGAAGACCAACACGGCTTCGAGCCCGAAACCGCTGCCGCGATCATTGCTGACCGGCGGCGAAACTTTCGACAATGCCGGGAAGGCGCGCGCCAATGCCGCCTTCCAGTCGCGTTCGGAGATCATCAGGTCGACCGCATGAAGATGCACGACATAGCCGCCATTGATGCGCGCGATATGGGCGAAGACATCACCGCTGTTCGGATCGTGCAGGGCCGCCCAGGGTTCGCCCTGATCCGTTTCGCCGAACACCGCAGTGACCGCGATCCCGTGCGAATTCAGCGTCGCAGCAATCTCCTGCAGCTCCGCGCGCTGTGCATCGCTCCAACCCTGCCGCGAGACAAAGTCGGCAAATGAAATGACCTGACCCATCGGAGTTAAGCCGCTGCCTTAACCCGCCTCGTCCCGAACATCCAGATCGATCGGCTCATCGGGAAACAGCAATTGGTAAACATGATGATCGTAATATTGCAGCATCACCTTCGCAAAATGTTGCGGCTTGACGTCCAGCGCATCGGCCCAGGCGCCGAATTGCGAGGACGGTAATTTGCCGTAGCCGCTTTCGATCTGAGAAATGAAGGAATAGTAACGGATGCCGAGCCGGTCAGCGAGATCGGCTTGCGTCAGCCCAAGCGCTTCACGCCTGACTTTTAGCCATCTTCCGGCCTTTTGGCGTAACGCCTTTGCATGATCATCCAGCGGCTTCGCCCCTGTCTTGCCGCCGGATTTGGCCGATGTTTTGCCGCTCGCCCTGCGCGCCGAAGCGCCGCCCCCGGCCATCGCCTTTCCCGCTTGGCTGCTTTGCAGATGCCTTATGTCGATCGCTTTTCTGACCATGGAAAACTCCTTGGCTCGACTATCGTGGGCCCGAAATTGTATGTCAAGGAAAATTATAATTTCACTGTATTTTTTTGCTTTTAGAAGAGGTTTTTGAGCCAAGTATATCCCTATATAATTGTTTTACAATGGTTTTTTGAGGTGCCGAGTATGTTTCAAAATCACTTGACTCAAAGTCCTCAGTACAGCCAATTTGAAACCCCGTCGAAACCGGCGGGACATACGATGCGAACGGAGAAACCCAATGAGTGATACGCACATCAGCGGTATGGCCGAGCCTGACTCGGGCGGCGCCGTGAATAACCGAAATTCCACATCGGCGGATGTTGAGCGCGCGCCCCTGGGGGCAACGCTTGAGCCGGGTATTGTTGATGACAAGGGCGAAACGGTCACGATCCAGATCATGACCAGCGATCCGGCAGAATTGCCGGAAGGTACTTCGCGGCCCGTCTTCGAGAGCCATGACGAAAGCCGGGAGTCGATCATCCCCGTCGGCGAACGCGTTCCGGTCGAGATATTCCCGCTCGATCCGTTGGATCCAGACGATCCGGCATTCTCGCCGATGCGGCCGGAAGATGGCGAGGTCACGATCCTGCCGATCTTCAATGAAGACGGCACCGTTGCGGTGGAGCGGCTTGATGCCGGTGATCACAGATCCGACCTGCCCGGCGGCAATCTCGAGGACCTCGATCTTTCGGTCATCCAGTTGCCGACCCTGATTGATCCCGTCACCGGCGAGCTCCGACCGATCAGCGAGATCGAAACGCGGCTCTATAGCGGTGATTTCGAGGGTCTGAGCTTCGCTGATCTTCCCGGGATCGTCGGCTTCGCCATGGAGGCGATCGAGCCGGGCGTCGTCAGGGTCACGAACACCGAAGGCGGCGATGTTACAGTGAGTGTGACTGCGCTTGATGGGCCATCGCTGATTGAGGTTGTGGATTTCGACGACTTGATCGCGCGGACCGCTAAGGGAGAAATTCCGCTCGACGCCTCAATCACCTTGTCGCTGAGCGATGATGGAGAAACGGTCTCCTTTTCTGTCATCGACCCGCGGGAAATCGATGCCGAAGCACTGACAGGCGCTGTGTCCGTCTTTGAATTCACACTGTTTGCCGGCGGCAATGATGATGCGACGGTGAATACTCTGATGGACGCGTTCAAGACAGAGCTGTCTTTGGGCGATAATGACGGGCTTGGCTGGCTGATAGATCCGTCGATGACCGATTTGAGCGGCTTCTAGCCTATTTTCGGATCTCAGGCGGCGCGATCCTCGGGGTCGCGCCGTTTTTCCAGGATCGGGAAACGCTGCAATTCAACCGGCGGCGTGATGCGAACCAATGTGATCTGATTGCGATGGCGCCGGATGATGTCGAAGCGGAAACCGTAGAAATTGAAGCACTGGCCGGGATTGGGAATGCGCCGCACCTCGTTCAGCAAGAGGCCGGCAACGGTCGAATAGTTCTCCGACGGCAATTCCCACTCGAATTCTCGATTGAGATCACGAATGGTGACCCCGCCATCGACCAGATAGCTGCCATTGGGCTGCAGCTTGACGCCTTCGATCTCGACATCGTGCTCATCATCGATTTCGCCGACGATCTCTTCGAGGATATCCTCAAGCGTGACCAGCCCCATGATCGCGCCGTATTCATCGACGACCAGCGCGAAATGCTCCTTGCGGCGCCGGAAAGCCTGCAATTGATCGTGCAGGGTTGTCGTTTCGGGAATGTACCACGGATCCGAAGCCAGCGTGGCGATATCGAGATCGGTGACATCGTCATGGCGGGCACGGATTTCGCGCAGCAGGGCTTTGGCATGAAGCACCCCGACAATGGTGTCCATATCGCCGCGATACAGCGGAATGCGTGTATAGGGGCTGTCCAGCACCTGCTGAATGACGTCTGCCGGCGGCTGATCCGCGTCGATCATCGTCATATTGCGGCGGTGGGTCATGATCTCCTCGACCTCCACATCGCCGAGATCAAGGATCGCGCGGAGCATCGCCCGTTCGCGCTTGACGTCTTCAGGCTCGGTTTCCTCCTGGCCCTGATGCAGTTCGATGGCGCCGCGGAGCTCTTCGATCGATGAGCCGACGCCGACATTGCCGACATCGACGCCGAGCAGTCGAAGAAAGCCGCGCACGATCCAGGTCACCGCATTGGTGACCGGGGCGAACAGCATGACGACGATCCGAATGATCGGTGCGATCGTCAGTGCCATCTTGTCGGCGTTGAGGATGGCATAGGTCTTGGGCAGCACCTCGGCGAAGATCAGTACCAGCAGCGTCATGGTCAGCGTCGCCAGCGCCACCCCGGCTTCGCCGAACAGGCTGATCAGCAGGCTCGAGGCCAGCGCGGTCGCCAGAATATTGACCAGATTATTGCCCAGCAGCAGCGCACCGATCAGCGAATCCTTGCGCTGCAAGAGCCTGTTGAGCAGGCCGGCGCGTTCATTACCCTCCTTGCTCAGTTGATGCACCCGCGGCTTCGACGTCGCGGTCAGCGCCGTTTCCGAGCCGGAGAAAAAACCCGACAGGCAGAGCAAAAGGAGGATGGCGCCGGCATAAAGCCAGACGGCCATCTCCGTGAGTGTCTCGGTGTCTGCTTCCATAACCTTGTTCGCCTATGCCGCCTTGGCGCGCTGCCAGATCGTGAGGATATCGTCCGCCTCGACGTCATCGGCAATAAAGGCCGCACCGATGCCGCGTGTCAGGATCAAGCGCAAGCGACCGTCTTCGACTTTCTTGTCCTTGCGCATATGGGCGAGCATGGTTGCCGGATCGCAGCCCGGCGGCGGCGCCACCGGCAAACCGGAACCGCTGAGATGCGCGCGCACACGGGCCGCGTCGGCCGGTGGGCACAGCCCGAGGCTGACCGACAGATCAAAGGCCATGACCATGCCGATGGCGACTGCCTCCCCATGCAGCAAATCGGCGCCGTAGCCCATCTCCGTCTCAAGCGCGTGGCCGAAAGTATGGCCGAGATTGAGCAAGGCACGAACACCGGCTTCACGTTCGTCGGCAGCGACGATATCGGCTTTCGCCTCACAGCTGACCGCCACCGCTCGGGCGACCGCTTCCCTGTCTCCGGCAAGTATTGCGGCGCCGTTTTTTTCGAGCCAGGCAAAGAAATCAGGCCGATCGATCAATCCGTATTTGACGATTTCGGCATAGCCCGCAGCACGCTCGCGCGGCGGCAGCGTAGCGAGTGCGCCGCTGTCCGCAATCACCAGTCTCGGCTGATGAAAGGCGCCGATCAGATTCTTGCCGCTGGGCGCATTGATGCCGGTCTTGCCGCCGACCGAGCTGTCGACCTGCGCGAGCAGCGTCGTCGGTATCTGCACGAAATCGAGGCCTCGCAAGGCAATCGCTGCGCAGAAGCCGACAAGATCGCCGATCACGCCGCCGCCCAGCGCCACCAGCACGACCTTGCGATCTATCCCCCGGCTGAGAATGTTTTCCATCAGCGGGTTGAGAACGCTGAACGATTTGCTGCTCTCCCCTGCCGGCACCACGATCGGTTCACCGATCCGGCTCAGCCCGGTGCCGTCCAGTGATTCCATGACCGCATCCAAATGCAATTTGGCGACCGTTTCGTCGGTGATGACGATAATCCGTCTTGCGCCGACGGCGCGTTCGATCAGTCGACCTGCTCGCGGCAGCAGACCGGAACCGATCTCGATACTGTAAGAGCGCGCGCCGAGTTCGACCCGGACCGTGCGCTGTGCCTCACTCATAATTTTGCAATCGCTTCGATAACCCGATGCACGGTTACATCGGGCGGGCCGTCGAGACTGTCCACTGTCACATCCGCCTCGGCATAGAAAGGGCGCCGTTCGTCAAGCAGACGGGTAAGAACTGTCCGGCGATCCTTGACACCGTGCAGCAACGGCCGATGCTGTGTCTTGCTGGTCCGTGCCGTCAGCAGGTCGAGCCCGGCATTGAGCCAGACCGAGACGCCTCCCCGAGCAATCGCCGCGCGGCTGTCAGGGTTGACGAAAGCGCCGCCGCCGGTCGCGATCACCTGCCGCTCATCCTGCATCAACCGCGCGATGACGCGTGCTTCGCCGGCGCGAAACTCACTCTCGCCGAACCGCTCGAAAATCTCGGCGATCGTGCAATCGGCCGCCTTTTCAATCTCGTCATCGGAATCTACGAAACGCCAATCGAGCAGTTTGGCAAGCCGCCGGCCGACAGTCGTCTTGCCGGCACCCATCAGGCCGACAAGCACAATATTGCGATGTCGGCGTATCCGATCGAGCCGCTCGGAGGCCATGTCCGTGCTCGTGATATCGGTCGTTTGCTCACCATAGCTCATGATGATCAGTTAGCGGCCCGGCAGGCTTTTGGTAAAGTCTTGCCGTAAAACCGCCGCTTGCCGAGTTGACAAGCAGCTGCGCGCCGAACAGTGATCAACCAAATCGAATTCCGGCTCAGCCTGTAAATCCGCCATGAATCTGCTGATCAAAGCCCTTCTCGGCCTTATCCTGCTGATCGTCGTCGGCGGCGGTATTTTTCTCGCAACCTGGGAAATTCCGCCGCCCTCGGCTCAGGTTGAGCGCCCGATTCCCGACAGCCGTTTTCGGAATTGAATCAATGCTGCGCGTATTGATCCTGCTTTCCGCCGTCATCAGCTTCGCGGCAATCGCGCAGCCGGTGACCTCGCCCGATGACGAAACCGCGCCGACGGCGGAGCCTGTCGACGCACCTTCCGGCAATGATTCCGGCGCTATCGGGGCGCCCGTACCGCTCGGCCCGGTGCCAGGCCTGACCGATTTCAGCGATGACGCCGATGGAACCGGCATTGACGAGCAGCCCCTATCGGGCATCTCGGTGGATGACGGCTTTGGTGTGCTGGACCCGCGCGATGCTCGGCTGCGACCGCGCCCATGGGAAGGCACCGACCGGGCCCTGGCCGAGGGTCTGCTGAGCAATCTGCCAGAAGCGATCAGTTCGACCGTGCAGCGCGATTTGCTGCGCCGGCTTCTCCTGGTTGAAAGCCCGGCACCGAAAACGGTGACCAATCCTTTCGACGCACCGCCGGGTCTGCGGTTCACGCAAGAGCCGAGCGACCTGACCGATGATCAGGACGACGTTACCGCCGGCGCGGAAGCCGAAACACCGGTCGCCTTCATCGATCTACGGCTGACGCGGCTGATCCGCATGGGCGAATTAGAGGCCGCCGCCGATCTCTTGATGACCCTGCCGATGGAGGCGCTGACCGAGGCGCGGCTGCGCCGCAAGGTCGAGATTGCCCTGCTGCTTAATCAGGGTGAAGTCGCCTGTCTCGACGTCAACGCGCTCGCCGCGGATCAGAGGGGCGCGTTCTGGACCGCCGTGCGCGGCTACTGCCAGCTGCTTGCCGGACAAACCGAGCAAGCACAGCTCACCGCGCAGATCGCCCTGAGCGAGGGCGGCGAAACCGGCAATCTGCCGATTCTGTTCGAAGCCCTGATCTTTGGCGATGTCGAGATCGACCGGTTGCCCGCTGCGACCGCTCTAGACATTGCCTTGTGGCGGCTGACCGGTCAGCCCGCGCCCGAGGATCTGTTCGCCGCGCGGCGCCAGGGATGGCAACTCGCGCTTGCCCATAGCCCGGACTTGCCGCCGGAACAGCGTCTGCGCGCTGCCTGGCGGCCGGCGCAATTCGGCCTGATCGAACCCGCTCTGCTTGATGAGGTCTTCGCCGGCGCCGAATTCGAGGCCGATGCGCGACGCCGGGCGATGACACTGGTCGAACAGGATCTTGAGGTCGGACGCCGCGCTTTCGCCCTGCTCGCTCAGGCCCATGCGGCGGCTGAGACCAATTCGGGCCGTGCGGAAATCCTCGCGCTGGCGATCAATGAGCTTGACGGGCGCGCCAACAGCGTCCGCGACTGGCTGATCACCAAGGTCGACACGCTGCCGGTGACGCCGGAACTGGCATGGTTCGGCCCCAGCGCGGCCAAACTTTACTACGCCGCCGGCAAGCCCACCGCCGCCCGGCAATGGGTCGAGCTTGCGCGCCGCAACACGGATCCGCGGCTGTTCGACGCCATCGACAAATTATGGCCGATGACGGTGATCGCCGGCCATGCCGGCGTGACGCCAAGCGAATTGCGCCGCTGGATCGATCTGGCGCTGGGCGACACACCGAATGCCCAGACACAGGGGCGCGTGACTCGCGTTCTGGCGGTGCTCGACGCGCTTGGGGAGCCGATCCCGCCGGAAAGCTGGGACCGCATCATCGCACCGGAAGAGAGTTTCCGTATCACCGTGCCCTCGACGGCGCTGCTTTACCGTCTACAGGATGCCGGTCGCAGCGGCCGGCACGGCGAGGTGATCACCATGGCCGCCCTGGTTCTGGGCGATGACGGCAGCCGGCTGACCCATTCCAGCCTGATCGTGCAGGTCATCGAGGCCTTGCTGAGCGCCGAACTCGAAATCGATGCCCGTGCCCTGGCCCAGGAAGCGGTCGCGCGCGCGGTCTGGTGATATCTTGCCGTCCGGGAGTCCAGCAAAACAGCAGCCGGAAGACCCGCTGATCGAGGCCTTTCTCGCCAGCCTGATTGCCGAACGCGGTGCCGCGCGCACCACGCTTGAGGCTTATCGCGGCGATCTGCACCATCTCGACGCCTTTTTGCGTGAACGCTTTGGCACCGCGCTCGATCGGGCGGCCGAAGACCAGCTGCGAGCCTATTTTCAGGAGCTCGACCGCCGCGGCTTTGCCGCAAGCAGCCGAAGACGGCGGCTGTCAGCCATTCGGCAATTCTACCGCTTCTTGCAGACCGAAGGCCGCCGTCGCGAGAGCCCGGCGCGTATCCTCGACGCGCCTCCGGCACGACGCCCCTTGCCGAAGACTCTGGAAAAGCAGGAGATCCTGGATCTGATCGCCGCGGCAGGTGCTCGCAGCAAGGCCGAGGCCGCCCGGCTGACAGCGATGCTCGAAATCCTGTACGCTGCCGGGCTGCGGGTCTCCGAATTGGTCGCATTGCGCCAGGCGGCGGTCGACCTGAAGGGCCGCAGCGTCAGAGTCATCGGCAAAGGGGGCGGCGAACGACTGGCCCTGCTGTCCAAACCGGCGGTGATGGCGATCAGAGTTTATCTCGACCTTCGACCCTTGTTCCTGCCGCGTGGCGTCAAGGACAGCCCGTTTCTGTTTCCTTCGGCAACCGCGCGGCAGGGCCATCTGACGCGGCAGCGGCTCGGCCAGTTACTCAAGGAACTCGCCGTCGAGGCGAATATCGATCCGCGGCGGTTAAGCCCGCATGTGCTGCGCCATGCCTTTGCCACCCATCTTGTCGAGGGCGGCGCCGATCTGCGCTCGGTACAGCAACTTCTCGGCCATGCCGATATCGCAACGACACAAATCTACACCCATGTCGCCGGCGAAAGACTGCGCAAGGTCGTGCGGGAAAAGCACCCGCTGGCTGTGAAAAAAGACGGCGAAGCGCCTTGATCCGGGCGGCAAGCATCGAGAATCCCGATTGTCATCGATTGCCTCTCCGCGACGGGGAGGCGTGCATGGTGGAATCGGAGGATACCCGGAAGGCCGTCGGAATCCGGCCTCACGGCGTTTGATCGGCGCACAGGTTTTCCTATGTCAGGGGCACAGAGGCGCGCATCACAGCGCCGATCCCCCCGTTTTCGAGGTATTCAATGTCTTCTGCGCCCGAACTTCCAGGCGTCACTTTCCGCGGTGTCTGGCAGGATGAATTCGAGTCGATCCTGACGCCCGAGGCGGTCGCCTTTGCCGTCGACCTGCACCGCCGGTTCAATGCGCGCCGTCTGGAATTACTGGCACAACGGGAAGCACGCGCGAAACAGATCGAGGCCGGTGCGGTGCCGGACTTCCTGCCCGAGACCGCCGAGATCCGCGCCGGCGACTGGACGGTCGCGCCCCTGCCCGATGATCTGAAAGACCGCCGTGTCGAAATCACCGGGCCTGTCGACCGGAAAATGGTCATCAATGCGCTGAATTCCGGCGCCCGCGTCTTCATGGCCGATTTCGAGGATTCGACAACGCCGACCTGGGAAAACCAGGTCTTGGGCCAGATCAATCTGCGCGACGCCAATGCCGGCACCATCGAACTGACCGATCCGCGCAGCGGCAAGCATTACGCGCTGAAGGACAAGATTGCCGTGTTGAAGGTGCGGCCGCGCGGCTGGCATCTTGAGGAAAAGCACGTCGAGGTCGACGGCGCGCCGATGTCCGGTGCGATCTGGGACTTCGCGCTGTATCTGTTCCACAATCATGCGGCGCTGAAGGCCAAGGGCACCGGGCCTTATTTCTATCTGCCCAAAATGGAGAGCCATCTCGAAGCGCGGCTATGGAACGATATCTTCGTCGCTGCGCAAGATGCGCTCGGTATTCCTCAGGGCACGATCCGCGCCACGGTGCTGATCGAAACCATCCTCGCCGCCTTCGAGATGGATGAAATCCTGTACGAGCTTCGCGATCACTCATCGGGGCTGAATTGCGGACGTTGGGACTACATTTTCAGCTATATCAAGAAGTTCAAGCATGATGCGGGGCGGATCCTGCCGAACCGCGCGGCGGTTACCATGACGGTGCCTTTCATGCGCTCTTACAGCCTTCTGGCGATCAAGACCTGTCACCGTCGCGGCGCCCCGGCGATCGGCGGCATGGCCGCCTTCATCCCGATCAAGAACGATCCGGAAGCCAATGAGCAGGCGCTGGCCAAGGTCCGCGCCGACAAGAAGCGCGAGGCCGAGGACGGGCATGACGGCAGCTGGGTCGCGCATCCGGGCCTGGTGGCGATCTGCGAAGACGAGTTCTCCAGGGTAATTGGCGACAAACCAAATCAGATCGACCGTCAGCGCGACGATGTGACGGTCACCGCCGCCGATCTGATCGCCGTGCCGGACGGGCCGAAAAACATCGAAGGCCTGCGCGCCAATATTTCGGTCGGCATCGGCTATCTCGAAGCCTGGCTGCGCGGCATCGGCTGCGTGCCGCTGTTCAACATGATGGAAGACGCGGCAACGGCGGAGATCAGCCGCGCGCAGGTCTGGCAATGGCTGAACCATCATGTTGCGCTCGATGACGGGACGGCGGTGACGGCCGATCTTTTCGACAGCATGCTTGCCGATGAACTCAATGCCTGGCGCGAGCGCGTCGGCGATGAGGCGTTCAAAGCCGGCCGCTATGCCGAAGCGGCCGACATGTTCAAAAAGCTGTCGGTTTCGCAAGATTTTGCGAGCTTCCTGACCTTGCCCGCTTATGATCAGCTTGTGCGCGAGGGTGTTTAACCCCGCGCCGCAAGCGCCATCTCTCAGCTTATGACCTTTCTCGATTTTGAAAAGCCGATCTCGGAGCTGGAAAGCAAGATCGAAGAACTGCGCCGCCTTTCCGACGATAATGACGTCAATATCGAGGAAGAGGTCGGCAAGCTGCAGACCAAGGTCGACCGGCTGCTCAAGCAGACATACGGCAAGCTCAATGCCGCGCAAAAGGTCCAGGTCGCGCGCCATCCAAGCCGTCCGCATGCCAGCGCGTATATCGAGCGGCTGATTGAGGATTTCACGCCCTTGGCGGGCGACCGGCTGTTCGCCGAAGATGCCGCGATGTTGGGCGGTCTGGGACGGTTTCGCGGCCATTCGGTGATGGTTCTCGGCCATGAGAAGGGCCACGATACGGAATCACGCTTGAAGCATAATTTCGGCATGGCCAAGCCGGAGGGGTATCGCAAGGGTCAGCGGCTGATGCAGATGGCCGACCGCTTCGGCCTGCCCGTTCTCAGCTTTGTCGACACAGCGGGCGCCTATCCGGGCGTCGGCGCCGAGGAGCGTGGCCAGGCGGAGGCCATCGCCAAGAGCATCGAAACCTGCCTGCGCCTCAAGGTCCCGCTGATCGCAACCGTGATCGGTGAGGGCGGTTCGGGCGGCGCCGTGGCGATTGCGACAGCGGACAAGGTGCTGATGCTGGAGCACGCGATCTATTCGGTGATATCACCCGAGGGTTGTGCCTCCATCCTCTGGCGCAGCAGCGACCATGCGCAGGAAGCCGCTACAGCGCTGCGCCTTACCGCCCAGGACCTCGAAAAGCTTGAAGTGATCGATGAGGTTATTCCGGAGCCTTTCGGCGGCGCACACCGGACTGCGCACGAAGCCATCGACGCCGCCGGCGACGCCATTGAGAGGACATTGCAACAGCTGGAACCGCTGGACGGCAACACCCTGCGCAATCGGCGGCGTCAGAAATTCCTGCTGATGGGCCAGCAAGGGCTGAGCTAGGCACCCCGGGCCATGCCGCTTTCCGATCCCGCACCGCGTCGCTTCATTCATCGCCGCCTAATCACATGCGAGGGCTATCTGCGCGAGGACGGGCTGTGGGATATCGAAGGCCATCTGCGCGACACCAAAGGCTATACGTTCAGCAACAAGGCCCGCGGGACGCTGGAACCGGGCGATGCGCTGCATGAGATGTGGCTGCGCCTGACCATTGATGAGACACTGACGATCCATGCCGTCGAGGCGGTAACCGATGCCGGTCCTTATGCCGCATGCCCCGCGATCACCGGTAATTTTCAGCGGCTTGTCGGCCTTCGCATCGGGCCGGGGTGGCGCAAGGAGTTGCGCAGCCGCGTCGGCGGTGTCGAGGGCTGCACGCATCTCTTCGAAATGCTGCCGGCATTGGCCACGGCAGCGGTGCAGTCGATTTATCCCTGGCTTGCGCGACGGGACAAGGACGGGCCCTTTGCCGATAGGGACGCCTCTGGCGATGCGAAGGATAAGCCGGATTTGATGACCAAGGGCGAGAAGCCTTTCCTCGTCGATAGCTGTCACATTTATGATTCGCGCGGACCTGTGGTGAAGGAACAGTGGCCTGAATGGTACACAGGCGAAGACAACGATACTGAGAGCAGCTGAACCGGCTCGGTCTTACGCAACCTGTCGTTGAGGGTTCGCCGCGGCGAGGTCGTCAGCGTCGGCTTCTGCGTCAGCGTCGGCGGCGACGGCATTACCGTCCCCGGCATCGCTGCTGCGTTTTACGCCGTGCCCGGCTTCCCTGTGGCCCTCTTCCGTCGCCGCCGCACGGTAATAGCTCATAACGAAAACGCGAATCGCGGCGGTCAGGGATGTTTCCGGTTTGCGTACCCGGTCGACATAGCCGCAGATGTCGTGAATCGATTTGTCCTCCCGGACCGAAATGTCGAACAGGGCGACCCACATTTCGGGCTCGAGCCTGACGCTGGTGCGGCGACGCCCAATCATCACATTACGACTGACCAAGGTCGATTTCGGCCGTTCACCGCTGTTTCGGTCTTCGGGCCCCCGCTCAGGCTCGAGAACATTGCTCATGGGTCTTCTCCGTTGCAATTATCATCGCTAAACACACGCGATAGATGCATTATGCATACGGAATACGCCTTAAACGCGCAACAAGATTACAGCCTCAAGACGAAACAAACCTTCGCAAGCCCAGAACTGCTCAATCATTCAGCGGGTCGGCTGCCGCTTCTTCCGGCGTCAGGGCTGCAATCGAAAGCGCGTGAATACGTCCCTCAAGTTCGTCACTTAACGCTTCATTGATCAGGCGATGACGGGCGAGACGTGTGCAATTCTCGAACCGTGAAGATACTACTTTAACACGAAAATGACTTTCGCCCCGACCGTCATGGCCGGCGTGACCGATATGCTGATCGCTTTCATCGATGACCTCGACGGTTTCCGGTGCCAAAGCCTGCGTCAATTTCGCATGAATGATGTCGCTCATTGTCATTGTCTTGGACCCTGATTGAAAAGCTGCGTTTTCAAGACTGGCAGAATCCGGGCAGGCACGACAGTGTTAAGGCGCTAACGCCTTGCTAGTCTCTTTGAACCACAGTGCCCGCCATGCCGCAGCGCGCCAAAGCCAGCCTTACACATTTTGTCGCAGAACCGGGAACCGCCCAACGCGGCTGTGACTATCCCGCCTGCCGCGGCCATGGCGAATACCGTGCCCCGAAATCGCGCGACCGGCTGAACGAATATTACTGGTTCTGCCTAGATCATGTCCGCGCTTACAACAAGGCTTGGGACTATTTCGCGGATATGAGCGAAGCGGAGATCGACGCGCATATCCGCCGTGCCGCCGTCTGGGACCGTCCGACCTGGTCACCGGGCAAGGACGCCTTTTCGCAGGTTTATGAGGAAGTTCGGCGCACCGTGTTTGAAGATTTCGCCGCTTTTGAAGAGGAAGCCGCGAGCCGCGCCCAGGCCGAGCGTGAGCGGGAACGGTGGCGCCAGCACACACCGACGCCGGAGCTTGAGGCGCTGGCCTGCCTCGATCTCGAACCGCCGGTCGATTTTGCCGCGGTCAAGGCACGCTATCGAAAATTGGCGAAAAAACACCATCCGGATATCAATGGGGGCTGCAAAAAGGCGGAGGAAAAGCTCAAATTGATCAATCGAGCCTACACGGTTCTCAAAGCCGCCTATGTTGAAGAGGCGGTCCCGCGATAGAGGCACTCCGCTTCCGTATCCTCTGCGGGCAAAAATGATATGGAATGACGTTTTATGAGTTTGGCACGCAGCGCCGTCGAATCGAATCCCAGTAATCTGGTCACGCTGACCGATCTGCCGCAGATGCCCGATCAAACTGTCGATGCAAAGAAGGTTTTCGGGGTCGATGTCGACTTCGACATTCCGGCATTCAGCAAGCCGACGGAACATGTTCCGGAAATCGATGACACCTATCGTTTCGACCCGTTGACGACCAAGGCGATCCTTGCCGGTTTCGCGCGCAATCGACGGGTGATGATCCAGGGCTATCACGGCACCGGCAAATCGACGCATATCGAACAGGTCGCGGCGCGGCTCAACTGGCCCTGTATCCGGGTCAATCTCGACAGCCATATCAGCCGCATCGATCTCGTCGGCAAGGACGCCATCGTGATCCGTGACGGCGTTCAGATCACCGAATTCCGCGAAGGCATCCTGCCCTGGGCGCTGCAGCATCCCTGCGCGCTGGTGTTCGACGAATATGATGCCGGTCGGCCCGATGTGATGTTCGTGATCCAACGGGTACTGGAAGTCGAAGGCAGGCTTACCCTGCTCGATCAGAACCGGGTGATCCGTCCGCATCCCAGCTTTCGGCTGTTCGCGACCGCCAATACGGTCGGTCTTGGCGACACCAGCGGGCTGTATCATGGCACCCAGCAGATCAATCAGGGCCAGATGGACCGCTGGAACATTGTGGCGACGCTGAATTATCTGCCGCACGAGGCCGAAGTCGAGATTCTTCTGGCCAAACGCCCCGGCATGGACAGCGCCGAGGGGCGCGAGACGGCAGCCTCCATGGTTCGGCTCGCCGATCTGACGCGGACCGGCTTCGTCGCCGGCGATATCTCCACCGTCATGTCGCCGCGCACCGTGATCACCTGGGCCGAGAATGCCGAAATTTTCGGCGATCTCGATTACGCCTTTCAGATCACTTTCCTGAATAAATGCGATGAGTTGGAACGCCCGACCGTTGCCGAATACTATCAGCGCTGCTTCGGTCGCGAACTGCCGGACAGCATGATGAACCGGGTCTAGAGCGTTTTCGTTTGTTGTTGATCCGGTCCACCCCTGCACCCCCGCCCCGCCTCCCCTGCAAGTATCCTGTCTGGGGAGGCGGGGCGGGGGTGCAGGGGTGGACCGGAATGATCGGAAAATGCTCTAGACACCGCTGGCCCCGCGGGCGGTAGTAACATGGCTCAGGACGACAACAAGGATCTTTTCAAGTCAGCAATCGGCGCCACCGTACGCGCGATGACACAGGAGCCGCAGCTGGAGGTCAATCACGGCAGCGGCGAACGCGCGGCGCTGCATGCCGACCGCGCCACCCTGCCCGGCAGCGTCAAGAGGCTGAGCGGTGATGCCATCACCGAGATGCGGGGCACTGCCGACGCCCTCGCGCTCAAACGCCGCTATCATAACACGCGCCTGCACGAAACGCGGATGCCCGCGGAGGAAATGGCGCGCGACGCCTATGACGCGCTCGAAACCGCCCGCTGCGAGGCGATAGGCGCGCGGGATATGGCCGGGGTTTCGGACAATCTGGCCGCCGCCGCCGAAGCGCGCTGCCGCAAGCTGGGCTTTACCCATGCCGAGCAGCGCGAAGACGTGCCGATTACTGAAATTCTCAGATTGCTCGCGGCCGAAGCCCTTACCGGCAGGCCGCCGCCCGCTTGCGCGGAAAAGGCCCTGGCCCTGTGGCGACCGCTGATCGAGCCGAAGATTGCGCCCGAACTTCGCCAGCTCAGCGACAATGCCGACAATCAGGGCGCCTATGCCGATGTCGCCAGGCGAATCCTCAGCCAGCTCAATCTTGCCAGTGAGCGGGACAGCGCCGACCAACCGCAGGACGAGGACGGCGAGGAGGAGGATGACGGCGCCGACGGTCAGGGAGCCGAGGAGGATATCGACAATCAGTCGCGCGGCGATGACGAGCAGGATCAAGCGTCAGACGCCGGTGCACAGGCTTTGGAGACCGAAGGCGAAGACCGCAATGAGAGCGAGGACCCCGCCGATGCGGCAGAGATGGAAATGGCGGCGGCACCCGAGGCCGGCGACGAGGGCGCCGAGATGGATGACCGGCCCAACCTGCCGCAATTCGGCGATGAGCAGGACGAGAGCCGCTATCGCGTTTACACGGCCGAATTCGATGAGGTCGTCGCCGCTGAAGAGCTCTGCGATCCGGATGAGCTGACGCGTCTGCGGCGTATCCTCGATCAGCAATTACAGCACTTGCAAGGCGTTGTCGCCCGGCTCGCCAACCGATTGCAGCGCCGCCTGCTGGCGCAACAGACCCGAGGCTGGGTGTTTGATCTCGAAGAAGGACTGCTGGATACGGCGCGACTGGCCCGGGTTGTGGCCAATCCCACCTTGCCCTTGTCCTACAAGCAGGAGACCGAGGCCGAGTTCCGAGACACCGTTGTAACCCTGCTGATCGATAATTCCGGCTCCATGCGCGGGCGCCCCATCGGCATCGCCGCGATCAGCGCGGATATCCTGGCGCGCACCCTGGAGCGCTGCGGGGTCAAGGTCGAGATACTGGGCTTCACGACCCGCGCCTGGAAGGGCGGCCGCGCCCGCGAAGCCTGGGTCGATGCGGGCAAGCCGCCCAAACCGGGGCGACTCAACGATCTGCGCCACATCATCTACAAATCGGCCGATGCCCCCTGGCGTCGGGCGCGCAAGAATCTCGGCCTGATGCTGCGGGAAGGGCTGCTTAAGGAAAATATCGACGGTGAGGCGCTAATGTGGGCGCATCAGCGGGCGCTGGCGCGGCCCGAACAGCGGCGTATCCTGATGGTGATCTCCGACGGCGCACCGGTCGACGACACAACCCAATCGGTCAATGCCAGCAACTATCTTGAGCGGCATCTGCGAATGGTCATCGATTTCATCGAAACCCGCAGCGAGGTCGAGTTGATTGCCATCGGCATCGGCCACGACGTCACGCGCTGGTATCGTCGCGCGGTCACCATCGTCGATGCTGAAGAACTCGGCGGCACGATGACCGAGAAACTGGCCGAGCTGTTCGAAGAGGACGCCCCGCGCCGTGCGGCTTAACGCACCGGCGACAGCGGATATTCCGGCGGCGTGATGAAACCGGTATTCGGGGCAACATAGCCGCCGGGCTGCGCCGGTTCCGCCTGCGGCGGCCGGAAGGTCCGGTCGAGCTGCTCGAGAAAGCGCTCTCGCGGCACGGTGCGGGTATCGCGCGTGACAGGCCGGAGCACCGGCGCACCATAACGCGCCGTCGCCGCCTGATCGATTTCGATTCCCGATCGCTTCAAGGCGTCGACATCGAAATCAAAGGCCTCCAGCGGGTCGGCATCCGGATCGAAACGGGGCTGAGTGCGGCTGAGCCGATCGATGCGGGCGCTCTCAGCCTCGGCGGCGTCTTCAGCAGTCGGCGCGCGGCTTTCCAAGCGCTCGAGGACCCGGTTGACGGGATCCCCGATACGGCTTTCGCGATCCTGAGTCCTTTCCTGAGCCCGTTCGATCGCCTCGTCGATCTGCTCTTCAAGCGGATCGGTCTGGGCCAGGGCCGGCATCGCCGCCAATAGCGCTGCGAGGAACAAGCTGACAGGGTTGATCATCATCTTTATGTAGCATGCTTCATTGCCCTGCCCATCACCACCCGTCACAGATGTCCGCAAAAATCCTCAAACCGCAAGCGATCAGCGGCTTCCCCGAATGGCTGCCGGAAATCCGCGCCGTCGAACAGCGCTGGCTCGACACGATCCGCAGCTGCTTTGAAAGCTACGGCTTTACCAATATCGAGACGCCGTCGGTCGAGGCGCTTGATGCACTGCTCGCCAAGGGCGAGACCGATAAGGAGATCTATGTCTTGCGGCGGCTGCAGGCGGATGCCGAGGAGGATGACAGCGCGCGGCTGGGCCTGCATTATGATCTGACGGTGCCCTTCGCCCGCTATACCGCGCAGCATTTCAATGCACTGACCTTCCCGTTCAAGCGCTATCAGATGCAACGCGCCTGGCGCGGAGAACGGCCGCAGGAGGGCCGTTTCCGGGAATTCTACCAATGCGATATCGACGTCATCGCGGTCGATACTCTGCCGCTTCATTTCGATGCCGAAATGGCGCTGATCATCGCCGAGCTTTTGCAGCGGCTCGGCGTGGCGGGATTTCAACTGCATGTCAGCAACCGTAAAATCCTCGCCGGTTATGTCCGGGCCCTGGGTGTCGACGACGCCGTCGCGGCGATCCGCATTCTTGATAAACTCGACAAGCTCGGGAGCAACGGGGTCAGCGAGGCCCTGGTTGACGGGCTGGGGATCGATGCGGCACGCGCGCGGCAATTGCTGGCCCTTGGCGAGATCAAGACGAAAGATGCAGGCTTTGTTGACCGCGTGAAGCAATTGGGCGCTGTCGACCCAAAGCTCGAGGAAGGCCTCGAAGAACTCGCCTTTGTCATGGATCAACTCGCGGGCCTGCCTGAGGGCATGGTCGTCGCCGATCTCTCCATCGCGCGCGGCTTCGATTATTATACCGGCACCGTCTATGAGGGTCGGCTGATCGATTATCCCGGCTTCGGCTCGGTCGTCTCAGGCGGCCGTTACGACGATCTTGCCGGCAGCTTCATTGCCCGCAAGCTGCCCGGCGTCGGGATTTCCCTGGGCCTGTCACGGCTGTTCTCGAAACTGCTCGCCGAAGGTCTGATCGCACCGGCAAGA
Organism: uncultured Rhodospirillales bacterium; assembly: GCA_964598335.1. Lineage (GTDB taxonomy): Bacteria > Pseudomonadota > Alphaproteobacteria > CAZRBL01 > CAZRBL01 > CAZRBL01. The sequence goes on from CAZRBL010000019.1 coordinate 43,734, forward strand.
CCGGTGCCGACAGAGATCCTGGTCGTGCTGCCGAGCGAGCAGCGTCGCGCCGAGGCCACCGAGACGGCAGCCACCCTGCGCCGGCGCGGTTACAAGGTCGAGCTTTTCCACGCCGCCTCCAAGCTGAAGCGGCAACTGGCTTATGCGGAAAAAAAGCGCATCCCCTTTGTCTGGTTTCCGCCTTTCGATGACGAGGGCGCCCATGAGGTTAAGGATATGGCAGCGGGAATTCAGGAAACTGCCGATCCCCGAACATGGAACGCAACAGAGAAACCTGTTGCATAAGCCGCTCTTTTCTGTTTTTGTGACACTTTAAAGACAAAGCCAATGGCGCTTCAGCTTCTCGCTCACGAAGATGCAACTCCGGTGCTGATCGGTACCGCCGAGGATATGGCCCGCTTTGAAGGCATCGCCTTCACCGCCGACGGGGCGAAAGCGAGCCTCACCCTGGCGGGCGGTGATGAGGGAGATTTCAGCTTTCTCGAGCTGAGCGATAGCGTCACGGCTGTTTTGACCGAGGCGGCCTTCATGATCGTTATTGCTGTCGATGCGGACGGCAAACCGATTGCAGCAGGGCGCTATCATATCGCGGGCGAACGCGAGGGCAGCTTCGACGATCTCGACGTCGAGGACCTTGTCGCCGAAACCGCAAAGCTGATGGGACGGCAGGTCGCTTACGATCTGTTCTCACGCGAGGACGAAACCCCGCCGCCCCAATAAAGGAAAGGGAACGGCACATGCCCGAGGATATCAAGGAGAAGCAGCCGACTCGCTGGCCGCAAGTCTTGCTTACGGGCGCTTTGATCGGCATCGCCGGGGGCGCCATACTGGGCAAGTTCGACAAGGCCGAGCATGAGCGCAAAGCGATGGCACGGGAAATCCTCGCATTGCAGGCGGACAACAGACATCTGCGCAGCGACGTTGCCATCCTCAAATTCCTGCAAAGCCAGGACGAGAGCCAGTTGGCGAACATTGTCAGCAGCCTGAAGGAGGTTTATGCGGCGCAACAGAACGACAGCGCACAATTTGCCGCAATCGCCGAGAAACTGGCCCGGATCGATGATAACCAGGGCATCAACAACAAGAATTTCTCCGTCATCGTCGACGCTCTGAACACCATTCAGGACAATCAGACGAGCCAGGGCGACAGGCTGTTCGACCTCGAATATAAGCAGAATATCCTCATGGAAGCCGAAGCCTGGCGGCTGTTCCAGGACTGGATGTGGCAGCAGGAGCAGGAACGCAAATATCGGGAAGACAAGGAAAAGCGGCCCTGGGCCTATCCGCCCTATGAGCATGAGGCCGGCTACACCGTCTTGCCGCCGACCGGCGGCGATACCCCGCGTCTCGATGCGGCGGCGGCACCGCGCCCGTCGGCGAAAACCACCCGCAACCCGCCCGAGCACAGCCTGTGAACGATCAACTCACCTGGGCCATTCCGCTGCTGGGCATGTCGATGATGATGATTCTTTACGGCGCCGAGCAGCATAGTCGTCAGCAATTGCAGGACGCGCTTGAAAAGGATCGCCCAAAGGCGGTGCTTGACGCATTATCCGACAGCGGCGCGACCACACTTGGTCGTTGGTCGGAGTGCGGTGAGGCGCTGACCGCGCGTGGTTTCAAGCGCTTCGATCAGGAAAAATGGCAGCGCGACAGCGGTGATCTGACAGTGACCCGGACCGGGCCGCAGCAACTCGGCCTGACGATCGGGGGCCGACTTGGCTGCCGCATCGATGTGGACATTGCAGCCGGGAATATTGAGATCAAGGACTGGCCTCTGAACACTGCCGCGCGAACGGCAACGGGCCCGGCAGCGCCCGGCGGCAGCCTAACACCCTGACAATCCCGCAATGACGCGTCGGGCGGCAGCTGCATAGGCGCCCCCGCTGAACCGTGCGGTGCCCAGAAAATGCACAAAGGCCGCCTGTTCGGGCACAACGCCGCCCAGATAATTGAGATAGGACGGCGGCCTGAGCGCAACAGCCTCGGGATCGGCCGACACCATGACATTGGAGGCGACCTGCTCCGAGCCCCATTCGGAAAAACGCGCACCCACCGCTGCCGCCATCCGCTCGTGAAAGGCTTCGAGAAGGGCGCGGTCCACGCTGCCCCTGGCGAAACCGCAAAACCCGGCCGACCCGCGGACATAGCGGCGTGCGGCAGCATCCGGCAAATGCCGCAAATGCCGCTCCACCTCATCGCAGATATGCCCGTCTCCATGCTGCTCGAGATAGGCCGACAGCTCGGCCATCGGCATCGGCGCGACCTGAGTATCGCCGAGAATGAACGATCGATTGGCGCGGATCGCCGCAACAACCTCGGGCAGCGCCGCCAGGGTCACCGTATCCGCATCGAGCTGGACAACGTAACTGTCGGCAACCGCATCGACGATGTAGCACAGCCGCTCCCAGCAGCCGCCGCGCTGACAGGCGCCGGTATCGATCTCGGCTATGGGGTGAATCCGGGCGCCGTCGAGATGCGTGCCGATCTGCGCCCTGTCATCTGCGGTCAGGCTGCCGTCATCGAGCACATCGACGCGCGCGGGACCGACGCGGCTGAGCAGCGATTTCGCCGCGACCAGATACATCAACAGGTCGCGTGAGCGCAGCATTGAGACCAGGCGGAACGCGCCGTCACCGGCGGGTAGCGCCGGTGTTGCCAAGACCCGACGGGCACGCGCATCAAAATGACGGCGCGCCCAATAGCGCTTAAGACGAAACAGCACCCGCTTCAGCCTGCGCCGCTGCGGCATCGCTTCGGATCCGCTCAACCATGGCGAAAAATCCGTTGCGGCGGTTCGGGCTGAGATGCTCGTCAAGACCGAGCTCGGTGAAAATCGCCTTGATATCAACCGCGGCAATTTCCGCCGGCGTCCTGCCGGAATAAGCAGCAAGCAGAACCGCGATCAGCCCCTTGACGATATGCGCATCGCTGTCGGCGCTGAAGCTCAGCCTGGGCGCTTGATCGCTATGCGTATGGAACCAGACCTGGCTGGTGCAGCCCGAAACCTTGTTGGCGTCCGTCTTCAGAGCATCGGGCAGACCGGTGTGGTCGCGCCCCAGCTCGATCAGATAGCGATAGCGATCTTCCCAATCGTCAAGAAAGGCAAAGCTCGCAATAACGTCGTCAATATCAGGCAGCTCTTGTGTGCTCATGGCATTAATCAATGGCGCAGCGACACGCTTGCTTCAACCGGCAAGCGGCGCTATCGCGCATTGTTTATTCAGCTATGCCAACGCCGGACACAAGATGACCAATCGAGAAATCCTTCTCTTCACGGGCATGGTCGGCGCGCTGCTTTTTGCGGGCTATCAGACCGACCGGCTCAACAACAGCAAACCCAGCGCCCAGTCGCCGGAAGAAAAAGCGATCACCGACCGCTGGTACAAATTGAAGCGGCAGGAGATGTTTCCCGAGCTGTTCAAGGGTGACGGCAAGCCGGTGATGGACCCGTACAAGCGCCATTCCGGCTGCTTCGATGTCGATCGCAGCGAGAAGGAGTGCTACGCGCTGCGACTCGAAGACGGGAGGGAATTCCAGCTCGCGGCGTGGGGCGATGTTGTGTCGGTTACGGCGGCAGAGCGCAAGAATAGCCGGAAAACCGCCCGATCTGCCGCGGATACCGGCTATCCGACGATCTGAGGCGACCGCCACAAAGCCATCATGATTTTGGGCTTGCGTCTGCCCCAAAGACGCCCGCAATATCCTATCCTAACTAAATTTTATGGGGTCCCATGACCAAAGGCAGCGGTACGCAAGGCGGCGGCCAGGGCAGCGCCTCCGGCGGCGGCGAGAGCAAGAACACGCTTTATTGCTCGTTTTGC
>CAZRBL010000020.1:0-617 GCA_964598335.1 uncultured Rhodospirillales bacterium
GCTTGCGCCATGCTTTCTTTGACAGGGGCGAGAGCGTGTAATTCCTGCTCGCTCATCTGGCGCGACTGTTCTCCGCTCAGGCCGCATGAGGCTAAAGGCAGATATTTGAATTCGAGCAGCATATCCAGCAATTGATATTGGCGCATATCAGGGCGGATAATCATGGTCAAATCCGAATAGCGCCGCTCCAGCGCAGTTTCGGAATCCATAATATAGAAGGTATCATTAAATAACAGGCTCAAAAAGATGGTCTTGATCGTCAGTTCATTCACCCAGCGATAATCGCGGTTATCAAACACCTTGAAATAGTGCTGCTCGATAAAATCGCACAAGGGTTGAATATCTCCATATTGATAAAAAGTCCGCGCAGCCTGGCGCGCCTCTTCAGTGTCCTCAATGATGAATTCATCGATGCCGTGCACCAGCGAATGGGTGATGCGGTCGGCAACCGGCTGTTCGCGCCAGGACATGTCCTTGACCGGGCCTGTCTTGCTGCCGCCCTCCTTGAAGCGCGGCGCGGCATCGACCAGACGCTCGGTGGCATCGTCGCGCCGGTCGAAAATCACATCCTCGACCAGCTCGCGCAGCTCGGGGTCGATATCGTCATAGACGTCGAG
>CAZRBL010000020.1:627-28113 GCA_964598335.1 uncultured Rhodospirillales bacterium
ATTGACGATGCCCATATCCATGCCCGCCGGGATCGCGTGATACAGGAACACCGAATGCATCGCGCGGCGCACCGGTTCATTGCCGCGAAAGCTGAAGGAGACGTTCGAGAGCCCGCCCGAGACATGGCAATAGGGCAGTTCGCGCCGGATGCGCTCAGTCGCCTCGAAAAACTCGACCGCGTAATTATTGTGCTCTTCGATGCCGGTGGCGACGGCGAAAATGTTCGGATCGAAAACAATGTCTTCGGGAGGAAAGCCGATTTTCTCTGTCAGCAGCTCATAGGAGCGTTTGCAGATCTCGAATTTTCGGTCGGCGACATCCGCCTGGCCGTCCTCGTCAAAAGCCATGACCACCGTCGCCGCACCGTAGCGGCGGATTTTCCGGGCCTGGTCAAAAAAGGCCTCTTCGCCCTCCTTGAGGCTGATGGAATTGACGATCGACTTGCCCTGAACGCATTGCAGCCCTGCCTCGATGATCTCCCATTTCGAGCTGTCGATCATGAACGGAACGCGCGCGATATCGGGTTCGGCGGCGATCAGGTTGAGGAAGGTGCGCATCGCCTTGACGCCGTCCAGCATCCCCTCATCCATATTGATGTCGAGGATTTGCGCGCCGTTCTCGACCTGCGCCCGCGCCACCTCCACGGCCTCGTCATAGCGTTCTTCAAGGATCAGTTTCTTGAAGCGCGCCGAACCGGTGACGTTACAGCGCTCGCCGATATTGATGAAAACGGAATTGCCTGCTTGCGTATCTAACATGGAGGTAGAGATGGCGAAATCTGCCGAAAACTCAATTGCGGCTGCCTGCTTTGTCGGTCTCCGTGATCACGGGCTCATTCATCCAGCCCGCATCATCGACATAGCCGAGCTTGAGCAGAAGTTGCTGTCCGCGGCCCTCAAATAACTGCCGCGCTTCGGGCGGAAGATCGCGGCGCCAGCGGCCACTGGCCTTGCTGTGGATCGGTTTCCCGACTTCCGGATGAGGGTTTGCGCGGTGCGGTGCCGAAACTCAATCTCGGCGAACGTTCGCGGCGCGATAATGACCGCCTGATTACTCTTCGGGAATGTTGAAGCGGGCCCTCAATGTGGCCGGCGAGGCTTGCAGAATGTCGATTTCTGCGGCGAGCTTTTTGGAGATACGATCGAGCGTTTCCGGCGTGCAGGCGCGCAGCCCTTCACCGACCTGGCCGGACCGGAAAAAGCGCGCGCCGAGATCTGTCGTTCCGCGCAAGGCCTCGATGGTGTTGGCTTCGCAGACTTCCCTGATGCGCCCGGCGTCCGGGGTCAGGCCGATAAAGGCGCAAACCTGGAACAGGCAGTGCGGCGTGTCTTCCAGCAAATCTTCGTAGCGGATGACCAATTTGCGGATCGGCGCGGCATACCAGTGGTTAAAATGGGCCTGCCAAGCAGCTGCCTCGGTCAGCATGAACGCGTCAGCGTCGCCCGGCGCCAGATTGGCGATGTCGGATTCATATCGATAGCTCGAATACAGGCTGTCGAACGGATTTCGGACAATGAAGATGGCGGCGGCATAGCGCTCCGAATCGCGCTTATGCGTCTTGATGACGATCCCGTCGCGACCACGCGGCATCACCTTGTCCTGATAAATGGAACCGGTCTGCTCGCCGCTGATATCCTCTACCAGCTTGCGGACCCAGGTATTGCCGCTGCGCGGATAGCTGGCAATGGCGATGCCCCGCCGAGGGGCGAATGTGCCGGTCAGCTGGGTGATGAGTTTTTTGAGACGATAAGACATAGGCGCTGTCGGGCCGCCGCTCGGGTAATGAACGTAGTTCCGCTTATCAGCCGTTGCGCTGCCCGACAATGCTCGACAATATCGCGTCGCGACGCTTGCTTGCCGCTGAAAAATGAAGGATGAGGCGGAGATCGTGAAGAATTTCCTGCTCGACCGCCTCTTCGGAGCCTATTCGGTCCGTAGCCGGTTGCGCGCAGCGATCCGCGAGGCCGCAATGGCCCCGGCCTTCGATGGTGCGGCGTCGGTTCCGCTGGCGCCGATGCCGGCCGCGGCGGGGCCGCAGCCGTCTGCCGATGGGCGCAAGGCCCTGTTCATCACCGCGCGGTTCCGGACCGGCTCGACCCTGCTCTGGAGCCTGTTTGACCAGGTCGATGGCCTGTCCGCCTTTTACGAACCCCTCAATGAACGCCGCTGGTTCGATCCGTCTAGCGATACCTCAGGGCGGGACACCAGCCATGTGCATGAGCGCGATATCGGCGCGGCTTACCGCGCGCTGCCGGATCAGGCGCGAGATGTTCTGGCCAAGCACTTCACCGAGAATTGGACCTATCACCGGCTCTATATGGACCGGGCGGCGGGGGATGAGGCGCTCGATGGCTTCGTCGGCACGCTGATCGACCACGCGCCCGGTTATCCTGTTCTACAGTTTAATCGCGCCGATTTCCGGCTCGGCTGGCTCAAGTCGCGCTTTCCTGAGGCGAAGTTGCTGCATCTTTATCGGCAGCCGCGGGCGCAATGGATGTCGTCCCTGCATGATCGGATGCCGCCGCGCGACATCACCCTTGCCGCCTTCGCGCCCTATGACCGCTTCTACCTTCGCGCCTGGGCCCGCGACTTGACGCCGGCCTTTCCGTTTCTCGGCCTGCCTCAGGACTGGCACCCCTATGCGCTGTTCTATTTGATCTGGCGCCTGTCCTACAGCCACGGGCTGCACTTCGCTGATCATTCGCTGTCTTATGAGGATCTGTTGGCCGATCCCGATGCGATCATGGCCGACCTGTTTACCCGCTTCGACCTGCCGGGCGATGCGCCTGCCGGTCTGCGAAAGGCCATCCGCCCGCCGGCCGGCGAGAAGTGGCGCGACTACGCTGACGAGGATTTCTTCGCCGAAATCGAGGCGCGCTGCGAGCGGATCCTTCTGGCGGCGTTTTCGCCTCAATAATCCAAACCCGGCACGGCCTTGATGCCGTTGTCGAAGGCGTGCTTGATCGGCGCGATTTCGGAGACCGTGTCGGCGATGGCGATCAGCTCCAGCGGGGCGCCGCGGCCGGTGATGATGACGCTGGTGCGGGGATGGTGCGCGGTGATCCCCTCAATTGCCGTGGCGACCGGCAGATAGCCGATTTGCAGCACGACATTGAGCTCGTCGAGCAGGGCCAGATCGTAATCGCCGCTGCTGATCAGCGTTCTGGCCATTTCCCAGGCCCGGGTCGCGGTGGCGATGTCGCGGCTTTTGTCCTGGGTATCCCAGGTGAAGCCCTCGCCCATTGTGTGCCAGTCGACCTGATCGGGGAACCGGTCGAAGAACTGCTTCTCGCCGGTTTTCCAATCGCCCTTGATGAATTGCACCACGGCGCATTGATGGCCCCAGCCGAGCGCTCGCGCCATGGTGCCGAAGGCGGCGGTGCTCTTGCCCTTGCCGTCGCCGGTATTGACCAGGATCAGGCCGCGCTCGGCCTTCTGCTTTTCGGCCAGCCGCGCCCGATGTTCGGCCTGTAATTTCCGCATCGCGGCCTTGTGTTCTTCCTGTTCAATATCGCTCATCATCTGGGTCCAATTCTGCGCTCACGCGTTGCCATTTGCTCTGGTCGAAAACGGTTTTGTTAATGTTGATCCGAAAGACATCGGCCATGTTGCGGTCATCCAGGACATGCTCCGGCTCGCCATCCGCCACCAATCTGCCGCGGTCGAGCAATAAAAGCCTGTCGCAATAGCGTGCGGCCAATGAGGGGTTGTGCATCACGGCGATGATCAGGCCGCCTGCCGACGCCAGGTCTCGCAGCAATTCCATGATCTGGAGCTGGTGATTTATATCGAGCGAGGCGACCGGCTCGTCCGCCAGCACGATCGGCGCCTGGGTGGCCAGGACCCGGGCCAGGGCCGTTCGGGCGCGCTCACCACCCGACAGGGTATCGACAGGCCGTGCTGCAAAGGCAGTGACCGCGGCCCGCGCCATCGCCTCCTCGACCGCAGCATCATCGACCAGGGACGGTGCGGCGAATGCGCTTCGATGCGGCAATCGCCCCAGCGCCACAAGGTCGCGAACCGTGATCGGCCAGGCAACGCCGTGATCCTGCGGCAAATAGGCGATCAGGCGTGCCCGTTTTGCCGCATCGATGCGGTTCAGGGCGATGCCGCCGAGCGCGATCGAACCGCTGCGCGGCCGCTCCAGCGCCGCGAGCAGGCGCAACAGCGTCGTCTTGCCCGCGCCGTTCGGCCCGACCAGCCCGATCAGCCCGCCCTCGGCGCTGAAGCCGACATCGCGCAGCACGGCCCGGCCACCCAGCTCGGCGGTGACGTCACGGACCAGCAGATCGGGGGCGCTTACCATCGGTCTCGCCGGTTCTGCGCCAGGATCAGATACAGGAAGAAGGGCGCCCCAAGCAGGGCTGTCACCACACCCAGATGAATCTCGGGGCGCGCCGGCATCGCCACCGCCATCAGCCGGACGCCGATATCGGCTGCCAGCAGCAATGCCGCGCCGCCCAGGGCGCTGGGGATCAGCAGCTGTGCGGGTCGTCCATCGGTCAGCGGCCGCAGCAAATGCGGGATCACCAGGCCGATAAATCCGATCGTGCCGGCGACCGAAACGCCCGTGCCGACGCAAAACGCCGTGCCGACAATAGCAACCAGCCGGGTGCGGTCGGTGTCGACCCCGAGACTGCGCGCTGTGTCCTCCCCGAGGCTTAGCGCATCCAGCGCCCGCGCCGTGCTGAGCAGTAAAGCGCCGCCGAGGATGATGAAAGGACCTGCAAGCAGGACGTCGAAATTCGAACTGTCGCGGATCGAGCCCAGCAGCCACATCAGCATCTCGGTGGTGGCGAAGGGATTGGCCGAGAGGTTCATGGCCAGCGAGGTCAAGGCGACGGACAGGCTGCCCAGCGCCACCCCGCACAAGATCAGGGTAAGCGTGCCTCCGCCGCGGGCGGCGACAAGATAGAGGATTGCTGTGGCGATCCCGGCGCCGATCATCGCCGATATCGGCAGGGCGAGGGCATGACTGGCAAAAAGGCCGTAATAGAGCGCGACAACCGCGCCCAGACCGGCGGCTGAGGAAATGCCCATCACGCCCGGCTCCGCCAGCGGATTGCGCAACAGGCCTTGCAGAACGGCCCCGGCGAGGCCCAGCCCCGCGCCGACAAGGGCGGCAATCACCGTACGCGGCAGCCTGAGCTCCTGCATGATGGTGACGATCACCGCATCGCCTTGACCGGCGAGGCCCGCGACCATCTCGGCCAGCGGCAGCGGCGCATAGCCGACAAATAGCGAAACAGAGCCGAGCGCCACCAGCAGGACGCCGAGGCCTGGCAGCAGGGCGCGCCTTGCCGGCAGCGCCCAACGCCCGCGCAGGGGCCTTATGCCGATCATCGCAGCATCACTCATCGCGAAAGGCTTGCTCCCGCTGGTCGGCCAGCTCTGCGGCGGCGGCGGTCAAATGCTGCGATTCACAAACCCATAGCGCGCTGCGGACGGGCAGAACGGGCCGGTCGGCGATCAATTCCCGAAACACCGGATGCCGCGCATAGCTGCTCATCACCGAGGTCTCCGCTTCGCTGAAAAAGCTGGTAATCACCGCATCGGGCGGATGCCTGAGGAGTTGTTCGAGCGTTATCGCCGTCCAGCCGCCCAGCCCCAGCTCTTCGGTCAGATTATCGAAGCCCGAGGCCTCGACCGTGTCGTGAACATAGGTGCCCGGCCCGGCGGAGCCGCCGAACGGTCGCAGATAGGCTGCGATCGGGCGATCTGCGGGTGTCGGGATCGCCGCTCTTTGCCGCCTTAGCGATGCGACCAATTCCCGGCCCCTGCGCGCCTGGCCGATCGCCTCCGCTACAGCCAGCAGCCCGTCATCGACCTCCGCCAGGCTTGCGGCAATCGGCATCCGATGCACGGCAATACCGAAGGCCTCCAGCTGTGCGGCAAGCTTGCGGTCGCCCCATCCGGCCATGACCACCAGATCGACGCGCTGTGCCAATAGCTGCTCAGCCTCGCCGCGGTTCCGGGGCAAGCCGTCAGCCAGCGGCGCCAGATGCGAAAGCGGGGTGTCCGCCTGCCAGGACAGGCTGGCGATCTGCTCCCGGTCGGCCAGCGCCAGCAGGATCTGATCGCCACAGGCGCTGATCGAGGCGACGCGCGGCGGTGCTGCCAATGCCGTTATCGATATCAGGCATGCAATGGCGGCCAGGAGAGCCCCTACAACCAGCCCGTTCGCCCGGCGAAAGAGAGGGCGATGAGCGCGCCTCTGCCGCATGTCAGTAGCGCGCGCGGAGGCCGACATAGCCTGACCGCCCCGGGGTGCCGTTGCCGAAACTTTCCTCATAATCGGCGTTAAACAGGTTCTCGACCCGGCTGAACAGGGTCAGCCGGTCGGGCCACAGCGCGACCTCACCGCGCAGCCGGGCAACGAAGAAACTGTCGGAGGCGCCGCCGAAATTCGGCTCGCTAGAGCGATAGCGGCCGTCGGCGCCGAGGGTGAGGCGATCCTGCCAGCCGGTCCAGCTCAGCTCGACGCTGGCCTCATGCCGCGGTACATCGCGCAGCGGCGTGTTGTTGGTCAGCAGATCGGCATCGGTCAGCGTATAGGCCATCCCGAAACGCACCGAGTCGAGGGGCTGGGCGCTGATTGCGACTTCGAGTCCCTGCGTGCGCACCCGCGCCTGGTTCTGATAGCCGCCGAACGGCCCCCAGAATCCGGCGCAGGCATCGCTCAGCGCGGTTCCCGTCTCGGGGCTGCCGTCATAGACGATCTGATCCCGAATGCGGCTGCGGAAATAGGTGGCGCTGACCTGAATGGCGGCGGTCTCAAACCGCTGATCGACGCCGATATCAAATCCGACCGACCGCTCAGGGTCGAGATCGGCATTGCCGATGCAGATATCATTCAGCTCAAAGACCGAAGGCGTCACCACCGAACTGCCGCCCGAGGCGCGCAGCCGCGTGCCCGTCTGCGTGATGTTATAGGCGATGGTGCCGCGATAGGTGACATCGGTGCCGAATACTTCATTATCGTCGACACGCAGCCCGCCGATCACCGACAACGCTCCATTCCACACCCATTGATGCTGGGCATAGAAGGCCAGCGTCCGGATCGCGATGTCGATTTCCGCCGCCTCCGCCGGGGGACCGAAGGCAACGCCGCCGGCTTGCGGGGCGACCTGATCCAGGCGCTCCTTTTCCCATTCCGCGCCGAAGACGCTGGTGTGTTCTTCGTTGAGACTGAGCGCGCCGCGATAGTCGACCTTGCTCTTGCGGCCGCGATAGCGGTCTCCGTCGAGAAAGCCATTGATGAACTCCCGGCGATGCTCGACGATGCTGCCGGCCACGGTGCTGTCGAGCGCGCCGCCCAGCGAGGTCAAATCGAAACTGGCGCCGATATAGGCCTCTTCCTTGTCGATGAAGTTATCGATCAGGTCAAAGCTGTTCGTATCGGTCGCCTGTCTTTCATCGACATAACGGCCGCGCACTTCGAGGGACGCGCTTTCATTGAAGGCCCAGCCGCCCTTGGCCAGCCAGGCACGTGACAGGTAGCCGTCTTCCTCGATGCCGCCGCGATCCTCATTGAAGGTCGAAAAGCCCTCGATATCGGTGAAGGAAAAGCTGCCGATGGCATAGCCCTGACCCTCCGGGCCGAAACGACCCGCCAGCTCGCCGAAGGTCTTCAGCGTTTCGAAGCTGCCATATTCGATCCGCGCCTGCGCCTCGATCGGATTGTCCGGCGTGCGGGTCAGAATATTGATCACCCCGCCCGAGGCATCGGCGCCATACAGCGCCGATTGCGGACCGCGCAGCACCTCGATGCGGTCGACGGTCTCGGCCGGAATGTTGCCGAACTGAAACTGCACATTGGCGTTGGAGACATCGGCGACTTCCATGCCGTCGATCAGCACCAGCGTATTGCGCGGCGCCAGCCCGCGCAGCCGGATCGGCGCCGGAACGCCGGGCGGGCCGGTAATGTCGGCGGTAACGCCGGGGATCAGTTGCAAGGCATCCTCGATACGCAGGAATTGCCGCCGGTCGATTTCCCGGGCCTCCAATACGCTGATCGCGCTGCCGACTTCCTCTATCGGCGTCGCAATACGTGTGGCGGTGACGACGATTTCCGTCGGCAGGCTCGATCGGGCGTGGGCGTCGTCTGGGGATAACAGAGGGATCGCGGCGGCAAGGGCGGTCGCAATGGCTGCGGCGCTCACATTCAGGTGGCCTCGCATGAGGGCGCACTCCTTCTCATTGCGGCCGGATGCGCATCCGGCCGGTCGGCGATAAGCAGCACGCTGAAACCGGTTAGGTCTCAACGGGCTACGGTTCTTGATATCGCCGCAACGGAAGGTTTCCGCGCCATGCGCCTATTCCCGGGCGCCCGACGGGGCGATGGCGACGGCAGGTCTCCTGGCTCTCGGTGTTTGATAGGGGGCTGGTGCGCCCCAACCAAACCGCCGGCCCACCTTCCCGAAGCATGTGCTTCAGTGGCTTTACGGGCCGGCAAATTCACCGATGACAGTTGCGGGTACAGCGCCGGACTTGCACCGGACTTCCCTATTCTCCCGCTCGCGCGGGCACCGTCACGCGATTTGCTAGCAAGTCAGATTCCTCGAGGCAAGCGGTTGTCCTGCCCGGCGGGCCAATGCCATTTAAGCGTCATGCCCGATGCCTTGCCCTTCCGGATCGACGCCAACAGCTATGCTGCCCTGCCCGAGCGGTTTCATGCCGCGTTGGCCCCTGTGCCGGTGATCGGGCCGCGGCTGATCCGGCTCAACCGCGATTATCTGGCCGGCGATTTCGGCATTGATCCCGACAATCTTGACGATCAGGGCTGGGCCGCGCTGATCGCCGGCAATCAGGTGCCCGAAAACAGCACCCCGGTGGCCAGCGCCTATGCCGGGCATCAATTCGGCGGCTTCACCCCGCAGCTCGGCGATGGCCGGGCGCATATTCTGGGCGATCTGCGGCATCGGGACGGCCACCTGCGAGAGGTCCAGCTCAAGGGCTCGGGGCGGACACCGTTCTCGCGCGGCGGTGATGGCCGGGCGGCGCTCGGGCCGGTGTTGCGCGAATATCTGGTCAGCGAGGCGATGGCGGCTCTGGGGGTGCCGACGACGCGCGCTCTGGGCGCCGCGCTGACCGGCGAGATGGTGTTTCGGGAAGCGCCGCTGCCCGGCGCGGTGCTGGCGCGGGTGGCGCGCAGCCATGTCCGGGTCGGCAGCTTTCAGTATTTCGCGGCGCGCGGCGATGTCGAGGCGCTGCGGCTGCTGACCGATTATGTCATCGCGCGCCTCTACCCCGGCGCGCAGGAGGCTGATATCCCCGCCTTCGCGATGCTGGAGGCGGTCCTTGAAAGCCAGGCGAAGCTGGTCGCGCACTGGATGAGCCTGGGTTTCATCCACGGGGTGATGAATACCGACAATACCGCGCTGAGCGGCGAGACCATCGATTACGGTCCCTGCGCCTTTATCGACACCTATCGCGCCGATCAGGTGTTCAGCTCGATCGACCATCTCGGCCGCTATGCCTATGAGAACCAGCCCCGGATCATGGCCTGGAATCTGGCGCGGCTGGCCGAATGCCTGATTCCCGTTGCCGCCGGTGAGGATGCGGACGATGCGGCGCTCGACAAGGCGGTCGAACAGGCCACCGCGATCGTGCACGGTTTCAAGCCGGCCTATGACCGGCATTGGCTGGATCTCATGCGCGGCAAGCTCGGGCTTGAGACGGCGCTAGAGGAAGACCGGGCGCTTGCCGAGGATCTGCTGAAGGCCATGGAACAGGGCGGTGCCGATTTCACCCTGACCTTTCGCGCGCTGGCCGAAGCGGCCGATAGCGATGACGCATTCACGGCGGCCCAGGACCCGGCGCCGCTGCTGGCCTGGCTGCCGCGCTGGCGCGCCCGTCTGGCGGCGGAAAACCGCGATCCGGCCCGGAATCAGGCGGCTTTGTCGGCGGCGCTGAACAATGCCAATCCGCTCTATATCCCGCGCAATCATCGGATCGAGGAGGCCATCGCGGCCGCTGTCGAGAATGCCGATTTCGGTCCTTTCGAGCGGCTTCACCGCGTCCTCGCCGGCCCGTTCGAGGCGCGCGCCGAGGCGGCCGGCTATGAAACCCCGCCCGGCCCGGAGCAGCGTGTCTATCAGACCTTCTGCGGAACATAGGGCAGTTTCGGATCATCCCGGTCCGTCCCTCGCCTGCTCCCCGCCGCCCGGCGCAAGGACAGAAGGCAATGCCTGCCCGCTTAACGAATTCGTATCAAATTTGACGTAACTCGCGGGGATCGACCGGTCTGGTACCAGCACATGCACAACAGTGAGTTACGCCCATGCACGCCCTTCCTGCCTTTATCTTTTTCGTCCTGCTGCTCATCTCTTCGATGATGGCGCTGGGATCGCCCTTGCGGTCCGGCTTTGAGACGCTCCCCCATGCCGTTACCAATGTCGATGATGCCGCCTATCAGTTTGACACATCCTTCGACATGGACTTTTTCGGCACCACCTATGGCGATCTGTATGTCGGCACCAACGGCATTCTGACCTTCGGCGCGGGCAATTCCGCCTATACCAGCGTTGCCTTCCCGATCTCCAGCATACCGCCGGTCATCGCCGCCTTCTGGGCCGATGTCGATCTGCGCCCCGGCGGCAGCGGGGATGAGAACACGCTGTTCTATGGCGAGACCGTGATCGACGGCCGCACCGCCTTTGTCGCCACCTGGCATGAGGTGCGCGCCTATTGGCAGGATGCGTCAAACGGTGTGAACACGTTCCAGGCGGTGTTGTTCGATCGTTCGGATATTGAGGCCGGTGCCTTTGACATCGAATTCAACTACCAGGCGATCAACTGGCTGTCCGGCGCGGTAAGCGGCGGCGTCAATCCGCAAATCGGTTTCGACGCCGGCAATGGCGAGGATTTTCTTGCCATCCCGGGCTCGCGCACCGCGGCGATGGCCGATCTCGAAAGCATGAGCAATATCGGCATGCCCGGCCGCTTCGTTTTTGAAGTCCGCAACGGCGTCGTCAGCAATGGCCTTGAAACCGCTGCCGTGCCGACGCCTGCGGCGGCCGCGTTGATCCTGACGGGGCTCGCCGGCGCAGCCCTGTCGCGCCGCGCCGGGTGAGCCTGCTGCCTCAGGGCAGAACGGCGTCGGCCTCGATCTCGATCATCAGCCCGGGGAAGGCGAGGGCGTCGACGCCGATCAGGGTGCCGGCGGGCAGCGGGCCATCGCCGAAAAAGTCGCCGATTGCCGCCAGCAGCGGCGGGATCATCGCCTCGTCATAATCGGGCACGAAATAGCGCACGCGGACGATGTTTTCGGGGCCGCCGCCGGCATGCGCCAGAACCCGGCCGATATTGTCCAGCGCCTTGGCGGCCTGTGCCTGCATGTCTCCCTCGCCGACGATCTGCATGGCATCGTCAAAGGCGACCTGCCCGGCGAGGAAAAGATGCCGCCCGCCTTCGGTCAGCACGGCCTGCGCATAGTTCATCGCTGTGCTGTCGAACATGTCCGGCGGGTTGATCTGTATGCGTTTCATGGCTTGGTCTCTTGCTTGGCGTGCACTGTATCCCAATGCATTTTCGGATGGTTCCGGGGTAGACCGGACCAAAAGCGAATGAAAATGCTCCGGCCGGTCTGTATGGCATGGGAGGGCGTCCCTGTTGACCGGTTTTTCGCCGGCCGCCGAACAGGGCCTTAAAGCGATGCAAAAAAGGGCGCCGCCGCTTACTGGCTGACCCAGAGGATTCGGGCGATCCAGTCGATTTCGCGCGGCGCCAGGGCACGATCGGGGTATTCCGGATTGACGCTGCGCAGCTCGATGCGGTTGGCCGTGCGGCGGGCCAGGATCTTGGCCGTCACCTCGCCCTCCCGCGTCTTGACGACGACGCGGTCGCCGCGCCGGATCGACGCGCCCGGTGAGACGATAATCACATCGCCGTCGCGATAAGCGGGTTCCATGCTGTCGCCGCTGATTTCCAGCGCATAGGCGTTTTCGTCCTCGACCTGCGGGAATTCCAGCTCATCCCAGCCCTGCCCGACCGGATAGCCGGCATCGTCGAAATAGCCTTCCTGCCCGGCTTCAGCATAGCCGATCACCGGGATCCGCACGCCTGCTCGATCGCCATTCTCCGCTGCAGACTCTTCTCCCAACAGGCTCAGGAACTCACCCATGCCGGCGTCGGTCGCGGCGAGAATCTTGGCGATGCTCTCGGTCGACGGCCAGCGCAGCTTGCCCTCCTTGGTGGCGCGTTTGGAACGGTTGAAGGTGGTCGGGTCGAGCCCGGCGCGCCTCGCCAGCCCGGAGGCCGATAAGCCGTTCTTCTCGGCCAGCAAATCGACCGCCCGCTAGATGTCGCCATGTGTCAGCATGGGAATAGTTTCGCATAGCCTGATGTGTGCGTCATTAGGAAAAAACACCTTTTATGCTTGACAGAGGAACAAAATGGTAACATTGTCCGATTATCTTCCTAACACCTGTCGCTTGAGAGGATCGCAAACAGGATGAGCCGCGAAAGATTCGTTCCCCGATTTCAGGCCGATCTGTCCCCGGAGCCTTTTGCCACGGTGGAGGAGGCGTGGTTCTGGTTCATCCAGGCCTATGACGCGCGGCAGGCGGGTGCCCGGATCGTCGCCGGCGCCGGCGATTCCCACCGACCCTGCGAGCCGCTCGACATTCTGCGCTGCGTCGACCGCCTGTACCGGCAGCGGCGGCTGATGATCGATCACCTTAAGGTGATGGCGCATTACGGCCGGCGTCTCAGCCCGCCGGTGCCGCACAGGCCGCGCGAACGCCGGGCACATATGCTCTGGACAGAGGGGCTCGATCGTCTCGCCGGCAGCTTGCGTAGCAAAGGCATCATTCTGTGAGATACCCGCGCGAGACATCGCCCGCGCCGCCGCAGCGCGCCTGGGTCGTTTTCTGCGGCAAGGCGGAGCTGTGGTGGCTGCGCTTTCTCAAGCCCGGCTTCCGGCATTGCTTTGTCCTGCTGCGTGACGGCTCGACCTGGCTGATCGTCGATTCTCTGGCGCCCCGTCTCGATGTGGCCACCATTGCCGTGCCGCCCGATTTCGATCTGCCCGGCTGGTATAGCCGCCAGCCCGACATGCTGCTTGTGCCCGCCCCGATCCGCCGCGATCACCGGCGCCCGGCGCCCTGGGGGGCATTCACCTGCGTTGAAGCCGTCAAACGATTGCTCGGCATCCATGCCGTCTCGGTCCTCACCCCCTCGCAATTGTTTCGCTTCCTGACCCGGATGTGAATTTCGGTGCTCGCGCGCCTGGCCGGTCCATCCCTCACCCCCGCCTCGCCTCCCCGCCAAGGATACTTTCGTGGGGAGGCGGGGCGGGGGTGAGGGGTGGAACGGCCTCCCCCAAAAACGAAAGAAACCTCATGGCAAAAGTCTTCAAATCACCAAGGCCGCCGGCGCCGCCGCCCTTGCTGCCGCCGGATCCGGTCCTGCCGCCGCCCGAGCCGCAGCCGATTGCCGTGCTGCCGCGCGAAGCCCGGCCCGAACCCGATCCGGTGCCCGAGCCGCTGGTCGAGCCCGAAGCCGAACAGGATCCGGATCAGGCCCGGCTCGAGTCCATAAAGCGCCGACGCCGCAGCCGCCTGTCGACGATCTATAGCGGTGCGCGCGGTGTGATGGCCGCCAATGACCGCCAGCCGGTGCGCAAACGTCTGTTGGGTGAATAGGATGCCGAACGGATTTATCAGCCCGCCCGCTGCGCATCTGCCGGCGGTGGATATTGAGGCGCTGCGGCGCCGCTATGCCGCTGCACAAAGCCGCCGCACGCCGTGGGAAGGGCTGTGGCAGGATTGCTATGATTACGCCCTGCCCCAGCGTGACAGCCTGAGCAGTTCGCGCACCGCCGCCGACTGGCAGGCCGACCGCCTGTTCGATGCGACGGCGTCCGATGCGGTCGATCAGCTTGCCGCCAGCCTGATCGCCCAGCTGACCCCGCCCTGGTCGCGCTGGTTCGCGCTTGCCCCCGGCCGCGAGCTCTCCGATCCCGAGGCCGAAGCGCTGGCCCCGGTCCTGGAGAAAGCGACACGAAGTGTTTTGGACCAGTTGGACCGGTCGAATTTCGCCCTGGAAATACATCAGGCCTTTCTCGACCTGGTCACGATCGGCACCGCCTGCCTGCATATCGATGAGGCGCCGCCGGGCGAAAGCTCGGCCTTCAATTTTGCCGCCGTGCCGGTCGGGCAATTGCTGCTGGAGGAAAACCGCGCCGGACGGCTGGACGGGCTGTTCCGCCGTGCCGAGCTGTCCCTGACCGGGCTGCGCACGCGGTTTCCGGCGGCTGACCTGCCGCGCAGCGTCATCGATGAGGGCAGTCGCGACCCGGAGCGTCGCTTCACGATCATC
Organism: uncultured Rhodospirillales bacterium; assembly: GCA_964598335.1. GTDB lineage: Bacteria > Pseudomonadota > Alphaproteobacteria > CAZRBL01 > CAZRBL01 > CAZRBL01. The sequence goes on from CAZRBL010000020.1 coordinate 14,951, forward strand.
GAGGCGGTCCTGCCGGACGGCCCGGCCTTTCGCTATACCGTGTTTTTCGACGATCAAGGCGGCGCCGACGCGCCTCTGGTTGATCGTCGGGTACCGCAATCGCCCTTCATCGCCTTTCGCTGGATGAAATCGCCCGGCGAAATCTATGGCCGCTCGCCGGTGATGAAGGCGCTGCCCGACATCAAGACCGCCAATAAGGTTGTCGAGCTGGTGCTGAAAAACGCCTCCATCGCGGTCACCGGCATCTGGCAGGCCGATGATGACGGCGTGCTGAACCCCGCCAATATCCGGCTGGTGCCCGGCGCGATCATTCCCAAGGCGGTCGGCAGCGCGGGGCTGAAACCGCTGGATATGCCGGGCCGCTTCGATGTCTCCGAGCTGGTGCTGGACGATCTGCGCAGCCGCATCCGCCATGCGATGCTGGTCGATTCCCTGGCCCAGATACAGGGCCGCGACATGACCGCGACCGAGGTGCTGGAGCGCAGCGGCGAGATGGCCCGGCTGCTCGGTGCCACCTATGGCCGTTTGCAGGCCGAGCTGCTGACACCGCTGATCGGTCGTTTGATCCAGATCGCCCGGCGGCGCGGCGAAATCCCCGACCTCTCGGTCGACGGCCGCATCGTCGCCATTGAATACCGCTCGCCCCTGGCCCGCGCCCAGGCACAGCGCGATGTGCAGGAAACCCTGTCCTGGATCCGCACCGCCATGGCGCTTGGCCCCGAGGCCATGGCTGCGCTCGACCTCCCTGCCGTCACCCGCTGGCTGGCCGGGACACTCGGTGTCCCCGCCGAACTTCTGTCCCAAGCGGGACAGGCATTCCCTTTGTCTCCTTCTGAAAGGACCACTGATGATTCCGCAAACTGAGCAAACAACGCCGATGCAAAAAGATTTTTCCGCCGAGATTCCCGCGAAGTTCTGGGATTCAGAAAAAGGCGTCCTTCGCACGGAGGCGCTGCTGAAATCCTATCTTGAGCTTGAGCGCAAGCTCTCCTCCATGATCCCGGCACCGACTGGCCCCGAGGCGATGGCGTCGGATGCCCGTCTGCGGGCGGCGCTGGGTGTGCCCGATACGCCGGATGCCTATGACGTGAAATGCGATCACGGCCTGTTCGACCCCGATCCCGAGGTTACCGCTAGGCTGCACGCCGCCGGCATGACGCCGGGGCAGGTGCAGGCGGTCTATGATCTGGCGGCCGAGCGCCTGTTGCCGATGATCGCCGATCTGGTCGCCGAGTTTCAGGCCGACCGCGAGGTGGAACGGCTGGTCGCGCATTTCGGCGGCAAGGAGAAATGGCAGGAAATCAGCCGCCAGCTCTTCGCCTGGGGCCAGCAGAACCTGCCCGAAGACGTGCTCGACGGCCTGTCCGCCAGCTATGAAGGCATTCTGGCGCTGTACCGCATGATGGGTGCCGGCGACGGCCTGCCCGAAGCGCAAGGCCCCGGCGCCGCCGGCCAGATCGCCCCCAATGAAGCCGAGCTCTACGCCATGATGCGCGACCCCCGCTACTGGCGCGACAAGGACCCGGCCTTTATCGAGCAGGTCACCAGCGGGTTCCAGAACCTGTATGGGGCGGGGAGTTAAGCACGCCGCACTAGCGCTGCGGCGCCTATCATCATGAGCGCCAGCGCCGGCGGGGCCGGGATTTGTGGGATAGCGCCGTCCGGCACGTCGAGCAGGCCGACGAGTTCTATGTCGATGCCGTCTTCGGTGAAACGGCCGATATGCTGGAAACTGCCGGTGGCGATGCCGCCGGCATCGGTGCCGCCGGCGAAAAGGTCGAGACCGTCAGCGAAGATGAAGCCCAGCTCTGGATCGGTGCCGAGCAGCGGCAGCTCGGTCCTGAATTGGCCGGGCAGATCGAAAAGCTCGGTCTGGGTGGCGTCACCATCGGCGCCGCCGACCAGCCCAGGATCATTGATCAGCGCGACGTCCGTGGCGGCGCTGCGGCTGTTGCTGTCAATTGTGTAAAGCCGGCCGCCCTGCTGTACAATCCAGTCATTGTCGAGCAGTCCGATATCATCGACCGGAAAGGCGATGCTGCCGTCACGGTTATAGCCGACCAGCACCTCTTCATCAGTGACGCCATTGTCCGGCGTCGTATCGATCGGGCTGAACATGACATCGTCCAGCACCGTCATGCTGAACGGAAAGTCCCGCGAGCCCGGGACATTTGTCAGGGCAATCGTGTCGACTGCACCATCATCCAGCCCGACCGTCACGACCCGCCCATCAAAATAATCGTCGAAAAACATCAGTGCGATTTCATTACTCGACGCGAAATAGCCGCTGCCGCGACCGAAATTGATGCGCGGCGTGCTGACGCCGAACGCGGCTGCCGAAATCGTGTAAAGCCGTCGGTCAACGGTCAGATTGCCGGACTCGAGCGTCACGGCCGCAAAGCTGAGGGTGTTATCGCCATTGTCGATGACGCCAATGGTGCCGGCGGCGACAGGCGACGCTGCGACGGCTAGCGCACAAAGCCCAATAGCCAAAGAGTGTAGTTTGCTAGCCATGATGCTCCCCTTCATTCGTCATCATGGGTGATACCAACACTTCATAGTTTTGGCTAGGCGATTCGGCTTGTCTTCTTGTTCTGGCTTGCCGGCTTTGATAAGAGACGGTCCGGGAGATGAAACGTCGCTTTGCTGGCCGACAGCAAGAGAGGGGAGACTCGTGACTCATCGAATCCTATGCACATTGATCTTCAGTGGAGTCGGTTTGGCAGCGGTAACGCCGCACGCGATTGCTGGCGATTTCGACATGACGGTCTTTCAGACCAATCCGGGGCCGAACGGCTTTTTCGGCAGCCCTTACGAGATTGACGGCGCCTTGTACCTTGGCCTGATCGGGCCGAATGGCGGCGAGCCTTACATCTTCGATGAAAACGGCCTGCGCGAAATCACCGACCAAAACGGGGACCCGCTTGACCTACTTCCCGGACCGAGTGGCTCGAACGCCTCATCTTTCCGACCGGTCGGTGATCATATCGCCTTTGTCGCCAATAGCGGCAATGGCCGTGAATTCTTTACCCTCCGTGACGGCGTGGTGACCGAATATGACATTCAGCCCGGCGCGGCAGAATCCCGGCCGTTTAGCCTGACAACTGTCGGCGACAAGATGTATTTCAGCGCCGAGGGGCCGGATGGGCGTGAATTACATGTCTTCGACGGGGCCGGGGTGCGGCAAGTTGCCGACATTAACAGCAATGGCGATGGTCGACCGAATGGTTTTCAGGAATTGGACGGCCTCGTCTATTTCCACGGCACAGGCAATAATGGCAGCGCGCTATTCACGCTCGACCCCTCAACCGAACAGGTTGTGGAATTTGCGGATCTCTATGACGGTAATGACGAGCCTTCGTTCTTTGAGTTTAATCGCTATCATGACTTTATCGCTTTTCGTAGCGAAGGCGATAACGGTGAGGAACTGTTTGTGCTCGATGATGGCATTGTTACCGAATACAATATCGGCGGCACTTCCGGTTCGCGGCCAATGCGATTGACGGCTTTTGGGGATGACAAGCTGATTTTCGGGGCCTCGGGCAATGACGCTCAGACCCATATTTACGATCATTCCGAGGGAACCGTCACGCCACTGGACGGCCCGGGCGGTATCGACCTTTCCAGCTTCTCGTTCACGCCGTACAAAGATGGCGTCGTGTTCGAGGCAAATAATGAATTCGCCTATTTCGACGGCACCGAGCTAACGCTGCTCGATCTCAACCCAACTGGCGATTCCCATCCTGATACCTTTCTGCAATTCGGCGATGATATCTATTTCACCGCCCGCGACGAAGGCGTGAATACCGAGCTATGGCGGTTTGACGGCAGTTCAGCAGAGCGGGTCACCGAACTCGTGCCCGGTGTCGACGGGTCAGGCGCGCGGCCTGCGTTCGTTTTTGAAGACACGCTGTTTGTTCAGGGCTGGACGCCTGATGGCGGGCGCGAACTGTATTACCTGAAAGATGACGAGCTGGTGCTGGTGGAGGATCTGGTGCCGGGCGCCGCGGGGCTTGACCCGCGGAACTTCGTGGTCAGCGAAACGCTGGGCGTCGTCGGCTTTTATGTCCAGGGCAGCAATGATTTCCAATTCAATTTCGGCATCATTGAGCCGGCCGGATTGAATGAATCCTTGCCGGTGCCAGCCCCCGCGGCGGCATTATGGCTCTTGCCGGCGGCAATTATTGCCGCGCGCCGCCTCTAAATCCGGGAAAGGGGGGCGTTCGCTCGAAAGGCTGATCAGCCGCCGCCCCGGCGCGCCGCAAGCTTGGGCGGTTTGAGTGGCAGCATAAGCGGCTGCAGCCCCGCTTCGGGGACCGTTAGGTCGAGCGTCATGGGTCGAATGTTTTAGGTATTTTGTCCTTGACATTGGTTTGGCTGGCGGCTAATTCTTAGTTCATCAACGCCGCAATTGCGTCCGGAACCGCCCGATTGGCGGCGGCGCAGTAGCGGGGTTTTTGCCTGACATCAAATGCGCGGGCGGTGGCGGTCTTTGCCGTCACTGCACCGCGCCCCTGCCCGGCCGGGAAACCGCGCCGCGCGCCGGATATCGTCCTCTTCTCCCCTCCTCCCTCTATCCGGCGCGTTTCTGCCGCACAGCAACACTCTGGCTGCGGCCCGGCCGGGCGGGACTGCGATGCCGCAGCGGCGTTCTTGCCGACAACTGCGGTCTCTGCATCCTTCCCTCCCCTATTAAGGAAATAAATCTTATGTCAATCGACATCGATGACGCGTTCGTCAAACAATTCGAGCGCGAAGTGCATGAGGCCTATCAGCGCCTCGGCAGCAAGCTGCGGCCCACGGTGCGCAGCAAAACCAATGTGATCGGCTCTTCGACCGTCTTTCCGGTGGTCGGCAAGGGCACGGCCTCGACCAAGGCACGGCATGGCGCGGTGCCGGTGATGAACATCACCCATGACGATGCCGAGGCCGAATTGGCGGATTATTACGCCGGTGACTGGGTCGACAAGCTGGACGAGTTGAAGGTCAATTTCGACGAACGCCAGGTGATCGCCAGCGCCGGCGCCTATGCGCTGGGCCGCAAGACCGATGAGTTGATCATCGCCGAGCTCGACAGCTCCACAAATTATGCCGGCGCCAATGATGACGGGCTGACCCTCGACAAGGTGCTTGAGGCGTTTGAGCTGCTCGGCGCCGCCGAAGTGCCCGATGATGGCGAACGCTATGCCGTGGTCGGCTGGAAACAATGGAGCGAGCTGCTCGCGCTGCCGCAATTCGCCAGCGCCGATTATGTCGGCGCCGATGAACTGCCCTTCAAAGGCACCCAGGCCAAACGCTGGCTGGGCACGCTGTGGATCCCTCATGCCGGGCTGACGGCCAGCGGCAATGTCCGCAAATGCCACTGGTATCACCGCACCGCGATCGGGCACGCCTCGGGCGCGGATGTCACCACCGACATCACCTGGCATGGCGATAAGGCCGCGTATTTCGTCAACAACATGATGAGCCAGGGCGCGACGATCATCGACACCGACGGCGTCGTCACCATGCGGTGTTCCGAGGCGTAAGAAGCGCTCGCGCCACGTCCTGAATTAGCCGCTCGCGCGGCTTGCCTTTGCCCCCCTCACCCCCCACCCCGCCTCCCCCGACAGGATACTTGCAGGGGAGGCGGGGTGGGGGTGAGGGGGGCAAAGGCGACCTTCCATAAACAGGAAACAAAACAACATGCCTGCTTTCAAGATCAAAGACCTCAGCGTGCTTGCCTATGGCAATGGCTTCACGCTTTGGCACTACACCTCCGCCGATACATTGACCGAGGTCACGACCACCAGCGGCTATTTCGACAGCGCGGCCGAGATGCTTCGGGTCGGCGACATGATCCTGACCAATACCTCAACCGGCGGCAGTGTCGTCGGCAGCCTGGTGATGGTCAGCGCGATCTCGTCCGGCGCCGTTACCGTCACCGATTTGCTGGCCTAATCACACACGACCGTCATTGCGAGGGGACGCAGTCCCCGCGGCAATCCAGAATGACTGCCATGGGGCAACATTCCTGGATCGCCGCGCCCGCTGCCGCGGGCTCGCGATGACGATTTCCCCGAATTGAGACAGCCATGGCCCTGACCGATATTTCCCTGTGCAGCCGGGCGCTGATCCGGCTCGGTGCGCGTCCTATCGCGGCCTTTACCGACGGCACCGCCGAGGCCGAGATCGCCAACGCCCTCTACAGCTCGACCCGCGATGCGCTGCTGTCGGATCACGCCTGGAGTTTTGCCACCTGTCAGGCCGAGCTGACCCAACTGGCCGACCCGCCGCTGGCCGATTACGGGCTGGCCTATCAGCTGCCCAATGATCTGTTGCGGGTGTTGTCGGCCGGAACGCTGGGCCGTGGCCGCGGTGTGCCGTTCCGCATTGTCGGCGGCGCGCTGCATTGCGATGCCGACCCGCTGCTGCTGACCTATATCTACCGGCCCGAGGAAAGCGCCTTTCCGCCGTTTTTCGATCAGGCGCTGATCGCCCGGCTGGCCGCCGAATTCTGCGTCCCGATCACGGAAAACACCTCGCGCGCCGAGCTGCATTTTCGCCTTGCCGAGGAAGAATTCCGCCGCGCCAAGCTGACCGACAGCCAGCAGGACACCCCGCTCGCGATCGACGGCTTCACGCTGATTGATGCGCGGCGTTGATTGAAGAGGGCCTTTGCCCCCCCTCACCCCCACCCGCTTATTTGTTCGGCGCTCGCGCGCCGGCCGGGTCCGCCCCCGCACCCCCGCCCCGCCTCCCCACGAGAGTATCCGTGTAGGGAGGCGGGGCGGGGGTGCGGGGGCGGACCGGCTGTAGAAACTTGAGATCCCCATGACCCGTATGCGCCAGGTGAAGACGAATTTCACCGCCGGCGAGGTGACGCCTGCCCTGCTCGGGCGGGGCGATTTGCGCGCTTATGACAATGGTGCGCTGACCTTGCGCAATGTCTTTATCGAGCCGACCGGCGGCATTACCCGCCGCGCCGGCATGTATTATTTCGCCGAGGCCGCCGGGCCGGGCCGTCTGGTGCCGTTCGAGTTCAATACCGAGCAGACCTATCTGCTCGCCTTCTCGCATCAGCGCATCGACATCATCGATGAGGCCGGCGGCATGGTGACGCTGTCGGCACCGTGGTCATCGAGCCAGCTGGCGCAGCTCACCTGGACGCAAAGCGCCGATACGCTGCTGCTGTGCCACCCCGATGTCGGACCGCGGCGGCTGACGCGCAATGCGAGCGAACAATGGCTGTTGAGCCATTGGACTTTCTACGGCGCCAATCAGGCGGCGCGGATGCCGTTTTATCGCTTTGCCCCGACCGGCATCACGCTCACTCCCAGCGCCGTCAGCGGCGCCGTCACCGTTACGGCCTCAACCGGCGTATTCACCGCCGACCATCTCGGCACGCGGATCGAGCTGGCGGCGAACACCCAGCTCAGCATCACCCATGTCGCCTCCCCGACCGTCGTGGACGGGAACATTCTCGGCGATCCGCTGCCGGATATCGAGGCGATTGAAGGATGGCGCGAACAGGCCTTGTCGGCCGTTCGTGGCTATCCGATCTGCGCCGCCTTTCATCAGGAAAGGCTGGTGATCGGCGGCTCGCGCGATCTGCCGAACATGCTGTGGTTCAGCAAGGCCGGGGATATCTGGAATTTCGATACCGGCACCGGGCTGGATGACGAGGCGATCACCTTCCCGATCCTGTCCGACCAGGTCAATGCGATCCGCGGCATCTTCTCGGGCCGGCATTTGCAGGTGTTCACCTCCGGCGCCGAATGGATGGTCACCGGCTCGCCGCTGACGCCCGGCACGGTCAGCCTGAATCGGCAGACGCGGATCGGGTCGATGACCGATCGCCAGGTGCCGCCGGTCAGCATTGACGGCGCCACCGTCTTTGCCGCCCGCAACGGGCACGAGCTGCGGGAATTCCTGTTCACCGATGTCGAGCAGGCCTATAGCGCCGCCGATCTGTCGCTGCTGGCGCGGCATCTGTTCAATGATCCCATCGATCAATGCTTTGATCCGCGTCGCCGTCTGCTCTGCGCGGCGCTGAAGGACGGGGCGCTGGCGACGCTCACCCTCTACCGGGCGCAGGATGTCGCCGCCTGGACGCGGCACAGCACCGCCGGAAATGTCCATTCGGTCTGCAATGTCGGCGACGACACCTATCTGCTGGTCGAGCGCGGCGGCGCCTGGAGCATTGAAGTGCTGGATGATGAGGTGCTGCTGGACAGCGCTCTCACCGGCAGCGTGGCCGAAGCGACCGAGAGCTGGTCGGGGCTCGACCATCTGGAGGGCAAAACCGTCAGTATTGTCGCCGATGGCGCGGTACAGCCGAGTCAAACCGTCAGCGGCGGCGCCATCACGCTGGATCAGCCGGCTTCCAGCGTCGCGGTCGGCTTGCCCTATACGCATATTGTCGAGCCCCTGCCGCCGAGCGCCGTAAGCCTGCAGGGTGACGGTCGGGCCCAGCGCGCCGTCGAAGTCGTCTTTCGCCTGCGCGAGACGCAGGCGCTGACCGTCGATCTTGGCAGCGGGCTGAAAGAGGTGCCATTGCGCCGCTTCGGCGAAAGCGCCGATCCGGATGCGCCGCCGCCGGTCGTGTCCGGCGATTGGCGGGTGCCGGCGATCGGCTGGCGCAGCGATGGGGCGAAACCGCCCTGGCGGATTGAGCAATCGACGCCGCTGCCCTTCACCTTGCTCTCTACAACCCTCGAAATGAAAGTGAACGACTGATGGGTTCTGTTGCCTCTGCACTCGTGCCCGGCGCCGCCCCGGCCGTGAACCTCGGCCGCACGGTGTATCGCCGCGTTTCCGGCGGTTCCAATTCGCGTCGGCAAGCGCTCTATGATCAGGAACAGGAACGCTATCAACGTGCGCTGGATCAGCAACAGCAGGATTATGAGCGGCGCCTGGCTGAGCGGGCGCAGGATCAGGCGCTTCAGCAATTCGAGGTTGACCGTTTCGAGGCCGATGCCGCCGCCCGCAGTGACGCGTTGTTGACCGATCAAACGCAGGAGCGTGCGAAGATCGCCGCCGATCGCCAAAGCGCCGAGCGCAAGCGCCGCAACGCCTTGCGCAGGGCGGTCGCCCGCGAAAATGCCGGTGCCGCCGCCCGCGGGATCCCGCCCGCCTCCGGTTCTGCCGAGGCGATTCTGCTGGGTCTTGCCACGGACAGTGATGCTGAGAGCGCCGAGGCCTCTCGGCTTGACCGTTTGCGGCTCGCCGCGATGGCCGATGAGCATGCCGCCCTGCGTCGCCGCAATCTGCTCGAACTGACCGAGCTGACCGAACGTCACCGTATCGAACGGATGACCTGGGAGGTTTGAGGGCCGATTGGGCCTTCTTCCACATGTCATTGCGAGCCGACGAAGTCGGCGCGGCAAGCCAGGAATATTGCCCTCTGGCAGACATCTCCGGATCGCCGCGTCGCCGGTGTCTGCGACACCGCCACTCGCGATGACGAAAATCGGTTTTAGAGCATGACCATCACGCAAATCCCCGAAGCCGAGCCGCGCATTCGCTATGCCGCGAACGGTACTCAGAAATCCTTTGCCTTCCCCTATCCGTTTCATGATGCGGCGCATGTGAAGGTCTGGCTGAATGCCGCGCCTCAAAGCAGCGGCTTCGCCGTCACCGGGGCGGGCCATGGCGACGGCGGCACCGTGACCTTCGATAGCGCGCCCGCTGCGGGTTTGACGATTACGCTGGAGCGACGGGTGCCGATCGCGCGCACCGCCGGGTTCAGTGAAAGCGCGGCCTTCAGCGCTGCCGGGCTCAATGGCGCATTCGACAGCCTGACGATGCAGGCGCAGCAGATTCAGGCCGATCAGGCGCTGATGCTGCATTACGACGTCAAGGAGGCAGCGGCTTCGGCGACGCTGCCGGATCGGTCGGTGCGCGCGGGTAAGGCGCTCGCCTTCGACGGCGACGGCAACCCGACCGTGGTTGAGCACGGCAGCAGCATCGGCCCGCCGGCATATGTTCCGGGCGGCCCGGGTGCGCAAATGCGGACCATGCAGGACAAGCTGGCCGAGCAGGTCTCGGTCAAGGATTTCGGCGCCGTCGGCACCGGGCTGGTCGATGACACGCTGGCCTTTCAGGCGGCTTTGGCGGCGGCGACCACCGTTTTCGTGCCGGCCGGAATCTATCTGTTCAGCCAGCCGATCGATGTCGGCTACGGCAAAAGATTGTTCGGCGCCGGTCAGAGCTCGACCCTGAAGGCGGCGAGCAATGATGGCGATCTGATCCGGCTGCCGGATTCCTATGCCCAGATCGATCATCTGCGGCTTGAAGGCGGCATGGCCGGCATCCGGCTGTTCGGTCGCGACGGCCCTTGCGTCCAGAATGCGGTGCAGGATGTCACGATCTGGTATGCCGAAACCGGCATGGTGCTGGACGGCTATACCGATACCGACCGGCCCTGTTACTGGAACAATTTCGACCGGGTGCTGATTGCCAAGCACAATGTGCACGGTGTGCATCTGATGCGCAGCGGCGCGGGCGATACACCCAATGCCAACCGGTTTCATATGCTGCGGGTTTATTCGCTGGCGACCGGCAGCACCGGCATCGGCATTTATCTGGAGGCCGGGCGCTATAACAACGCCTTCACCGATTGCGAGGTCAATCTCGAGACCACCGCCGCGGCCTGCGTCCGGCTCGGCGCGCAGGCGGAGAAAAACCTATTCGTCAATCTCTACACCGAGACGCTGGCGGCGATCGACAATATCATCCTCGATGCCGGGTCCAGCGAAACCGCGATCATCAACCTGTTCTCGGCCAGTGCCGGAAAGGCGATTCAGGATTATTCCGGCGGCAAATACATCGCCATCAATGCCGGCTATCCGGACAAGAACCGGCTGACGCAAACCCGCGCCACCGACCTGACGGTCGAGCTGCTCCGCTATGACACCGCCTATATCGAGGCGGCGGAGGCCGGCACGGTCGCGCTCGATCTGTCGGCGTCGCTGAATCTGGTTTCGGCTCAGAACGGTGAAATGACCATCCGCCTGCCCGGGGCCGATGCGACCGGCGCCAATGGCGCGGCCGTCACCGTCAAAAAGATAGACCAGAGCGCTCATGCGGTGCTGGTCGAGGAAGCAGACGGTCCGGGGCCGGACGGCCGTACGGTGCGGCTGACCAAACAATATGACAGCGTCACCGTCGTCTCGAACGGCGCCGGCTGGTGGGTGTTACAGGGCAGCGTCGAACCGTCCAGCTATGCCTTTGATGAAAGCGGCGGCACGGTGACGCCTGATGTTCGTCGGCCGCTGATGTTGGTCAGCGCCGCCGCTGCCGACACCGAGGTGCAATTGCCGCCCGCTGACGGCTTCGACGTCCCCGGCCGCATGCTGACCATCAAGCGGACCGATGACACGGCGAATATGATGACCGTCACCGAACATGGCGGTGACGGTCCGGACGGCGCCGTGATCCGACTGTCCTTCAAAGGGGCTTACGTCACCGTCGCGTCGAATGGCTCGGCCTGGTGGGTGGTAGGCGACAATACCCGCGCCGAGCAGGCCTTTTTCAGCGAGGCGGCGGGCACCGTCGACATCGACCCGGCGCGCCGCCTGCAAATCATCAGCGCCTATGCCGGGGATACGACGGTGCAATTGCCGCCCGCCGGTGACCCGGACATTGCGGGCCGGGTGCTGACGATCAAGCGCTCAGATGACACATCGAATGCCATGACCGTCACCGAAAGCGGCGGTGACGGCCCGGACGGCGCCGCGGTCGTGCTGCCGTTCAGGGGGGCGTACATCACCGTCATGTCGAACGCCGCCAATTGGTGGATCATTGGCGGCAATGTCGACGCCGAGCAGGCCTATTTCTCCGAAGCGGGCGGCCTGATCGAAATTGATGGCGCAAGGCGTCTTTATATGATCAGCGCCTGGGCCGATAACACCGAGGTGCGCTTGCCCAAAGCGTCCGATGCAACGGCGCAAGGCCGATTGCTGACGATCAAGCGTGTCGACAATCACGCCACCAACACCCTGCAGATCACCGAAACCGGCGGCCCGGGACCCGACAGCGTGACCTTGCCGTTATCCGGCATGGGACATGCGGTCACCATGATGTCCGACGGCGGCTATTGGCGCATCCTCTCCATGCACCCCTAGCAGGGGAGGCGTTCTTTTTGTTCGTCACCCCGGAAAGGCACAGCCTTATCCGGGGTCCACGGCACCGACAGCTCCCTTCGCATGGATGCCGGATCACGTCCGGCAAGGCGCACGAGCGCCGCATGACCAAAGCGCAAGCAATGATTTCCGAGTTCCATGACCAAGATTGCCGATTTCAAAGCGGCGCTGATGGCGGTCCTGCCGGCCGCCGTGGATCAGGCGCTGAGCGAATACCGAGAGTTTACCGGCGGCGGACCCTCCGTTCTCGCCGACCCGAAAGTGTTCAGGGAGCATCATGCCGCCTGCAAGGCGGCGCTGATGCATCTCGACAGCCTGCTGAAACTGGCCCGCTGGGCTGCCGATAACGAAGAGCGCAGCGAGGCCGAGCGGGACAGTGACACCCGCGCCCTGCAACGCATGATGGTCGAGGCGCGCGAGACATTGTCCGAGCTTGCGCCGCCAGAAGACGATGATGGCTGAGCCCGTGATCAATGACGATGACGGCTTTGACCTGTTCCTTGTGCTGTGGAATCTGCAGCAGGGCCAGACAACGCCGCATCTTCATATCCGCATGGCGCGCTGGCTTGAAGCGCGTTGGCACGCCGGGAACCGGCATTTGCTGCTGATGGCGTTTCGCAGCTCCGGCAAGTCGACGATTGTCGGTCTGTTCGCTGCCTGGCTGCTGGCCCGCGATCCAAATCTGCGCATTCTTGTCATGGCGGCGGACGGAGCGCTGGCGGCCAAGATGGTACGCAATGTCAAACGGATCATCGAGCGGCATCCCCTCGCCGCCGGGCTTCGGCCCGATCAGCCGGACCAATGGGCCTCGGACCGCTTCACGGTCAATCGGCCGCGCGAGTTGCGGGACCCGTCAATGATCGCGGCGGGGATCGGCGCCAATATCACCGGCAGCCGTGCCGATATCGTGATCTGCGACGACGTCGAGGTGCCCAAGACCTGCGATACCGCCGATAAGCGCGCCGAGCTGCGCCATCGCCTTGCCGAGCTTGATTATGTGCTGGTTCCCGGCGGCACGCAGATTTATGTCGGCACGCC
>CAZRBL010000020.1:28123-45592 GCA_964598335.1 uncultured Rhodospirillales bacterium
GACCGAGGAAAGTGCCGCCGGCGGTCACGCCGCCGCCTTCCTCGATGATTTCACCCGGCTGGAAATCCCGATCCTCAATGCCGAGGGGCATAGCCAATGGCCCGAGCGGTTCACCGATGCTGCCGTCGAGCGGCTGCGGAGCCATACCGGGCCGAACAAGTTTTCGAGCCAGATGATGCTGCGCCCGGCTGCGATCAGCGACGGGCGGCTCGATCCCGGTGCGTTGAAGCGGTATGCCGCCGAGCTCGACTATCGCGAAGCGCATGGCCGCACCGTGCTCAGCCTCGGCGGACGACGGCTGCGCTCGGCCAGTTGTTGGTGGGATCCTGCTTTCGGCCTTCAGAGACGTGCGCGTTCGGGCGGAGACGGCAGCGTCCTTGCCGTCGTCTTTACCGATGATGAAGGGGAATACTGGCTGCACGCGGTCAGCTATCTGACGGTTTCGCCCGATAGCGCGCATGGCGATGAGGCGAGCCAGCAATGTCGCGCCGTCGCCGCCTTCGCGGAGACCTATTTCGTCCCCGCCGTCACCATCGAAATCAACGGTCTGGGCCGTTTCTTACCGGGCCTGCTGCGGCGGGAACTGGCCGAGACCGGGGTGCCATGCGCCGTCGTCGAGGCCGCCAGTCACCGGCCCAAGCATATCCGCATTATCGAAGCGCTCGATGCGGTGCTCGCGGCCGGTGCATTGCACGCCCATGACTCGGTGTGGGCCACGCCGTTAATTGAAGAAATGCGCGAATGGCGTCCGGGCGGGCGCGGTCATGATGACGGGCTTGATGCGTTGGCGGGGGCCTTGTCGGCCGAGCCGGTGCGCATCGGGTCGGCAGCCGCAAGAAGCGCCATGGCATCGCGACCGCGACAGCGTTGGCGCGGCGGTGACGGCCATCACGCGGCCGTCAATTTTGACGTCCGCTAGAGCATTTTCGGATCATTCCGGTCCATTTCTGCGCCCACGCCGCCCCGCCTGCCGCGCCAGGGCACTTGCAGGGGTGGACCGGACCCGAAGCGAAGAAAATGCGCCCGCCCGGCGCATGCAGACAACATGCAAGGAGCAAAATCGCATGGATCATCTCTGGTGGATCACCATGGTCGAGTTGCCGGTGCTCTCGGCCCTGTTCTGGTTCGTCATGCGGACACGCAAGGAAGTCAACGAGGCAATGGATCGCGACCGGCAGCGCAGCGACACGGATTGCGCAAGGCTGCGCGAGAGTTTCTACGCCTATAAGCTCGAAGCAGCGAAAACCTATGTCAGCCAGGCGCATATCCGCAGCATCGAAAGCCGCCTGATCGATCATCTCAGCCGCATCGAAGCCAAGCTCGACGACCGGTGATTTCTTCCCCTCCGTCATTGCGAGCGTAGCGACGCAATCCAGAATTCGTGCCGCTTGGCCCTGGATTGCCGCGTCGCCGCTGACGCGGCTTTTCGCAATGACGCCCCCTCAAAAATGGAGCCTTAGCAATGACCCAGACCCGTCGGCGCCGCGCGCGCCTGCGATCCCTGACCCCTGCCCGGGCCGATGGAACACCGCTCGCCACCATGCCCGAAAGCGATAATCGGGAAGCCGTCGAAACGGTTGCCAAAACCCTGTGGGGCGAGGCGCGTGGCGAGCCCGAGCTCGGGCGCGTCGCCGTTGCCTGCGTCATCCTGAATCGTGCCGCGATCGCCGAAATGCGCGGCGGCTATTGGTGGGGCGACAGCATCGCCGAGATCTGCAAAAAGCCCTATCAATTCTCGTGCTGGAACGCGACCGACCCGAATGCCGCGAAAATCGCTGCCCTATCGGAGGGCGAAGATGCCGACCCCGCCTACCTCGCTTGCCTGAAACTGGCGCGTCAGGCGCTGGCCGGTCAGCTGCAAGACCCCACCGGCGGCGCGACCCACTATCACGCGCTCGGCATCACCCCGTTCTGGGCCAAGGCGCAAACCCCCACCGCCCGCATCGGCAACCATGTGTTCTATAAGCTTGACGGGTAGCGCGGCCGGGGGTGGCGCGTCAGGGGGTGGTGCGCGGGTGGACCGGACCAAAAGCAAACCGGAATACGCTAAACGCGCTCCTGCAGCCCTGCGAGAACATCTTCCGCCGCGGATCGGACGGCGATGGCCTCATAACGCCTTCCGGGCCGAAACCGCGCGGCGGCCTGACTCAACCCCTCGGTCTTGAGATCAAGCCGCTTGCCAAGGCGCTCCAGCCCGGGGCTCGGCGCATTGCATAGCGCATCGTAATCGACGAACAGCGCGTCATCGGGTGCCGTGGCCAGGACATGACGATAGGCGGTAGTCCAGTAATCCAGCCAGAAACCGATCTCGCCCGCCTCCGCGACATCGCGCTCAAAGCCGGGAAAGGCGAAGGGGCGGATGGCGGCGCCGAATTCGTGATGGCCGATCCCGGCCATATAGGCGCGGGCGAAATCATCTTCGGCGTGGCGTTTCAGGAATCGCTTGTGCTGGTTCAGCAGCGATTGCGCGTGATCGCCGGGATTGCGAAAGGGGATGATGATCGCCGCATCGGGGAACAGCGCCTTGAGCGCCGGCAGCCGGGCGATATTGGCGTTGTTTTTCGAAACGTAACGCGCTCCGCCCTCAATCTGCAGCAGCTTGCGGATATGCGCCCGGAAAAAAGCGCCGAATTCGGGCTTGTCGATTCCGTACCAGAGCGGGATCCGGCTGCTCCGATAAAGCTCGGGCCAATGGGCCTGCCAGAGCATCTCTTCAAAAGCTTCCGGGCTGTCATAACCGATCTCGATCCCGTCGCCATGGGCCCGCTCCTGTTTGACCGAGTGCTTGCGCCCGCCGCTCAATTGCCGCCAAAGCAGCGGTGTCAGGATGAAGGGCATGTGACGGTAGCGATGGCTGACGAATCCCGGCTGTTCGACCAGAATTTCGAGCATCAGCGTCGTCCCCGCGCGGGGCAGCCCGGTAATGAAAACCGGCTTCTCAATCGGTTTTGCGGCCGCCTCGGCAGGGAGTAGCCGGTCATCGATATCGGCCAGCGCGAGCTGCAGCCCGGTCGACCTGAAGGCCATGCGATGCAACAGCCTGTCGAGCGCGCCGTAGCTCCCGGCGCTCATTGTCGTTTCAGGAAAAAGGGCAGGCAGACGATGACGCTTGCGACGATGATTGCCGGCCAGCTCATCGACAGCGTCCACACCTCATCCGCGCTGACCATGCCGGCCAGCTCCGCGCCATAGATAATGGCGGCCGCGATGGCCCCGCAAACCGCCAGGCGGATGATCAGCGAAAAGAAAGTCGCGAACAGGCTCAGCGTCGCCTTTTGGACGCGCTGCTCTTTTTCGTCATCGGTCAGTGTTCTTGACGCTATCACGCCGCTCGCCTCGCGTGCCGTGCGCACGGCCTTGCCGGCTTCAGCGATCACCCCGCCACAGCGCAGGCCCAGGGCGAACAGCAGGACCGACAACAGGAGAACGGCCCAAACCATGAAAACGCGGGAGAGCGGCTATTCGGCCGATTTCGGATCAGGCCGTGATGCCTCGCCATCGGTGACACGCGGCGCTGCGGCCACGGTCTCCGCGACAGGCTGCTCAGGCTGCTTTTTCTTCATCAGCTTTTTGATCGGGTACCAGAGAAAGCCGACAATGGCGAGCAATACGGCCCCGACCAGAGCGACCAGCGTGCCGATCGCCGTCAGCCCCGCGCCGGGCCCGACATAGGCCCAGGCCGGAGCCGCCGCCGCCGAGAGCACAATCATCATCAAGGCCGGAAATAGGGTGCGCATGATCTAGCCTGCCTGTTCGTTTTCGATCGCCGCCTGCTGCTCGGCCTCCGGCACCGGGCATACCGTCCAATCGCTGACAGCGAAATAGGTAGGGTCATAGCGGATGGCTTTCGAGATCACGCCGGCATAATTCGGGTCGAACATGTTGATGAATTCCCAGACAATTTCGCCGTCGGGCGCGACCTCGAACACCCGGCCGCGCTCGGCTTCGGTGATCAGCACATTACCATTGTCGAGAAATTGCTGCTTTCCGCGGATTTCAGTATAGAACGCTTCCGGCGGATCAGCCTTGTAAACGGTTTCGATCTCGCGCGTCACCGGATCGATGATCAGGATCCGGCTCCAATCATGGAACATTCTATTGTCGAAAATGCCGATCCGGCCATCGGGCAGGAAATCCGGATCGTGCTGCCGGTGCCACGGGCCGTTCTGCCACCACTTCACCTCCTGCGTATCCGGATCGAAGACGAGTATCAGATTATTTTCCCGCATGCTGAGGACGACATCGCCGGCCTCGAATAACGGGAAGGCATCGGCGATCGCGCTGGGCAGCTCTTCAAGATCGTTGAGGTGATAGCGGTCCTCGATATCGGGATGCTGCACCTCAAGCGTGCCGAGCAGGTCATTATGCTCGCGGATCATGTGCAGCAGATCGATGCGGCGGATTTCCTGCCCGTCGATTCCCACTTCGACCGCCCAGTTGCCGTCAGGCGACCACACCGTGTCGCGCTCGGTCAGATCGACGGAATGATGATAATTCTGATCGATCTTCCACATCACATCGCCGCAACGATCCATCCGCACCAGGGTCTGGCCGCCGTCGAAATTGAAGATGATCGACCCGTCAGGCAGCGCGACAATGCCATGCAGGAAAACATTCCAGTCGGTCGCCGGTGCGTCGATGCGGGCCGCGTCGGGGTTGGCGTATTTCCGGTCCGGATAGAGCTGGGTGTAAAACACATCCCACTGATTGATCACCGTGCCGTCCTCGGCGATCAGCCGTGCCGCGATATTGGTCGACTGATCGCTGAAAATGCTCGACATGAAGGTCAGCCCGGGCTGCATGCGCTCGGCATTGCGCACGGTGACGGCGGTCATCGGCTCCTGCGGATTGATCGGCCTTGTCGCCGGGTTGTCGACCTGGCGCAGATGCCGGGTGGGCGCCAGCCCCAGATCATTGCGCCAGTTCTCCCGCAGATCGACAAGCGTATCGAGCGCAATCACCACCGTGCGATAGGGGAAAAGCTGGAACTGCATGACGCCGACGCCATAGGCAAAGGCGAGGAACAGCGCAGAGACGAAGAAGATCAGCTTGGGCAAAGAATCACGCATGCGACAGCATAACCGCTAACCCCCGCATCACGGCAAGAAGGTATCGGCATGGAACAGCCGTGCCTCGCGCGATGCCGCATCGACGCGCATGATGGTGAAGCCGCGACCCAGACCATCGCAAACCAGCTCCTCGCCGAGACGAAAACGCGCGAAATTGCCGTGCGGCTGGCCTGCACTTTCCGCCGCGAAACCCATGATGCGTGCCCGAGCGGGCCCGTCATCGGCCAGTGTTTCGGCGGCAATGCTGCCGTCGACCAAGATGGCGGCGTAGGAATCGCGAAAACCAAGCTGCGGTAATTCGGTGGCGCCGCGGCGTGCCATCGCGCCGACAAATGCATCGGGCAGATGGGCAGAGGCTTCGTCCTCGACGGCCAGCAACAAGGTGCATTCCGAATTGCATTGATTGACCAGCTCGGCCAGGTCGGCGCGCCCCGGTTCGGTAACGATTGCCCAGGGCAGCGGATCGGGCCGAGGCAAGTCCGGGCCGTTATAGCTCTGCGGCGGAATCAGCAGTCGACCGTCGAGGCTCCGCATGCGGGCGCGCGCCGCGGGATGCAGATCGCAGCGCACTTCCGCATCGCCGAAAACCAGCAAGGAATTCGGCGGCAGCCTGCCATTGCCGAGGGCCCGGTCTTGCGCGGCGCGCTTGGCGGTCATCGCGTCGACGTCGAAACGGGCCATCCGCGTCGCATTGGTTTCGAGCCCGGCCGAAATCGCCTTATAGGTCACGGCATAAAGCTCCTCGAAAGCGGGGCTGCGGACCGGCACCACGTCCAGCCGGTGGGCGGCGGCGATGACATCTTCCCAGCGCGGATCGAGCGCCGCCGGATCCTGCAGCCGCCCATTATCGACCGGCCGCGCCTGATCGGCGACGAAACGCAGCCCCGGCGCGATGTCCCAGAACTGCAAAGCCAGGCAGCCGAGCAGCAGCAGGCCGGCGCGATCGCGCGGCAGGCGGCGGCACAAAACGGTAATCGCCGCGGTCAGCGCAATCATGGCCGGCAGCCAGAACAACCGCCCGGAGGAACGGACAATATCGATAAACGGCAGTGGATAGTCGACAACCACCCGGTCATTCAGGGTCACGGTGCCTGATAGAGCGTAAAGCGTGCCGCCGAGAAGGGGCAGCCAAAGCAATTGCCAGCGCCGCGTCAGCCCGGGCCGGGCGGTCCCGCCGCCGAGCACCGGCACTAACGCCGTGAGCAACAGCAGCAGGATGCCGAGGCCGAGATAATGAAAGCCTTCATATTGTCCTTCGGTCGCCAGGGGCAGCGGCGGCAGCAGCCTTGCCCAATGCTCGTCCTGCGGGTTGAGCGGCGCGTTCAGGTTCATCGAATACAGCCCGGCGCCCTGACCCGCGGCGTCGGCGCCGGTGCCGAAATAGCCGAGCAAGGCCATCCACAGCGCCAATGCCATGACCGAGCCCAGCGCCGCAATGAGACGCAATCGGAGACGCTCAGTGCCGTCGACGGCCAGCCACAGAATCCAAAGCGGCAAAAGCAATATCAGCCAATAGGCGTTGATCGCCGCCGCCGCCAACAAAAGCGCCGCAAAGGCGATGGCGCTGATCTTGCCGAAGCGACCGAAATAGAGGGTCAGAGCGGCGGGCAGCAGCCAAAAGGCCATCAGGCTGTCATGGCCGATGCGATGCCAGAATGCAGGCAAGAGCAGAAACAGCCCCGCCCCGAGCACGGCATGTTCCGGCGCCAGCCCGAGGCGGCGCAGCAACAAGGCGGCGAAGCCGCCGTAAAGCATCCAGCACAAGGCAAACCACAAACCCTGATACTGCAACGGGTCGGGCAATAGCGGCGACAGGGCCTTCAGCGGCATCGTCAGCAGCGGCAGCGCGTCGGTATAGACGATGCTGGTGCCGTCCGGCGCATTCAGGCTCTCGATCAGGCCCGGAGGCCAATGCCATTCTTCGCGGCGGAAGGCATGCCAGGCGAGAAAATTCGATCCCCAGTCGCCCTGCATCACCCAAAGAAAGTTGCCGGGCGACAGGATGGCCGGATCAAAAAGCAGCAGGAACAGAGCAAGGCCCGCAAGCGCGGCCAGGGGCACGCTGCTTGCGTCAAGAATTCGGTGCATCGTCACCGACCGTCGCGGTCGCAAGGGCTATCGTGGTGATTTCCCGCAAATTATTCATTTTGCTAATATTTTTGCCTTTCCGGCGCCGTGAATCCGGGGCGCTGCCGGCGGCGCCTTTTTACTCCCGGTTAAACATACGAGCATATGAATGGACCCTCAGGCGGCGTTGACGAATAAATGACGAACGGGCGGTCATGCAGACAATAATGAACAATTCGGCGAAGGCATTGGATTTCATGGCGGCGCATCAGATTCCGCCGACGCCCGACAATTACGCCGTCTGGTTCCGTTACGCGGCAGGGCAGGACCCAAAGCTGACTGCTGCGATAGACGATCTGCTGAAATCCGGCACCGAGTTCAACCCGGTTGTCAACGCCAAGCTGTACGAGACAATCAGCGGCGGCATTCCCGATGCGCAAGCTTTGCACGAGGCCGGCGCCCGTTTGCAGGATGCGACACAGACGATCATGGCGCATGTCCGTGAGGCGGGCGAGGATGCTGCCAGCCAGGGCAGCCGTATCGCCGATCTCAGCGGCGGTTTGGCAATGGCGGAAAAATCGCGCGACATTGCCGGGCTGGCCAAGACGCTGGCCGCCGAAGCCAAGAAGCTGGCCGAAACCAATTCGCGTCTCGAGGAGCGTCTGTCCAACTCCTCGGCGGAGATCGAGAAGCTGCAAAGCCATCTTGAAACCCTGCGCCGCGAGGCGACGACCGACGCGCTGACCGGCTTAGCCAACCGCAAGGCACTGGATTCGGTGCTGCATGAGGCGACGCTGGAAGCGACGGTGGAAGACCGGCCTCTCAGTTTCATGCTGGCCGATATCGATCATTTCAAACGCTTCAATGATCTCAACGGCCATGCGGTCGGTGATCAGGTGATCAAGCTGGTGGCGAAAAGCCTGCGCGAGAACCTCAAGGGACAGGATTTGCCGGCACGCTATGGCGGAGAGGAATTCGCCGTGGTGCTGCCCAATACCGGCCTTGCCGATGCCGCGACGCTGGCCAACCATCTGCGTGAGGCAATCGCCGGCAGAACCTTGCGCAATCGCAAGACCGGCAAATCCTTCGGGCATGTGACGATTTCGATCGGTGTCGCCAGCTATCGGCCCGGAGAAGATATCAGCGCCCTGTTCGAGCGCGCCGATGCCGCCATGTATCGCGCCAAGCGCAATGGCCGCAATCAGGTCGCTGTCGAACATGCCGATGACGAGACGGCCGGCGTCACCACCCGCGCCGACAGCGAACGCCTCGTCGAGGTGATGTAACGGGATGTCGGCCCGCCCCGATATTGTCCCCGATATCCGGCGCCGTCAGCCGGCGGCCAGCAGGCTTTCGGTCAGCCTGACCCAATAGGCGGCACCCAGCGGCAATACCGCGTCGTTGAAGTCATAGTGCGGGTTGTGCAGCAGGCATCCGCCGGCGCCCGGGCCGTTGCCGATGAAAATGAAGGCGCCGGGCACCTCATTGGTGTAAAAGGCGAAATCCTCGCTTGCCAGGATCGGACGGCAGCCGGCCTGCGCATGATCGGGCCCGACAAGGGATTGCGCCGCGGCCAGCGCCTGCTCCGTCTGCTGGTCATGATTGACCAGCACCGGGTAATTCCGCCGGTAATCGATCTCGCAGCGGCAGCCATGCGCCGACGCGATCTCGCGGCACAGCGTCTTGAAGCGATCCTCTGCCCTGGCGCGGGCGTCTTCAGAAAGCGCGCGAATGCCGCCCGACAGGGTCACCTGTTCGGGAATGACGTTGATTGCGGTGCCGCCATGAATGGTTGTGATCGACAAGGCGACGGCATCGAGCGGATCGATGTGGCGCGCGACGATGGTTTGTGCCGCCTGCACCAGGGCCGCCGCGGCCGGGATCGGATCAACCGCGTCATGAGGGCTGGCGCTGTGACCGCCGACACCTTTGATCGTCACGTCAAAGCCGTCAAAGCCGGCCATGATCGGCCCCTTGCGGATGCGGAAATGCCCGGCCGACAAGCCCGGCATGTTATGCATGCCGAAAATGCCCTGAACCGGGCGGCCCCCCACCAGGTCACCAAACAGCCCGTCCTTGATCATCGCCTCGGCGCCGCGTTCATTTTCTTCGGCAGGCTGGAAGATCAGATGCACCGTGCCGTCAAATCGGCCATGGGCGGCGAGATGGCAGGCGGCGCCCAGCAGCATGCTGGTATGACCGTCATGGCCGCAGGCATGCATCACGCCGTCATGACGGGATTTGTAGGGAACATCGCCGGTCTCCTGCATCGGCAGCGCGTCCATATCGGCGCGCAGCATGATGGCGCGATCGCTGTTGCCGCGTCTCAGGCTGGCAAGGATGCCGGTCTGCCCGATACCGGTCCTGATGTCGGTGACCCCGGCCTCGCGCAGCGTATCCGCGACGAAGGCCGCCGTCCGGTGCTCCTGATAGGCAAGCTCCGGATGGGCATGGATGTCCTGTCGCCAGCCGCGCATGGCGCTGACCAGATCGGCATTCAGGGTCAGATCGACCGGCGGCGGTTCGGCAACAGCGTGGGGATCGTTCAGCATGCGCTCAGCATCAGCGATGCCGCGCGGCGATGCAATATGAAGCTGGTGTGAGCGCGGCGGCTACAGAGCATTTTCCGATCATTCCGGTCCACCCCTGCACCCCCGCCTCGCCTCCCCAGACAGGATACTTGCAGGGGAGGCGGGGCGGGGGTGCAGGGGTGGACCGGATCCAAAAAAAGGAAAACGCTTTAGGCGACGCGGCGTGCCTGATGCAGCGCCAGAAGGCCGATCAGGGCAAGGCCGAACGGTGCCGCCGGCGCCGGAATAACACCCCCCACGGACTCCTCAAGCGTCGTACAATTGATCCCGAGGCCGATATCATCGCAGGGATCTTCGGGGTCCGGGGGTGTCTGGTTCACGACGATTGTCGGGGCGGCAAGGGGCAGGAAGTCGGTTGTCGAGAGAATTACGGAATCCGTGATCGATCCGTCCGCTGCGCCGGAGATGAGGCTATATTCGTCATTGGTGAATAGAAGCTCCCCGAATACGCCCGGTAGTCCGATAATGGGATTGATTCCGCGGAATTGGGTTAGATCGTTCGGTGCTGCAACGCCGCTGAAATAGTTGAAGCCAATGCCGAGGAACGCTGAGTCAAAACCGGGCGGAAGTAAACCGTCAGGGAGGCCTTGAGCCTGTATGACAACCACATCGGCGGGGATGCTGATGCCGCCCAAGCTCAGCGCGCCGTTCGCTTGCCGCCACAATCCGTCAAAGTTTTGTGTGTTGTCGGCGATAAGGGAGACGGGCTCTTCCCCTTCACGCTCAAAAAACAGTTGGGCGTCGCGAATAGCGTTGAGCAGAATGGGTTGCCCGGAACCATCAACAACATCCGGGTCGGCAAAGTTGGGCAGCTCGTTCACATCAAGGACAAAACTGCCGGTCAATCGATCCGGACCGGGCGAGCCAAGATAATTGAAGTCGCTGCCATCAATTAATAATGGTAATAACGGCGGACTGGCGAAATCCAGCGAGAAAGAATATCGGCATCCATCGGCATTCGCGCAATCTGTGGCGATACTGCCGCCGGAAGATCCCGCGGTGTCGCCGTCCTGCAAGGCAAATGCACTGGACCCGGTCAGGCTGAACAGCCCGGCTACCAGCAATGTTGAAAAGCGAATCATCGGGCAATCGTCCCCCAAAACCTGATGCAATGGTTAATAGACCATGAAGATCTTTTGGTCAATCCAAAACGCGCCCCCGCCATCGCTGACGCTGCTGCTTGCGCGCGCCTGTGGACTGAGTCATCGTGAGGGTTGATTTCGACTCGACCGGTCTGGGGAAAAACGCCATGCCAGCCCGCCTCGGCCGCTCCGGCGGTCCCGCAACCATCGGCCAGGAGCCGATCATCGACCTCCCCGATTCGCGCGGCGCCTGCGTTGTGATTCGCGACGCTGCCGGCTTGCCCGGTCTGTTATGGGCCGATCCCTCGGCGCTCGACGGCACGCCTTATTTCATCAGCTTCGACGCCGACGGCATCGACGCGCAGCTTGACGGCATGCCGTCAAGTGATCCGGAGCGCGCGGTTTACGAGCGGATGCAGATCGCGCTGCGCAACAGCCTCGCCCGGTATGAGGATTTCACCGCGCTGCCCAGCCTTCAACGCGCGCAGCAGGGTCTCGGCGATCACCTTGCGGCGATCGCTGCCGCCCGCGCCGATGCCGGCGAGCACTTCGAGATCGCGCAGATCACCGGCCGTCACAGCAACAGCATCAGCGGGCTCGTCGCCGTTGTCGCGGTCGATCTCGACAGCGCCGGCGCCACGGTGGAAACGCTGTCGGAGGCGCAGATCGGCGATCGGCTGGAAGAAATCGGCCCGGATCATGCAGATTATCCGGCTCTCAAGGCGGCCGGCGAGGCGTTGCAGCATCTCGAATTGATGGTGATGAGCGGCGCCGGCCACGAAGATTTGCCGAGCCCGGCGCTGGCGACCGCGAGGCTGACGCAAAAACTGGCCAGCGAGGCGCTCCCGGCGGCAGATCAGCCCTCGACCGGGCTGCGCGTCGTCGCCGAAAACCCCAGGGCGGCGGAAACCGATCGCACCAAACAGAACGGCCGGCCTGGCCACCTGACCTTGGTCCGCTAGCCGCGCGCTCTATATAGGGGCGGCGTCACAACGCATTACGGGGCCATAGCTCAGCTGGGAGAGCGCCTGATTTGCATTCAGGAGGTCGTCGGTTCGATCCCGTCTGGCTCCACCATATTTTCAATGACTTAGAAGGATTCTTCAGTGCCACGCATCGCGCGGTGCTACGCTGGTGCTACGCTCTGGCCGGCCGTGTTTCCAAGAGTTTTACGCAGTCAGAACACGCAAGACTCCTTATCTCCCCGGGAACACAAACATCTCTGACGCGGCCTAGAGGGGGCAAGCTGCAATCGCTGACAGCTTACCCCCGCCCAGAGGCGAGGCGGGTCTGAAGTTGAAAACCGATGTGATTTGGGAGTCCAACGGCAACCAGATAACACTGCTAACGCCTCGGGACGTAGTATATGCTAGGAATTTTTTTTATCAATAGTGTTATCTGGGGAATTGACATGGCTTGGGCGAAGGAGTAGCCGAGGATAGCTGGACGGCGTCAGATAACACCGCCCCTTGGCTGTTTCGACACACTGGGAAAGTGATTAACGCGCCAACGTCCAGCTGGCGACCCCGACGACCAGATCGCTGTCCTCATGACGGCGGTCTGGATCGTCGCCAAAAAAAGGCCGGTCGTGCTGACCGGCCTTGGGATCTTGTGTTGTCCTAAACGTGTTAACCGTTGGACTCCGAAATCACATCGAGCTCTAGGATAGCAAGACGGCGCCGACTTGCAACCGAAAAGTGACGGGGCTTAACTTTTTGGGCAACAGTTCGGAGAGCCCCTAATGCGTAAGCCCTATCGTCTCGGTCTTGATATCGGCACCAATTCCATCGGCTGGTGGGTGCTGTTCCTCGACAAGCGCGGTGAGCCCAGCGAAACCGGCATTGGCGGTGTCCGCATTTTCAGCGAGGGCCGCGATCCTAAAAGCAAGGCAACTCTGGCCTCGGATCGCCGCCTCGCGCGACAGATGCGGCGTCGTCGTGACCGCTTCCTGAGGCGAAGGAAGGCGCTGCTGCGAGAGCTGACCGCGGCCGGGCTGATGCCGGCCGATCCAGCCGCGGCTAAGGTGCTGGAAGCCCTCGACCCGCTGAGGCTCCGCGCGGAGGGCTTGGATCGCCCGCTGACCCTGCATGAGCTGGGCCGCGCCCTTTTTCACATCAATCAGCGCCGTGGTTTCAAATCCAACCGCAAGACCGCGGACAACGAAGATGGCGTCATCAAACAGGGTATCGAGGCGCTTGAATTCGACATGGCCCGCGCCGGCGCCCGCACCCTTGGCGAATATCTGCACAAGCGCGTGCTGGCCGGTGAAAGTGCCCGCGCCCGGCCGGTGCCAATGGCCGATAACAGGACGAAGAATGAGTATGCCTTTTATCCCAGCCGCGCGCTGATGGAGGCGGAATTCGACAGGCTATGGCGCGTTCAGGCCGCGCATCACCCTGACGTTCTGACCGATGCTCTGCGCGACAAGCTGCACCGCATCATCTTCTTCCAGCGGCCGCTCAAGCCGGTCGATCCTGGCAAATGTACCTTTATCGACGGTGAGAAACGTGCACCGCAGGCGCATCCGCTGTTTCAGCGGTACAGGCTGCTGACCGAGCTGGCCAATTTGCGGCTGATCGACAGCGATCTCAGCGAGCGACCGCTGACCCCCGTCGAGCGCGACCTGCTGCTGCGTTTCGCGACCGGCGAGGGCAAGGACCTGAAGCCGAAAAAGGCGCTGACGTTTGACCGGATGCGCCGTCTGCTGAAGCTCGACGCCGATACGCGGTTTTCGCTCGAGGACAGCGGTCGCAAAGACCTGCAAGGCGATCTGACCGGCGCGGCCATGATCCGCACGGGCGGGATCGACCCGTTGCGCTGGCACAAGATGAGCGCTGAGGACCGCGCGGCGCTGGTCGATCATCTGCTGTTCACGGAACAGACCGAGGATCTGCTGGCCTGGCTGACCGGCCATCTCGGCCTTGACGAGCAGACCGCGCAATTCCTCGCCGACAAGCCGGGCTTGCCGAAAAGCTTCGGCCGCCTGAGCGAAAAGGCGCTGGCCAAGCTCGTCCCGATCCTGGAGCGCGAAACCCGCATCGACGAGGCTACCGGCCATGAGCGGCCGATCATGTATCATGAGGCCTGCGAGGTCGCCGGCTGGCATCACTCCGATCAACGCACCGGCGAAATCTTTGATACGCTTCCCTATTATGGCGCCCTGTTATCGCGCGAGACGGTAGACGCACCGAAAACCGTCGAGCCCGAGGCGCAGCGTTATGGCTGGGTCGGCAATCCCACGGTCCATATCGGGCTGAATCAACTGCGATTGCTGATCAATCAGCTGATCAAGCGCTATGGCCACCCGCAGGAAATCAGCATCGAGATTATGCGTGATTTGAAGCTGAACAAGGAAAAGCGCGACAGGATCAACAAGCAGAACCGGGAAAACCGCGCCAATCGGGAGCGCTGGAAAAAGCTGCTGGCCGACGAGCTGGGCATCGACGATCCGGGCCCGCGCGATATGATGAAAATGCGGCTGTTCGAGGAAATGCCGGCGACCCGCCGCCGCTGCGTGTTTTCCGGGGAGGCGATCTCGCTGCGCCGCCTGTTCAGCGACGATATCGAAATCGAGCACATCATCCCGTTTTCGCGCTCGCTCGATGACGGCTTCATGAACAAGGTTCTGGCGACCCGGGCCGCCAATCGGCAAAAGGGCAACAAGACGCCCTATGAAGCCTTTGGTCACACGGCGGACTGGGCGGATATCCTGGCCCGCGCCGATGATCTGCATCCGCAAAAGCGCAAGCGCTTTTCGCCCGATTTCCCGGCCGAGCCGAAGGACTTCTTGCAGCGGCACCTGAATGACGGCGCCTATCTCTCACGTCTCGCCAAACGCTATCTCAGTGGCATCTGTCATCCCGACCGAATCTGGGTGACTCCGGGCCGGCTGACCGGGCTGCTGCGCGGCAAATGGGGGCTGAACGATCCGCTGGGCGGCGGCAATGTCAAGACCCGGGTCGATCATCGGCATCACGCCAATGACGCCTTTGTCGTTGCTTGCACCAGCCGCTCGGTGCTGAACCGCCTGTCCCGTGCGGCTGGTCTGGCCGAGGAACAGCACCTCGAAGCCCTGGTTGACGGTATGCCGCCGCCCTTCCCGCGCTTTGACCGCGAGGACTACATCGCCGCGCTGCGCCGCATCATCGTCTCGCACCGGCCCGATCACAGCTATCGCGGCAAAATGCACAATGATACGGCGCTGGGCCTGACGGGCGCAGCGGATGGCCGCGGCGTGCCGGAGGTGGTGCATCGCAAGCCGCTGAGCGCCATTACCAAGCCGACCGATCTTGACGCCGTACGCGATCCCGACCTGCGGGACCGGCTCAAGGCGTTGACCGCCGGCAAGACGGGCGCGGATTTCGCCGGCGCCTTGGGTCAAGCCACCGATTCGCAGGGTAAGCGCATCCGTTCAGTCCGAATGGTCGAGAACCTCAAGGTCATCGGCATCCGCGATGATCGAGGCGCGTTCTATAAGGGCTATAAGGGCGACAGCAATTGGTGCTTCGAGATCATCGCCGACGCCAAGGGCAAATGGACGGGCCGCATCGTCAGCACCTTTCACGCCTATCAGCGGGCGCGCGAGGGTACATTAGCGCCGGAACCCGACGTGATCATGCGGTTGTTCAAAGAAGACCTGTTGTGCATCGACGACCCGGCTGACCCGGGAACGCCGCGCTATCTGCGAGTTGTAAAATTCAGCGGCAACCAGATTGTCACGGCGGATCACTTTGAGGGCGGAAATCTCAAGGCCCGCGACGCCGATCCTGATGATCCGTTCAAATACACCAGCCGGGCGCCGGAATGGTATCGCCGACACAATGCCAGGCGCGCCGGGCTCGATCCGCTCGGCCGGCCATCCACCAAATGGCGCCGGCGCTAGGCCAGACGACATGATCGGCCGCGTTATCGAGATCGCCGAGCCGGGCCGGCTGCTGCGCCTCGAGCGCGGGTTGATGGTGGTGGTCGATAGTAAGGACGGCGATGAGCTGGGCCGTATTGCGCTGGATCAGATCGGCGCGGTGCTGTGTACCGCTCGTGGCGTCACCGCCAGTTCCAGCCTGATCCTGGCGCTGAGCGAGCGGGCCGTGCCGCTGGTCTATTGCGGCGCCGGGTTCCTGCCCAGCGCCATCTTGTGGCCGGTCGATGCGCATCACGTGCAATCGGCGCGGATCGAGGCTCAGGCCACCGCCTCAATCCCGCTGGTCAAACGGTTATGGCAGCAAATCGTCAAGGCCAAAATCGCCAATCAGTCGCTGGTGCTGGACCATCTCGGCAAAGCCGAGGGCGCCGCCGCCTTGCAGGCCATCAGCAAAAGGGTCCGCAGCGGCGATGCCGGCAATCTCGAGGCGCAGGCGGCACGGCGCTATTGGCCGCTGGTCTTCGATGAACGCTTTCGCCGCGACCAGAATGCCGGTGATGTCAATGCGCTGCTCAACTATGCCTATGCCATTCTGCGCTCGGCAACGGCGCGCGCAGTGATGGCCAATGGGCTGCACCCCTCAATCGGCCTGCATCACAGCAACCGCTATAATGCGATGCGCCTGGTCGATGATCTGATGGAACCCTATCGGCCGCTTTTCGATCTCGGCGTCAGGCGGCTCTATCGCGCCGGCCATGTCGAGCTAACCCGCCCCGCCCGCGCCTATCTGGCGTCGCTATTCGTCGGCGATGTAAGGACCGAGCTCGGCACCACGCCGCTGATGACGGTGCTCAACCGGTTGGCCTATTCACTGGTGCTGGCGCTGGATGGCGCGCCGCGCGCTCGGCTCGATTTGCCGCCCATTATCGAGCGCGGCGCCCCGCTGCTGGCGCTCGCCGAGCCGCCGGCGTCTGGATCGTCGGCGTAGCGCGGACGGGCGGCATGGATCATGGGCTGAGCGGGTATCGTATCATGTGGATGATGGTCATGTTCGATCTCCCGGTGATGAGCGAACAGGAACGCAAGGCGGCGACCGGATTCCGCACATTTCTCTTGGATGAGGGGTTCGAAATGGCGCAGTATTCCGTCTATATGCGTGCCTGCGGCGGCCGCGAGAAGGTGGCGTCCCTGACCGCCCGCATCGGCGCTGCGGTGCCCGAGACCGGCAAGGTTTCCATCGTCAGCTTCACGGATCGGCAGTATGAACAGATCGTCAATTTTAGCGGCCGGCGCCGAACAACCCCCGAAAAACCGCAGCAATTCACCATGTTCTAGCATGACGCAAGCCAGAACATCCGCTGAACGCACCCATGAAAAAGCCCCTGTTTTCAGGGGCTTCTCCAAGTATCGAGCTTAGCCGATGTGATTTCGGCGTCCAACGGCAACCATTCGGATTGTTGATCGCCAGATTGTGCAAGCTTAGCCGATGTGATTTCGGCGTCCAACGGCAACAGGCCGGCGCCACATCAACGAGCGGATCCCAGCTTAGCCGATGTGATTTCGGCGTCCAACGGCAACAGACTGGCACTTTCAGCGATCCTGAATGAAAGCTTAGCCGATGTGATTTCGGCGTCCAACGGCAACCTGCCCAGCCAGTGCTTGCGCACCGTGTTCAGCTTAGCCGATGTGATTTCGGCGTCCAACGGCAACGTTACTGAGCCTGCCGATGGAGGCGCCAATAGCTTAGCCGATGTGATTTCGGCGTCCAACGGCAACGCGTCACCCTTGAGGCGCTGGCC
>CAZRBL010000021.1:0-45560 GCA_964598335.1 uncultured Rhodospirillales bacterium
CATGAATCACACATCACACCAAATATGAATCCTGAATGTCGATTGGACCTAGAGCGGTTTTCCTTTGTTTTTGATCCGGTCCACCCCCGCACCCCCGGCCCGCCTCCCTCTGCAAGTATCCTGTCTGGGGAGGCGGGCCGGGGGTGCGGGGGTGGACCGGAATGATCGGAAAACCCGCTAGGGTAACAGCGGTACGCCCACGGTGCCGAGGAAGGCCATCACGGCGAGCGTGAAATACAGCGTGCCGACGGCGATCAGGGTGCGATCGACGGCACCCTTGAACTGGCTTTCCCGTTCCGGCGTCGAGCCTTCGGTCCGGATCGCCTGATAGGCCGGAACGGCGGGCCCGTAGAACCACATCAGGCTGTTCGCCAACAGCGCGATGACGCCGAACAGCAGGACTTTCAGAGCCAGCCAGTCCGGCGGAAAGATCTGGTCGGTGATCAGAGCATACAGACCCAGCCCGCCCAGCCCCACGGTCAGCACCCATTGCCACCAGCGAAAGCCCGTGCCCAGCATCGCCTGCACCTTGGGATCCTTGGCCTTCATCAGCCAGACCGTCATCGCGAACCATATCAGCGCAATGCCCCAGACCGTCGCGAGGATGACCGGCGGCACGGTAATGCCATAGGTCGGCACCAGCATCAGCCCGACGGGAAACATCAGGGTAAAGGCCAGCCGCGGCGTCAGATCGATGATATTGGCCATCTCCATGCAGATATCGCGCTGGCCGATATCGAGGCTGGGATCGGTCGCCTTTTTGGTCAGCAGAAACACGCCCAGATCAGCACCCAGCCAGAACACAAACAGGATGATGTGAACAAATATCCAGAATTCATGGGTGATCATTCGGTCTCTCTCTGTCAGTCGGTGACGGGGTCGCGCGGATCGGAAACCTGTTGCGGCGGATCAAAAGCCCGCATGGCAGGCGGGGGCGTGTCAAGGCGCACGACCTCGACAAGGCAGCTTTGGGCGCTCGGTCCCTGCGCCAGCGCGGAGGTGCCGATATCCCAGGTCACCGCATTGGCGTTGCCATGGGAACATAAGCTTTCCGGCTCGCCGGGATCGACCGGATCGAACCAGGCGCCGGTCGCCATCACGACGACGCCGGGCATGACGTCATCGCTCAACACGGCCCCCGCCAGGCAGGCACCGCGCTGATTGAAGACCCGCACCACATCGCCCTCGGCAATGCCCCTCGCCTCGGCATCATCAGGATTCATACGGACCGGTTCGCGATCGGCGATCTTGCCTGCGCGGCTGACAGAGCCCTGATCATATTGGCTGTGCAGCCTTCGTGCCGGCTGGTTCGATAGCAAATGCAACGGCCAGGAACTGACGCGCGGCGCACCGAGCCATTCCTCATGGTCAAGCCAGACCGGATGGCCGGGGCAATCCTCATAGCCGAAACCGGCAATGGTTTCGGAATAGAGCTCAAAGCGGCCTGAGGGGGTCGGCAGGGGATGCGCAGCGGGATCGGCGCGAAAGGCGTCAAAAGCTACCGTCGAGGCGCGGCCATCATCGAACCAGAATTCGCCCGCCTCCCAAAACGCTTCAAAGGATGGCAGCGACAGCCCTTGCGCCGCCGCATTCTCCGCCGTGACCGCATAGATTTCGCGCAGCCAGCCCATCTCATCGCGGCCTTCGGTGAAGGCATCGGCGGCGCCCAGACGCTCTGCCAGACCGCTGAAGATCGCATAATCGGTGCGCGACTCGCCGCGTGGCGGCACCGCCTGTTTCATGGCGATGATCGCCTGATCCATCATCTGGGCGGCAATATCGTTACGCTCCAACCCCGTCGCGGCGGGGAAAACGATATCGGCGTGCTTGGCCAGCGCATTCCACCAGGGCTCGTGCACGATGACGGTATCCGGGCGCTGCCAGGCGCGGACCAGCCGGGGCAGATCCTGATGATGGTGAAACGGATTGCCGCCGCACCAATAGACCAGCCGGATATCGGGCAAATCGAGGCGCTGGCCATCATAATCGATCTGCCCGCCGGGCCGTTCGAGCAAATCGGTGATGCGCGCGACAGGAATAAAACGCGTGACGGGGTTGCGGCCCTGCGGCAGGCGCCCGGGCTGGACGCCGCGATGCGCGCTGCCGACGCCGTTGACACCGCCATAGGCAAAGCCGAAACCGCCGCCCGGCAGGCCGATCTGGCCCAGCATCGCGGCCAGCACCACGGTCATCCAATAGGGCTGCTCGCCGAACCGGGCGCGCTGCAAGGACCAGGAGGTCGCGATGAAGGGCCGCTTCGCGTCGGCCAGGCGACGGGCCAGCGCGCGGATGGTTTCGGCCGGCAGCCCTGTCTTCTCCGCCGCCCAGGCGGCCGTTTTCGGCTGACCGTCGGTCTGCCCCAGCAAATAGGGGCGAAAGCGCTCAAAGCCGACGCAGTATTGGTCGAGAAAGGCATCATCGGTCCGCCCCAGCCGCTCCAATTCATGGGCAAGGCCGAGCATCAGCGCGACATCGCTGTTCGGTCGCGCCGCCAGCCAGTCGCCGCCATAATGGCGGGACAGGTCATCGCGTTCGGGCGACACGGAGACGAAAGCGACACCGGCATCTCGGCAGGCCTGCAAATGGCCGCGCAATTGGTGCCGCCCGAAGCCGCCGGAATGCACTTGCCCGTTTTTCAGCCAGACGCCGCCAAAGGCGAGAAAGAAATCACAATGTTCCGCCAGAACATCCCAGGTGGTGCCGAGAAAACTGGCTGTGTTGATATCGCCGAAGACATGCGGGCAAATCACTTCCCCCGCCGCCGAGCTATAGGTGTTGACCGAACAGGTATAGCCGCCGAGGCAATTCAGAAACCGGTGTACCTGCGATTGCGCATGATGAAAGCGCCCGGCGCTGGACCAGCCATAGGAGCCGCCAAAAATCGCCTGATTGCCGAATTCGGTTCGTACCCGCTGCAATTCCTGCGCGGCCAGGTCGAGCGCCTCATCCCAGGGCATGGCGACAAAGGGCTCAGCGCCGCGCCGATTGGGCGCGTTGCCCGGGCCGTGCTTCAGCCAGCCGGCCCGCACCATCGGCCGGTCGATGCGCAAGGGGCTGTCCAGCGAGCCGGCCATGGATTGCGCGATCGGCGACGGGTCCGGATCACGCGGATGGCCTTCGAGCGCGGTCACCTGCCCGTCCTCGACGCGAACGCGATAAGTGCCCCAATGGGTTGACGTCAGTCTGTCGGTCATTTTCGATCAGCGCGCGGCGAAGAATGCGTCGCCGGCCATCAAACAGGAGAACACGATGCTATTACTCACCGGCGCCACCGGCAAGGTCGGCGGCATTGCGGCTCATGCGCTGCATCAGGCAGGACATACCGCGCGCTTGCTGGTGCGCGACGCCGACAAGGCCAAGCCGCTGGCCGACAAGGGCTTTGAGCTGGTCGTCGGCGATGTTGCGGATGCAACCGTGCTGGCCCGCGCCATGGACGGAATCGAGACGGCGTTTCTGGTGCTGCCCAATGGCGAGCAGCAGGAGGCGCTGGAAAAAGGTTTCGTCGACGCGGCCAAAAGTGCGGGCGTCGGCCATATCGTCAAGCTGTCCTCGATCGAAGCGCACCCCGGTATCAAGGCCCGTGTGCCTGCCGCCCATGCCGCGGTCGAAGCGTATATCAGGGATTCCGGTCTGCGCTGGACGATGATCAAGGCCAATTTCTTCATGCAGACATTGATGGCGGCGGCCGGCAGCGTGAAGGCGGCGGATGCGATCACCCTGCCCTGCGGCGACGGCCGGGTCAGCATGGTCGATGCCCGCGATGTCGGTGAGGTTGCCGCGCGGATTCTGACGGAAGACGGCCATGCCGGCCAAGACTATCCGATTACCGGGCCCGAAACGCTTGGTTTTGCGGAAATCGCTGAGCGCATGAGCAAGGCTTTCGGTCGTCCGATCAGCTATCAGCCGATGGCACTGGACGCGTACACCGAAATGCTGGCCGGCTTCCTGCCCAGCCGTTGGCATGCCGAGGGGATTGCGGAAATCTTCGGGTCCCTGGCCGCCGGCCAGCCGGAAATCGAGCAGGTCACGCCCGATGTGGAACGTCTGCTGGGCCGGCCGCCGCGCGGTCTCGACGCCTTCCTTGCGGAGCATAAAGCGGCGTTTTCAAACGCGTAGAGCGATTTCGTTTGCATTTGATCCGGTCCGCGCCCCTCACCCCCGCCCCGCCTCCCCTCGGTAGTATCCTCGCAGGGGAGGCGGGGCGGGGGTGCAGGGGGGACCTGAATGATCCGACAATGCCCTCGTCGCCGGGCGGGCAATCGGCTCAGCCTGGCCAGGCAGCGGTCAAGAGATTGCCCGCCAAGATCGTTCAACTTGCGCACTGTCTCGAATCAGGCTTATCTGTGACGGTTTTGCGACTTGGTTGCGACTAGGTCCGTGTCAGATTGAGCCGCTACCAAACCGAGGTGTGGCGCAAACCAATATGATGGGGTCTTAAGGTTTCAGAATTCACTCGCGCCGGCATCCGGCGCAGCAACAAGGGCGATTTAACAAGCCCGGCTCGATAAGGAGGCAGATTATGTTCGTTTCTAAGCTTTCATCTCGATTGAGATTTCTCGGCGGGACGGCGCTTGCCGCGTTCGGAGCCAGTTTGGCCGCCGAGGCCGTTGCCCAGGCGCTGCCGATGGAAGAGATCGTCGTTACCGCAAGGAAGCGCACGGAAACACTCCAGGATATCCCGCTGGCCATCACCGCCTTCAGCCGCGATCAGCTGGTTGACACCGGCGCGGTCAACCTCGTCGATATCGCCAGTTTCACGCCCGGCATCGAATTTCAGGAACAAAGCTTCATCGAACCGGGCCGCTATTTCCAGGGGGTTCGTTTTCGCGGCATCGCAAACGACATCAGGCAACCGTCACAGCAGGTCGGCTCGGTCTTTATCGACGGGATCTATCTGCCGGAAGGTCTGTCATCGGTCGGGACGGAGAATGTCGAGCGGGTAGAGATCGTGCGCGGCCCCTCCTCGGCCTTTTTCGGGCGCTCCACCTTTTCGGGTGCGGTCAATTTCGTGACCCGCCGCCCCGGCGAAGAATTTGCCGGACGCATCTCGGCCCAGCTGGCGACCTTCGGCAGCTATGACCTTTCCGCCTCGATCGAAGGCCCGATTGTCGAAGATGTGGTAGCAGGCCGGATCTATCTGCGGGGCTATGGCACCAACGGCCAGTATGAGAGCTCTTTTGACGGCGGCGCCCTCGGCCGTGAACGCACCGAAACCATCATGGGCACGCTTTCCTTCACGCCCACCGAACAGCTCGATATCCTGCTGCGCGGCATCTACATCGCCGATAATGACGGCCCGCCCTCCGGCATGTTTCTTGGTGGTCCGAACTCGCGGCATGGCGACGGCCCGTCCTTTACGACCTGCTTCGACCGTCGGCCCGAATTGGTCGGCGTCGTGCAGGCGGATTACTTTTGCGGCGCCGTTCCGGTCGTGAATGCCGATGTCTGGACCGACATGAACACCACCGTGCCTGAAGTCGCGCTGGAAGAACATTTTCGGGCAGACAGCGCCGCCGGCACCTTCGCCGGCACCCGGTTTGAAAAGCCGGACGATATTCCCGGCGTCGACGGCATGGGCCTGAAGCGCGAACAGATATTGCTGTCAGCGGTCGCTGAATATGAATTCGATGACGGGTTCATGAATGGCGGCGAGGCCTTTGCCAGCTTCGCCTATAACGAGGTCTATCATAACTGGATCCGTGATCTGGACCTGACCTCGGCCAATCATTTCTACAGTCAGGATCTGGGCCGATACGAAATCTTCACCGTCGAGGGCCGGATCGTGTCACCGCAGGACCAGCGCTTTACCTGGCTACTGGGTGTGAATTATTTCGATGCGGAATTCCTTGGGCAATTTGCCGGCGGGGTGACCGCGATCTTTAACGAGAACGAGCCGATCTTCGGCTTTCCGCCGCCGGTCTATGTCTATTCCGGAACACCGACCGAAACCGGCAAGACGCTGGGCATCTTTGGCGCCGCCGGCTATCAGATCACCGATCAGATCGCCCTCGATCTTGAGATGCGCTGGCAGCGTGACAGGGTCGGGGTCGGCGTGCCCAATCCGCAATTCCAGGACAACAGCCAGCAGGATCAGTTTTCCAGCACCTTCAGCACCTGGCTGCCGCGGGTAACACTACAATATCAACCGACCGACATCACCAATCTCTGGGCAACCTTTTCCATCGGCAACCTGCCGGGTCAGTTCAACTCGGGCGTGGCCCAGCTGACCCCGGGCGAGCGGCAACAGGCTGAAGATCAAGTCGGACAAGCGCTGCTGTTCGTCGATGAGGAAAAGCTGACCAATTACGAGATCGGCTGGCGGCAAACCTGGTTCGACGGACGCGCGAATACATCGCTGGTCGGCTATTTCATGGAATGGGACAACATCAAGCTGTCCACCCCTGTGGTGATTACGCGCGAGGACACCGGCCTACCGGGCACAATCGTTCTGAACACCAACCTCGCCTCGGCCGAGATTCTGGGGCTCGAATTCGAGGGTAGCTTCGCGGTCACCGAAAACCTGACGCTGCAGGGCACGGTGACCTGGAATGATTCGGAATACACCGAATTCACCTGTAGCGGCTTTACCCGCGTCTTCGCCCTGCCCGAAGATCTGGATTGCGCCGGCAACCGGCCGCCTCGCTTCCCGGAATGGAACGCCGCCTTCGCCACCACCTGGGCCGCGCCGGTCAATGACCAATGGTCGTATTTCATCCGCTTTGATGGTGTGTATACCGGCAAGCGGTTCATCGATCAGGCCAATTACGGCTTCCTCGACGATTTCTGGCGCTTCAACACCCGCATCGGCTTCGAGCGCGAGCAAGGGGATGCGCTGCGGCTTGAGCTGTTCGTGATCAATCTGTTCAACAATGACGACTATTTGGCGGGGCAAGGCGTTGTCGACTTCTCAACCCCCGGCTTCGGCTTTAACGCCAATCAGGGTGTCGTCCTGACCCCGCCGGAAAAGCGTACTGTCGGCGCTCGCGTCATCTACGATTTCTGAGCCCGGCCAACAGCGCATGAAAAACGGGCCGGCGATAATCCCGCCGGCCCGTTTTTTTTCGCCTTGATCGGATGCGTCCGGGTCGTCAATCCATGTCCTTGACCAACATGATGACCTTGCCGAAATGGCTGCGGTCGCTGACCATCTGATGCGCCTTGGGCAGCTCGGTGATCGGCAACACCGTATCCACCACGGCCTTGAACTTGCCCTCATTGAACAGCCGCATGGCGCCGCGCCGGAAGGTCTTCATGCCTTCGGTAAAATAGATCGGCGAGGTGGCGATGCTCATGCTCTTGAGCTGCAGGTTGCGGGTGCCGATGGCCAGATCAAAAGTGATCTCGCGGCCGCCGGTCGACCCATACATGACCACCTGACCATCCATCGCCATGCTCTCCAATAGGGCATCGCTGGTTTCGCGACCGATGGTCATCAGCCCGACATCGATCATCTCGCCGCCGGTATCGCGTTCAACCAGCTCGGGGATGTTCTCGGTCTTGTAATTATAGATCGCGTCGGCGCCGTATTCCTTGGCCTTTTGCAGCTTGTCATCGCGGCTGGCCGTGCCGGCGACCCAGCAGCCCATTTGCTTGGCGATCTGCAGCGCGGCTGAGCCGACCGAGCTGGCCACAGCCTCGATCAGGACATTGTCACCCGGCTTGACTCGCGCGACCTGATGCAGCGCATGCCAGGCGGTTTGCCAGCCGGCGGGCAATGATGCCGCCTCGACCATGGTCAGTTTCTCCGGCACGGGAATGACCATGTTCTCATCCATGATCGCGTATTCGGCCTGACCACCGGTTTTGGGCCGGCCGAAGACGCGCTGGCCGACGTGAAAGTCGGTAACCCCCGGCCCCAGGCTTTCAATCACGCCGGATGCTTCGAGGCCGAGAATGAAGGGCAGCGGTTGGCCGAGATAGGTGCCCGCACGCTGACGCGTCTCGGCAAAATTGATCCCGGCGGCCGCCACCTGAATACGGACCTCGCCCGGGCCGGGGTCGGGCATGTCGATCTCCATCCATTTCATCGCATCGAGATCGCCGAATTCCTCCACATACCATGCCTTGGCTCGCATCTTCTCTGTCCTTCATTTTGATTATTCTTGATAGGCACCGCGCACGGCGGCCTTCGACCGGACGGCCTTGTGTTAGACTATGCAATAAGCGATCGGAGCACTCAATGGGCGGCAATGAAGAAGAGGACCTGCCGATCGGCGTGATCCTGGCCGGAGGGGCGGGCCGGCGCATGGGCGGAACCGACAAGGCGCAACTGCTGTGGCGGGATCGCCCGATGATCCATCACGTCATCGATCGACTGGCGCCCCAGGTCTCGCAGCTTTGGCTGGCGCGAAAACCCGGCATGGCGCGGTTGTCAGAACACCGGGTGGTGCCCGATAGCACCGCGCTGGACGGACCGTTGGCCGGTATCCTCGCCGGTCTCATGACGCTCGCGGAAGAACAGCAGGACCGCGCAGGCGAGTGGCTGGTCACGGCGCCGGTCGATGGACCGCTTTTGCCGCGCGGACTGGTTGACGCCCTGCGTGCCGGAGCCGGTGATGCGCCGCTGGTGATCGCCGCCGGTCAACAAGGGCCGCAACCGGTGATCGGCTTGTGGCATGTCAGCCTGGCCGCGCCGTTAACGGCCGCGGCAAAACATGACTTCTCGGTCCGCAAGGCGGTCGCGACACTGCCGCATCGCGTGATTCAGATCCCGGAAGACCCAGACAATCGCTTTCTGAACGTCAACGAGCCGGCGGACCTCGCGGACCCGTAACCCTACTCGGCGAACGTCAGTCGGTCATAAAGGTAAAAGCCGTTGGCTTCCGCGAAGCCCTGCAAATCCGCGGCCAGCCCGGCAAAGCGCGCGACCTCGTAGAGAAAGATCGCCGGCGCCTGTTCATGATAGAACCGCATGATCTGATGCGTCAGGCGCTCACGCTCAGCGGGGTCCGCCTCGGTCAGGGCCGCTTCGACGGTCGGCATGATTGCCGGGTCGCAATACCAGGGTGCCGGCCACAGGCAGGAATGAACCCGAACCGCGCGCAATGCATCCAGACTGGGCTCGGTCGCAAAGGTGGTGCCGAAGGCCTCGCCGCGCCATTCCCCGCTCAGAGAGCTGGCCGCCAATTGTTGCAGGGGAAAGGGACGGATTTCCATTGTCACCCCCACCTCGGCCAGATCGGCGGCGACCTGCTGATAGATCGCCCCGTCACTGGCGCCGCCGCCGATCACCGCTTCCATCATGAAACGAAACCCGTCCGGATAGCCGGCCTCGGCCAGCAAGGCGCGCGCGCGCTCCGGGTCATGGGGATAGGGGTCGATATCCGGATTCCAGCCCAGCGCCATATGCGGCGCCGGCTGACCCAGCGGTCGGCCCACCCCGGCCAGCAAGCTGTCGACGATACGTTGCTTGTTGACCGCGAAATTGAGCGCCTGGCGGACACGGACATCCTGCAGCGGCGAGGGTTTGTTGAGGACAAAGGAAACGCCGAAGCCGGAGGCGCCGGTCCAGCTGACTCCCTGCCCCCCGGCGCGGCGGATCGCGGCCACATCATCGGGGCCGAGCGCGATCGCCATATCCAGATTGCCGGCCTGAACGCCCTGAACGCGCGCCGCATTCTCCGGAACGCTGTAGATTTCGAGCCGGTCGATTTGCGCCGGCCGCCAGGCATCGTCAAAGCGCTCGAGATTGGCCCGTCCCGGCAAAAACTCGACCAGGCGATAGGGGCCGGTGCCGATCGGCTGTTGGCTGAAGGCCTCGACACCCTGACTCAGCCAGGCATCGGATTCGACCACCCACAACACCGGCAAAGAGCGCGGCAGCAAGGGATCGGGGCTGTCGGTGATGAATTCGACCGTCAGCGGATCCAGCGCGCGGGCTTCCGAGAGCACCGCCAATTCGGTCGCCACGCGTTCCTGGGCGGCTGCGGGTGAGGTCAGCCAATTGGCGATATCGGCAACGTCCTGCGCCGTCATCAGCGAACCATCATGGAAGCGGACATCCGGGCGCAGGCGAAAAATCCAGCGGTTCGGTTCCGGATTCTCCCATGACAGGGCCAGCCAGGGCAGCACCGTTCCGTCACGGTCGATGCGCGTCAGCCCATCGAACATGGCCGACCAGGTGAAGATGCCCGGATTGTTCGCGACCCGGAACGGGTTGCCGAGCGAGGGCGGCAACGCAGGCACCCCGACCCGCAAGGGACGGTCATTTGCCTTGGGCGGTACCGCATCCGAGCCAGCCCGGACAAGCGATGCATCGCCCGGATCGGTCTCAGGCTGACGCAAAAATATCGACGTCACAGCCAAGATCGCGATCAATCCCACCGCAATCGAGATCCAGCGTATCATCGGGCACCCTCGGGGTGTTCAGTTTCAAATAGCCACGCTTGGCAGGCGGCTTGGCCGAGGTCAAGAGATCGCGCCCGCCCGCCAGACGCTCGCCCGACACTTGCCAAGCGCTGCCATGGAGAGCAGAAAAAACCCCACCAATCAGCGCCGGCATGCGAGCTTACGTCGAAGCAGATTATGGGAAAAA
This sequence comes from uncultured Rhodospirillales bacterium, assembly GCA_964598335.1. Taxonomy (GTDB): domain Bacteria; phylum Pseudomonadota; class Alphaproteobacteria; order CAZRBL01; family CAZRBL01; genus CAZRBL01. The sequence goes on from CAZRBL010000021.1 coordinate 10,535, forward strand.
TGAAATTTGGCTGGGGCGGTAGGATTCGAACCTACGGTACACGATACCAAAAACCGTTGCCTTACCACTTGGCTACGCCCCAGTGTCGGCAGACTCCGCCGAAGACCTGAAAACAATAGCGACGCGCCTTCCGAAATCAAGCAGGGACAAAGTCATGCAGGGCAAAATCCGGCTCACGGCTATCGCCGCCCTGTCCTCAATGCTAGGGCATTTTGGGTTGCTTTTGATCCGCTCCCCCCCTGCATCCCCGCCCCGCCTCCCCTGAAACGATCCTGCCGGGAAAGGCTGGACGGGCGGGGGTGCCGGGGTGGAGCGGAATAATCCGAAAATACTCCAGTAAGGCACATGACACAGACTATCCCGGTCAATCCGCTGTCAGGACTCAGCCTCGACCGCTGCGGCCGCGAGCGTACCGATCCGTCCTGGGTCCGAAAACGGCTGACCGCGGCGGCCAGCCGCATCATTCCGATCTGGCGCGATCAAAGCCTCCTGAGGAAGCAGGATGACGGCATGCGACTGGCTGCGGTCCAGGCCGCCGCCTTTCTTGCCGCGGGTGCAATCGACGAGCCGATCTTTCTCGGCATGGACGATCAGGGGCCGTGGTTCGCCACCGATATCTCGGTACTCGATGATCCGGTCGGCGATCCGCGCCTGCGCCGGATCATGACGGGCGGCACAGCGTTCACGGATTTGCGCCAGGCTGCGCGCTTGCTCCCGGCGGAAGAGGCCTCGCTGGGCGCCTATGCCCGCGGCATGGTCTATTGGCACCGGCGGCATCTTTTCTGCGGCGTTTGCGGCAGTCCGACAGAAAGCCTCGATGGCGGCCATAAACGGCGCTGCACGAACACTGCCTGCGGGGCGACCCATTTCCCGCGCACCGATCCGGCGATGATCGTGCTGGTGCATGACGGCGATCGCTGCCTGCTCGGCCGAAGCCCGCGCTTCCCGCCCGCCATGTATTCGGCGATTGCCGGTTTCGTCGAACCGGGCGAGAGCCTGGAGGACTGCGTCAGGCGAGAGGTGCTGGAGGAAACCGGCATTTCTGTCGGCGATATACGCTATCACAGCTCCCAGCCCTGGCCCTTCCCCGCATCGCTGATGGTGGGGTTCACCGCGAAGGCGGAAAGCATCGAGATCGAGACCGACGGCGATGAAATCGAGGACGCGTTCTGGATCGACCGGCAAGCCCTGCTCGCGGAAATTGACCAGGGCGAAAACGCCGCGATCCGGCTTCCGCCCCGCCTGTCCATTGCCCGCCGCCTGATCACGGACTGGCTGGGATCATAACGGCGCTGCAAACCGGCAGAGGCAGGTCAGCCCCTATATTCCGGCCGGCTGATCCGCGCGAAATGGATGGGCCGGATAAACGCCCAGAATACGGACATCACGGGCGAAAAAGCCGAGTTCCTCCATCGCCAGGCGCAGGCTGCGCTCCTCGGGATGGCCTTCGACATCGACATAAAAGCGGGTCGCATTGAACTGACCGCCGAGCATATAGCTTTCCAGCTTGGTCATATTGGTGCCATTGGTCGCAAAACCGCCGAGCGCCTTGTACAGCGCGCCGGGGATATTGCGGACCCGAAAGACAAAGGTGGTAATCAGCGGCCCGTCTTTCGGATCGGCATCCATCGGCTTTTTGGAAAGGATCAGAAAGCGGGTGGTGTTATCCTCCCTGTCCTGCAGATCGGGGCGCAGAATATCGAGGCCATAGATTTCCGCCGCCAGCGCCGAGGCAATGGCGGCCACCGAAGGATCGCCGCGCTCGGCAATCATTTTCGCGGCGCCGGCGGTGTCGGCAGCCGGCACCGGCGTTACGTCAAGCGCCTGCAGCGTGCTGCGGCACTGGCCGAGCGCCTGGACGTGGCTGTGTACCTCACGCAGACCGTCCAGCGTGGCTCCGGGCAGGCCCAACAGGCAGTGACGGATCGGCTGGAAATGCTCGCCGACAATATGCAGCCCGCCATCGGGCAGGATGAAGTGAATATCGGCAACACGACCGGCGACCGAATTCTCGATCGGGATCATCGCCAGATCGGCACGGTCATCGTGAACCGCCTGAAACGCCTCCTCGAAGCTGGCGCAGGGCAGCGGTTCCAATGCCGGCATGACGGTGCGGCAGGCAAGATCGGAATAGGCGCCGGACAATCCCTGAAAACTGATGCGCTGCTGCGGCTCGGCCATAGTCAATCACGTCCCTGTGCTGTGCGGCGGCGGATCGCCGCGAGATCGGCAGCGGTATCGACCCCTAACGGGGCGGCGTCAACCAAAGCCGCCTCGATCCGAAGCCCGAGCCGATAGGCGCGCAGCTGCTCCAGCCGCTCGCGGGTTTCGAGCCAGGATGGCGGCGCGGTGACGAAACGCTCGAGCGCGGCGCGACGATAGCCGTACACCCCGATATGGTGAAATAGCGGCCCATCGCCTGAAGGCGCCTTGGCTCTCGTGAAATATAACGCGCTGCCGCTGTCGGCGTCGGGCTCGGGGAGATCGATCACCGCCTTGACGACATGCGGATCAGCCGCTTCTTCGGTGCTGGTGATCGGCGCCGCCAGGGTCGCGATGTCACAGGATCCGCGGTCAAGCAGAGCGTGACAGGCCCTCAGCGCTCCGGGGTCGATCAAGGGCAGATCGCCCTGCACGTTCATCACCTGCTGATAGCGGCCCTCGGAATCGAGCCTGGCCAGCGCCTCGGCGATCCGGTCCGATCCGGACGGATGGTCACTGCGGGTCGGCACGGCATTCCCGCCGGCCTTGCGCACCGCCTCGCCGATCGCCTCATCGGCCTGATCATAGGCAATGGCGACGGGCCCGATATCTGCTTCCAAAGCGCGATTCATCACCTGCACGATCATCGGCAAACCGCCGATATCAAGCAGCGGCTTGCCGGGTAATCGGCTGGCAGACAGGCGAGCGGGGATCAGAATAATGGCGGTCATCGGCGGTGCGACGATAGAGCCGGCAAGAGGCGCTAACCTTGCGGCGCACGGGAGTGTATTTCTTTACCCGCCGGCAATAGACAAAGCAAAGGCGCCTTTCTATGGTCCGCGCAAATTTTGGACCGGCGGTAAGGTGCCGGAAGAGTGACGCTGGAGTTAAAGGTCCGTCATGGACGGTTTGGAACAGAACAAGATTTTCGCCGCGGCCCTGTTGGCGTGCCTGACGGCGATGTTTGCCGGCTTCATTGCCGAGCTGACTTATGACAACAAGGCACCGGAGGTCGCGGCGGTTGAGATCGACACCAGTGCCTTTGCATCGGCCGCGCCGGTGGTGGATACCGGCCCGGAAACCATCGAGCTGGTCTCCCCACTGCTGGCATCAGCCGACCCGAGCGCCGGTGAATCGCTTCTGCGACAATGCACCTCCTGCCACAACTTTACCGAAGGCGGCCGCAATCAGACCGGCCCCAATCTGTGGAATATCGTCAATGCGGACAAGGGCGGCAAAGACGGCTTCAATTATTCGAGCGCTCTTGCCGAGATCGCCGGCGTCTGGGGCTATGAAGCGCTGAACGCCTTCTTCTACGCGCCGGGCGAATATGTGCCGGGCACCAGGATGATTTACCGCGGCATGGACGATGTCGAGGATCGTGCCAATCTGATCGCCTATTTGCGGACCCTGTCCGACAGCCCGGCGCCCTTGCCCGCTGCGGATGCCTACCCCGAAAACGCGATGCTTCTGGTCGGTCCGCCGGATGCCGACGGGAGCCCGCAGGTGCTGGTTGAAACCGCCGAGGCCGAAGCCGAAGCCGATAGTGCCGAAGGCGGCTGAGCTCGAGACGCTCACGCGGCTGGCCGAGCGGCTGGCCGATACGGCGCGGCAGGTGATCCTGCCCTATTTTCGGCAAGCCGAAGACCGCCTCGAAACCGCCTATAAGGCGGATTCGAGCCCGGTGACCGCGGCCGATCGGGCAGCCGAACAGGCGATGCGCGATATCCTGTCAGAGACCGCGTCAGCCCATGGCATTATCGGCGAGGAGTTCGGTGTCGAGGGCGCCGGAGCGTCACATCAATGGGTGCTCGACCCGATCGACGGCACCAAGGCATTCGCCGCCGGACGCCCGCTTTTCGGGACATTGATCGCCCTGATGATCGACGGCAGGCCCGTGATCGGCGTGATCGATCAGACGGCAACAGGGGATCGCTGGATCGGCGTCAGGGACGAACCGACCAGATTGAACGGCCGACCCTGCTTTACCCGCCGATGCGCTCAGCTCGCCGATGCCTGGATCGCCTCTACTGCACCGGACATGTTCCGCGATGAAAACATGCGGGCCAAGGCTATGGCCCTTCACCGCGCCGCCGCAGTCAGCCTTTGGGGCGGCGACTGCATCAATTACGGCTTGCTGTCTGCCGGGCGCAAAGACGCGGTGATCGAAGACGACCTGAAATTACACGATTTCGCCGCCCTCGTGCCAGTCATCGAGGGTGCAGGCGGCCTGATTACGGATTGGCAGGGCAAGGCGCTCGGGCCCGATAGTGAGGGCAATGTTCTGGCGACCGGTGCGGCGAGCCTGCACGCGGAGGCGGTGCGCAAGCTGAACGCCTGAGCCGCTTATTCGGCTGCGGCGCTGCTGCCTTCTTGCAGCCGGGGCATCAACTCGACAAAATTGCAGGGGCGCAAGCGGCTGTCGAGCTGCCATTCGAGAATTTCATCCCAACCGTCGCGCACCGCGCTGGTCGAGCCGGGAAGGGCGAAAAGATAGGTTCCCCGGGCAATCCCCGCAGTCGCGCGTGACTGCATCGTCGACGTACCGATCTTGCCATAGCTGATCCAGCGGAACAGCTCGCCGAAACCGGGAATGTCCTTCTCGCAAACCCTCGAAAAGGCTTCCGGCGTGACATCGCGCCCGGTCAAACCGGTACCGCCGGTCGTAATCACGACATCGACACGCGGGTCGTTAATCCAGATTTCAAGTTGCGCGATTATCTTCTCGACATCGTCGGTGACCAGGGCGCGGCCGGCGAGATAATGCCCGGCACGGCTGAGACGCTCGACCAGCGCATCGCCTGACGTGTCGTCCAACTCGGTGCGCGTATCAGACACCGTCAAAACGGCGATATTGACCGGCAGCTTCTCTCGGTTCTCGTCAATCCGCGTCATATTCGGCGACCATCAAGCGCTCTTCATCAAAGCTCTCATAGCGCGGCCACTGATCGCTCGCAAGCTGATCAAGGGACGGCACGGGCTGACCCAGCCGCATCCGGTAAATCCAGAAATTGGCCAAGACATGCTCGACATAGGCACGGGTCTCGGCGATCGGCAGGCTCTCGATGAAGGTCAGGGGATCCTGCGCCGCCGAGCCCAATTGACGACGCCAGGTCGTCAGCCTGGTCGGACCGGCATTATAGGCCACCAGCGTTTCGAAAAGATTCCCGTCGATACCACGACGCGTCAGGAGTTCGCCGAGATAGAACTCGGCAAGCGCAACGTTCACTGCCGGGTCGTAAACATCCTTGTTCCGTGCTCGATCCGTTCCTGCGACATGGCGAACGGTGATCGGCATCAATTGCATAAGGCCCTTTGCCCCCGCCGCACTGTTGGCGCGCGTCTCGAAACGCGATTCCTGACGCATGATGGCAAGGGTAAGGGCGCGGTCGATCCTGATCGGCCGGGTGCCGAAATCATCCCCCACTTCCTGCCATTTAGCGACGGGGTAAAGCGCCGCGTGCCAGCGGCCGCCGCGCGGTCCGGGCACGAGATGGCCGAAGCGGTAGGCGAGACGGGCGAGCCCGTATTCCTCAGCCACCGCCAGGATCGGTGAGACGAGATCCGGATAATCAGACGGGTGGAGCCGCAACAGCTCATCTTCGGCGCGCGTCAACTGACCCGCCTCGATCAGCGCCAGGGCCCGACGACCCGCCGGTTCGGCGAGCAGTTTCGCGCGCACGTCGGTGTCGTAGACAGGGATGGAAAAATCGAGTCGCGGCATGTCGCCGAGAGCTCTTTGCGCAATCAGGCCGTAAAAGGTGTGCGGAAACCGTGCGGCCTGCAAAAGCCAGTGTTCGGCGCTGACATCGTCGGCCTGAGCACGCAGGCTTCTGGCCGCCCAGAATGCGGCACCGGCCCGTGTCCAGGCACCGACATCGCGCCGTTCGGCCAGGGCCGTGAAATGCGCCGCCGCATCGTCGAAATCACCGAGCCGCCAAGCGGCGAGACCGGCGATCCAGTCAGCCGTTGCGATGTCTTCGCGGCTTCGCATGGCAGCCAGCGCGGCAAGGTCGCGGGCCTGCGCGACATAGCCCTGGTAAAGCATCGCCTGGGAAAGGCGAACGCGGATGATGTCGACGTTCAAGGCGGAGAAATCCTTGTCGCGCCGCAGCGTATTTGTCCGCGCCACCGCCCGTTTGGCTTCACCGACCTCGATCAGCTGTATCAGCGAACGCAGGGTCTGGCGGGCATCGGAGGAGCGCAGACGCGGAATACCGGGGGCAACACCTGCCTGATGATAACGGGAGCCGTGAACACTGCGCCGCTTGACGGGCGCGGCGGGCGCCTGTGCTCCGCTGGGCTGGCGACGCAGCGCCAGGCTGTAGACGCGGGCGGCGTCGGGATGGTCGGCATAATCGGCTAGCCAGCCTGAAAGCTCCTCGAAACTCGATCGATAGGCTGTCGGATGCATATAGCGCTGGTGCAGAACGTGGCCCATCAGCGCCGGGCTGCTCAAGCGGGCAATCAAGCTGTCTGCCTGGTGCCAGTCGCCATCGGCCTGAACGGCGAAAATGCGTTGATAAAGCTCGGCATCGCTCGCGCTCAAAAGCGTTGTCGGATCTTCCGGAGCCTCCGCCTGGACGGGGGCGATCACAACGCCGGCGACCGACTCTGCGTCATCGATGCTGACGCTTTCCCGGATCACAAAAGCGGTCGCGATGGCGCAGAATCCAGCGACCACGATCACGCAGATCACACGGTCGAGCAGACCGGAGATTTCGCGTACCGTTTGGGCAAACAGACTCGGCTGAGCAGCGGAAATCTCCGCCGCTGCCTCGCTCGCCCCCCGTGCGTGACCGTCATGTCGCATGATACGAAAAGTGCTAGGGACACCGCAGGAGGCAAGTTTACCTCCCTTTAATTTGTCGCCGTTACAAATTGAGGTGTGGAAATCGGCTTGTTTTTAGCGGGCTTGCGGTTTTGCAAGCCTGCTTTGCATTTCAAGCATATCTCGCCATGCCAGTTTCTTCTGGGCTGGTGAGCGAAGCAGAAATGCCGGGTGAAAAACAGGCAGGGTCGGAATGACTCTCCCCGATTCGGCGCGGTAATCATACCACCGACCACGGCTGCGCGTAATCCCGATGTTCAGATCAAGAAACGCCTTGACCGCGGTATCTCCGACGAGAACCAGGATTGCCGGATTCACCAGATCGACATGGCGCCGGACAAAGGGCAGAAAAGTCGCGACTTCGCCGGCACTCGGCTTGCGATTTCCCGGCGGTCGCCAGTTCACGACATTGGTGATGTAGCATGTGCTGCGGTCGACCCCGACCGCCGCCAGCATATGGTCGAGCAACCGTCCGGAGACGCCGACAAAAGGAAGGCCCTGCCGATCCTCATCCGCGCCGGGCGCCTCGCCGACAAGCATCAGCGGTGCCTCCGGATTGCCATCGGCGAAAACCAGATTGGTGGCGGTTTCCCTGAGCGGTGAGCCGTCGAAATCGGCGATCGCCTGTTTCAGCGCGGCGAGGTCGTGAGCGCGGGCCGCAACGGCTTCGGCAGCATCCCGCGCCTCGCTCGCCCCCAAGGGTGCGGAGGGTGTGACCGCCATCGATGCCGGGCTTGCGGTTTTCGGCGGCCCGATTGGTGACGGCGACGTCACTGCGGGCTCCGCCAGCCAGTTTCTCGGTTCCTCCCCGATCGCCGTATCCGCGCCCATGGCAAGCTGCCAATCGATTTGCCCGATCAGGCTTATCCCAGGCGCGTCATCGCCCGCTTCAGTGACGTGCTTTGTCTCACCCATGGTGCGATCGCTGCGTCAAATCCTATATCCTTCATTGAATTACCGCGTATCTCTTAGCTCAAAAACCAATCGCGGAAAAACCAATCGATAAGCCGGATCCCATGTCAGAGAACCCCGACCTACCCGATACCAGCGAAACACATCTGGAGTCCGAGGCCGTCGAGCGCGAGTCGATGGAGTATGATGTCGTCATTGTCGGTGGCGGCCCCGCCGGTTTGAGCGCCGCCATTCGGCTGATGCAATTGGCGCAGGAACAGGAACGTGAGGTCAGTGTCTGCGTGCTTGAAAAGGGATCGGAAGTCGGCGCGCATATCCTCTCCGGCGCCGTGATCGACCCGATCGCCCTGAATGAACTGATCCCCGATTGGCGCGAAAAGGGCGCGCCGCTGAACACCGAGGTCACCGATGACCGCTTTCTGGTTCTGAGCGAGACCGGCGCCACCCGCATTCCGAACTTCCTCATGCCGCCGCTGATGAACAATCACGGCAATTATGCCGTCAGCCTCGGCAATCTCTGCCGCTGGCTCGCCGAACAGGCCGAGGCAATGGGCGTTGAAATCTATCCCGGCTTCGCGGCGGCCGAGATGCTCTATAACGAAGACGGCGCGGTCTACGGCGTCGCGACCGGCGATCTCGGCATCGGCCGCGACGGCAAGCCCAAGGACGGCTATACGCCGGGCATGGAATTGCATGCCCGCTATACGCTGATCGGGGAAGGCGTTCGCGGCGCATTGGCCAAGCAGCTGATGGCGAAATACCATCTGCAAGACGGCATCGACCCGCAGAAATTCGGCATCGGACTGAAAGAGCTGTGGGAGATCGACCCGTCCAGGCATCAGCAGGGTCTGGTCATCCATTCGCAGGGCTGGCCGCTCGACAGCAAGACCGGCGGCGGGTCCTTCATGTATCATTTGGAGGACAATCTCGTCTCCTGCGGGTTTGTCGTTCATCTCGATTATCAGAACCCGCATCTTTCGCCTTTCGACGAATTCCAGCGCTGGAAGACCCACCCGTCGATCAAGCCGTTCTTCGAGGGCGGCAAGCGCATCTCCTATGGCGCTCGCGCGATCAATGAAGGCGGGTTGCAATCGGTGCCCAAGCTGACCTTTCCCGGCGGCGCGCTGATCGGCTGCTCGGCCGGTTTCGTCAATCTGCCGCGGATCAAGGGCACCCACAATGCGATGAAATCGGGCATGCTTGCCGCCGAGGCGGCCTTCGCCGAGCTCGCTGCGGAAAGCCCGTCGCACCATCTTGACGGCTATCAGAAAGCCTATGAAAATTCATGGATTTACAAGGACTTGCACAAGGTCCGGAACGTCAAGCCCGGGCTGAAATGGGGCATGACGCTGGGCACGGTGCATGGCGGCCTGAATATGTGGCTCAACGACCTCGGCCTGGGCTTTCTCATGCCTTACACCCTGTCGCATAAAAACGCCGATCACGAGACGCTGCAGAATGCTTCGGATGCGCCGAAGATCGATTACCCCAAACCCGACGGCGTTCTCACTTTCGACAAGCTGTCCTCGGTTTACCTGTCGAACACCAATCATGAGGAAGATCAGCCTGTCCACCTGCAATTGAAGGATGCGGACATCCCGATTGCGCACAACCTGCCGAAATATGACGAGCCGGCGCAGCGTTACTGCCCGGCCGGGGTCTATGAGGTGGTGCGCGATGATGACGGCTCTAACCCGCGCTTCGTGATCAATGCGCAGAACTGCGTTCACTGCAAAACCTGCGATATCAAGGATCCGCTGCAGAACATAAACTGGGTTGTCCCGGAAGGCGGCGGTGGGCCAAACTACCCCAACATGTAGCCGATCATGACCGCGTAAATGCCGCTCAGCCGATCCTCAACACCGCTCTTTCTCGCCGCTGCCCTGACGCTGGGCCTGACGGCGTCTGCCGCCGCTGACATGCCGCCGGGTCATTTCGGCAAGTTTCTCGCCGGCCAGTTTGCGCAAAGCGAAAAGCGCATCGATGAGGCATCGGATTTTCTCTCGGGCGTGCTGTCGGCTGATCGCAGCTACACCCCGCTGACGCGACAGGCCTTTGCGCTGGCGATGGCCGCCGGGCATTGGGAACGCGCGCGATCCTTGGCTCAGGAACTGCCGGAAGACAGCCCGGAATACGCTCTCGCACAGACGCTGATCGCGCTCGACGCCTTCCGCGCCGGCAGCTATGTGCAGGCCCGAAGGATTGCTTCCCGGATCAATGACCGGGATCTCGGGCGCTTCACCGCGCCGTTGATCGACGCCTGGTCGGCGGCCGCCGCAATGGATCGTGAAGGCGCTCTTGCGGCGCTTGACCGCTTGTCGTCGATCGGCGCGCTCGACGCGCTCGGCCGGCTTCAGGAAGCGCTGTTGCTCGACCATTTGGGCGATACCGAAAAGGCCGCAGCGGCCTTTGAGACTGTCATCGACAATCCGCATTCGGCGCGCGGCATCCAATACGCCGCAGCGTTTCTTCAGCGGCAAGGGGCAAAAGAAGACGCGGCGGCCGCGCTTGCTGCCTATGACGACAACCCGGCATTGCTGGCCCTGGCGGCTCAATATCGCGACACCGACGCTACGGCCTTCTCGCCGCTGACACCGGCTGAGGGGCTGAGCGACGCGCTGCTCGACCTTTCCGGCCTGCTCCGCGGCCGTCAATCGGGTGAATTGCATCTGATCATGGCGCGCCTCGCCGCGCATTTGGCGCCGCGCTCGGAAAATGCGCGTTTTCTGCTCGGTGAGGCGTTGCGTAATCAGGGCCATGACGTCGAGGCGGTGGAAGTTTTCGCCGGGATCGGCACCGGCTCGCATCTGTTCCGTCTGGCGCGTCAGCAAGTTGCGCTGGCCAAGGAGCGATCGGGCCGCGCGGCAGATGCCGAGCAGGCGCTGCGTGACCTGATCGATGACGGCGGCGACCAGCTTGATACCCGGCTGCTCCTCGGCAACATGCTCAGCCGCGCGGAACGCTATGATGAAGCGGTACCGGTCTATCGCGCTGCGCGGCGCCGGATCGACGATCTTGAACCGCGCCATTGGACGTTGATGTATTCTCTGGGAATGGCGCTGGAACGGCTCGGCCGCTGGGACGAGGCGGAAGAAGCCCTGCTCACGGCGCTGGAGCTCAACCCCGATCAACCTTTGGTGTTGAACTATCTCGGCTATAGCTGGGCCGATCAGGGTCGCCGGCTGCAACGGGCGCTGGAGATGATCGAACAGGCGGTCGAACAGCGCCCGCATGACGGGTTCATAACCGACAGCCTGGGCTGGGTCTATTACCGTCTGGGGCGCTATCGGGAAGCGGTCGAAACGCTTGAGAAGGCTGTCGTCTTCGAACCCGATGACGCGGTAATCAACGATCATCTCGGGGATGCGTATTGGCGCGTCGGTCGCCGCCATGAGGCGCGTTTTCAATGGGAACGCGCGGCGCGGACTGCAGCAGAAGACGGCGATGACGAGCTGCTCGAGGCGATCCGGCAGAAACTTTCCTACGGACTCGACGAAAACGCACAAGCCGCCCGGTGAAACAGGCTGTGCGCGGATCGTCGAGCGGCGCTGTCGAGCAAAATGCGCCGGCCAAAATCAATCTTTTCCTGCATGTCACCGGCAAACGCGATGACGGTTATCATCTGCTCGACAGCCTGATCTGTTTCGCCGGCCCCGCCGACAGGCTGCGCCTGGCTTTGCATGACAAGCCCGAGCCCGGCCTGGCGATATCCGGGCAATTCGCCGAGCCGCTCGCCGGTGACCCGGATAACCTGGTGCTGCAGGCGATACGCGCCCTGGCCGATGCGACCGACCGCACACCGGATATTGCCGCCACGCTGATCAAGGAGCTGCCGGTGGCTGCCGGGATCGGCGGCGGCTCAGCCGACGCCGGCGCAGCTTTGCGCGCCGCGGCTGATCTGTGGGCTCTGAGCTCCGATGACAGGGCGCTTCTCCCCAGGGTCGCCGAAACCCTCGGCGCCGATGTACCGATCTGCCTTGAGGCTCGCCCGGCGCGGGTATCCGGCATTGGTGAGATCATCGAACCGGTAGACCTGCCGGATTTGCCCTTACTGCTGGTCAACCCGCTGGTCCCCTGCCCGACCGGGCCGGTCTTCGCGGCGCGTAGCGGCCCCTTCTCCGTTGCGGCACCGGCACTGCCGCTGTTCTCATCCGCTTCCGATCTTGCCGATTGGCTTACCCTGCACACGCGCAATGATCTTGAAGGTCCGGCGATCGGTCTCGTTCCGGAAATCAGGAAGGTGCTGGATGTGCTGAAAAATCAGCCGGGCTGTCGCCTCGCCCGCATGTCCGGCAGCGGCGCCACCTGCTTTGGGATATTCGAGTACCGGGCCGCTGCTGCGGATGCCGCGACGGCGCTACGGCAAACCTGCCCGGGCTGGTGGGTCGGCTTCTAGTGCATTTTCCTTTGTTTTTGATCCGGTCCACCCCTGCACCCCCGCCCCGCCTTCCCAGACAGGATACTTGCAGGGGAGGCGGGGCGGGGGTGCAGGGGTGGACCGGAATGATCGGAAGATGCTCTAAGTCAAAGGAAGGAATACGGATCGATATCGATCTGAATCCTGACTGATGAGGGCAGCTTGATCGGGTTGAGCCAGTCGGTGATCACTTTTTGAATGTTCACCTCGCGCGGCGCAATCACCATCATGCGCTGGCGGTGACGCCCTCGTAACAGCGCCATCGGCGCCTGCGTCGGCCCGAGAATCCGGACATCCTGCAGTTCCGGACGATGGCGCGAGACGAGATTGGCCACCGCCTCGACCTGCAGGCCTTCGCGGCCTGAGAAAATCAGCGCCGCCATGCGCGAAAAAGGAGGCATGCGCGATTGCTCCCGCGCGGATGCCTCAGCCTGCATGAACGCATCGCGTTCGCCGCCGGCCAGCGCCTTGATCACCGGGTGCTCGGGACGATGGGTCTGGATCAGGACCCGGCCGGGCCGGTCGCCGCGCCCTGCCCGTCCGGAAACCTGATGCAAAAGCTGATAGGTCCGCTCACCAGCGCGCAGATCGCCGCCCTCCAGCCCGATATCGGCATCGATCACCGCAACCAGCGTCAGCAGCGGAAAATGATGGCCCTTGGCGATGATCTGGGTGCCGATGACGATATCGACCTCGCCGTCGCGAATGCGCGCCAGCGCCGCATGCAGCTCGGCCGGGCGGGTCACCGTATCGCTGGCCAGCACTTCAATGACGGCATCGGGAAAAAGCGCGCGCGTCTCTTCCTCGATCCGTTCGACCCCGGGGCCGCAGGCGGCGAAGCTGTCCTCCGCGCCGCAGGCGGGGCAAACATCGGGCATACGCTGCCGGTAGTCACAGTGGTGACAGCGCAGCTCGTCGGTAAAGCGGTGTTCGACCAGCCAGGCGGTGCAGTTGGGACATTCCATCGGATAGCCGCAGCTGCGGCAGAGCGTCAGCGGTGCATAGCCGCGCCGGTTGAGGAAGAGCAGCGCCTGTTCCCCTGCCGCCAGTGTTTCGGTCACCGCCGCCCGCACCGTCGGCGACAGCCAGCATTGCCGCGGCGGCGGATCGGTCAGCAGATTTACCAGCGCAATATCAGGCAATTGCGCACCGCCGTGCCGGGCGGGCAGATGGAGCCGGTTATAGCGGCCGCGATCGACATTCACCTGGGTTTCAAGTGACGGTGTCGCCGAGACCAGCACCACCGGGAAATCGTCGAGCCGGCCGCGCGCCACCGCCATGTCGCGGGCGTGATAGACGACGCCGTCCTCCTGCTTGAAGGCCGGATCGTGCTCCTCATCAACCACGATCAGGCCGAGATCGGCATAGGGCAGAAAAAGCGCCGAACGTGCCCCGACGACGACACGCGCCGAGCCTTCCGCCACCGCCTGCCAGGTCAGGCGCCTGCTTCGGCCGGTGATATCCGAATGCCATAGGGCGGGGCTGACCCCGAAACGGCGCTCAAAGCGCTCGATAAAGGCCGCCGACAACGCGATTTCGGGCAGCAGAATCAGGACCTGCCGTCCCTGCCTGACAGCTTCGGCGACGGCCTCGAAATAGACTTCGGTCTTGCCCGAGCCGGTCACGCCGTCGAGCAGGATCGCGGCGTAAGCGCCTTTGCCCAGGCTGTCGCGCAGAGCTTCTGCCGCGACCTGTTGATGCGGGGACAGGGTCACTTCGGCATTGTCGGGCTGCGGCAGATCAAAGGGCATGCGCTCGGCCAGGGCGACCGCCTCCAGCACGCCGGCGGAGGCCAGCCCGCGGATCACGGCAGGGGTGCAGCCGGCCTCGCGGGCCAGCTCGGCCGGCACCCGCGGCGGCCCGTCCTCAAGCAGCGCCAGCACCCGTCGCCGTGCCGGCGTGATGCGCAAATCGCCGGGGATCGGGGCATCGGCCCGGCGATAGGCCAGCGCGGGCCGCGGCGGATCGAACACGCCGGGCGCCCGCATGCCCATGCGCAGCACATCACCGGCGGCGCTGACCGTGTAACGCGCCACCCAGTCGACGAAACGGCGATTGGCAGCCGCGAGCGGTGTCAGCGGCAGGCGCGCGATTACCGGCTTCAGCTTGACGGGGTCGATAGCGCCGTCCGGCGCGCCGTCCCAGACGACGCCGATTTCCTGCCGCCGTCCGAGCGGCACCGTCACCCAGTCGCCGGGTCTCAGCGCCATGTCGGTCGGCACCGCGTAGTCATAGGTGCGGCCGAGCGGCAAAGGCAGCAATACCGGCACCAAGCTTTCCTGGAGCAACGGCAAGGCGGTGGCATGCGTGAGACTCATCGATTAAGAGATAGCAAAGCATCCACGCCTGAATCGACTGCCGCAGAAAACCGACATGAAATTCTTTATCGACACAGCCGACCTCGACGAAATCAAAGCGCTCGCCGATACCGGCCTGCTCGACGGCGTCACGACCAACCCGTCGCTGGTCGCCAAAACCGGCAAGCATTTCCTCGACCTTGTTGCCGAAATCTGCACCCTGGTTGACGGACCGGTCAGCGCCGAAGTCACCGCGACCGATGCCGAAACCATGCTTGAAGAGGGTAAAAAGCTGGCACAGATCGCCGGCAATATCGCCGTCAAGGTACCGCTGACCGAAGCCGGCCTCAAAGTCTGCAAGGTGCTGTCGGGCGGCGGCACGATGGTCAATGTCACCTTGTGCTTCTCGCCCGCCCAGGCGCTGCTGGCGGCCAAGGCCGGCGCGACCTTCATCTCGCCCTTTGTCGGCCGGCTCGACGATATCAGCCATGACGGCATGGCGCTGATCCGCGACATCAAACAGATCTATGACAGCTATGAGCGCCTGCGCACTGAAATCCTGGTTGCTTCGATCCGGCACCCTGGACATATCGTCGAAGCGGCCAAGATGGGGGCGGATGTCGCCACCATGCCGCCCAATGTGCTGCGGCAATTGTTCAAGCATCCGCTGACCGATAAGGGGCTGGATGCTTTTCTTGCCGATTGGGCGAAAACCGGCCAGTCGATCCTGTAGGGACTGAATATGGAACCGCCGCGCCTCGAAAAACCGACGCCCGAATCGCCGCCTGGCGATCGGCCGATCACCGCCGAACAGGTGCTGGCCTATCTGCGTCAGCATCCGGATTTTCTGCGCCGTCACAGCGATTTGCTGCAGATCCTGACGCCGCCTGAGCAGCAGGGGGGCGAAACCGTCGCCGATTTTCAGCGCTTCATGATCGACCGGCTGCAGCGCGAGCAGGTGGTGGCGCATGCCGCGCAGAAAACGCTGATCGACACCGCCCGCGCCAATCTCGATTCGCAGCTTCGCGTGCATAATGCAGTTTTGCGCCTGGTCGAAGCGCGCAGCCTCGAACAGGCGATCACCATCCTGACCACCGATCTGTCGGTGATGCTCGACATCGACATCGTGCGCCTGGCCGTGGAGTCGAATGGCGACGATATCCCGCATGTCCACAGCAGCGGCATCAGGGTGCTGCCGCCGGGGCGACTCGACGGCTGGCTCGGCAACAAATCGGTCCGGCTGGACGATCGCGGACCATTCGCCGCAGAGTTGTTCGATCAAGGCACGACCCTGATCGAAAGCCAGGCCTTGCTGCGGCTTGAGATCAGCGCCCAGACACCGCTCGGCGTGCTTGCCCTGGGCAGCAGAGACGCGTCCATGTTCGCGCCGGGTCAAGGCACCGAATTGCTGCAATTTCTTGCCGGTGCGGTGGCCCGCGTGATCGGCGGCTGGCTTGATTTGCCGCCGCCCCAACCCTGAATCTCGGGCACCATGGCCGACCTCCCCATCGCCGGCGACCTGTCCGATGCGTTGAGCCGCTGGAGCGATTGGCTGGTGCATGAAAAGGGCGCATCGCCGCACACGCTGCGCGGCTATCAGGCCGATATGCAGCAACTCGTCCGGTTTCTCTCCGGCCACCATGGCCACGCTGTCTCGCTGCGCCATCTGGCGGATGCGTCACTGACGGAATTTCGCGCCTGGCTGACACAGCAGGCAATGGCGGGACGCATCCCGGCAAGTCGCGCGCGCTCGGTTTCCGGTGTCAGAAACTTCTTCAAATGGGCAGATCGTTGCGGCCTTTTCTACAATCCTGATCTTGAGCTGCTGCGCTCGCCCCGCCTGAAAAAACGCCTGCCGCGTCCGCTCAAGCGGGAGGACACCACAAAAGTCCTGGAACACAGCGCCGCCTGCGACGAAGAATGGGTCGGCCTGCGGGATCAGGCCTTGTTCACCCTGCTTTATGGCTGCGGTCTGAGGATCGGCGAGGCACTGGCGCTGACCTATCAGCAATGGCCTGAGACCGGGCGGGATCTCAAGATCCTCGGCAAGGGCAGGCGCGAGCGGCTGGTACCGGTGCTGCCGCTGGTGGACCAGCGAATGAGGGATTATCTGGACAAATGCCCGTTCAGGATGGACGCGTCCTCCGCGCTTTTTCGCGGCGTGCGTGGCGGGGCGCTCAACCCGTCCAGCGCACAAAAGGCGATGCGCAATCTCCGCCGGGCACTCGGCCTGCCGGAAAATGCCACACCGCACGCCTTGCGCCACAGCTTCGCCAGCCATCTGCTGGCTGCCGGGGCCGATCTGCGCAGCATTCAGGATTTGCTGGGCCATGCCTCGCTGGCCAGCACGCAGCATTATCTCGATCTCGAAAACGCCCGTCTGAAAAAGGTTTACGCCGACGCACATCCCCGGCGTTAGAGCGCTTGTGCCTCATCGCGCTCCGGCCCCGGACCAGATGCACGCCGCGCCGCGTTAGATCACGACATGGGGGAAGCGTTCGGACCGCCCGGTTCGGACCGAGCACGTTCGACGCGGCTTGGCACGGTGCGGTTGATCATGCGGCGATAGGGCCAGGGCAGGCGACGGCCGACCCGCGTCATGGCGCGGTTCAATCGCGGGTGATTGGCGCGCCGCATCCTCAGCCAATGCTGAAATGCCTTCGAGGTCCGCAAGAGAATAGTGGCGCCCACAAGCATCAACGGAATGCCGATCGGCAGCGGCAGCCACACCGTGATGATGCCGGCAAGGATGCAGCAGATGCCGATCAGAAGCAGCGCATAACGAACCAGGAGCCACTGCTCCAAAGGAAAGATCATCGCTCTGAAAAAAGCTGGTGAGGTCGGCCTTTAGATATGGAGCGGATGCCCGCCCACGGCCAGTGCGGCCTCTTTGACCGCTTCATTGAGCGTCGGATGTGCATGGCTGGTGCGAGCGATGTCCTCGGCCGAGGCGCCGAATTCCATCGCCAGGGCCAGCTCGGCGATCATGGTGCCGGCCTCGGCGCCGAGGATATGCGCGCCGAGAATGCGGTCGGTTTCGGCATCGGCGAGGATTTTGACAAAGCCCTCGGTCGCCTGCATCGCCCGCGCCCGGCCATTCGCGGTGAAGGGGAATTTGCCGCTCCGATAGTCGATGCCGGCTTCCTTGAGCTGTTCCTCGGTTTTGCCGACCTGGGCGACCTCGGGATAGGTGTATACGACACCCGGAATGGCGTCGTAATTGATATGCGCGCTTTGCCCGGCAATCAGCTCGGCCACCGCGACGCCCTCTTCCTCGGCCTTGTGCGCCAGCATCGGGCCGTCAATCACGTCACCGATGGCAAAGATACCGTCAACGCCCGTGCGCCATTGATCGTCGGTTTCGATCCGGCCGCGGTCATCGAGATCGATGCCGACGCTGTCGAGGCCCAGATCGGCCGTATAGGGACGGCGCCCGATCGCGACCAGCACCGCATTGCCCTTGATCTGTTCTTCCTCGCCGACCTCGGCCGGTTCGACGGTCAGGGTCACCTGCGTTTTGGTCGCCTTGGCGCCGGTGACCTTGGTGCCGAGCCTGAAGGTGATGCCCTGCTTTTCCAGCACGCGCTTCATCTGTTTCGAGATTTCGCCGTCCATGCCGGGCAGCACGCGGTCGAGATATTCGACCACTGTCACCTCGGCGCCCAGCCGGCGCCAGACGGTGCCCATTTCGAGCCCGATATAGCCGCCGCCGATGACGATCAGATGCTTGGGCACCTTGTCGAAATCCAGCGCGCCGGTGGACGAGACAATGCGCTTTTCATCGATCTCGACGCCCGGCAGCGGGGTGACTTCCGAACCGGTGGCAATGACGATGTTCTTGGCGTCATATTCCTTCTTGCCGACGCTAACCTTGCCGGGTCCGGCGATGCGGCCATGACCCTTGAGATGCGTCACCTTGTTCTTCTTGAACAGATAGACGATGCCGTCGGTATTGGCCTTCACCGTCTCGGTCTTGTGATCCATCATTGTCGGCAGATCGAGCGTGACCTTGCCGGTGTTCACACCCAGGCTCGCCAGATGATCGGCGGCGTCTTCATACCGTTCGGAAGCGTGCAACAGAGCCTTTGACGGAATGCAGCCGACATTCAGGCAGGTGCCGCCGAGCGTGTCGTCCTTTTCGACACAAGCAGTCTTGAGTCCAAGCTGTGCGCATTTGATCGCGCAGACATAGCCGCCCGGCCCCGAGCCGATCACGATCACATCGAAGCTGTCTTCGGCCATGGTTCTGTCCGCCTAATCGAGTTCGGAAGCGCTGGTAACGATTTTGCCGACGATACCGTACTCAATGGCTTCTTCGGGGCCCATCCAGAAATTGCGGTCGGTGTCTTCCTCGACCTTATCCATTTTCTGACCGGTGCGATCGGCGATGATCTGATTCAGCCGTTCGCGCACTTTGAGGATTTCGCGCGCCTCGATCTCGATGTCCGAAGCCCGGCCCAGCGCGCCGCCGGCCGGTTGGTGGATCATGAAGCGGGTATTGGGCAGGGACAGGCGATTTTCCTTTTCCGCCGCCAGGAAGATAATCACCCCCATCGAGGCGACCCAGCCCGAGCCGATGGTGATCACCTTGGGCTTGATGAACTTGATCGTATCGGCAATGGCATCGCCGCTTTCGACATGGCCGCCGGGCGAGGAGACGATCACCTTGATCGGCGCCTCATCATCCAGCGCCGCCAGCGCCAAGAGCTGGCTGACCGTCGCCTTGGCCAGCTTGTCATTGATCTCGCCGAAAATCAGGACCGTGCGGCTTTTCAGCAGCGCATCCTGCATCTTGGCGGATAACGAACCGCTATCCTTGTCCTTCTTGCCGTCTTCGTCGGCGTCGTCATCGTCGTCGTCACTGCGGACGATGGGAAAATCGATCATGGAAACTCGATAAGTTTGGGTTTGACCGCAAGGCCATTCATGCGTCCGGACGGACTACATTTCCAACAGCAAACGCTGCGGGTCTTCTATACCTTCCTTGATCCGTACGAGGAAAGACACCGCCTCGCGACCATCGACGATTCGGTGATCATAGGACAGGGCGATATTCATCATCGGCCGCACCACGACCTGACCGCCGATCGCGACCGGGCGTTCCTGAGTCTTGTGCATGCCCAGGATGCCGGATTGCGGCGGGTTGAGGATCGGGGTTGAATTCAGCGAACCGAACACACCGCCATTGGTGATGGTAAAGGTACCGCCCTGCAAGTCCTCCATGGCGATTTTGCCGTCGCGTGCCTTCATGCCGAACTCGACGATATCCTTCTCGATCTGCGCGAAACTCTTGCTGTCGCAATCGCGCACCACCGGCACCATCAGCCCGCTAGGCGTCGAGACCGCGATGCCGATATCATAATAATTCTTGTAGACGATATCGGTGCCGTCGATTTCGGCATTGACCGCCGGGAATTCCTTCAGCGCCTGCGCCGCCGCCTTGGCGAAAAAGCTCATGAAGCCGAGCTTGATGCCGTGCTTGCGCTCGAACGCTTCCTTGTACTGTTTCCTCAGTTCGAGGATCGCGCTCATATCCACCTCATTGAAGGTGGTCAGCATCGCCGCCGTATCCTGCGCTTCCTTGAGCCGTTCGGCGATTCGCTGGCGCAACCGGCTCATCCGCACCCGTTCTTCGCGCGGGCCCGCAGCGCGTGACGGCGATTCCTTGGGCTTGTCCCTGGCCTCTTCCCTCGTCTTTTCCTGGGATTGCGGCGCTGATGACCTGGTTTCGCGCTCGGTCGGCGGGGCCGATTCCTTCTTCTCAATATAGGCCAGCACATCGCCCTTGGTCGGGCGGCCGTCCTTGCCGCTTGCCAGCACTTGAGACAGATCGACGTCGTTCTCCTTGGCCAGTTTCCGCACCGCCGGCCCGGGGTCCTTGCCGCCATCCGATTCTGAACCCGCCGCTTCGGTCTTTTCCGGGGCCGAGGCGCCCTCACCGGGGACAAGTCGTGCCACCACGGCGCCGACCTCAACCGTATCGCCTTCGCTGACCAGCGCCTCACTCAGCACGCCGGCCTGCGGCGCATTGATCTCCGCCGTGACCTTATCGGTCTCGATCTCGACCAGCGGTTCATCGGCGGCGACCTGATCGCCGGGCTTTTTCAGCCATTGGCCGATGGTCCCCTCGGTCACGCTCTCGCCCATATCGGGTACGGACACATCAATCGGCGCCGCGCTATCGGCGCCGTTGGTCGCCTTCTTCTCTTCGGTTTTGTCGTCAGTTTCGGCTTCGGTTTTCTTTTCGGTCTTTTCACTCGATTTCGAGGCTGTTGCGCCTTTCTCATCGATCTGACCGAGCACCGTACCGACCTCGACCTCGGCGCCCTCGTCATAGGCGATCTCGCCAAGCACGCCGTCAGTCGTCGCGTTAACCTCGACAGTTACCTTATCGGTTTCGAGCTCGACCAGGGGCTCGTCGGTCTTCACAGCATCGCCGGGCTTTTTCAGCCATTGCGCAATGACGGCTTCGGTGACGCTTTCACCGAGTGCCGGAACGGTAATGTCAGCCATAATCGGGGTCTGCCAAAAGAGAGGGTTGGTAAGCTCAACGGATGTGGATCAGGAGTCGGCGACTGTCAAAGCCTCATCGACAAGCGCGGCTTGCTGCTCATTATGACGGTGCAACAACCCGGTGGCCGTGGAGGCGGCTTCGGCCCGACCGGCATAAATCGGCCGACTCGCCCCCTTATGCTTCATTTGCACCAGCAGCGCCTCCAGTTTCGGCGCGATAAAGCTCCATGCCCCCATATTGGCCGGCTCTTCCTGGCACCAGACGATATCCGCCTTCGGATATTTCTTGATCTCCAGCGAAAGCGCATTGGCCGGGAAGGGGTAAAGCTGTTCGACACGGACCAGCGCAACATCCTTGATATCGCGTTCCGCCCGCTCGGCGGCGAGATCGTAATATACCTTGCCCGAGCACAGCACGACGCGCTTCACCTTGCTGCCGGCGACCAGCTTGTATTCATCATACAGCACACGGTGGAAGGTCGTGCCCTCGGTCATCATCGACAGCGGCGACACGGCCTGCTTGTGCCGCAGCAGCGATTTCGGGGTCATGATGACCAGCGGCTTGCGGAAATTTCGATGCACCTGGCGACGCAGGATATGAAAATAGTTCGCCGGTGTGGTGCAATTCGCGACCTGGATATTGTCCTCGCCGCAAAGCTGCAAAAAGCGCTCGAGACGCGCCGAGCTATGCTCGGGGCCCTGCCCTTCATAACCATGCGGGAGCAGCAGCACGAGGCCGGACATGCGCAGCCATTTCGCCTCGCCGCTGGCGATGAACTGGTCGATGATGACCTGCGCGCCATTGGCGAAATCGCCGAATTGCGCCTCCCACATCACCAGCGCATGCGGTTCGGCAAGGCTATAGCCATATTCAAAGCCCATCACGGCCGCCTCTGACAGCGGGCTGTCGATGACCTCGAACATGCCCTGGCCGTCGCGGACATGCTGCAGGGGGATGTGCTTTTCGGCGCTGTTCTGATCGTAGAGCACCGCATGGCGTTGGGAGAAGGTGCCGCGGCCGCTGTCCTGACCGGACAGGCGCACCGCGATGCCCTCATCAACCAGCGTACCGAAGGCCAGCGCTTCGGCGGTCGCCCAATCGATGCCTTCGCCGCTTTCCAGCATCTGGCGTTTCGCCTTGAGCTGTCGCGCGATCTTGGAATGAATCGCGAAATCCTCCGGCACTTCGGTGATGCGGGTACCGATGCGCCGCATGTCACCGAGCGGCACCGCCGTTTGGCCGCGCCTGTCACCACCCTCGGCAATCGACAGCCCCTGCCAGCGGCCGTCGAGCCAGTCGGCCTTGTTGGGACGATAAGACGAGGAGGCGTCGAATTCCTCATCCAGCATCCGCATCGTATCGGCCATGATCTTGTCGCCTTCCCCCTTGGGGATCAGGCCGCGCTGCTCAAGCTCGGAAGCGAAGATTTCCCGCGTCGTCGGATGCTTGGCGATGCGCTGATACATCAGCGGTTGGGTAAAGGCCGGCTCGTCCCCCTCATTATGGCCGAAGCGGCGATAGCAGAACATGTCGATGACGACATCCTTCTGGAATTTCTGGCGGAATTCGATGGCGATCCGGGCAACGTGCACCACCGCCTCGGGATCATCGCCGTTCACATGAAAGATCGGCGCCTGGATCATCTTGGCCACATCGGTCGAATACGGGCCCGAGCGCGCATCCTTGGGCGCGGTGGTGAAGCCGATCTGGTTATTGATCACGAAGTGTATCGTGCCGCCGATGCGGTAGCCCTTGAGCTCGGATATCGCCAGCGTTTCGGCGACCAGCCCCTGACCGGCAAAGGCGGCATCGCCATGCAGCAACAGGCTCAGAACCTTGGTCCGGTCGGTATCGTTTTTGAGCTTTTGCTTGGCGCGAACCTTGCCGATCACCACCGGATTGACCGCTTCGAGATGCGACGGGTTGGCGGTCAGGGACAAATGCACGGTATTGCCGTCGAAATCGCGGTCAGAGCTGCTGCCGAGATGGTATTTCACATCGCCCGAGCCCTGCACGTCCTCGGGGTGGGCCGGGGTACCCTGAAATTCCGAGAAAATCGCCCGGAACGGCTTGCCCATGACATTGGCCAGCACATTCAGGCGGCCGCGATGGGCCATGCCGATGACGATCTCCTCCAGACCGAGCTGGCCGCCGCGCTTCATGATCTGCTCGATCGCCGGTATCATCGCTTCGCCGCCGTCAAGGCCGAAACGCTTGGTGCCGATGAATTTCTTGTGCAGATATTGCTCGAAGGCCTCGGCGGCGGTGATGCGCTCGAGAATCGCCTTCTGGCCGCGCTCGGTAAAATCGGTGGTATTATGGATGCCTTCGATACGGCGCTGGATCCAGTCCTTCTGATCGGGCTCCTGGATATGCATGAATTCGACGCCGATGGACCCGCAATAGGTCTCATGCAGCACCTTCATCATCTCCCGCACGCTGGCGTATTCCAGGCCGAGAACGTGATTGATGAAGATCGGCCGGTCCCAATCCTCTTCGGCAAAGCCATAGCTGGCCGGGTCAAGTTCGGGATGCTCCTCCCGGGGCTCGAGGTCGAGCGGGTCGAGCCGCGCCTCCAGATGCCCCCGCACCCGGAAGGCACGGATCATCATCAGCGCACGTATCGAATCCAGCGTCGCCGCCCGCAGCTGTTCCTCGTCCATGCCGCCGATCGCCGCCTCGGTCATCGGTGCCTGCGATTCTTTTTCCGGCACCGATGGGTGCCAGTCGGCCAGCAAATCGCCGCTGTCGATTTCCGGCGCCGGCGGCTGCCAGGAAAACCGGCGGTTCTCCGCCGCCACCTCGGTCAGGCTGTCCCGCGCCTCGGCGCTGAGCGCACCGAAAAAGCTGCGCCAGCTTTGATCGACGCTGCTCGGGTCACGCGTGAAGCGGGCATAAAGCTCGCTGACATAGGCGGCATTGGCGCCGTTGAGCACGGTTTGGGCAGAGGCCGAATCGGGATCGAAACGCGGGGAGAGATCGTCAGGCATTGAAAACAGGTCGGTGTTTCGGGGGACGCCGCCATTTCATGCGGCGCGATTAACCATAAATAGACCGGTCTGAAGCTGCTGGAAACCGGCCTCGCCCGTTATTGGGCGCCGCCCCTCGTTAACAGAGGAATAATGACGATGAGTGCATCGATTTTCGACGAGTTCAAAAGCCGCGATGAGATTGAGGCGGACCATGCCGCGCTGCTGATCATCGATATGCAAAACGCCACCGGCAATCGCAGCCTCGGGCTGGGTAAATCATTGACGGAACAGGGCAAAGCCGACGAGGCCGCCTATCGGTTTGACCGGATCGAACAGCTGGTCACGCCCAATATCCAGCGCCTCGCGGCGAAGTTTCGCGAATTGGGACGACCGGTCATCTACATCACCTATGGCGCCGAGTTGCCCGACGCGTCGGATGTTGCCGCCCATGTCAGGCCGATCGTCACCGCCACCGGGAATATCGCCGGCCTTCCCGAACATGACATCGTCGACGCGCTCAAACCGCTTCCCGGCGAAGCGGTGCTGAACAAGACCACGATCGGCGCATTCGCCTCGACCGGTATCGATGCGCTGCTGCGCGCCAAAGGCGTGACACAGGTGATCTGCACCGGCGTCTCGACCAATTACTGCGTCGGCACCACCGCCTGCGAGGCGATCGATCGCGGCTATCAGGGTGTTCTTGTCAGCGACGCCACCGGCACCGCCAGCCCGCAAATGCAGGCGGCATTCGAGGAGACCTTCACCTTTTTATGGGGCCCGGTGGAGACCACCGATAGCGTTCTCGCGGCTCTGAACACCGCCACCCCGCTCGCAGCCGAGTGAGTCCCGTGAGCCACCGCAGCTATCTTTTCGCGCCCGGCAATCACGAGCGCCGGATCGACAAGGCGCTGGGCCTCGCCTGCGATGCGGTGATCCTTGATCTGGAAGACGCGGTTGCGACGAGCGAAAAGGCGGCGGCGCGGGAGATCGCGGTCGCGGCGCTGAAGGCACGGGGTGAACGGGGTGGCGGCGGACCGGCCGCCTACATCCGGATCAACGGTCTCGACACGGCCTTCGCCTTCGCCGATCTCAAGGCCGTGATCGGCCCCTGGCTTGACGGCCTCTGCCTGCCGAAGGCCAAAAGCGCGGCACAATTGCACACGGCCGACTGGCTGATGCGGCAGCTCGAGGCCGAACGCGGCATGGTGCCCGGCAGCCTCGATCTCCTGCCGCTGATCGAGACCGCAACCGGGCTGGGAGCAGCCCGCGACATGGCGGCGGCCGGTACAAGGGTGCGGCGGCTGACCTTCGGGATCGCTGATTTCAGTCGCGATCTCGGCCTGTCGCCACTCCCCGAGGAACAGGAACTGCTCGCGATCCGTCAGGAACTGGTTCTCGCCTCGCGGCTCGGCGGGCTGGAAGCGCCGGTCGACACCGTCTTTGTCAATGTCAAGGACAGCGAAGGCATGGCCGCCTCCGCCACCCGCGCCGCGGCGCTGGGCCTTGTCGGCAAGCTGTGCATCCACCCCGATCAGATCGAGCCCGCCAACAGCGCCTTTACCCCGGATGAGCAGGCCATCGCCTGGGCCGAAAAAATCGTCGCCGCCTTTGACGAGGCAGAAGCCAGGGGCATCGCCTCCATCGAAGTCGACGGCGATTTCGTCGATTACCCCGTGGTTGCCCGCGCCCGCCAGATCATCGCCGCCGCGCGGTAACGGGTCGCCAAGGGCATTCGGACAGCAAGTTCGGCATCAGGGCTTCCAAGGCCATTCCATTCGCCGCATTGCCGATCCAGTGGTCATTTCACCCAGAACCTTCAAGACGCCCTCTGCAAGCGCTCTGTTGCCAAGCAGGCCGCCCTTGTGCGGAAAAACGACACAGACTAACCAAACTGCACCCTTGGGTTGATCCGCCATCAGGGGAAAGGCGATTGAAGCGGTTTCGCCAGAGAAAGTTACAGGGTAACGCGCGTGGATTTGGATAAATCGCCTTTTGATCAACTTGCGGCGTGGATGGGCATCCATCCGGATTGGCTCGTATTCGCCGGTACTGTTTTCGGTATCGTTTTCGGCGTGCTCGGCTCGATCTTTCTGGGCTTGTATAATGACCGGGCTCGATGGGTTGAAAAACATGTCGAGGACAAAAAGCAGCCTGAGCAGCGGCTGCCGCAATTGAATAAGGATTATCCCGAGGATACTGATGCGGGGCCTTATTACCGCGAACGGCTGACCCGCTGGCTGCATCGCTGGCACCATGCCCTGGACCGGCATCCCTGGGCGAAGACTTTTGACTGGACGCTGCTCGCCGCCCTTCTCTATCCGATGGCAGCGATCCTTATCTTCTGGGTCTTCAGCGGCGTGAATACCAGCGGCGTGCCCGGCCTGTTTCTTCCGCCGGAACAAACCTCGCTCTTTTCGCGCCTGCTGGGATTGTTGTTTGTTCTCAGCGCTGCCGGGTGCTGGTGGCAGTTCGGGCGGGCTTCCTCGGCCTGGCAATGGCTTTGGGCTACTGTTGCGGCGGCTGCGGGGTGGATCGGTACGAAGTTTATTGGTGCTTTCGCTGTCGGTGTCGCTGTCGCTCTCGGTCTCGCTGTGGTTGGCGCTGGCGCTGTCGCTGTCGCTGGCGCTGGCGCTGCCGCTGTCGCTGTCGCTGTCGCTGTGGTTGGCGCTGTCGCTGTCGCGTACGATTATCTAACGGATTCGGATGTTTTACCGTCGCGAATTCGCCAGCCTGTTGTCAGGCTGCTGCTGCTGCTGGTGCTGTTCCTTATGACCTGTATCGGCGCTGTGATCGCCGGCCGCTTTGGCGCGGACTACCCATTTATCGGCCCGCTGCTGGTTTTCCTGGCCATGCTGCCGCTGATCAATGCGGTGTTCGATTCAGTCTCGCTGGAGGTGACGCGGCGGCTGTTGACGGTGGTTTCGCAGGCGGAGCAATGGTGGTTGGCTTTTGTGACAGCCTTGGCCGATCTGGGACTGGCGGCGCTGTTCCTGCTGGCGCTGACCTGGCTGATGCCGCTCTCGGTGATCCTGCTGAACGGGATCTATCTCGGCGCCGGCGGAGCGGAGCCGCTGCTGAATCTGCTGCCGATCCTCGATCCGCTATGCCATCGGCCGCGCGACCCCGCGATCTGGTGGGTCTATGTCACGCTGTTCACGACGCTGCTGCCCAGCGCGGCCCATTTGCTGCTGGCCACCTATTGGATTTTTTCCGCCTTTCCGGACCGCGGCGCCCGCATCTATCGCATCCGTAAGGAGGTGCTGAAAGATCGCGATGGACTCGAAGACATTGAACGTCGGCAATTGACGTTACGTATGACCCTTCATCGCTTCATGCCGTTGGTATTCGGCTTACTGGTTACGATGACGGTTCCGTTTCTACTGTGGAGCTACAGCTTCGGCTGGTTGCCGGCGCTGGCCGCATTCTTGCGCGATCAGGCGGTCCAGGCGTCCGGTTACGGGTCCTGCGCCGCCATCGCGCAGCTTGTCGCCGGCGGCTAGGCGAGATCATCACCGCGGCGCGGTAACTCGGCTCAGCGCAGACTCTCCCGCGCCACGCCCGCGCGTTTTTCCCAGCTGCGCCAGCCGGCGAGGCCGAGGATGCCGCCGACGAGGGGGATGAGCTCCTGATAGTCCAGCCGCGGCGGCTTGTGCGCCGCGATCTCGGCCGCATCCCAGCCCTGGCGGATGGTCCAGAGGTGATAGCCCCATTCGGCCAGCGGGTAGATCAGGAATTGATACCCAATCGCCGCCGCGAATATCCACAGGATCGCCGGTCTTGCCCCGGCGACAAAGATGCTGGGATGGCGCGCCTGTTCGGCGTTCACCGCGATTTGCTGCCCTGCAAGCTGCAATTCGGCGAGGCGCTCCCGAATGCTGGTTTTCAGCCGTTCCGTCTGCTGAACGCTGCGTTCTTCATCGCTGGTGAACAACTCATCAATGGCGCCGACCAGCCCTTCAATGCTGTCGATGATGCCGGTGACCGGGTTTAGCCGCATGCGATGCTCCTTGCTGCTTCATCGCAGAAGCTAGCGCCGCGCCGCGATCATGTAAAGAATAAAATCCTAAATCTGCGTCTCGGCATTGCGAGCAGCGGCATCGCAGAGGCAGCGATGCGGCTATCCGGAGCCATCTGGCTCAGATTTCCGGATTGCCCCGCGGCCTGTCGGTCGCGCGCAATGACGGTAATCGGGACCGACGCCTAGAAAGGCAGCTTCATGCCCGGCGGAAGCTGCATGCCGCCCATGATGTTCTGGGTTTCCTCGGCAACCATTTGCTCGACCTTGGCGCGGCCGTCATTGAAGGCGGCGACGAGCAGATCTTCGAGCATTTCGGTATCGTTGGGATCGACCACGGACGGGTCCAGCTTGACCCCGGTGATCGTGCCCTTGCCGGTCATCGCGACACTCACCATGCCGCCGCCGGCCTGACCGGTAACGGTCATCTCCTCGAGGCGCTCCTGCATTTCGGCCATTTTGGCCTGCATTTCCTGCGCCTGCTTCATCATCGCGCCGAGATTTTTCATCGTCTGCTCGCCCTTATTGCTCGACTCCCCTGCCGGATCGACTTTCCGCCGGATCAAAGGAGATGATCGAGCTCTTCGTCATCCATTCCGTCATCATAGACATAGCCGTCATCATCCGGCACCGAAAGACCACCCGGATCGCCGACAATGCCATCGCGCTCATCCGGCGCCGTCAGGTCACGCACATCGATGACGCCCGCGGTCGGAAATTCGCGCAGGATTTCGGCAACGATCGGATGCGCCTCGGCCGCGCGCACCGCCGCCGATTTGTGTGCGGCTTCCTGCTCGGTCAATGTCGGCGCGCCGCCTTCACCACGCACCACAACTGCCCAGCGGCAGCCGGTCGCCGCCTCCAGGGTCTGCTTCAGCTCACCGGTGAGCCCGCGCGGCGCACCCTCGCCCCAGCGTAACTCAAGCTTCGCGCCGTCAAGCGAAATCAGATGCAGCCGAACCCGGACCTCGCTTGCCAATAGCGGTTTCTTCTGCGCCCGGCACAGCGCCACAATGCCGTGAAGATCGGTCGGCAGGGCGGCACCGCTCGGCGGGAGATCCTGTTGAACAGGCGGTTGTCTTTGCGGCAAGGCCATCACCTGACCACCCGACCCGGACGGCGGCGCAGCGGGGGCGGCTGAGGCGGTCGGCGACGGGGCGGCCCTGGCTGACGCAGCACCGTTGCCGGACGTGCCGCTGGCGGACGCACCGTTCCCGGACGCACCGTTCCCGGACATACCGCTGCCGGCCCCGCGCGCTGCGGCGCTCTGCTGTTGTTTATAGCGCTCGATCAGGCGGCCGGGCGGCTCGACCCCGGCGGCGTAAATCATCCGCAAGATGAGCATTTCCAGCGCCGCCCGCGGGTTCGGCGCGATCTGAACCTCGCCGAGCCCCTTGAGCAGCATTTGCCAGGCGCGAGCCAGCACATCCATCGGCAACCGCGCCGCCATCCGGCCGCCGCGCTCGCGCTCGGCTTCCGGCACATCCTCGGCTTCGGCGGTCTTCGGCGCGGCCTTCGCCCGGGTCAGAAAATGCGTGAAGTCGAGCAAATCCTCGGTCGTCACTGCCGGATCGGCGCCGGCCGCGTGCAGCTCGTCCAGCATCGCCAGCGCAGCCGCCGCATCGCCGGACATCACGGCCTCAAACAGGTCAATGACGTTTTCGCGGTCGATCAGGCCGAGCATGTCCCGCACACCGCTTTCGGTGACGATGCCATCGGCGAGGGCCAGCGCCTGATCGAGAATGCTGAGCCCGTCACGCACCGAGCCGTCGGCGGCGCGAGCGATCAGCTTGACCGCTTCGGCTTCAGCCTCGGCGCCTTCCTGAGCGATAATGTCGGTGAAATGCCGGAACAGCGTCTCAGCATCGACGCGGCGCAGATCGAAACGCTGGCAGCGCGACAGTACCGTCACCGGCACCTTGCGGATCTCGGTCGTGGCGAAGATGAATTTCACATGCTCCGGCGGCTCTTCCAGCGTCTTGAGCAAGGCGTTGAAGGCGTTCTTCGACAGCATGTGAACTTCATCGATGATGAAGACCTTATAGCGCGCCTCCATCGGCCGCAGCCGGGCGCTTTCGATCACCTCACGGACATCGTCGACGCCGGTACGGCTCGCCGCGTCCATCTCGATGATGTCGATATGCCCCTCTTCGCCGGAAATGCGGCGGCAGATCGGGCAATCGTCAAAGGGGCCGATGCTCGGTCCGCCTTGCCCGTCGGGGCCGACATAATTCAGCGCCTTGGCGATAATCCGCGCGGTGGTGGTTTTGCCCACGCCGCGCACGCCGGTGAGCATATAGGCATGGGCGAGACGCCCGGTCCTGATCGCGTTGGACAGGGTACGGACCAGCGCTTCCTGCCCGATCAGCTGCGAGAAATCCTGCGGCCGGTATTTCCGCGCCAGCACCCTGTAGGGTGTTTTCGGCGACTCGCTCTCCGTCGGTTGCGGATCGATCAGCCCGAGTCCCGGTCCGTCATCGGTCGGGATCGGAGCGTCATCGGTCACGGGCGGCTATCCGGAAAGCGTGAGGATAAGGATGGGGTGGAAGGCTGGACGCGACCCGCGCCGAACTCGTTACGGCTGCTTCCTTTCGGACCTGACCGGGTTGGCGAGGGGCACGTCCGCGCCAACCTTCCGACCAACAAGATAAAGGCGCGGGCGTGGATCGCCAAGGGCCTTTTGCGTTTCGCGCTCGCGCGCCGGGCCTTCGCCCCCCTCGGTAGTATCCTGTCAGGGGAGGCGGGGCGGGGGTGAGGGGGCGAAGGCCCGGCCGTCAGAAATAAAACCGCGTGCCGACGCGAACGTCATGGCTGTTGTAAAAATCCTCGCCCAACGCGGTATAGGCGTAGCCGAGCGAGAGATTAGCAGCGCTGAGGGCCCAATTCAGATCGACGCCCATCGCCCAGATCATGCTGCCGTCAGTGGCCTGGGGGCCGGGTTCCAGTTCGACTTCCCGGCGCGCACCGCCGACGCCGGCGAAAGGCGAGAGTTCGACCGTAGGCGCGATCGCAAGATCCCAATGGGCAGAAGCAAGACCGCCGACGGCGTTGGCGGTAGAGCTCAGGTCGCCGATTTCAGTCGATGTTCGCCGGAAAATGAGCCCGCCCTGCAATCGGACCATGCCGAAATCCCAACCGCCCATGGCGTCAAGCGCGACGCCGGTGTCGAAACTTCCCTGCCCCTCGTCGCCGCCGGGAAAACTAGGCCCCGCAGAAATCGAGACATAAGGCCCGCGGACCGCCTGCAGGCCGGATTGCGCCATGCGGCTGGGGCGGTCGACCGTGGTTGCCGGGCTCGTGCTCCGTCGGCTCGATGCCTGCGCCGTCGTCATCTGCGGTGTCATCGCCGGCGCGGTCGCCTGCACCCGCTGAATGTAAGGGGCGGCGCGGCCATCGCCCATGCTTTGCGCCTGCTGATAAAGCTGCAGCGCGCGCGGCAGGTTCTGCGGTACGCCGAAGCCCCGCTCGAACAGGGTGCCCAGCGCAATCATCGACAGCGTATCGCCGCGATCGGTCAGATCCTGCCAGATCGCCCGCGCACTCTGGTAATTCCCGGCATTGAATGCGGCATAACCATCGGCATAGCTTTGCGCATGGGCCGCAAACGGCCCGGTCACAACAAGGATTAACGCCGCAAGAGCGGGCCAGCGATAACGTCTTTGCACAATCAGCCTCATATCCGCCGCCGGAAAACAGCGCCGTCAGTCATAACGGCTTGGCAAGGCGTGTCAATCTGAGCCGCGGCCAGCTGCACATCGGGAGCGGCACACGAGAACCATCCCCGCCGCGAAAATGCCGGCAAGACCGGGCAAGGGAATCGCATCGGCGATCCTGCCGGTGAGGTCGATGGTTTCCAGGGCAACGGTCTGAAAGACCGCGTTTTCAGCGCTATCCCTGGCCTCAAAAGCGATATCAAAGACGCCTGCCCCGCCGAACACATCGAAAATGGCCGCGGCGCCGACCAGGTCGGTCGTGATATCAAAGCTGAGAGCGGAACCGGCCTGCATACCCGAGGCCAACAGATAATCCTCACCCTGGTCGACGCCGAGCGCCAGAATTCGCCACTCGACCTGTTCAAACGGCGCGTTCAGCGGATCTGCGACCAGCGCATTACCGAACAGATCGATGTCCTCGATTTCAGCGCTGAGCGTCAGCCGCTGGGTTTCCGCGTCCAACGTGACCGCAGCACCGCCCGATGCCAATTGTGGCGACTGATTGACAAAAAGTCCGAAGGCCCGTTGGCCGTCCCCGGCGCTTCCGCGTCCGACGATATCACCGCGATCATTGATACCCAAGGCGCGCTCCAGCACCCAGTCATCGGGTTGGTTGTCAGCGAACCCGGTCAGCTCGACGGCAGCGCCATAATCGCCCGCCGCATCGGGCGTCCAGATTACCGCGCGGTCCTCGCCGTTGGTCTGAGCGAAGCCGATGATCGTGCCCGCCTCGTTGACGGACCAGGCAAGCGTCCGACCGGGGGCCGTTGTCGACCGCTGCAGCAGGGTCGCCGTACCGCCCTCCGCCGGACGCCAGACCCAGCCATCGGTGGCCGCGCCATTGCCAAGCGGGCCGCCGCTGCCGACAACGAAACTGCCTTGATCGCTGATGCCGCGTGACAGCGTCAGGGTGTCGCCGGGCGGCCGACCGATATTGGTTGCGACGCGACCCTGCGCGAAATCCTCGAAGATGAAGGGTTGAGTTGTGCTACCCGTCGCCTGAGCGGTTGTCGCCAAAATCGCATTGCCGCTCAGCGCACTCCAACCCGCCGTCTCCGCGGTGAAGCCGGGCCTGGTCGGGACCGTGACGGTTTCATCGGTGTGAATGTTGATGAGCCTGCCGCTGGAAATGAAGGGGCTGGGACTGGTGCGCGCATGAACCAGCAGCCAGCCATCGTCACTGATCCCCTCGCCCATATTGTCGCCGCTGACGAATTGCGGCAGCGCCCGGGCGGTGCCGGCATTATCCCAATGGACGGGGCGTGCCAAATTGTTGACCGAGCCCGCGATGTCGCCGTGGCGATTGATTGCCTCGGCTTCACTGGTGCCGTCGCTCGGGGCCGAAAGCGCCACGATTCCGCGATGGTCCCAACGCACGGCGCGGCTGACAGACCCGTCATGGCTCGAACCGACGATCTGCCGGTTATTATTCAGATCAAAGGCAACCGAATTGCCGTCAAGGCTCGGCAATTCTAGGAAACGATATACCTCCGCCCCGGCCGCCTGGGACGCTAGACAGATCCCGAATACAATGCTTAACCGCCGCACAACATCTCCCAGTTTTTACATGTCCCAGTGTCACTCCAAATAGCGCAATGCTGCCCGGCAAGGCAACCGAGGCGGATGGGTTGACGATGATTTCCCGCGACCGCGACCGAAACATGTCTTCAAATCCGGATCATCGTGCCAAAATACCTGCCAGCGAACGCGGATATGCGCGGTTGCACCAATGGGCATTCCCCAGAGATGTGAGCAGGGTTAAGGTCTTACCGTGACAGCAGACAGTTCCGGCCTTTCAGGAATCGCCGAGCGCTATGCCATGGCGTTGTTCGAGCTTGCTGATGAGCAAAAATCGCTCGATGCGGTGGCGCAGGACCTGGCCGACCTCAAGACCATGCTCGGCGAAAGCGATGATCTGCGCACCGTCGTCCGCAGCCCGCTGCTGGACCGTGAGCAACAGTCACAGGCGGTCAGTGCGCTGGCCGAAAAAGCCGAGATGCAGCAGATCACGCGGAATTTTCTGGGTATTCTGGCGCATAACCGACGCCTGTTCGCGCTTTCCGCGATTATCGATCAATTCCTTGACGAGCTGTCACGGCGGCGCGGCGAGATGACCGCAGAGGTAACCTCGGCCCAGCCCTTGTCCGAGGAGCAGCAAAAGGCGCTGACCGACATTCTCAAACAATCATTGGGCGCGAAAGTCAGCCTGAAAACCAACGTTAATCCGAGCCTGATCGGCGGCCTGATCATCCGCGTCGGCTCGAAACTCATCGACAGCTCCGTGCGCAGCAAGCTCGACAGGCTCGAACGCGCGATGAAAAACGCGGCTTGATAGTCAGTTAGCCGGTCCGCCCCTCACCCCCGGCCCAGGCAGAACACCAAGGAAAATACCATGGAAATCCGTCCCTCAGAAATCTCCTCGATCCTCAAGAAGCAGATTGCCGATTTCGGCACCGAGGCCGATGTTGCGGAAACCGGCCAGGTGATCTCGGTCGGCGACGGCGTTGCCCGCGTCTTCGGGCTCGACAATGTCCGTGCCGGCGAAATGGTCCAGTTTCCCGGCGATATCAAAGGCATGGCGTTGAACCTCGAAGATGACAATGTCGGTGTCGTCATCTTCGGATCGGATCGGGACATCAAGGAGGGGGACATCGTCCGCCGTACCGAGGCGATTGTCGAGGTGCCGGTCGGCAAGGCGCTGCTCGGCCGCGTCGTTGACGGTCTCGGTCAGCCGATTGACGGCAAGGGTCCGATCGAGGGCGCCGAGATGCGCCGGGTCGAGGTCAAGGCGCCGGGCATCATTCCCCGCCAATCGGTGCATGAGCCGATGCAGACCGGGCTCAAGGCGATTGACGCGCTGGTGCCGATCGGCCGCGGCCAGCGGGAGCTGATCATCGGCGACCGGCAGACCGGCAAGACCGCCGTCGCGCTCGACGCCATTCTGAACCAGAAGCCGATCAATGAAGGCGATGATGAGAGCAAGAAGCTCTATTGCATCTATGTCGCGGTCGGTCAGAAGCGCTCCAGCGTCGCCAATCTGGTGCAGACCCTGGAAGAGCGCGGCGCCATGGAATATTCCATCGTCGTCGCCGCCACCGCCTCCGACCCCGCGCCGCTGCAATTCCTCGCGCCTTATGCCGGCTGCACCATGGG
>CAZRBL010000022.1:0-44268 GCA_964598335.1 uncultured Rhodospirillales bacterium
CCTCCCTTCAGCATCCTTGCAGGGGGGACGGGGCGTGGGTGAGGGGCGGATCGGCCAATACACCTAGTGAAATGCCTTTGGTTTGGGCTCGCCGGCCTTGATCTCCGGCGCCACGGATAAAGTCACCGGCGCCCAGCGGCTCATTTCCTGTTGCAGCGCGGCGATTTGCTGGCCGGTATAGAACATCGCATCGGCGCCCAGCAGCAAATGCTGCGGCGGCGGGTCGGCGTCCAGCGCACCGATGATGGCTTTCGCGACGTCCTCGGGCGTCGCCTTGCCCGCGGCGCTGGGCTGTTCATAGATGCGGCGCGGCACATGGCCGGTGCCGCTATAGGCGTCAATGACGTTCTCCCCCATGCGGATCGAGCCGGGCTGGTCGAAATCGCTGGCGACGCCGCCCGGTTCGATCAGGCTGACGGTGATTCCCAGCTCGGCAACTTCCTGCGCCAGCGCCTGGCAGGCGCCTTCCAGCGCGTATTTTGTCGCACCATAAATGCCGAACCCGCCCCAGGGCGCCAACCCGGATACCGACACGATCGGGATGATATGCCCGGCCTTGCGCTGCCGCATGAAGGGCAGCACGGCCTGAATGCACCAGATCGTGCCATAGAAATTGGTTTCGAACAGGTCGCGGATTTCCTGTTCCGAGGCCTCCTCCACTGTCGCGGCGAGACCATAGCCGGCATTGGTGACGATGCGGTCAATCCCGCCGGTTTGCTTTTCGGCTTTGGCGACACTTTCGAACACTGCCGCTTTGTCGGTCACATCCAGCTTGTGCGCCATTGACCGGCCGGGCGCCAGTGCCTCGAAGGCCGCGCAATCGGCGTCCTTGCGGCAGGTGCCGACGACACTATCGCCGCGGTCGAGAGCCTTCTGCGCCAGAGCTTTTCCGATGCCGCGGCTGACGCCGGTGATGTACCAAACTGTCATGCGCTTCCTGTTTCTTCAGCAACTGAGCGATTGCCGCCAAAATAGTCAGATCCAACGGCGTCGTTTTGATTGAAAGGGTCGAATGATATGACGGGACAAGGTATCGGGCGCGGCCCGGCAAGTCACAACAGCGACAAGGGCGCAGCGCTACCCCAATGATCAAATGGCTGCAATTGGGCATTGTCAGCGCCCTGTTTTTTCACATCACCGCGGCGACCTTCACCTCGCTGGGGGTTGTTCTTCCGGCGATGATCAATGATCTGGGCTGGGGGTTCGGCGAGGCCTTTCTCGGTTTCTCCATCTTCGCCGGCGTGGTCGGGCTGGTCAGCCTGGCGCCGGCCTGGACGCTGCGGACGCTGGGGCTCAAGGCGACCTTCGTCGTCGGCGGGCTTTGTCTGATCGCCGGTTTTACCTGGATCGCGCTCGGCACGACGCTGGTCGACTTTTATGGCGGGCTGATCATCGCCGGTATCGGTTATACGCAATGCGGCCCGGTCGGCGCGATCTATCTGATCAACACCAAATTTCCGGAAAAGCGCGGCGGGCTGATCGGGCTATACATGACCATCGGCGGGCTGGGCGGGCTTGCCGGGCCGCAGCTGGCGACCTGGGTGCCGCAGGCCTTTGGCGGCTGGCAGGCGCATTGGTGGGTGCTGGTCGGGCTGACCGCCCTGTTCACCCTGATGGCGGCGCTGTTTGTCGACGCCCCGCGCGAGGCGCCCGATGAACACCGTGAAGGCGAGCCGGATACCGTCGCCGAACTGGCGCCCGGCGCCAGCGAGACCCCGCCCGAACCGGCGCCGACTGTGGCATCAAAGGTCTATGTGACGGACATCGACTGGCCCTATGCGGCCGTGATCAAGACGCCGCAATTCTACATCCTCGTCGCCTCGATGACCCTGACGCTGCTATGTGGGCTGACGATGAATGCGGCGGCCCCCTCGCATCTTGCCGGGCTCGGTGTCAGCGCGGCGATCATCGCGGGCGCACTCAGCGGCACGGCGCTGCTCAATGCCCTGTCGCGCGGGCTGGGCGGTATTCTGTCGAGCCGCATCGATCCGAAATGGCTGCTGGTCACGGCGCTGTTTGCGGAGGCGGTCGGCATGGTCGCCCTCGGCTATGGGCAGGGATTTTTCGCCATCGCGATCTTCGCTATCGGCGAAGGCTACGGCTTCGGTATGTGCCTGTTCGCAACCACGGTGCTGCTGGTCAATTATTTCGGGCCGCACCGTAACCCCGAATTGCTCGGGACCCTGAATCTGATCACCACCATCGCCATGGTCGGTCCGTTCATCGCGGGATGGATCGCCGAGCAGACCGGCGGCTTTGCCTCTGTCTTCTATGGGCTGGGGGCAATCATGCTGGCGATGACCCTGGCCGCACTGGTGATGCAGCCGCCGCGACTTGCCCGGACCGCTCAAGGTGTGGCGGCATGACGCCTGTTATCACATCGCCGTGCGCCGTGGTTTAAGCGTCGGCAGGTTAGGGCAGGGATTCTCCCGCCGCAAAAGACGTTAAAATGCCGCTCAGTGCGCGCATCAGCCAATCAGGAGACTGTCGCATGGCCGAAGAAAAACCGGTCCACGAGCTACGCCCGAAAAAACCCACCTGGACGCATTTGGCGCTGCATGTCGAAGACGTTCACAAAATGATCGAGTGGTATAAGGAGTTTACCCATCTCGATCTCTTGTTCCTGGAAGAGGACGAGGACGGCTTCGGCGCTTGGATGGGCGACAAGACCGAGGTGGAAAATCCGTTCATTCTGGTGATGGCGTCGTTTTTTGAAGGCAAGGACCCCTTTGCGCCGATGGAACACCCGCCGCTCGGCCCGTTCGCGCATATCGGCATCGAAATGCCCGATAAGGAATCGATCGATGAGATCGCGGCAAAGGGCAAGGAGGCCGGCTGCCTTATCCTCGGGCCGCAGCAGATGCCGAAACGGATCGGCTATATCTGCTTTCTCCGTGATCCGGAGGGCAATGTCGTCGAGTACTCCTATGACCAGGGCGTTTACGAGAAGGCGAAAGAGGTCTGGGGCAAGGCCGCGTGACGCCGCCGTCAAATGGCGTGACGCCCGAGGCTGTTGATTGGCTGATTACCGGCGCCACGGTTTTCACCCTTAATCAGCGCCGCGAGATCATTCTTGATGGCGCCGTTGCGATCAAGGCCGACCGCATTGTCGCGGTCGGCAAAAGCAATGATTTGAAGGCTGCCTATCGCGCAGCCCGGCAGGTCGACGGTCGCGGCAAGCTGTTGCTGCCGGGTTTTGTTGACGGGCATGTGCATATGACCGGCGATCCGCTGACCGGCGGTATGCCGCGGCCGGTATCGCCGGACGGCCATGCCGATACGCTGATGCGTTATGTCATCCCGCTGTATCGCAATCACACGCCCGAGGATGAGCATTTCTCGGTGCGCTTCAACGCGCTGCGCATGCTCAAGAACGGCACCACCTGCTTTATGGAAGCCGGCACCGTCTCGCATCTCGATGCTTGTGTTGACGGGCTGCGGCAGGTCGGTATTCGCGGCCGGGTCAGTGAGTGGATCGAGGGGCGTGTCTTTGATCCCGACGGTGATCAGGCGGCGGAGTCGGCGAAGGAAATCGGCCGGCTCGAAGCGCAGATCGCGAAATATCCGGCGGATGACGATACGCTGATCGCCGCAACGCCCGTGCTGGTCGGCCATGTGACGAATTCCGATGAAGTCTGGCAGGCCGCCAAGGCCATGGCCGATCAGCATGGCCTCGCGGTATCGGCCCATATGAGCCCGCTGATCGATGATTCAGAGTGGTATGTCGCCAATCTCGGTCGCCGGCCGATCGAGCATCTGGCCCATATCGGCGCTTTGGGCCCGACAACCTGCCTGACCCATGTCGCGCATATCGACGAGAACGAAATGGCGCTGATCGTCAGCAGTGGAACCAATGTCATCCATTGCCCTCACAACGCGACGCATGGCGCCTTTGGCGTGACACAGGTGGGCCTGTTTCCGGAAATGCTCGATGCCGGCGTCAACATCATGCTCGGCAGTGACGGCGAGGTTTGCGATTTGATCCAGGCCGCCAAGCTGGCCTCGGGCATTTTTCGCGATGCACGGCGGGATAAATCCCTGATGCCGGCCCATCGGATGCTGGAAATGGCCACCGTGAACGGTGCACAGGGGATCGGCGTGGCCGATCTGGTCGGCTCAATCGAGGTCGGCAAGAAAGCGGATATCGTGCTGCACGATACCCAGAACCTGCTGATGCGCCCGCTGCTCGACCCGGTCGATCAGTTCATTACCAATAGCGACGGGCGCCATGTGGACAGTGTTTGGGTTGATGGCGAACGACTGATCGAAAACGGCCGTTCCACTCAAATGGATGAAGAGGCCATGCTGGTCGAGGCGCAGCAGCGCGGCGAGGAAATCATCGCCCGCTGCGGCCTCGATGATCACAAGCTGGCCTGGCCGGTGGTTTAATCGGTCACCTGAACCGTCATCGCCAGCCCGCTGTGCCGGGCGCGTTAATCCCGGAATATTTCCGTACGGCAGTATCTCTGGATTGCCGCGTCGGCTCCGCCTCCTCGCAATGACGAGTTGGACCGGTTCGCTGTGTGACATTAATCGTCATTGCGAGCCCGCTTCAGCGGGCGCGGCAATCCAGGAATGTCCCCTTGTGACGTTATCTCTGGATTGTCGCGTCGCTATCGCTCCTCCGAATGACGTCGGTGCTTGCTATTCCCGCGTGTAATCCTCAGGCACGTCGGGGTTCTGGCCGGCTTTTACCCACAGGATGAACTGGTTGCCCCACGGGTCCATGAAGGAGTGGTTATAGCCGTTGAATTCCTTCCAGTAATGCTTTGTCCACAGGATCGTCGCGCCGCGCTTTTCCGCCTCGCCCAAGATCCGCTCGGGCGTGTCATCATCGCTCACCATGACATAGACCCGCGTTTTGGCGCCTGGCCCTGCCAGGGTCTTGGGTACGGGGCCCTCCGGATCAGGGTGCGGTCGCGCATTGGTCGGGTTGTACACGCCCATATGCAGATTGCCGATCTCGCTTTGCGAGCCGTCCGGGTTCAGAAAATTCTGGCCCGGTACCATGCGGCTGAAATTGCCGTCCATGCGGACATCGTTCTCCCAGCCGAATACGGCGGCATAGAACTCTCCGGCTTCGGCCGGGTCGCGCGCCGGGAAGTCGACGAAAATAAGGGTATTGGGATAAGCCATCAGCGATTCACTCCTTGTTTTTTGGAAGAAAGCCTTTGGCGCCTTTCCCCCCCACCCCGCCTCCCCTGCAAGGAAAATACCGAGGGGAGGCGGGGTGGGGGGGGAAAGGCGCCAAAGGCGCGGCGCGCGAGCGCCATTCACAAGAATCAGCAGGGCCACAGCCCCAAACCGGATCCATGCCGCACTAGAGAAGCGGGGGGTGCTGTTCCTCTTGCTCTGATGCGCCTGCCGGCTTGCTCAGAACCTGTCGTCGATATTCGCGAGGCGACATGCCGAACTGGTCGCGGAAGGCACGGCTGAAATGGGCTGAAGAGTTAAATCCCCAGCGAAAGCAAATCTGCGTGATCGACGCATGCGCGTAGAGCGGGCTGGCAATATCCGCGCGGCAGCGCTCCAGGCGCCTGGTTCGCAAATAATTGACGAAAGTCGAGCCGCTTTGAGCAAACAGTTTTTGCAGATAGCGGAGCGAGACACCCTGGCTGCTGGCTACCTTGTGCGCGGTCAGTTCCGGATCGCCCAGCATCGTCTCGATGGTTTGGCAGATCTGGTGCATATGCGCGGCCTTGGTGCCGATTGACCCGGCCAATGCCTTCGGTCCTTCTTGCCGTGCCAGACAGGCGATCAGAAACTCGGTCAGGGCCAGTTCGACCGGGCGCAACTGATCCGGCGTCAGCTCGTCCAGTGCCTCGGCGGTGGCGCGCAGCAGGCTGGAAAAGACATGCGAGATGCCCATGCTCTTGCGCACAATGCCCAGCCTGAGAGTCAGCGGCGCGATCAGGCGCGGGCTTATCGCGAGATCAGGCGCGTTGATGACCAGCTTTTCGAACGGGCCGTAAAAGCGCAAGCTGGCGGCGGCACCGCCACTGCGTCCGAACACGATATCGCCGGGGTTGACGACCGTCACCGTGTCGCCGTCGATGATCTCCCCTTGCCCTGAAAGCGGCATGGTCAGCCAGATCACCTGCGGATGCGATCGATAGGCGCCCGAGATTTCCTGCGCCTTGGCGCGCACGACCGCCACCTGAATGCCCAGCGGCGAGGTCTGGCAGGATACGCTGCCGCTAAAATCTTCCGGGTCGTCCACCCGCCCGACGGGCAGGCGCAAACGCTGCATCGCGTCCCGCCAGGCATAAACCCGGTCGGTGCTTGGAAACGCATCGGTTGAAAAGCGCCAGGCCTTGGGGCCGGCGCCGGGACTTGCGGACCGCGTCTCTTCTTGTGCCGACATAACAGATATGAGAAATGCGAATATGCCCAAAAAGCAAGGGCCGGACGCAATTTTCGCCTGCGTCCGGCCCTTGCTGGTTTGCTCGGGCAGCGGGCCGTTTCGGCGCCGCTGCCGTGCTGACCTTAAAAGTTATAACGCAGTGTGATGCGGAAATTACGGCCCTCACCCGGGATCGCCGCGACCTCTTCATAAACGTTCTGAAGCGGCTGGAAATAACGCTTATCGGTGAGATTCTCGACCGTCGCGATGATGCTGAGAGGGCCGTATTCGGCAAAGGCAGCCGCCCGGAGCAGAATGTAATCCGGGAAGGTGACGGAGCCGATTGTTTTGCCCATGGTTTCATCGACATAGGTGCCGCCGAAGGTCGCACCGAAAGTGCCGAGATCGGTCTCGTCAGAGGTATAGGTGACAAAGGCCGAAATCACCGTATCCGGGATCACCGTCCGCTGATAGCCATTGACAAGTTCGGGCAGGCTGCCGGCGTTCAGGGCCGCAAACAGGCCGCCATAGCTATCGGCGTTTGAGGTGTTGGTGTCGGGCTGTGCGGCAACCGCCAGCGGATTTGTCGGGCTTACCACGACGAATTCGCCGACGCCGGGCACCTGTGGTGCCTTGATGTTGAATTCCTGGAAAGTGGCGGCAGCGGTGAAGGCCCAGTTGTCTGTCGGGATGAAATTCAACTCGACCTCAAAACCTTCGGCCTCTTCACCCAGAATGTTCTGGTTCACCGGATCAACCTGATCCCGTTCCATTTCATAATAGGCGAAGGAGCCGATCAGGCGTTCATCGAACAGCGACCATTTTAGCCCGACCTCGATCAACTCGGAGTCCGAGACGAATTGGTCGGCGGTGCTTTCAAGCTGGCCGGGGTTGAAGCCGCCGGCGACGTTATCCAGCCGCTGGTTCGCCTTGGCATAGGTGAAGTAGGGGACGACTCCGAATTCAGAGTTCCAGCTTGCGCTGACGCTGTAGGTCACGTCGCCTTCGGATGCGCTGCCTTCGGTCGG
This sequence comes from uncultured Rhodospirillales bacterium, assembly GCA_964598335.1. Taxonomy (GTDB): domain Bacteria; phylum Pseudomonadota; class Alphaproteobacteria; order CAZRBL01; family CAZRBL01; genus CAZRBL01. The sequence goes on from CAZRBL010000022.1 coordinate 7,372, forward strand.
GGTGCCGAAATTGGTGATCCCTGTGTCGGTCGCATCGCCGGTGTAGTGGTCATAGCGGAAGCCGGCAATGATCTGGAATTGCTGGGCGATCTGCCAGTCCGTGACCATGGAGACGCCGATATTCTCCCAGGTCGAATCAAACACGCTGTCGAAAGGCGTGTTTGAATCATTGATCGGCGTTGCAAAGGTTTCGAAACCCTGGACGCCGTCGGAGATGTCGGCGCGGTCGAGCACCAGATAGCCGGACAGGAAGTACTCGCTCAGCGAGACCTTGTTGCGCTGATAATTCGCCGTGCCCAGCACGCCGATCGTCAGGTTCTCATCCAGTTCGAGCTGCGTGTCATAGGTACCGCGCAGCTCGAGGATTTGCGAGTCCGTCCGGCTGGCAAAGCCGTAGCCGACCGACAGATCCGCCTCGAGATCGTCGAGGAAGAATTGCAGCTTTGCCGTCGAGTCGTCTTCGAACTCATAGACCAGATCGGCATAGATCGTGATGTTGCTGGCGTCCTGGACATCGTCCGGGCCGATGAAGACCTCTCGACGACCAAGCTCGGTCGTGCCGACATTCTCATCGAGTTGGAACGCAGCGGCGATATCCGGCCGCGGCTGGCCGAACTCACCGCCGGGGTTCGGCAGGAAGCCGAAGGCCGGGTCGATAAAGCTGCGGATATTCGAGATGGTACCGAAGAAGGCGGTGCCGACAGCGGCATCGACCTCAGCCTTGTCGAGATAGCCATTGCCGTTGGTATCGGTCAGATCGGTGTCGTTACCGGTGATGTAGATGCCGTTATCGACCAGATCTTGTGTCAGGCGGTTATAGCCCGGCGTCTGCAGATAGCCTTCGGAATTCTGATACTGACCACCGAATTCCAGCGACAGACCGCTGCCCAATTCATGGTTGGCCGTCGCCTGGATCAGGAATTGTTCAGGCTCTCGACCGTAATAATAGCTGCCTGAGTTTTCGTATTCGATATAGGTCGCAACACCGCTTTCACGGCTGCCCAATTCGAACGGGATGGCGACTTCGCCGGCAAACTCGTATTTCTCAAAGCTTCCGACAGTAAATTCTGCCCCACCTGTCGGGCCGTCAGCGGTGGTCACTTGCTGGCCGAGGACCGTCTTGGGCTGCAGGTTGAGAAGGCCGCCGATACGGCCCGCGCCATAGGTCACGGGGACGATGCCGCGAACGATCTCGACGCGGTCGCTGGCGCCGACCGGTGTCGGAAACAGGCCGTCATTCCGCACCTTGCGGAAACCGCGGAAATAGGTCTCGGTCACGTCGCCGCGAATGGTGATGGCGCCCGGCAAGCCGAAAAATGCGCCGCCAAAGGTGCCCGGCGTCGTGGTGATGAAGTCGTCGATATCCTCGATCGCATAGCGGTCGATGGTCGTTTCACTGACAACGCTCACCGCCCGCGGGGTCTCAAGGATCGATTTGTCGAAACCGAACAGCGTGCTCGACTGGCGCTCTTCAAGCAGCCCGACAGGGTCTTCGACGACCCGGATTTCTTCAATGGTATCGTTTTGCTGCGCCAGCGCACCCTGCGGTGCGGCGGCAAGAAGCGCGAGCGAGGTGCCGCAAAGCAAAAGGCGGCGGAACATCCTGGCCCCGCGCGGTTGCGATGGTGCGCTGTTCATGGTCATGGCTGTTATCGTCCTTATCCGAGGCCAAACTGAGCGTTCGGTGGTTCAAGTCCTCCGGACCCGCCCGCGTTCTTGTGATTCTTGCGCGAGGTCGGGATCATCAATGCAGCTTTATGAGAGGCTTGCATACCGTTTTGCCCCTCAGCGCCCGCTTTCTTGACCAAACGGAAACCTCAAATAAAACACAATTTTTTCAGCGGCTTATGCGTCGAGGCCGCGCTGAGAACCTGCTGTTTTACCGCTTCCGTGGCAAATTAGTCACATTCATTCCGGCGCGGCGGACCGGCGCAGGCGCAACAACGCCGAGTCCGGAATTCATGCACCGGCCCAAGCGCGCGAGCGTTCACATCGGCCGGTCATATCACGGGATATTTTGCCTTATCCGGCAGGCCCGAGCGGGCGGTGATCGCCTCGCCCATCGCCTGAGCGTCGGCCCAGAGCTTGTCTTCGTCGATCATGGTGCTGCGATGGTTTTCGACGACCACCCGCCCATCGACCAGTACCGTGTGCACGCCGCGCCCGTCGGCGGCCCAGACAAGCTGGTTCATCACATTGAGCAATGGACGCCATTCCGGCCGGTCGGTGTCGTGCAGCACCAGATCGGCCTTTTTGCCGGGCTCAAGGCTGCCGAGTTCGTTTTCGGCGCGCAATGTTCTGGCGCCGCCGCGCGTCGCCATCTCATAGGCCATTTCAGCGGGGAACATCTGCGGGTCGGTCCTTGCGTCCTTGAACAGCCCGGCGACCAGATAGGTGGCGCGCATCAGATCGGAATAATTCGACGCGTTGCAGCCATCCGTGCCGATTGAAACATTGATGCCCTGCTGCACCATTTCCGGAAACTTGCCGACCTGGGTAATGCCGTAGCTGACTTTCAGCGCGGTGGTCGGGCAATGCGCTACGCTGACCTTCTGTTCGGCCATGACGGCGATTTCCTGCTCATCGACCCGCACCGCATGTGTGATCGCGCAGCGCTCGTCCAGCACGCCGATTTCGGCCAGATGGATCATCGGACGATGACCGAATTCGGCCGTGAAGCCTTCAGGATCGAGCAGCGCCGGCGACATGTGAAAGGCAAAGCCGGTATCTTTTTCATCGGCAAGGGTCTTGGCCGCTTTCCAGAGCGGGTCGCTGGCCGTCGTGTGGCCGACCAGAATGCTCCACGCCTTGATGCGGCCGTCACCGTGATCGGCATGCGCATCAAGCTGGTGTTCGAGATGCTTGATCGCCTCATCGGTGCTCTGACGGTAAATCGAGGGTTCGGGCGGAAGGTCCCAGACCCACTTTCCCACGCGGCCGCGAATGCCGATCTCGACCAGCCCGTCAATCACCGGTTCGAGATAGTTGATCGTGCCGGCCTCGAGAAAACCGGTCGTGCCCGAGCGCAGCATTTCCAGCGCAGCAAGCTGACCGGAAACCCTCTCTTCCTCGGCGTTCTGCTGCGCATAAAGCGGCACCAGCCATTGGAAGACGTTCTCGACAAAGGGCGTGTCGTCCGGGACATAGCCGCGTGTGATCGGTTCGCCGGTGATATGGATGTGCGTGTTGATCATGCCCGGCGTGATCACGAAGCGCTCGCCGCCGATCCGTTCCTTCGGCGCATAGCGTTTTTCCAGCTCGGCGGTTTTGCCGACCGCGACGATGGTATTCCCGTCAATCGCGACCGATCCGCGATGAATGATGTCGCGCGTCTCGTTCATGGTGACGACATACCAGCCGTCGACAAGCTTATCGATTTTTTGGGGCGCGCCGTTTCCGGTATCGCTCATGTCCCTGTCTCCTTGGGTTTCTTGCTCGCGACATAGACGAAATTGAAGCCGATCGGCTCGATCAGACGGATGCGCTCAAGCGGCTGCGCGGCCAGCCAGCCCTGCATGTCGGCATTCGTGATCATGCGGCCGTGAACGGTATTGGCCAGCATCGTCATGCCCATCTGAACGCCGAAGGCGCCCAGCTTGCGGTCATTGTCGGCAAAGTAATCGGCCACCAGCAATGTGCCGCCGGGTTTCAGGCCGGCGACGGCGCGGCCGATCAGCTTCGGCGCCAGCTCCGGGCCTTCGGTTCGGCAGAGATGGCCGAGCACGACGATGTCATAATGCTCGGGCTCGATCTCGATGTCGTGGAAATTGCCGGGACGGTAGCTGACGCGATCGGACAGGCCGCGCTCGGCCACGCGCTGTTCGGCCAGCTTCACGATCTCGGGGAAATCATTGACCACCGCCGTTGAGGCCTCGGCCTGCTCGAGGATCGCAATCGCCCAGGGTGCCAGCCCGGCGCCGAGATCGAGCACGGCAAGGTCACGCAGGCGTTGCCAGCCGAGCTTCAGCCCGAGCCGACCGGCGGCGCGGTTCTGCGTGGTGAAAGTGGCTTCGACCAGCGGCGCATAAAACCCGGCGATATCGTCGTCGATCGGCTTGCCGACGCGCCCGTTTCGGACGGTTTCGGCGAGTTCGAGCCAGTTCTCCAGCGGCCCCGGCGAGACCCGAACCAGATCGGCCATCGAGGCGGGGCTGGTTCGGACCAGATAGCGCTCGCCGGTCTCGGTCAGCTCGTAGACGCCGCCGATCTGATCGAGATAGCCCAGCGTCACCATGGCATCGAGCAGGTGCCGTAAATGCTCGACCGACGCATCGACCCAGCCGGCGATGGTTTCCGCGGATGCGGGCCCGCGCTCATCGAGCCGGTCGAACACGTTCAGCTCAACCGCTGCGACCAGCATCCAGTAATTGTTGAAACCTTGGATGACATTCCACACCCCGGCGGCCGGCGGCGGTTTATAATCCCGCCAGGGCCGACCCTTGTGCGCCATGGTGTGAGTCTTTTTCAACTCGGGATAAGGTGGATCGTCGGACATGGTATGGTTTGCCGCTCGCGCGACCGGCCTCTCTAAAATTAAGGTTCCAGGAGTATCTTGCCGAAAAACTTCCCGCTCAGCAGTTTTTCCTGCGCGTCGGCACCCTCGGCCAGCGGGTAGACGCTGTCGACAACCGCGTCAAAGCGGTCGGCCTTGGCGCAGTAATCCTGCCAGGCCGGGCCGAATTCCTCATAGCGCCAGGGATCGGAGCCGATGATGCGGATGCCCATGTGATAGAAGAAACCGAGATTGGGGATCGTCGGCGCATTGCCCGAGGTGCCGCCGCAATTGACCAGCCGGCCGCGCGGCGCCAGCGAGAAAATCGACGCCGCCCAAAGCGCCTCGCCGACATGGTCGAACACCATATCGACGCCGCGCCCGCCCGTGATCTCGCGCGCCCAGGCGGCAACATCGGTCTCTCGATTATTGCAGCTATGTGCGGCGCCCAGCTTTTCCGCGCGCGCGCATTTCTCGGCGCTTCCGGCCGTTGCCAGCACCGTCGCGCCATGCGCCACCGCCCATTGGATCGCCGCCATCGACACGCCGCTGCCCGCCGCATGGATCATGACCGTCTCGCCCGGTTGCAATTGCCCGACATCGAACAGCGCGTGATGCGAGGTCATCCAGGCGGTCGGGAACATCGCCGCCTGATGCCAGGACATGCTGTCGGGCACCGCATGCAGATGCGTTTCCGGCGCCAGGCACAGCTCGGCATAGCCGCCGTCGACCGTGGCGCCGATAATGCCGAGATCGCCATAGAGGTCGCCCATGCCGGCCAGTTTCGAGCCCTCGGGGACGTCCGCCAGCGACGGATCGATCAGCACCCGGTCGCCGGGTTTCACCATGGTGACGTCGCTGCCGACGGTTTCGACCGTACCGGCCACATCCATGCCCGCAATATGCGGCAGGGAAAATCCCGGCATCTGGAACCAGCCATTACGCTGGGTCACGTCCAAATGGTTGATCGTCGTCGCCGCGACTTTGACCAGAACATCGCGCGGCCCCGGCTCGGGATCGGGTACATCGCGATAATCGAGAACGTCGCGGCCGCCGGGGCTGTCATATATCAGTGCTTTCATGCGGGTTTCGTTGCCAGATAGGTGAAGGGAGTAAGGCGAGAGGTCAGCGCCGCGCTGAACAGTAAAGCCACGGCGACGGCGGCCATGGCCCAGCGATAGGAGCCCTGGGCGTCGTAAACCGCATCCATCATGAACGGGACCAGGCCCTGGACGAGAACGATTACGCCATAAACGATGCCTGAGATCATGCCGAAATCTCGAAGCCCGAAATAGCGCGAGAGGAAATAGGGCAAAACGCCATAGGTGGTGCCCAGCCCGATACCGAGCATGACCGCTGAGCCGAGGATCGGCGCATACTCGGCTGATTCCTGAAGGATCAGGACACCGAGGGCGCCGATAACGAAAAAGGGCAGCGGCAGGCGCGGTATCGGAAAACGGTCGAGCAGCGCGCCGATCGTGATTTGCCAGATGACGGTGACCAGCGCGAACAGCGACAGGACCGTCGTCGCCTGGGTGAAATCGAAATCCTTGTCGAGCATGATCGGCACGACATGGGTGAAGGCCCCGGTCATCGCGCCGGCCGCAGCGCCCACGGTCAGCAGCAGCAGCCAGAAAATCGGCATGCCGATCGCCTGCCGCCATGGCGTCCCCTCTTCGTGATCATGGTCCACCGCTTGCGTCTCGTCCCGGGCGCGGCGCGGCGCATCGCGCAGCAAGAGGAGTGCGGGCAGAATGGCGACGACGGCGATCAGCCCGCCAAGACCGAAATAGCCGGTTCGCCAGCCGAAACCTTCGATGAAATATTGCACATAGAACGGCATGGCGGTCGCGCCGACGCCGTTTCCGATTCCGCCGACAATGCCCAGCATCAGGCCGCGGCTTTTATCGAACCAGCCCACGATCAGCTTGCTGATCAGCACCGTCCCGGCAACCGATCCGACGAGCCCGGCAAAGGCATAGAGGCTGTAAAACTGGATCCGGCTCGCATCGACCAGGCCGATGGCGGCGATGGTGGCGGAAAACAGCACCAGCCCCGGCACGATGATCAGCCGGCAGCCATACAGATCGGCCATGCGCCCGAGCAGGATGAAACTGCCGGCCTGAACGACAGACAGCAGAACCAGCGCCAGCGTGACATCGGCGCGCGGCCAGCCGAATTCGGTAGAGATCGGAATCAGGAACGAGCCGAAGACGGTGTGCACCGTCGGCGTCAGATTTATCGCGGTGATCAGGGTGCAGGCCAGCACGATGCCGGCCCGCGTCCAGTACTGCGATGGGGTGCGCGTTAGCGGAACCGCCGCGACCGGCCCGCTCACGAGGCCGCTTGCATCGCCGGCAATGATTCCGGCGGGCCGACCGGCCGCTGACCCTTGACCCAGCAGCGATGCATCACCCGGTGATATTTCTTGTCGTCATACAAGGTGCCGGTGTGCAGGGTGCAACGGTTATCCCACATCAGCACGTCGCCGACCTGCCATTTATGGCGGAAGACAAACTGATCCTGGGTGACATAATCGACCAGCTCGTCAACGAGTTTCAGGCTTTCTTCCGGATCCATGCCGACGATGCGCTTGACCGTGCCGGTGCTGACCCACAGCGCTCGCCGACCGTCCTTTGGATGGACCCGGATCAAGGGGTGATAGACGTCGGGATTGGCGTCCTCGACCTCCTTTGACAGCTTCATGGCGCCGTGCTCGCGGGTCTCCATGAAGTATTTGTAGCTGTGATGCAGCACCATCGGGTCGAGCATCGCCTTGCGTTCCTCGGGCAGCGCCTCATACGCGGCGACACAGTCTGCCAGCAGCGTATCGCTGCCCTCGGGCGGGACTTCGACGGCATAGAGCATCGTGCTCATCACCGGCACTTCCTTGTAGGAGTAATCGGTGTGCCAGCCGACACCGTCATTATGCGCGCCGATCGGCTTGCCGTTCTCATCGACGCGGTTGGACAGGATGAAAATTTTCGGATAGCCGGGCAGCGTGAATTGCTGCAGCGTATGGTCCTCGGGTTCGCCGAAAGTGCTGAGGAAGCTCAACAGCTGATCGGGCGTAAGCTCCTGATTGCGGATCAGCAGCGCGCCATGGCGCTGGAAGATGTCAACCACGCCGGTCAGCTGGTCCTGGTCAAGCGTACGGATATCGACATTTTGTATCTCCGCGCCGAAACCGGGTTTCAGTTCACGCACATCGAAACGCGTTGCCTGATCGAGCATGTCCAATTCCACCTATGCTTTTCCGACATGTAAGAGGGCGGCGACGGCCCCCGCTTGAACCGCCGCGCCCTCAGATTTGCTCAACGGTCATGACATGGGCTACCGCATCGCCCCCGATTTCGAGTAGACTAGATCAAATTCCGATCCGTGAAGCGAGCCCGCCGATGACCTATCTCTCACCGAAACCCAGCCGCCGCGCCTTTCTTGCCGGTGGCGCCGGCCTTGTCATTGCCGCGACCTTGCCGATCAAGGGCGCGCGCGGGCTGGAAAAGACGGTTCCGCTGGCGCCCAACGCCTTCGTCCGCGTCGGCGAGGACGATCTGGTCACCGTTGTGGTCAAGCATATCGAGTTGGGACAGGGGGCCATGACCGGTCTGGCGACGCTTGTGGCCGATGAGCTGGACGCGGATTGGGGACAGATCCGCGCCGAACATGCACCGGCCAATCAGGCGCTTTACGGCACGCCGCCGATCGGCTCGCAGGGTGTCGGCGGCTCGCGCGGGCTGCGCTCGAGCTGGGACCTGATGCGCCGCGCCGGGGCCCAGGCGCGCGCCGTGCTGGTGCAGGCCGCTGCGGAAGGCTGGGATGTGCCGGCCGCTGAAATCACCATCGAAGAAGGCCGCATCCGCCATGCGCCAAGCGGTCGCGAGGACGGCTTCGGCGCCTTCGCCGCTGCGGCATCGAAACTGGATGTGCCGGCAGACCCGCCGTTGAAAACGCCCGCGCAATGGGTGTTCATCGGCAAGGATAATCTGCCGCGTCTGGACAGCCGCGAGAAATCCTCGGGCACGGCGCAGTTCACCATCGATCTCTTCCGCGACGGCATGCTGCATGTCGCGCTGCTGAAACCGCCCGCCTTCAAGGCGCGGCTCGTATCGCTGGATGACGGCGCCGCCCTGGCGGTGCCCGGTGTCCGCCATGTTGCCGAAATCACCGGCGCTGTCGCGGTCTATGCCGATAACAGTTTCGCCGCTTTCAAGGGGCGGGATGCGCTGGTCGCCGAGTGGGATATGGCGGAGGCGGAAACCCGCTCGAGCGAGGAGATCGAAGCCGATATGCGCGCCCGGGCCGAGTCCGGCCCCGGCAAGATCGCCATCGAAGAAGGCTCGGTCGAACAGGCCTTGGCCGAGTCCGAGCGTGTCGTCGAAGCGGAATACGCCTTCCCCTTTCTGTGTCACACGCCGATGGAGCCTCTGGGCGCTGTCGTCGAATGGACCGAAGACGGCGCTGAAGCGTGGATCGGTTGCCAGAACCAGACCCGGGACCAGGAAACGCTGGCCCGCGAGCTGGGCTTCGACGATCCGATGAAAGTCAGGCTCAACACCATGCTGGCCGGCGGCAGTTTCGGGCGCCGGTCGCAGCATGATTCCCATGTCGCGCGGGAGGCGGCGCAGGCGCTGATGGCCTCGCCCGACCGCCGACCGGTCAAGCTGCTATATAGCCGCGAGGACGATGTGCGCGGCGGCTATTACCGCCCTTTGGTCGTGCATCGCTTGCGGGCCGGACTGAATCCCGAGGGTGAGATCACCGCCTGGGAACAGCGGATCGCGTCGCCGTCAATTGTCCTCGGGACACCTTTCGAGTCCTTCATGGAGCAGATGGGCGGGGTCGATTTCACCATCACCGAGGGCGCCACCCACATGCCCTATGCGGTACCGCATTTCCGCGTCGGCGTGCATCAGGTCCGGTTCAAGGTGCCGATGCTGTGGTGGCGCTCGGTCGGCCATACCCATACCGCCTTTGCCATGGAGGCGATGATGGATGAGCTGTTCGCCGCTGCCGGCAAGGACCCGGTGCAGGGCCGCCTGGCCTTGATGGGTGAAGAGCCGCGCGGCGCCGCGGTGTTGGAGCGGGCGGCGGAAATGGCGGGCTATGGCCGGACCCTGGCTGAGGGGCATGCTTTCGGGGTGGCCTATCATAAATCCTTTTCCAGCTATGTCGCCCAGATTGCTGAGGTTTCGCTCGAATTCGAAGCCCCGCGCGTGCACAAAATCTGGTGCGCCATCGATTGCGGCGTGCCGGTCAACCCGGATATTGTGCGCTCGCAAATGGAGGGCGGCATCGGCTTCGGCGTCAGCTCCGCGCTCTATGAGGCGATTCATCTCGATGCCGGCGGCAGCGTTCGCGAAAGCAATTGGGATGCTTACCGCGTGCTGCGGATCGATGAGATGCCGGATATTGAGGTTGCCATCATCGACAGCAGCGAATCGCCGATGGGCGTCGGTGAACCGGGAACGCCGCCGACGGCCCCTGCGATTGCCAATGCCGTCCGGCAGCTGACCGGTAAGCCGATCAGAAGACTGCCGATGACCGGGCCGTTTGCCTAAACTCGTTTCATTTGACCGACGCCGCTTGCGTCCGGGGCGAAAGCCCGCCAAGCATGGGCCGAATGAGGGCTCTGAACGGTTTTACCCCCATCACTGCTTTGCTTGTCTTGCTGCTCGCGCTCACCGCGTGCGGTGAGGCTGACGTCGAGCTGCCGAACGACAGCCTGATTTTCATCACCCAGGATATCCCGGCCGGTCTCAATTATGACGGCCCGGCCTCGGCCACCGCGACGACCCAGACGGCCTTTGTGAACCTCATGGAGCCGCTGATCAGCTACGCGCCGGATCGGGTCAATGAAGACGGCGTCCAGCTGCTCGATTACAGCCGGTTCACCGGTCGCCTGGCGGAAAGTTGGGATTTCGATCCGGAGACGCTGACATGGACCTTTCGGCTTCGGCGCGGGGTCATGAGCTGTGCCGGGAATGAGCTGACCGCAGATGATGTCGTCTATACTTTCGCCCGCGCCAAATCGGTTTCCGGGGCGGCGCCGATCGGCTGGTTCCTGTCCAGCGTCGGCTCGATCGATAATTTTACTGTCGATGTGCTGACGGATCCGGGCAAGCGCGCCCTGGGCGATGAAGTGCGCAAGATCGACCGCTATACCGTCGCCATCAGGCAATCGGCGCCGAACAAGCTGTTCCTGCCCGCCCTGGCGACTTTCGGAATCCTGATCTTTGACTCTCAAGCGGTGCAGGAACAGGCGACCGAAGACGATCCCTGGGCGCATGATTACGTCAACAACGTCAATGTTCCTGCCTTCGGAGCCTATTGCCTGGAGCGCTGGCGCAAGGACGATGAAATGGTCTGGCGCGCCAATCCGGGCCATTGGGCGGGAAAGCCGGCAATCGACCGGATCATTCTCAAGCGCATCCCGCAATCATCGAACCGGTTCATCCTGCTGCGCAGCGGTCAGGCGCATCTGACCGAACGTCTGACACCGCGCGAGGCCACGGTGCTGCAGCAGGAACCGGATGTGCAGGTGGTCGGTGTTTGGGGCAATGAAAACCTGTTCGTGCTGATGAATGAGGACGTCGCCCCCTTTGACAATCCCCTGATCAGGCGGGCCATTGCCGCCGCCTTGCCCCGCGAATGGATCATCGAAAACAGCTATTTCGGCACCGCCCGTCCGTGGTTCGGTGTCGTGCCCTCGGGCTATCCGGATTTCCGCGACGGCGCGCAGATACATTTTGCCGGCGTCGAGCGGGCACGAGCCCTGCTGGCCGAGGCCGGCTATCCGAACGGTGAGGGGCTCGACGCATATCGCGACGCTTTCAAGCTGATCTATATCGCGGAAAAGGAAACCGTGCTGGGCCCTAGCGCGACGGCGATCCGCACCGCTTTGCGCGCGGTCGGGTTCCCGGTTGAGCTGGAGCCGATTCCCTCGACCCAATTCGGCGATCGCAAGCTGGTCAAACGTGATCTCGGCTTCGCCATCACCGATCAGGAAAAGCCGGTGGTGCCGGACGCCGGGTATGCGGTGCAATTGTTCTTTGTGTCGCCCGAGGAAGGCGGCGTGAACAATATGTCCAATTACCGGAACCCGGTTGTCGACGCGTTGTGGGCGGAGGCGCGCGACGAGCCCGATGCGGCCCGCCGCTCCGCGCTCATCAGCCGCATTCAGGATATTCTGATCGAAGACATTGCCTGGCTGCCGGTTGTCGAATACCGCACGCAATGGGTCGCCGATCCCCGCTTGCGCGGCTTCGTTTACTATCCGGACAACGCCATCCGCTTCGCGGCGCTGAGGTTCGACCGGTGATCGGCCGTTTCGTGTTGCGCCGCTGCGGCATCGCGCTGCTGCAACTGGCCGTGTTGGCGGTGCTGATCTTCTTCGTCATTCGGCTGCTGCCGGCCGATCCGGTATCGCGCTTTGTCGGTCTGAACGCCTCGCCTGAGGCCTATGCCCAGGCCGAGGCGGCGCTTGGTCTCGACAAGTCGGTCCTGGCGCAGTTCGGCGATTTTCTCGGCTTCGGCGATCGCGACGGCCTGCTGCAGGGGAGTTTCGGGAACTCCTGGGTTTCGGGCACGCCGGTAACCGCGGAAATCGCGGCCTTCCTGCCGGTTACATTGGAGCTGATCATCCTCGCGTTCATCGTCTCTATCCTGATCGGCGTTCCGGCGGGGGCGCTGGGCGCGATGAATCCGGGCGGACCGACGGATAAGGGGACCTTCTATTACGGGCTGTTCGCCGGCTCGCAGCCGGAATTCACTTGGGGGATCATCTTCATCTATGTCTTCTTCGTCGGCCTTGATATCGCGCCCGGACCGCTCGGCCGGTTGTCGCCGCTATCGGAGCCCCCGGATGTCGTCACCGGCTGGATCACCATCGACTCGCTGCTTGCCGGGCGGCCCGATCAGTTTTTCGAGGGGCTGTCCTATCTCGCCTTGCCGGTGCTGACCCTGACATTCGTTCTCTCGGGACCGATCATCAAAATGGTGCGGGAGAACATGGCCGCGTCGCTGAATTCGGATTACGTGCTCTATGCCCGCGCGGCGGGGTTGCCGCGGCGCCGGGTGTTGCTGGATGCGCTGCGCGGCGCGTTTGCGCCGTCGATGACGCTGATCGGCATTCTGTTCGGCTTCATGCTCGGCGGTGCGGTGCTGGTGGAAACCATGTTCTCCTTCGGCGGCATCGGCCAATATGCCATCCGCTCGATCCTCGCCTTTGACTACCCGGCCATTCAGGGCGTCGTGCTGGTCATCTCGGCGATCTCGCTGGCGGTCTATCTGCTGCTCGACATCGCCCATGCGGCGCTCGACCCGAGGGTGGCGTTATGAGCGTCGGCGAGGCACAGGACATCGCCTATCAGGTCAAGCGGTCGCGACCTTCGGCCCTGACCTGGGTCGGCGGCACAATCGTCGGCGTCTCCGTTTTTCTGGCGATTTTCGGACCGGCCATCGTTCCCTACGATCCTTATTCGGTAACCGACAGCGTCTCGCAGCCGCCGCCGCCGATCGGCGACTGGCTCGGCCTGTTCATGCAGGCGGCGATGGGCGAAGCGCCCTGGCCGCATTGGTTCGGCACCGATGCGTCGGGCCTGGACGTTTTCAGCCGGACGCTGGTCGCGGCGCGGACCGACCTCGTGATTGCGCTTGCCGCCAATGGGCTGAGCTTCGCGCTTGGCGTGCTGCTCGGCGTTCTTGCCGGCTATTTCCGCAACCCGGCGACGGAAACCCTGATGCGGGCCTCGGATTTGCTGCAATCCTTTCCGGTTTTCATCACGGCGATGATCCTCGTCGCGCTGGCGGGGCGGAGCTGGGTTAACATCATCCTGGCGCTGACCCTGCTCTATACGCCGATTTATCTGCGGCTGACGCGTGCCGAGGTGCTGAGCCTGAAAGAACGAGGCTTTGTCGAGGCCGCGCGCATTGCCGGTCTGTCGGAATTTCGTATCGCCTTGCGCCATGTGCTGCCGAACGCGCTGCAGCCCGCTCTGGTCCAATCCTCTGTCACCGTCGGTTTCGCGATTCTGCTGACTGCCGGGCTGAGTTTTGTCGGAGCCGGGGTCAGGCCGCCGACGCCGGAATGGGGGCTGATGATCGCCAATGGCGCGGGGCAGATCGTCCTCGGCGATTGGTGGCCGGCGCTGTTCCCCGGTATTGCGGTGTCGCTGACGGTGTTCGGCTTTGCCGCTCTGGGGCATGCCCTGGGGGCACGCAATGCCCGTTGACGATCCTGTCCTGTCGGTCACCGGCCTGCGGGTCGAGATGCCGTCGGGCAAGCCGGTCCTGCAGGGTGTCGATTTCGCTTTACGCCGGGGCGAGGTCGCCGGGCTGACCGGCCCGTCAGGCAGCGGCAAGTCGACCCTGGCCTGGGGGCTGCTGGGCATCGAGCGCAAGCCGCTGACCATCACCGGCGGTCGCGTCATGATCGACGGAAAGGATCTGCTGGCGATGCCCGAGGAAGAGCGGCTTGGCATTCGCGGTCAGCGGATCGGGCTGATCGTGCAGAACCCACGCGCCGCCCTGCACCCGATGATTTCGGTCGGTAAGCAGATCGGCCGGCTGTGGCAGGCGCATGTCGATGCTGACGAGGCGACGGCTGAGGCAGCGCGTGCCAAGGCCATCGAGCTGCTGACCCTGGTCGGCATTAGCGACCCCGAACGCGTCGCCGACGGCTATCCGCACGAGCTGTCCGGCGGCATGGCTCAGCGTGCCTTGATCGCCGCCGCATTGGCGCCGGACCCGGCCGTTCTGATCGCCGATGAACCGACCTCCGGCCTCGATGTCACCGTGCAGGCGCAGTTCCTCGATTCGATGTGGCGGGCGGTTCAGGAGCACGGCACGGCGATGCTGCTGATGACGCAGGAGCCCGGGATCCTCGCGAATTACTGCGACCGGGTGATCGAGTTGACCGACGGCGCCGTCACCCTTGATTTGCCGCTGACGCAGTATTTTGAGGCCCGCCCGCATGAAGAGCCCGGACATGCACGGCGTGCCGAAGCGGCGCAGGGGCGGCCGGTCTTGCGCGCTACCGATCTGCGCAAGGTGTTCTCATTGCGGGACGGTAATGAGATCATCGCCGTTGACCGCTTCAATCTCGATATCGCGCCGGGCGAGGCGGTCGGGCTGGTCGGCGAATCGGGTTCGGGAAAGACCACCGCCGGCCGCTGCCTGCTGCGCCTCATCGAACCGACCTCCGGCGACATAGAAATCGAGGGCCGGTCAATCGTCGACCTCGGCGACAAGGCGCTGAGGCAGCTGCGCGCCCGTGTCCAATTCGTCCGCCAGGATCCGTTCGACAGCTTCGATCCGCGCTGGACGCTCGGCCAGTCCTTGCGCGAACCGCTCGTCGAGCATCGTGCCGATCTGCCGGCGGCCGAAATCGCCGAGCGGATCGCCGCGGCGCTGGCGCAGGTGGGCTGCGACAGGTCTCTGGCCGATCGACGACCCGGCGATCTGAGTGCGAGTGTCCTGCAACGGGCGGCGATCGCCCGCGCGCTGATCCTCGATCCGGCGTTGATCGTGCTCGATGAGCCGACCTCAGTGCTCGCGGCCGAAGCCCGCATTGAGCTGGTCGACCTGCTGGCAAGGCTGCGCGCCGAGATGGGCTTCAGCTATCTCTTCATCTCGCATGATCTGACAACGGTCGGCTCGCTCTGCGACCGCATCGTGGTGATGTATCTCGGTAAAATCGTCGAGAGCGGCGCGACGGCGGATATCTTCAGACACCCCCAGAAGGACTACACGAAAAATCTGATCGGGGCGCATCTCACCGCCGATCCGACCGAACGGCGGGTCGATAAGCTGGACATGCCGAATGCTGTCTGAGGCCGATATCGTGATCGTCGGCGCCGGCTCGGCCGGCTGTCTGCTCGCCAACCGGCTGTCCGCCGACGGCAAGACCAGGGTGTTGCTGCTCGAGGCCGGAGGACCGGCGTTGAACCCGTTGATCAAGGTGCCGATGGTGGCGGGGCTGCTTTACTACATGCCATCGCTCAATTGGGGTTATGAAACGACGCCGCAGCCCGGTTTGAACGGCCGTCGCCTCGAATGGCCGCGCGGCAAGGTGGTCGGCGGCTGTACCGCGATCAACGGCATGATGTATATGCGCGGCCACGCCCGCGATTATGATCACTGGCGACAGCTCGGCCTGACCGGCTGGGGCTATGACGATGTGCTGCCGCATTTCCGCGCCTTTGAGCGCAATGTCGATCACCCCGATAACGACCATTATCACGGTCGCGAGGGCGAGCTGTATACGGCGAAAGCCAAAGGCGATCATCCGATCTATGACGCTTGGCTGGCGGCCGGGCAGGCGGCGGGGCACCCGCAGAATGACGACTTCAACGGGCCGGATCAGGAAGGCCTCGGCCTGTATGATTTCAACATCCGGAACGGCCACCGGGTGACGGCGGCGAGCGCATTTCTCGACCCCGTGAGGGACCGCCGGAACCTCCATATCGAAACCGGCGTGATCGTGGAGAAGCTGGTTTTCGACGGGATGCGGTGTACCGGGCTGACGATCCGGCGCGGCGGCGAAAGCCGGACGGTGACGGCACGGGGCGAGGTGATCCTGTCCGCCGGCGCCGTGAACTCACCGCAGCTCTTGCAGCTTTCCGGGATCGGTGATGGTGAATTGCTGTCCGCGTTCGGCATTGACGTTGTCGTCGACCGGCGCGATGTCGGCCGAAATCTGCAGGATCATCTCGGCGTCTATCTGCAATGGCAGTGTAAAGAGCCGATCACGCTGTATGGCATGATGCGACCCGACCGGGCGCTGTGGGCGGGATTTCAGGCTTTGTTCATGCGCCGCGGTCCCGCCACGACGGCACCGCTCGAGGCCGGCGGCTTTTTGAAGACCCGGCCCGAGCTGGATATTCCCGATACGCACATTACCGCCGTGCCCGGCCTTTCCCTGGCGGTGACGCAGAAGGGGCAGATGCAGCACGGTTTTCTGACCAATATCTATCAGCTGCGCCCGGAAAGCCGTGGTAGCGTGAAGATCGTCAGCGTCGATCCGCATGCCAGGCCGGAGATCGACCCGCACTATCTATCCGCTGACGCCGATATCCGCTGTCTGCGCGATGCGGTCAGGCTGGTGCGCGATCTGGTCGGACAGAAGCCGCTCGATCCCTATCGCGGTGACGCCCTGACGCCGACCGATGACGTCATCGAGGACGCCGATATCGATCACTGGATTCGCGAAAGCGCGAATACGGTTTTCCACCCCGTCGGCACTTGCCGCATGGGGTCCGACCCCGATGCGGTGCTCGATTCCGAATTGCGTGTCCGTGGCGTTGACGGTTTGCGTGTCGCCGATGCCTCGGCGATGCCGACGATTGTCGGCGGCAACACCTCGGTGCCGACCATGATGATCGCCGAAAAACTGGCGTCAATGATGCGCGCGTCCGCATAGAGCATTTTCGGACCGGCCCGAACGCAAACGAAAGCGCTCTAATCTTCCCAGCGGCCGCCCTGTTCGAATTCGTCGAGCAGATATTCCCGGTCAAAGCGCTCGCTGATCATCCGCACCAGCAGATTGTCTTCGCCGGTGACCCAGACCGTCAGCAGATCGCTGATCGTGTACCGTGTTGTATCGAAGGTGCCTGCGGGAACGGTGATTGTTTCCTGCGCCGTCTCGGTAAAGCTGAATTCTTCCCAATAGCCGATGATCGGCTTCTTCAGATCTGAACTGGCCTCGAGATGGTAGGCCCGGCCCGAAAAGGCGCTGCCGTCATCAGTTTCTCCACTCAGCGCCGGGCGGTGCCAGCCATCGGCCGAAACCGGGTGGGTCCCGATCGAAAACGGGCCCTCGATGTCATCCTCACTGCGCAGCGTTCCCATCACCCCGCTGGAGACAATGTGCATATCGTCACCATCGACCTGCATGAGGGCTGTGCCTTTATGACCGTTTTCGGTCCAGTAATCGACAAAGGCATAGATCGGACGAAACTGCTCATCAACGCTCAGCATGACGCTGAACTGTGCGTTACGTGCGGCCAGGTTCTGCGTAATGGTCAGGCTCCGCGTGCCGTCGCGATAGGCCATGAACTCGAACCGTTCCCAGCCTCGGATACGCCGATCCTCCTCGGGCCCTTCCAGGGTCCGATAGGTGTAGCTTCCCTTCGCCCATCGCTCGATATTGATGTTCGGCCCCGTATTCTCAGGCGCTTGGGCGGAGGCCGACCAAGGCAGGGCCAGCATCAGAATGATCGGGAAAATGCGGCTCATCGGCAGTCCTCCTTGTCAGCGGTCAGGCATTGAACTCGGCAGTCAAAAACTCGTCGACCAGCGCTGCGACCCCGGCCGGATCAACATCCAGAACCCCATGTCCCCAATCCGGCCGTTCAACATAGCGACCGGTTTTGATCAGCGGCTCGGCGCGCCGGGTATAGGCGGTCAGATCGTCATCAGGGTTGATTACCATCACCGGCTGGTCGACATGCGGCAGGTGATCGGCGTGCTGAAAACGGAAGGCGGCGCGATGACCCCAGCCGCCGCGCTTGCCGCCCATCAGGTGCCAGGGGAAGCTCTCCATCGCCAGTTCCGGCGTTTGCCCCGGCCCTTTCCAGCGCCGCACGGCCTGCCAGACATCGACCAGATGGCTGCCGTCCTCCTGCGGCGGCGGCGGGACGTGATCGGCGCGCATCTGTTCAAGTTCGGCATCGCTATAGACCGGCGCCGAGAACAGGATCAGCCGTCGCACCCGATGCGGCTGTGTCCGCGCCAGCGATACCGCGATTTTACACCCGGTGTGATAGCCGAGCACATCGACCGGCTGCTGCTCGCCCAAATCGTCCAGAAGATCCGCCATGGCCGCGGCGAAATCCTCGATCTCCGGCGGATCGGGCGGCGGGTCCGACAGGCCGTAGCCCGGCGTATCCGCAGCCAGCACCGGCCGGCTACGCCCGATCACCGGCAGGAAACGTTCATAGATGATGCTGCTCACCGGGCTGAGGTGAAAGCAAAGCAGCATCGGCGCCTGCAGAGCGAGAGCGTCGGTCGGTTGTGCCCGCCGATAATGCATCTGCCCGAATCGTCCGCGGCCATAGCCGCGCCAGGTGCGTGGGATTTCAGTCATGAGCGCCGAGCTTAGCATGTTTCTCCCCAGGAACCGATCTGTCGCGTGTCCGTTAGTTTTGCATCTGACAAAAGGAGCAGAGCATGAAAGACATTCGCATTTATCTTCTTTGTCTGGCTGCAGCGATCGGTCTTGGCGGTTGCGCGGCGGTAGCAGCCGGCGGTGCGGGTTACGTCGCCGGTGACGAAGTCGAAGAAGATGACGGTGAGTTTGATCCGCTGGAGAAGACTTACGACGATAATCCGAACACTGGCCCATTCTAGGGTCCGATTATTGCAAGCAGGAAAAAGCGCGTTCCTTTCGGGACGCGCTTTTTTTCGGACAGGCAAGAAAATGAGGCCGTTAGGGCCCCATTTTTTGTCGATAACCGGATGTTCGCGTTAGGAAATCGTTGCGCGCAACATCCAGATCGCTTCCTCATGCTTGATGATCCGATCGGTCAGCAGGTCATGTGTCGCCCAATCATCCATTTCCTCCGCTTCACCGATCAGATCACGCAGCTTCCGGACGATCTCCTCATTATCGGCGACCAGCATGGCAACCATGTCCTCGGCCGTCTTCGGCTCATCGCGATCCACAATGGTGCTGATTTCGCCATAGGTCTTGTAGCTGGCCGGTGCCTTTTCGCCGAGAGCCCGGATTCGTTCGGCAAGGTCGTCAACAGCGTCGAATTGATCGCGATACTGCTCTTCCGTCAGGTTGTGCAGTGCGTGGAAAGCCGGACCGGCGACATTCCAGTGCACGCCCTGGGTTTTGATGAACAGCATGAAGGTATCGGCCAAAACGACATTGACCTTCCGAGCCAGTTCCTGACGGGCATTCTCGTTCAGGCCTGTGTTCATCGGCAATGTCGGGGCAATACTGGCTAAGGTGGCAGACATTTAATCCTCTTGAGTTTTTTCTGTGCAATGCGATGACGGCCCCCTGCGAGGGAGGCCGTCATTTTTTTGAAATGGATCGCGCGCGCTGAGTGATCAGTTGAGCGAATCCCGTTCAGGTGAGAGCTCCGGATTACTGTGTTGAATCCTCAAGCTCGTCGCCCGCATCCTCGATTGAGTCGCCGAGTTCTTCGACAGATTCATCCATGCTTTCGCCGAATTCTTCAGCCGGTCCATCCTGGTCCTCGCAGGCAGCCAGAGTGAACAGAGCGAGGAAACAAGCGCTGAGTAAGGTTAGGTGACGTGTCATCCATCAACTCCGTTAGCGAGGGACGCGGCCGCGCACTGCTGAAGCAATCGCCGCGACGACGAACAACACCAGAAAGATGAAAAAGAGAATTTGCGCGATGCCGGCAGAGGCTGCGGCAATACCGCCAAATCCGAAAAGGCCGGCAATGATGGCAAGAACTAAAAAGCCTAATGCCCAGGTAAGCATCGTGTCACTCCTTCGTTAGTTGCGACGTCGGCAGTTCGATAACTCCGACACTGACAACTTAACGTCGACCCGAAAAAAAGGTTCCGAGCAAAGTCTACAGCAGTGTCATGAAAGCGATCGCGCTGGTCAGCGCGGTGACGACCCCGGCAACCAGCAAGAAGCCGTCGTGATTGGTGAATGACAGGCCGAGAAATGTCAGCGCCAAAGCGGGCAGAGAAACCGCGAAGGGGATCAGTTCAAGCGGGACCAGAGCGATGGCCAGGAGGATGCATAAACCGGCTGCCAGCCGTTTCGACACCGGTGTAAACAGATGCTCCCAGCGAACTTTGATGACCCGGTCAACGCGCCGGACGATCGGGCGTCCTTTATTGATCGCCTTGCAGATCTCGTCCTTGTCCAGATCTTGCGACCGCAGATTCTGTGGTAGCCAGAGCCGGCTGTTACCGATGATGATCTGACCGCAAATCAATATCAGGCAGGCCCCGATAATAGCGGGCACGCCGGGGATGGCACCGAGAGGCGTCAGGCAGGCAAGGCCCAGCAAAGTGATAATGGGCCCGAAACTGCGGCTGCCGAATTCGTCGACCAGATCGCCGACCGTCATGCCGCCGCCGTTAAGGTCGTTTTCCAGCTTGTCGATGACGTCGACGATCGACTGAGCTTTGTTCCGCTGCGCCATAAGGCTTTCCCATCGCTATGCCGCCGTGGAGCATCGTGCCGAATTGGCAGAGATAGACGTCACGGCGTCCCTGCTAGACCCAACACCGAGCCTCGTAATGGGTTCCGACAATGCGGAACGCATGTGCGCCGGCTGCGTTGGGGCTGTGTAACTGATTGTTACGATCCAATTGCAATTCACGAGGTGAAAGATGAACTCCGATATCAGCGAAGGCGCATGGAAGCGTCTGAAAGGCGATGTTCGCGCTCAATGGGGAGAGCTTAACGATGACGAGCTCGAACAGGCGAAAGGTAACAGCGAGAAAATGATCGGTCTTATTCAGCAGAAGACCGGTGAAGCGCGCGGGGACATCGAGCGTAAACTGAAGGAGCTGAGCGACGATTGATGCCGCGCTCGGTTGCCCAGATCCGACCCCAGGAAAAAGCGGCCACCCTGCTTGAGCCGCTTTTTCAGCGCTTGTCCCATTATGTCGATCTTTCTGATGCCGACCGGGACCTGCTCGCCGAATTGGTGGATGGTGTCGAGGCGATCGAGCCCGGCGCCCAAATCCTGATGGATGAAGGCCCGGTTGCGGCAACATTTGTTGCCGGCGAAGGGTGGCTGTTTCGCTACCGCACGCTTTCTGATGGTCGCCGTCAAATCATCAACACTGTGCTGCCCGGCGACACAATGAATGTAGGAGCGGCGTTTTTCGCCCGGTCGGATCACTCTATTGAGGCGTTGACGGCGTCGACAATCGTACGACTCAGCAAATGGGCACTGGCCGAAATCCTCAAGCAATCGCCGCTGCTCGGCGGCGCGATTTGCTGGACGTCCGGGTTGGAAGGCGCGATGTTGCGCGAGCGGACGGTCGTTCTGGGACGGCGCTCGGCGCGCGAGCGGATCGCCCACCTTCTGCTTGAGCTGCAATTCCGGCTCAGCCTGGCCAGCGGCCGGAAGTCGCCGGCCTTCGATTTTCCGCTTACGCGCGTTCACCTGGCCGACATGCTGGGCCTTTCACATGTCCACGTATCGCGCACCATTTCCGACCTGCGCCGTGACGGGTTGATCGCGTATTCGACAGGTCGCTTGCACATTCTCGAGCGGGAGAGGCTGGAGGAAATCGCCGACTTCAGCGCAACGCATCTTCATTTGGACTCAGTCCCCTGCGAGACGCAAAAGGCGCTTCAATCATCCGGAAAAAAGCCCAACCATATCGCCGGGTGAGCCGGAAACGAGCCGCTTGTCTCTACAGAAATTTTCCGTCCGTGATGATCCTGGCCTCATCGGTATTGCTCAACTCGATCGGCCAGGCCGCCACATCCGAGTCGGTGTGGTAATGAACCGCGAAAATCATCTCTGAAGAGCTGCTTACTCGGTCAATGCCCGAAAGCGGCAGGATCAGACGCTCGAAATGGACTCCGTCGCGATCCTTTACAGCACGCCGTTGATGATATGGACGCCTTCTCTCCGATGCTTTCATCAACAAGTTCGGTGTCAGGAAACCGACATCGAGGCCGATCAAGAGCCTGCCTCGATCCGACAGCTCATAATCAAGCTCTCGAGGATCGATGATGATCATTTCCGCATCCGGCGCGGTACGGAACCGTAGCAGGAGAGTCGTTTGCAGCCAGGCTTTGCTGTCCGAATCCAGCAGCTCCCGGAAGCATGGCGGTTGACCTCGCTCGGCTTCAATCCGGTTCCACTGTGCCAACAATTCATCAAAAGGTTCAGACATAGACCGCTCGTAAAAGGCGCATGCGGCCAAGCAACTAAACGATCCGTCAGAACATGTCGCTAACATAAGTTAACATGTTCCTGTATGAGGTTTTTTCACAAAATGAATCTCAGGTTTTTCAGGAACGAAAAGTGATCCAGAAAGTTGGAGGGGTATCTGCCAATATGATGGAGGAATTCCATGAAAAAATATCTTTTCGCGACAAGCATTCTTGCGGCCTCTGTTGCTGCACCTGCAATGTCGACATCACTTAGTGACGATTTGAACTGGGCGCTGCGTTATGAGGTCGAAGCTGATGACTTTGATTCTTACGCTGCTGAGCGCTATGCCGCTCTTGCTGTCTTTGAAGACAAGCAAATGCGTGACAGCGAAGACGCTCAAACCTTTGCCGTCAAAGGCCGGACTGCGGCCGGCGGCGAGCTGGTCACACCGGTAACGCCGTCTGACTTTGAGATCGAGGCCGGCGATTCTCTCGACGAGCTGCAGAACGCCTACGACTCACTGATTTTTGCGCATGACAACGGCGCGCGTGACGCCTCGCCGCGTCTGCTCGCGATCGCCCAGGTTGCCTATGATTGCTGGGTCGAGCAGGTTGAGGAAGGCTATCAGGATGATGACATTGCGGCCTGCCGCGGCGTTTTCTACGACTATATGAAGGCGACCCTGCGCAGCATCGACACCGAAGAGCAGGACATTGCCGTCATGGTGCCGGCAGAATTGCAGGCCAGCGCTCTTTCGGTTGTCTATTTTGAACTGGATAGCGCCGAGCTGACCGACGAGGCCGAGAAAGCCATCAACAATGTCGTCCGTACGGCGAAGAGCTTCGATATCGATGAGCTTCGCATCATCGGTCACACCGACCGGTCCGGTTCTGCCGAGTACAATGAAGAGCTGTCGGCCGAACGCGCTCAGGCCGTTCGTAAAGCGCTGATGGACCAGGGCATCAGTACGGTCAACATCGAGGAAATCGACATTGCTGCGATGGGCGAAAGCTCGCCGGCTGTTGAGACCGGCGATGGTGTCGTTGAGCCGCTCAACCGCCGCGTGATGATTTCATTTGCCGGAACGGCAATGATGTAAGGCGCTCGGTTAACGAGACCGGGAAAAGCCGGGGCAAACTGCCCCGGCTTTTTCTTTGGAGCGTTTTCGTTTGTTTTTGATCCGGTCCACCCCTACCCGCGCCGCCTCCCCTGCAAGTATCATGTCTGGGGCGGCGGCGCGGGTAGGGGTGGACCGGAATGATCGGAAAATGCTCTAGGTGCTGTGACGGTGATTATGCGCACGCGCAGCGTCGATCAGCGCTGTGAACAGCTTCCTGAACGGCCTGCGATAAATCAGGAATTCCGGGTGAAACTGGACCCCAAGGAAAAACGCGTGCCGGCTGTGTTCAACTGCCTGCACCAGCCCGTTATCTTCGCGAGCGGTCACCGTCAGCCCCTCGCCGAGCTGGTCGATTGCCTGCTGGTGAATCGAGTTTACCCCAATTCGGTCCCGGCGGAGATATCGGTGTAGGCCCGAACCTTCGTCGACAGTAATCTTCGTACGGAAAAACAGATAGCCGAAAGGCCCGGTCGGGTAATCCTGATCGGGGAAGACGTCGAGATCCTGGTGCAGGGTCCCCCCGACAAGAACGTTGAGCATCTGGCATCCGCGGCAGACGCCCAGCACCGGTATATCGTGTTGAAAGGCTCGATCGGCCCAGCTTTCTTCCACCTCCTCACGCGCAAGATCGTAGCGGTAGCCGGCCTTTTCCGTCGCCTGATAGCGCTTCGGGTAAACATCGCTGCCGCCGCCGAAAATCAGGCCGTCGATCGCTTCGGGCTCACGCGGCGCCCTGGCGGTGATACGGATCGGTTTGCCGCCGGCAATCCACACGGCGAGTTTCATCGCGGCATAGGCCGGCCAGTCACCACGCTCCGGTTTGGTGATGCCGATGACGGGGCGCTTGCGTCGCGGCCGCTTGATCCGCTCGGCCGGCAATTCGCCATCCTCGGTCGTGTAGCGCAGTTCTGCGGGCAGGCGCCCGTGCCTGACAAGGGAGCTGACGGCGAACAGCATGCCGAGGCCGACCATGGGATCTTCGGCATGATCAAGTTCGGAGCGACGGTCACTGCCCTCTTCAAATGCTTCTTTCAGCGCAACGATCTCATCCCAGACGGCATCAAGATCATCTTCGCCTTCCTCCAGCAGCTCCTGAAGCGTGTCGCGATCGATCGCTGCGAGCCGTTTGCCGATCTCATCGAGATTGTCCTCACTCCAGCTTTCCTTGATCCGCTCCAGACCGGCACTGGAATCAATCGAATCCTTGATCACGGCAGCGAGCCAAAGGCCAGGCGATTTGGTGACCGTGTCCGCACCACCGTCAAGCGCATCCGGATCGTCGGCCGAGGCTGTCCCGTGACCGGCCGCCTGCCGGTAGAGCAGGAGCGGAAAATCGACACCGCTTTCCATTGAATGGAAAAGTCCGGCCCAGAACCGCGCATTGACTTCGATCAGCTTCGGCGGCGGACCATCGGGGCCATTCCAGCGAAAATCGAGCTCGGCAACACCGTCCCAGCCGGTTGCCGCAATGACGGCTTTGGCGGTGTCAAGAAATGGCGCGCCGGCGACGGCTTCCCGCATGGCGCCGGCGCCGCCATCGCTCGGAAAATTCCTCAGATTTCGATAGGCCCGGGCGCGAACCAATTCTCCGTCCTGCGCCAGGAGGGCGAGACAGTAATCGCTGCCGTCCACCGGTTCCTGCGCCAGCCAAAGATTATCCTCGCTCGCCTCGGCGAGACCGCTGCGCACCTCTTCTTCACTATTGATTATCCGCACGCCGCGACCGCCGATTCCATCATTCGGCTTGATCAACAAGGGAACGCCAAGCTCTGAAATCGCCTCATCGACCGATGCGCTGCCGTCGATGACAAAGGTCCGGGGGATGTCGAGGTTTTCGGCTTCTGCCAGCTTTGCCAGTCTTGCCTTCGGCTGGACGGCGCGGATCGCGTCGGCCGGCGGGGCGGCGACCGTGATCAAGGGCTCGAACCGATCGCGATTGGCGGCGATCGGGCTGGTTTCTCCCAACACCGGTATCAGGACATAGTCGCGGCCGTCTTCCGGCGTGAAACGTCTGATCGCGTCTTCGAGATCGTCGAGAGCCTTGCCGGGCTCCCGGTCGAAGGGGGCATGGGTGAAATAGTCAGTGACGTATTGAGAAAAGGAGAGCGCGGTGAAATCGACGTCATCGCAGCCGATCACCTCGATGCCGGCACGCGCCAAGCTTTGCGCGATGACGAGGGAGACAAGTCCGCGCCCATAGGTGACGATTGCCCGGCCCCTCGGCAGTGCCCCCGCGTCGGTCACCGATCAGTCTGATTTTCTGGTTGTGACTGTTGTTGGGCTGTTTGCGCCAAAGCAATCAGCTGGCCGCGCAATGTTTCATCGCGCGCAATAATGAATCCGGCGGCTGCAACAATGCCGGTCGACAGCAGCGGATGGCGTTTTACGCAGCTTTCCAGGCTGACCATGGCCACCTCGGGTAAAGCGCCGTTCAGGCCCGCGCTTGAATGCGCCGTTGCCCGGACCTCCTGAGACGTGACCGGCGTCGGCCGCAGCAGCAGCCAGGTTATTGCGATCAGGGTGAGGGCAAGGGTGAAAAGGGCAAGCGCAATGGCGAGGAAGGCAGCAGGAGGCTCAAGCGCTGCGAGCATGGCCAATGCGCCGCCATAGGCGGCAAAACCGATAGCCATGACGATGATCGCCATGGCTATGGTCAGGGCCAGCGCCCCTAATACCGTTTGTTTCGCCAATTGGCTCAAGGCCGCCATGAAAGTTTCCTAGCGGCGAGCGAGCAACAATCCGGCAACGACACCGATACCGAGCGCTATGCCGCAACTGGCCATCGGGTTTGTCTCGATGCGACCGCGTAAATCCTGAACCGCCCGCTCGGAGTTTTCCTGACCGGACTTCAGCATGTCTTCGGCTTTTTCGAGCGAGCGTGTGCCGCCATGCTCGGCGACCTTGCCGACGCTTTTGCCGATTTGGGAGATATCCTCCCTTAGCTGAACGACGTCAGCCTTCAGCTCATCAACCGGATCCTGCGATTTACTGCTTGTAGCGGGCATCATTTTTCTCCGTCGTGATTCCAGGTTCGCTTGGATAACGCGGAGGCCTCATGATGGTTCCGCCAAAACCGGCGCGTGACCGGGCCTAGGCTGCGTCCTTCTCATCGGATGATTGGGCGAAGAACAGAGCCTGACCGATGGCAAGCTTTACGGCATCGGTGTTGAAGGGCTTGGTGATGAGAAAGGCCGGTTCCGGGCGCGAGCCGGTCAGAAGCCGTTCAGGATAGGCGGTGATGAACACGACCGGCACGGTAAATTGTGACAGGATTTCATTGACGGCGTCGATGCCGGAACTGCCGTCCGCGAGCTGGATATCCGCCAGCACCAGACCCGGTTTCTTTTCCGATGCCATGGCGACAGCTTCGCTATGCGTGGTTGCATTTCCGACAACCTCATGACCGATCCCGGTGACGAGATCTTCCAGATCGAGCGCGATGATCGGTTCGTCTTCGATGATCAGAACCGAGGTCCGGACAATACCATCAAGCTCGCGGTGCGCGCCATCGATCAGCTCGGGGACAGTTTGCGGCGGTACATCGAGGATCTCCGCCGTCTCCTCCAGTGAAAAGCCTTCAATCAAGGTCAGCATCAACGCCAGGCGATTGACGCCGGTTACCTGCTGCAATTTGGCTGTTGCAGCCTGTTCACGGGGGTGCTGTTGCTGGCTGCTGTCCGGCAAGGGATCCGGACTGCCGACAACCTGCCAGATTTTGATGAAGGAGCGGAACAGCCAAGCGCGCGACAGGTCATCGGGCAGATTCTCGCGGTCTGCCAGTAGCGATTCCAGCAATTGCCTGACAAATGCATCGCCCGATTTCTGACTACCGCTGATCGCGCGCGCGAAGCGCCTGAGATAGGGCAGATGAGCGGAGATCTGCTCCGAAGTGGTCATCGCAACGGCCATAAGGATTTCCTTCAAGATTGAGTCTCAGATGAATGCAACGTCGCAAGCTGCGAATTCGTTCCCGCCCGGACGGAACGATTCACTCCTTTGCGCATTATCATGAGACACTTACGTGATCTTGGAAGCCCAGATGACCAACGATAGTAAACCTGACAGGCAAACGCCGACGGGGCACCCCGACCGTCGGCCAAAAGACCATAAATTGCGCGAGCGTTGGTTATCCGACCAGCTGCGCCGGATGTATGATGAGACCGTCGAGGAACCAATCCCTGACGATCTGCAGAATCTCTTGCAACAACTGGACGAGACTGACGGCGACGGCAAGCGGGATCGCAATGAGCGCTGAGATCAAAACGGCCATCTCAGAACATTTGTCGGATTTGCGGGCCTTTGCGCGGTCTCTCGCAGACAGCCGCGCCGAAGCGGATGATCTGGTTCAGGAAGCGGTCCTCAAAGGCTGGGCCGCACGGGAGTCGTATCAGCCGGGCACCAATGCACGGGCCTGGTTGTTTACCATTTTACGCAACGCCTATTACTCGCAGAAGCGCAAGGCCGGTCGGGAAGTGGAAGACCCGGAGGGCATTATCAGCGGCAATGTCAGGGTGCCTGCGGAGCAGACCGCAAAACTTGAACTCGATGAATTCCGCCGTGCCCTTGCCACCCTGCCGGCAGATCAGCGCGAGGCGCTTATTCTCATCGGCGCAAGCGGTTTCAGCCATGACGAAGCGGCTGAAATCATGGGCTGTGCGGTAGGCACGGTAAAAAGTCGCGTGTCCCGGGCGCGAACGGCACTCAGTGAACTTTTTGATGGTGATTCGCTGCCCGGTAGCCGTGGCGACGGCAGTGCGAGCAGCGCGCTCAATGACCTGATAGAGGACAGCAAGGTAATCGCTAATCAGGGTGGCTGAACGTGGCGGTCGACTTCTCGCTGCCGTTATTGCAATCGCTTCGCTACCGTCTTGCCGGTGTCCTGGCGGTCGTTCTGTTGCCGGTCGCCTTGATCGGCGTGGCGCAGGGTACGGTTGCGCTCACCCGGGTCGATGCGGAGATACAGCAGACCTTTATCGAGCGCGCCGAGCTGCTGGCGGAGGACGTTCGCGACGATGTCATTGACATGTTCGGTGCGCTGGCCGCGTTGGATACGGTCAATGAAGGTCTGCGCGTTCGGCTGCCGATCTGTTCGCAGTCGGTTTTTGAGGAACTCGCGGAACTTTACAGCCTGCGCGGGCTGTCGCTCTTGACCGTGCAAGGCGAGATGATCTGTTCACTCGGTGAACGGATCGACATAGCCGAATTCGGTGCTGCCGGTTGGAATGAACGCGCGCTAGAAGGCAGGTATTTCGCAGCGATGGCCCGCGACCCTGCCGGCGATGCCGAGCCCAACCTGATCATCGCGGCACGCGATGCGGCGGACCAGGGCACCGGTCGCAGCATTCTGCTGAGCCTGCCGGCCAGGGCGTTCAAGTCGACGCTGATGCCGCGCAAGGGCGATCAGGCGCTGATCGTGGCCAATCGTTTTCGGAATGCATCGGGCGAGGAGAATGTCAGCTTCGCTGCATCCACATCGCTCGCGCCGGCCGTTACCGAACAGATCATCGATCGCCTCCAGGATACGGACATGGATTCCGGTTTCATGGGGCCGGATATTGGCGATAGCGAGGCCTTCTATGTCCTCAAGCCGGTTTTAGGCGATTCTCTTCATATTCTTCTGAGCAGGCCTGCGCTAAGCGCGCTTAGCGGCGATGCCTTGCTGATCTGGTTGCAGATCATTGTGCCGGCGGGCTTGTGGCTGATCGCCATCGCCTGCGCTTTGCTGGCGACCGACCGTTTGATCCTGCGTTGGCTGCGCGTGCAGCGCCTGATGGTTGCACAATATGCCAGAGGCGATTGGCGGGAGAAGCCGCGCCCGGTCGGTGTGCCCCTGGAATTTGAAGAGACCTTCAAACAATTCGATCGCATGGCGCGCCGTATCGACATGCGCGAGGCGGAACTCAAGGATGCGATAGCTCAGAAAGATCTGTCGATAAAAGAAATCCATCACAGGGTTAAAAACAATCTGCAGATTATCACCAGCTTGTTGAATCTCCAGGCGCGGAAAGCGCAGGACGAAGGCGAGCGCGAATTGCTGGGTGATCTGCAAACCCGGATCGGTGCGCTGGCCGCCATTCACGGCTCACTCTACGAGGCGGAAGACCTGCAACAGGTCGAGCTCGGAGCCTTTATCGCGCAAATGGCGGATCATTTTGTCGACCTGGCCACGACCGAAGGCGGTGATGTGAAAATCAATGCCGACGTCCCGACCATGCTGCTGTCATCCGATCGGGCGATCCCCCTGGCGCTGCTGATTGCCGAGGCGGTGACCAACTCGCTGCAACATGCCTTTGCCGACGAAAAGAACGGCGAAATCCGTATTTCGGTTGCCGAACATGCGGCCGGGGACGGCGTGCTCTATGACGTCGAGATCGCCGATAACGGCAAGAACAGTGCGGTTGCTCAGGCGGAGGGCTCGGCGCTGGGAAGGCCGGGGCTGGGCCGGACGCTGATGACGGCCTTTGCCCGTCAGCTCGGCGGTAGAATCGGTTTCGAGCATACAGATCGCGGGACAACCGTCCTTCTGACCGGGGCCCGTCTGACATAGCTTTTCGTTTGCCTTTCTCGGGCTTGCGTGAAGCGAGAGCAAAGGGCAGGCTCCGTCGATATTACGGCATTATCGGACCGGGCCAGAAGCAAACGAGCAGGGGCGCCTCGGTAGCGGCCCCTCGGCTGCCCGGTAATGCATCCGCCCGAACGGCCCGCGCCCATGGCCGCGCCAGCTCTTCACGACGCCGTCTCGGTTTTAACCCCTTATGGCAGGCTAGAGGGCGCGCCTTTGTTGCGACAGGCGATAGGCGGCAAACAGACCCAGCAATGAGAAAGCGGCACCGGTTGGGACCGGCTCCGCGCTATCCGCGAAAAGCGCAAGGCCGAAATGCGGGAAGTCGGGGATCACCCCTTCCGATCGTGCAGGGATCCCGAGGGTGAAGACAATACCGATATCGTTCGCATAAAAATTCGTCGAACGAACGCTGTCATCGTAACGGTCGCCCTGATAGGGCTCGTCCAGCAGGTCGACCAAGAGCTGCACTTCGGTGCCGTCATAGCCCCATATTTCGCGGCCGACATCCTGATTATAGGCCGTGAAGACCAGCCAGTCCGACGTACCTCGCAGCATATGAGGCCTGAGTGCCATCCCGTCCTCGGTGCTGTTCGGGACTTCCAGAAGCGTCGAGCCGTCCCAGGACCACAAGGTCGTGTCAGGGCTTGAGGAGTTTGGATCGCTGGCAGCGAAATAGAATTTGTCCTGCCAGACGGCCGCATGATCGGCATTGGGTCCAAACAGCTCGAAAAAATTGTATGGCGCGGTCAACCCGCCCGCGAAAAGGTCTTCGCCCAATCGCTCCACGCTGAACCCGCCGCTGCCGTCCGGGGAAGCGGTGAACCAGACATTACGATTTTCAGAGGCTATATAATCCGTCCAGATCAGCGAGTCCCCGAAGGAGAAATAACCATCCATGCCTTCTATGGCGTTGGAAGGGTTGAGCTCGGCAATCTCGGTCACAAGGCCATTGTTCAGCCCATAGACTGAGAGCTTGTCGCTGATGGCCTCGACATAATCGTCCCGCCGCGCGGTGAAATAAATCGTATCGCCGCCGCCGCGAAAATTCCCGACGCCCCAAAGGCCGATATCCGTCTGGCCGAAGGTGGTGTTGAAGACCCCGCCGCCAAAGCTGTTGCCCGCCATATCCACGCCGGTGTTCTCTGGCTCCAGGCTCATGATCTCCGTCACGCCGGACCCGTCATAAAGATAGACTGCCTGTTCCGGAAAACGGGGCGCCGCGCCGAAATACCCCTTGAGATCGAAATCCGGGTCATGGCCGCGGAAGATGATGCCGTCGCGGACCACACCAAGCGCAGAGACGTGATTCGCATTCTGTCCCGGTGTCCACAGATCGGTCAGTCGTTCAAAATCCGTGCCGTTGCTGCGCCACAACTCATTGCCGTGGGTCACATCATCGGCGGTGAAATAAACCCAGCCTTCAGAGTCCCGATAGGGCCAGTTGTGGAAGGACAAAAAATTGGCATAGTCGGGATCGACAAGCTCGCTGCACAACCTGTTGCCGCAAGGCGGGGGGACATTGTGGATGCGGTATTCGACCGGATCATCAATCCCATTCCAGGTATAGATCCGCTGATCGTGACGTTCGTTGGTGGCAACCAGGAAGCCGTCAACCAGCGGTATGATTTGAGTGTCAAAACTGCCGTGAATGATCCCGGCCATGCGCGGCGGGGCAGCAACCACCTCGGCAATCGCCGGGTGCAGTTCGATGGCATCCGATTTCATCGGCGCACCGCCAAGGGCTGCGGTGATCGCCAGAAATGGGAGCGTTATGTGTCGGGTCATGCGCATTGTGCCGCCTCGTCCTGTTTTACTACTTCAAGGAGAGACCTGCTGTTGCATGCTGCGGACGCCATTTTCTTACTCTGATGGCTGGCCGCAACAAGACCACTCCCACGATGCTGAAACCAAGCCTATTTCCGTGATTTTTGCAAGGCTTTGCGCTTGATGCCGAACGAAGCTGATGGGGCAGTAGGGCCCGAACCCACGACCTGCCGGTTAAGAATCAGCTGCTCTGCCAACTGAGCTATGCGCCCGCGCAATTCGTGAGGCGCCGGGCGCTGAGACCAGGCAGGCCCGGCGTCAATCATACTTGGTCTTGCGAAGCGGGATGGCGGCGGGCAATTTCGGCGTCATGGCAAAACTCATAGGCAAGAAGGCTCTGATCACCGGCGCGTCGAGCGGCATCGGCGCTGCCGTGGCGCGCGCCTATGCTGCCGAGGGGGCCGATGTCGCCTTGAACCATCCCGGCGGCGCCGCCGAAGCCGATGCTGAAGCGCTGGCCGCTGAGATCAGGAAAACCGGTGCGGTCGCCGGCACAATCCGCGCCGATGTTTCGGATGAGCTGGCGGTGTCGCGGCTGATTCCGGGGGCGATCGAAATGCTCGGCGGGCTGGATATCCTGGTCAACAATGCCGGGATTACCACCGTCGGCACGGTAGAGGTGCTGTCGCCGGTAGATTGGGACCGGGTGCTGGCGGTCAATCTGCGCGGCGTTTTCCTGTGCTGCCGCGCGGCGCTGCCGCATTTCTATGCGCAAGGGCATGGCCGGATCATCAACACCGCCAGCCAGCTGGCCTATAAGGGCGCGCCGGGCTTTTCCCATTATGCGGCCAGCAAGGGAGCGATGCTCAGCTTCACGCGGTCCCTGGCGCTGGAAGCGATCGGCAAGGGCGTCAGCGTCAACGCCGTCGCGCCCGGCGCGACCGAAACGCCGATCCTGGGCGATGTGTCACAAGAGGCGCTGGCCGAGATTGCCGCCGCCATTCCGCGCGGCCGGCTGGCACGGCCCGAGGAAATCGCACCCAGCTATGTCTTTCTCGCCAGCGAAGACGCGGCCCATTATGTCGGCCAGACGATCAGCCCCAATGGCGGGGACGTCTTGCTGTAAGCCGCCCTCGGCAGCGCGTCCCGAAGCAGCACAGCCGTCACCTGGTCTTGAAGATGCCCGGTCTGGTGTCGGGCATAGTGATTGACAACTCACGCAGAAGCCGGATGGTTAGCCGAGGAGCAACCAAGGAGGGACGAGCCATGTTCCGTGAGCTGTTTATAATTCTCAAAATGCCGCGCGCGGCGGCGTTTGCGCTGGCAAGCCTGCTGGCGACCGGATCGATGAGCGAGGGCGCTTCTGCCGCAGCCATCGAAAGGAGCTTTGCCAGTGCCGTTGCGTCGCATCAGCAAAGCACGAGCTTTTTCTGGCCGATTGCCAGCGCCATTGATGGCGGTCACAGCGGTGCCAATGGCGATGGATGGTCGATCGGTGCCAATCCCGCCAGTCAAACCAGTGACGGCACGCTTTCCGCCGACGGCGTCTTTCGCCTGTCCGGCGGTTTCGGTGCCGGCACGCATCAGCGGCTGACAATCGGCATCGAACAGCAATTCGTCGATAACAGCGTGTTTTTGATCGGCGCTTTTGAATTGGCCTATACGACCGATGTCGCTCCCGGGCTTGCCAGCTCATTCACGCCGCTTAGGGTGACCGATGTGGTATCCGCCAGCGGTGATCAGAGTTTTTCGATTGGGGCGCTGGGCCGCGGCGACGGCTTTGTCCTTGCCAGCCGTGCGGCCGCGCCGCTCAGCAACAACGACACCTATACCGTCACGGCGGAAACCGATTTGCTGGCTGCTGATATAACCGCGCTGCGGCTGACCGTGGTCGATCTCAATGACGACGCTACGGCTAATGAGGCCGGGCTCGCCAATGGCGGCCCGGGCTTTGTCGCCGGCGGTAACATCATCCTGACCCAATTCACCGCTGCCTCAGAAGCTTTTACACCTGCGGCTGTACCGGTGCCCGGCCTGGGGATTGTCCTGGGCGCCTGTGCCTTTGGCCTATTGCGCAGGCGGCGCGCGCAGCGCTAACGCCATCTGTAACGGCGGCATGACGCGGCCGCGCCAATCAGCAGCAGGGTCAATGCAGCGGGTGTGGGCACGATTTCGATATCGAGGCCCGAGGCGGCGTAAATCTGTGCGATTTCCTGTTCGGATAGTGCGCGCTCGTAAAACAGGGCCTCGTCCAATGCGCCAAACAGATCCCGCCCCGTATGAATGTTGCCACTGGAATCCAGCCTTGCGCCCAATGTGGCGAAAAGCGGCGCGCCGCCGGTATAGGCAACAAAGGGATGGCTCGCGGCAAACTCGCCATCGACATAGAATTCAACGGTGTCATCGCGGCGTATGACCGAAACGGCCTGCCATGTGTCATAGGATAGCCGGACATCCTCGACGTTTGCGCCGGTTGGTGGGAAGTTGTCATAAATAATGTTTGGTGTATCGAGGTTGGTTTGCCGAATATCGATAAAGTTGCGTGTGTTCACATTATTGGAAACGCTGCCGCCGTATTCGCCATAGATTGGAAAACCATCTGGTTCCGTTGTTTGTCCGAAATTGATCAAAAAGGAAAATGTCCAGTTTTGGCGCAGGCCGAGCAGCTCAACGGTGTCGAGCAGCAGGTAGTCGCCATTGCCGTCGAAATAGGCGGCATTGCCGAGTTGGCCCGGCGCAAGGCTGAGATCACCCATCGGCGTTGTGCCGACATTGCCGGTGCTGTCGCTGAAATCACTGTCGAAGCTGAAATGGGCCAACAGCCCGTTTTGCGGGATGCTGCTGGATAACGCCGCGGTCGAAAACAAAAGCGCGGCGGCGGTCATTCCGAGTGTCAGGCGCATAAGCCCCTCCTGCTATTGCGGTTGAAGTGCAGCAGGATGGCCGCTCTTGCTGGTTTTCCCCTACACCGGCAAAGCTATCGCCCAGTCAGCGACTTTTTACAAGCTGGACTCGACGTGCTGTCAATCCCGCGACAGTAAGATAGGCGTCACCAAGCCGGCCTGAAAGCTTTCAAAGCCGGAGCTTTCCCGCCCTGCGCATCCTCCCTGCTGAGCGCCTCAAAGATCCGCGTCAGCGCCGAGCTGGCCGTTGCGAGGATAGAGGCGCCATCGCGATAAACGACCCGCGCGTTTTCCAGTTCCTGGCCGCGTACAATTTTTACAGCTCGAAGGGGCCTTAGCGTAGGCTGCTTTTGCGGCCCGTTGCGCAGGCTCAGCGAATGAGCGCCGTTAGTACCGGTAATGATCGGTCTTGAACGGCCCCTCGGCGGACATGCCGAGATACTCGGCTTGGCCTTCGGTCATTTTGGTCAGCTTGACACCGATCTTTTCAAGGTGCAGGGCGGCGACCTTTTCGTCGAGCCTTTTCGGCAGGACATAGACCTTGCGCTCGTAATTTTCGTGGTTTTTCCACAGCTCGATCTGGGCCAGCACCTGGTTGGTGAAGCTGGCGCTCATCACGAAGCTGGGGTGGCCGGTAGCGCAGCCCAGATTGACCAGCCGGCCCTTGGCCAGGATCAGCAGCCGCTTGCCGTCGGGGAACTCGACCTCATCGACCTGCGGCTTGACCTCATGCCATTTGTAATTCTTCAGGGAATCGATCTGAATTTCATTATCGAAATGACCGATATTGCAGACAATCGCGCGGTCCTTCATGGCCCGCATGTGATCGAGGGTAATGACGTCGAGATTGCCGGTCGCCGTGACGAAGATGTCGGCGGTTTCGGCCATGTCTTCCATGGTCGAGACCTGATAGCCCTCCATCGCCGCCTGCAGCGCGCAGATCGGATCGATTTCGGTGATCACGACGCGGGCGCCGAGGCCGCGCAGCGATGCCGCTGAGCCTTTCCCCACATCGCCATAGCCGCAGACCACCGCCAGCTTGCCGGCGATCATGGAATCGGTGGCGCGCTTGATGCCGTCTACCAGGCTTTCGCGACAGCCATACAGATTGTCGAATTTCGACTTGGTGACGCTGTCATTGACGTTGATCGCGGGCGTCAGCAGCTCGCCCTTTTTCATCATCTCATACAGGCGATGCACACCGGTGGTGGTTTCCTCCGACAGGCCTTTCACATCGTCCATCAGCTCGGGATATTCCTTGTGCATCAGGATCGTCAGATCGCCGCCATCGTCGAGGATCAGATTGGGCGTCCAGCCATTCGGGCCTTTCACGGTCTGATGGATGCACCACCAGAACTCGTCCTCATCCATGCCCTTCCAGGCAAAGACCGGCACGCCGGTCGCGGCGATCGCAGCGGCGGCCTGATCCTGGGTCGAGAAGATATTGCAGGAGGACCAGCGGACCTCGGCGCCGAGCGCGGTCAGGGTTTCGATCAGTACCGCGGTCTGGATCGTCATATGCAGGCAGCCGGCAATGCGGGCGCCCTTTAACGGTTTTTCGCTGCCATATTCCTCGCGCAGCGCCATCAGCCCCGGCATTTCGGTCTCTGCGATGGCGATCTCGCGGCGGCCCCAATCGGCGAGGGAAATGTCGGCGACCTTATAGTCGTTAAAAGGCGTGCTGCCGTCTGCACTCGGCATGTCATGCTCCTTTGAATTCTTGGAAATGCGGGCTAGCTGATACCGAACACATGGGACTCGCCCGGTCGATCACAAGCTGAATGGAGGCTTATGCATGGCTCGCACGACGCTCGCGCAGGACAAGGAGATCGCCGATGCGCTGTCGGAATTGCCCGGCTGGTCGCGGGATGGCGATGCGCTGATTGCCGAATATCGTTGTGAGGATTTCAGCGCCGCGCTGGGGTTCATCGTCCGGATCGGCATCATCGCCGAAAAGCTCGACCACCACCCCGAGCTGTTCAATGTCTACAATAAGGTAAGGCTGCGCTTTACGACGCATGATGAGGGCAATCAGATCACCGATCTGGACCTCAAGGCGGCGAAACAAATCGCTGACATTTCAGCCAAGCTTGGGGCGAAACCGGTCTAGCGCTCCAGCTCCGGCGCTTCCAGGCGGTTGCGCAGCTCATCCTCGCTGAGCTCCAGCCACATGGCGTTCAGGATGGCGAAGCTGGCGGCGAGGCCGAGGCCGAGGA
>CAZRBL010000023.1:0-41327 GCA_964598335.1 uncultured Rhodospirillales bacterium
TCATCGCCGACAGGCTCAATGTCGAAATCCCGCTCCGCACCGTCTTCGACAAACCAACCCTCGAGCAAATGGCACAGGCCGTCGAAAATGCAGCGCCGGGAACGAATTCGGCAGTGACCCCGCTGACCCGCCGAACACGGCGCGGCAGTCAGAAGACGCCGGACAAGGACAGCAGCAGCGACGCGGCGGAATAAATTGGACACGCATCTTCCCACACTGATCGATTCCGGCAACTCCCACTTCATCCCCGAGCCGGATTTACCGCTGACCGGCATGCAGCGCGCCATGCTGGCCGAAGAAGCGGAATATGCCGACAAGTCCCGCTATAACATCGCCGTCGCCTTCCGCATTGACGACGGATTGGACCAAGACCGGCTGCAAAATGCCCTGAATGCGGTCATCGCGCGGCATGAGGTCTTCCGCACGATCTATCCGAGCGGCCCCGACGGACCGCTGATGGCCATTGCGCCGGAACCTGGCGATATCTTGCAGCGTGAACATCGATCGGAACCGGATTTCGAGGCGAGGTGCCGAGAGCATGCCGCCGAGCCGTTCGATCTGGCCCGTGAGGTGCCGATCCGGGCCCTCCTGATCGATGACGGCGCGGGAAAGCACGCCTTCTCGCTGGTACTGCATCACATCGCGGCAGACGGGGTCACGCTCGATTTGCTGATCCGCGATCTGGAAGCGGCCTATCGCGGCGAACAGCTTCCGGAACCGCATCTGCATTTTGCCGATTGGGCGGCCTGGCTCGAAGAAAGCCTGCAGGCGGGTGCGCTGGACGACGCTATCGCGATGACTGCGGCACAGATCGCCGATGCTGATCTTGATCTCGACTTACCGCCGCGGAAGGAGGATGCCGGGTCGACCTTGCAGCCGGTATTGCTCGACGCCGCGTCGGTGAAGACACTTGCCGAAGCAGCGCAGGCGCAGGGCATCACGCCCCTGACCCTGTTTGCCGGCGCCTTTCTGCTGACCTTCAGCCGTTTGCTGGATCGTGACGACCTTGCCTTCGCCATTCCACTCCCGCTGAGGGACCGGCCTGAGTTGCAGCAAACCGCCGGGTGCCTGATCAACACCATGCCGGTCGCGGCAGCGATACCGCCGCATTGCAAGGCCGCCGACTGGCTGAGGCAGCTCGCGGCAACTCTTTTGGATGCCCTCGACCGTCGGCACGCGCCGCTCGACCGTGTCCTTCACCAACGTCATCGCGTCGGCGGCCCGCGCGACGCACCGCGCCTGTTCTTCAATTTCTTCGAGGGTGAGCTGCGCCCCCCGGAATTTTCCGGGTGCAGCGTCGACGTCATCGATATCGAGCGCGCGACGGGGAAATTCGACCTCATGTTGAGCTTGAGGCGTCATCCGCAGGGGCTGGACGGCGGCTTTGACGTCACCGACGGACTTCTTGCCGACCGCGGGGCCGTGCCTCCGCTGCCTGAGCTGTTCCAGCGGGCGCTGATATGGTTGAGCGAAAATGCGGATAAGCCCCTGTCCCGCTTTCAACTGGTCGACGATGAGGCGGCGTCGCCTCTGATCGGCCCGGCAAGCCGGGCGGCGTCAGCGCCGCTGCATGATCGCGTTTTCGCTGTTGCCGCGAAACACAGTGATCGACCCGCGCTGCGCTATCAGCACGGCACGATCAGCCATAGCGAGATGGCGGCGCGCGCCAAAGCCTTGGCCGCAGCGCTACAGGGTCAGGGAATTGCGCGCGGCGACCGGGTCGCTGTGCTGATGCCGCGCTGTCCCGCCCTGCCGATTGCGATGCTCGGCGTCATGGCTTCCGGCGCCGCCTATATTCCACTGGATCCGCTGGCCCCGCCCGCGCGCTGGACCGAGGTGCTGGACGATGGGCAGGTCGCCGCGGTCGTAACGGTAACAGCGTTCGGGAGAGGTGACCTGGCCGATACCGCTCACGTGATTTGCCTGGCTGAAGACGGCCGGTTGACGGCCGCCACGGACGAAGACTTCACGGCGCTGGAGACCCCCGTCACGGATCCGGCCTACCTCATCTACACATCGGGATCGACCGGTCATCCGAAGGGCGTGGTAATCAGCCATGCTAACGTCACGCGTTATCTGGACTGGGCTATTGAGGCCTATGGCCTGTCTGAAGGCTGCGTGACTGCGACCGTCACCGCCACTGCCTTCGACGCCACGATATTGAGCTTCTGGGCGCCGCTGCTCATGGGCGGCTGTATTGACCTGCTGCCCGATCAGGAAGCCCTTGAGGGCCTGCTGGATCGCTTGCGCAATGGGCCGATGCCGGAGTTCGTGAAATGCACGCCGGCCCATCTTGCGATGCTGCTGGAACGGATCACGCCGCCGGAGCTGTGCGGCGAGCCGCCGCTTCTTGTCGTCGGCGGCGACGCCCTGCCCGGCCCGCTCGCCCAGCGCTGGATCGAGCAATTCCGCGGCCGGCTGGTCAATGAATACGGACCGACGGAAACGACCGTCGGCTGCAGCATTTTTGAACCCCGGTCAGGTGACGAGCCGCCCGTAACGGTGCCGATCGGAAAGCCGATCAGCGGCGCGCGGCTATATGTTCTCGATCGCCGCCTCAACCCGGTACCGCCGGGCATGGTGGGCGCGCTCTATATCGGCGGAGACGGCGTCGGCCAGGGCTATTGGCGGCGACCGGGGCTGACGGCGCTGCGGTTCATCGCCGACCCGTTCAGTCCGCAGCCCGGCGCACGCATGTATGACAGCGGCGACCGCGTCCGCTTGCGGGATGACGGCGGGCTCGATTACCTCGGCCGCAGCGACGATCAGATCAAGCTGCGCGGTCATCGCATCGAGCCCGGCGAAATCGAGGCAGTGTTGCGTGATCAGCCCGGCATTCGCGATGCAGCAGTCATTCTTGTCGGCTCGGGTCTTGAGGCGCGCCTCGTCGCTTTCGTGACCGGGACGGTGTCGGAATCGATACGGGCCGAGCTCGCCGCGCGACTGCCAGAGGCGCTGTTACCGGATCAGATCATGCCGCTCGACAGGCTGCCGCTGACCCGCAATGACAAGGTCGACGTGAAAGCCCTGATCGCCCTCGCCGATGAGCAAAAATCCGACGGGGTCGTGGACAAGGACCTCATTGCGGTCCTGACCGCCTATTGGTCCGAAGCGCTCGGCGCCCAGGCGTCGGCCGATACCGATTTTTTCAACGCCGGCGGCAACTCGCTGAAGGCGATCCGTCTTCTCGCCAAGATCAAGCGCGAGCTGTCATCGGCGCCGAGCTTTGCTGATTTGGCTGCCGCGCCGACGCCGGAAACGCTCGCGCTCAGGCTGACCCCTGCCGCGCCGCAAGCAAGCACCGTACAGGACACCAAACCGGTCGCTTCGCCCGGGGAGCGGCAGCTCTGGCTTGATCAGCAAATCGCCGAGAACGGTTCCGCCTTTGTCATGCAGGCGGCCTTTACCATCGCGCGCCCTGTCGACCTGAAGCAGTTGGAGCGCGCCGTGCGCGAGCTGGGCAACCGGCACGAGATCCTGAGAACGCTGTGGCCGGCCGGCCAAGACGGACCCGATATCGCGATATCGGCGGAGGCGCAGGCTGCGATCAGCCTCGACCAAGGACGCGATGTTTCACGCGAGCTTGTCAGCCTGGCGCGGGATCAAGCGCTGCTCGGCTTCGATCTCGACGTCGGGCCTTGCTGGCGACTTGCCGCCCTGAGTGACGGCGGCAAGACAGGGATCGTGCTAACCGCACATCATATTCTTTGCGACGGTGTCTCCATGGCGGTTCTGGTCGAAGACCTGGTTGCACTTCTGCTCGACCGGCAGCCGGCACCGACGCCGGAAACCTATCGCTCTTTCGCAGCGCAATGGACGCAGGACCTGGCAGCGCGCCGGGAGATCGAAAACCGCTTCTGGCATGAAACGCTCGACGGCGCACCGCCCTATCTCGATTTGCCGCTCGACCGGAAGCGCCACCCAGGCCATCAACCGCGGGGCGGTCTGGTAGAACTGAGCATCAATGCCGGCCTCGCCGATGCGGCGGCGGCACTGGCGCAACGCTCGAACACGACCCTGCACAGCGTGCTGCTGGCCGCCTATGCCCTTCTGCTTAACCGGCTGGGCAACGGTCAGGAGCTGCTGATCGGGATACCGGTCAGCCGGCGTCCGGAAAAACATGAAAATACCGTAGGTCTGTATCTCAATACCCTGCCCCTGCGCCTTGATGCCGATGCGGCGAAAGATGGGCTTGATCTGATCAACCGGATATCGACGGATCGAGCGGCGCTGATGAGCCATGCGCTCCTGCCCTATAGCGCGATAGTCGAGACGCTGCGACCGGCGCGTCGCGACCATCGCCCCCCGCTGATGCACACCGTTCTGGATTGGCAAGAGCAGGCGGAGATTGCCGAAGGGCTGGATGGGAGCATGCTGATCGAGGGCGTCAAGCTCCAGATTGCCACTGCCCCCTTCGATCTTGCGCTGAGCCTGCGGGGCTCGGCGGACGGCAGTATCGACGGCGGGCTTATCTTCGACGCCGATTTGCTCGACGCCGAGACCGTTGCTGGCTGGCGCGATGCCATGATCGCCATCCTGAACGCGATCGTCGCAGAGCCTGACGCGCCACCGGCGGCGATCATGCGGAAAGCCGCGGCGCCGCCGCTTATCGGCCCCACCCCGCCGGCGACAAGCGCGCTCGAGGACGAATTGCGGCATCAACTCGCGAAGCATGGGGACCGACCGGCCGTCATCAATGGTGAGCGCACGGTTACCTACCGGGACTTGACCGAAGCATCGTCGCCGGAAACCGCAGAACGGTTGACGATTATCGAGACCGATGACCCGGTTGCGCGCATTACGGCCGCGGTCACGGCGATCCTCACCGGCGGCGCCTTTGCGCTGATCGACCCGGCATTGCCGCAAGCGCGGCGGGAGACGATGCGCGCCATGCTGACGGCAGCCGCCGCCGACTTGTCGGAAGACGCAGCCTACATTCAGTTCACCAGCGGATCGACCGGCAGACCGAAAGCCGCGATCTTGCCGCGCAAAGGCCTGTCCCTGGTGGCAAGGGTGATCGCGCAAACCATGCAGATTGAGCCCGGCGCCCGGGTCCTGCAGCTTGCTGCACCGGCCTTCGATGCTTGGGTCTGGGAGGTCTTCACCACGCTGTTCGGCGGCGGCACGCTGATCGCCGCTGAGCGCAACGCGCTTGCGGCAGGTGCGCCGCTGGCCGACACACTCCGGCAACAGCGGATCACGCATATGA
Organism: uncultured Rhodospirillales bacterium; assembly: GCA_964598335.1. Taxonomy (GTDB): domain Bacteria; phylum Pseudomonadota; class Alphaproteobacteria; order CAZRBL01; family CAZRBL01; genus CAZRBL01. The sequence continues at coordinate 5,210 of CAZRBL010000023.1, forward strand.
CGGCAACCCCGTCGGTGCTCGCCGCGCTGCCGGATGACGATTATCCCGATCTGAGCGTCATCGTTGCCGCCGGCGAAGCTTTGTCGACGGAGCTGGCGGCGCGCTGGGCCATGGGTCGGCGGCTGCTCAACGGCTATGGGCCCTGCGAGGCGACGATTTGCGCCGCCTATGACATTTGCGACGGCCGCGAAACGCCGACCATCGGCAAACCGCTGCCGGGGCTGACGCTCAGCGTGCGCGACGGGTCCGGCGACCCGGTGCTGCAGGGGATGAAAGGTGAGTTGTGGATCGCCGGGCCGACGGTGGGCTTCGGCTATCTCGACGATGCGGAGCGCAGCGCGGCGGCCTTTTTCGAAGCCGATGGCCAGCGCTGGTATCGCAGCGGCGATATCGTCAGGCTCGGTAGCGACGGAAAGCTGCGCTTCCACGGGCGGCGCGATCGCCAGGTAAAAATCCGTGGTGTGCGGATCGAGCTGGACGAGATAGAGGCAGCGCTCCAGCGCCTGCCGCAGGTCACCCACGCCGCCGCCATCACCTTGCCCGGCAGCGACGGTCTGCCGATGCTTGCCGCCTATGTTGCGGGGCCGGCGGCGGGATCCGAAAGCGCCTTGAGAACGGCGCTCGGCGTCGTCTTGCCCGAGACCATGCTGCCCTCGCAATTGCGCGTTCTTCACGCCATGCCGATGACGCCGACCGGCAAGATCGATCGTCGTGCACTCGCCGAATGGGACGGGACGGCGCCCGCAACGCCTGACCGACCTGCCACTGCCGAGGAGACCGTGATCGCACAGGCGATGGCGGAGGTTTTGAACAGGGCCGAACCGCCCTCGCCGGATGCCAATTTCTTCACCATTGGCGGCCATTCGCTTCTCGCCGTGCGGCTGGCGGCTTTGCTGGGAGAACGGCTCGGCAGGGAAGTGCCGCTGCCGCTGCTTTTCGCCCACGCCAGCCCGGCAGCCTTGTCAAACGCCCTGGCGTCGGAGTCGACAGGGTGCCATTTGCGGACCTTGCGCGAGGGCGACGGATCACCGGTTTTCCTCTTGCACCCGGTCGACGGCAGCGGCCGCTGCTATCACGATCTGGCAGCAGCCTGGCCCGGCCCGCAGCGGCTGATCGCGGTTGAACAAACCAGCAGCTTCGACAGCCTCGATGCGCTGGCGGCATGCTATGCGGACGCCATTCTCGCCGAAGCGGAGGAACCGATCCGCCTGCTCGGCTGGTCGCTGGGTGCGGTGCTCGCTGCATCGCTTGCGCGCTATCTCGCAAATAAGGGACGGACGACTCACCTCATCCTGATCGATGCCGCAGCCCCGCAGGCAGGACAGGGTGCCGGGGCCGACAGCACCGAGATCGATAACGCGGTCGCTGAAGCCGGTGGCGATGCCGTCCTCAGACGCCGCGTGGCAGCCAATCTTCGGCTTGTTGAAGATTGGCGCGATCAGGGCGAGCTGAAAAATACCGTGCATGTTATCAAGGCTGCGGACACGCCGCGAGACCAGGACGATTTGGGCTGGTCCCGGATTTTTCCGCGTTGTCGCGTTCACAGTCATCCGGGAACGCATCAGACTATCCTGCACGATAATCCGCAGGCCTTGGCGGCACTGCTGCATGATCTGTATGCCGAGGAGCAGGAGCATGAGTGACGGATTGCCTATCAGACCGCTTTTCGCCGACGATGAGCGCGCCGCAATCATTGAGGTCCCGGGCCAACCGGATGCTGCCGCATGGCTGCAGGAACGCAGCGCGGAAGTCGAAGCGCTCGCCGCACATTATCCGATGCTGCTGGTCCGCGGCCTAGCGCTGCCCGATGCCACCGCCTTCGCGCGAGCCAGGGACATCATGATCCCTCAAACACTGGCCTATACCTATCGCTCAACACCTCGCACCGCGATCGGCGATGGGGTATTGACGGCGACGGAATACCCGGCCGGCGAGACCATACCGCTTCATTGCGAAAACGCCTATCAGCGGGAATGGCCCTTGCGGCTGGTCTTTGCCTGCCTGATCGAACCCGGCAGCGGCGGTCAGACACCGCTGGCGGATATCGGCGCGGTGACCCGCCGGCTCGGGGAAGATCTGCTGGACCGTATCGAACCGCGCGGGATCCGCTATATACGGACCTATCAGCCGGGCATCGATCTGGATTGGCCGACCGTGTTTCAAACCGGCAATCGCGACGAAGTGGAGCGCTTCTGCGCGGCGCGCGACATCGCTGTCACCTGGCTCGACAATGACCGTTTGCGGACCGCCCAAACCTGTCAGGCGGTCGCCCGGCATCCCGAAACAGGCGACCGCCTATGGTTCAACCAGGCCCATCTGTTCCACCCTTCGGCGCTCGGTGCCGATCTGCTCGAAGACCTTGAAGCGCTGTTCGGTGCCGAAAACCTTCCCCGCCGCGCGATCTATGGAGACGGTGCCGAGCTGGAGCCGGAACTTCTGGACGAAATCCGGGCCGCCTTTGCTGCCGAGCAGCGCCAATTCGACTGGCAGCAGGGCGATTTTCTGATTCTCGACAACATGCGCGCGGCGCATGGCCGCAAGCCTTACACCGGGCCGCGAAAAATCGTTGTATCGATGGGTATATCCTGCGACACAAACGGCCTCATTACTCGGCAAGCCGCCTGATAAGGACAGGACAATGCGCATTGCACTCGTCAACATGCCCTTTTCATCACTGCAGATACCGTCAATCGCGCTGCATCAGCTCAAGGAAGTCGCCGATGAAGCGCTCCCGAAGGCGGCGGATGTCTCGATCCATTACCTCAACCACGATTTCGGTGCCGCCGTCGGCACCGACCTTTATGCCTGGATTTCGGAAAGCCTGGCCGGCCACACCTGCGGTTTCGGCGAATGGCTGTTTCGTGAGGCCGCTTTCCCAGAGGTTGAGGACAATACGGAACAATACTTCAAACGCTATGCGCTGCATTTCGGCACCGATCAGATCGAGCGTTATCACCGCGAGCTGAAGCCGATCCGGGCACGGCTCAACAGCATCCTCGACGAGATGATCGATCGCCACGGGCTGCTCGAGGCCGAGCTGATCGGTCTGACCTCGATGTTCTTCCAGAATGTCCCCAGCTTTGCCCTCGCCCGACGGCTCAGGGATCGCGGCTCCGGCGCCACGATACTGATGGGCGGTGCCAATTGCGAAGGCACGATGGGAATCGAAATCGTCAACCACGTGCCGAGCATCGACTTCGTGTTCTCGGGTCATGCGCTGGTCAGCTTCCCGAAATTCCTCAAACTTCTGGCGGCGGGCGATACCGACGGGCTGCACGCACTTGACGGGGTGTTCAGCCGCCGCAACAGCCGCTCGATTATCGCCGTCGATCCGGCCGACCGCCCGACCCGGCCGGGCGCCATCAAGGCGGAGGATCACCTCGACGGCATCAAGGTGAATGCCCGCGAGCGGGCGCTGAACCAAACCGTGCCGCTGGATTACAGCGTCTATCTCGACAGCTATGGCGAGAATTTCGGCACCCTGAAGGCCGACGAGATCGAGTTGCTGTTCGAGACCTCGCGCGGCTGCTGGTGGGGCGAGAAGGCGCATTGCACCTTTTGCGGCCTGAACGGCGCGACGATGAGTTTTCGGGAAATGGGCATCGAGCAGGCGCGCAGCGCCATTGAAGGCATGATCGAGGCCTATGGTGACCGGGTTAGCCGTTTTGCGAGCGTCGATAACATCATACCGCGCTCATACATTACCGATCTGTTGCCTGAATTACGTCCGCCTGAGCATGTGACGCTGTTCTATGAGGTCAAATCCGACCTCAAGCCCGAGGATCTCAAAATCCTCGCCGATGCGCGCGTCGTGGAGGTGCAGCCGGGCGTTGAGTCGATCGCGACGGAAACGCTCAAGCTGATGCGCAAGGGCACCAATGCCTTCAACAATATCCGCTTCCTTGCGGACTGCGCGGCGGCCGGCGTCAAGCCGATCTGGAACCTGCTGGTCGGCTTTCCCGGCGAGGCCGCGGAAACCTATGAAATGTACCGCCGCAACCTGCCGCGGATGAGCCATCTGCCGCCGCCATCCGGCGTCTTCCCGGTCCGTTTCGACCGTTTCAGCCCGTATTTTGATAAATCCGAGGATTGGAATCTCGATCTCGAACCGCTCGATTATCACCCGATGATCTACCCCTTCGATCCGGCGGTGATCTCCAACATGGCCTATTATTTTCGTGACCGGAATGTCGAAGCCGATTACCAGACCGATCTTGCGCAGCATCTGGTGCAACTTCGAGAGATGGTCGGCAATTGGCGGGCAAAATGGCAGGTCACCGGAGGCGTGCCGCGGCTGCGCCTGATCGAAGACGGCAGCCTGTGGCTGGTCGAGGACAGCCGCTTCGGACCGCTTGTCGAACATGAACTCAATGACGACGACGTCGCCCTGCTGCGCGCCGCTGAAGGCCCCAAGCCGGCAAGCGTTCTCAAGGAACAACATCCAGACAGCTATGACTATCTGATCGAACTCGGCCTGCTGTTCGAGGAACGCAGCCGGGTAATGAGCTTGGTCTTCGAGGGGCTGCGGCATGAGGCCGGCATCGCCGCCGATGCCTTTGCAGGCCCCCGCGGCCGCGCCGAATCCGCCTCGCTCGGGCTAACATTCTGACGCGGTCGACGACGCAAAGGACAGAGTGGCGGATCGCTGCTTTAGGGGAAGCCGAACCGGCCACGCCGCCCTTGCCGCCCTCTCCGACCTCGCATGAGAGGCCCGAAAGGGCTTTGGCCTATGGCCTGCTGCGAGAATTGATGGCGCGTCGTGACAGGTCCCTTGGCGAGCTGGATCGTGGTCCGCATGGCAGCTTGATCACGCGCGGCGCCGGGCTTTGGGTTTCGGTGGCGACATGCATGGGTTTCGCTGCCGCTGCGGTCAGCGATCACGGCCCGGTCGGCATCGATATCGAGATTCTCACCGAACCCGACCCTGGCGTTATCGAGGTGATGTTCACGCCGGACGAAAAGCGGCAGGCGACCACCGCATCGAACTTCACAAGGTTGTTTGTGCGGAAGGAAGCCTTGGGCAAGGCAATGGGCAAAGGCCTCGACGACGGTGTCCTCGCAATCGATGTCTCCGACCGCGATGGCCGCATTTGGGCAGATAAGCGGCGATACAGCCTGTGGGATGTCGCGGCACCGAAGGCAATCTGTGTTGCAATCTGCGAAACCCATGGTGCTGCCGAAGAGATTTGAACTCTTGACCTCTCCCTTACCAAGGGAGTGCTCTACCCCTGAGCTACGGCAGCGGGACTCGTCAGCATCGGACGAAGGCGTTACCTAGGCATCATCGCGAAGGAGCGCAAGCAATAAGGGTCATGGCTGAACAATCAGAAGAAAACGGCAAGGGAGGCCAAGGTGCCGCGCCTGATCGCGCCGCGCTCAGAGCCGCCAAGCTGCGCGAAAACCTGCATAAGCGCAAGGCGCAGGCACGCTCACGATCCGATCGCGGTGATGCCGCAAAATCGCGCCAGGATAAGCATGAAAGCGACACTTGAGACGGGGATAGCGCACCGCTAGACCAAGTCGGGCGACCCCGACTCCGATTTCAGGACCGATTGTAAGGATTTTCCGGCCCATGCCCATCATGCCCGATAGCTGGATCCGCGAGCGTGCCCGACAGGACGGCATGATCGATCCTTTCGTCGAGAAGCAGACCCGCGACGGAAAGATTTCCTATGGGCTTTCCTCCTATGGCTATGATGCCCGGGTGTCGACGCATTTCAAGATTTTCACCAATGTCGACAATGCCATTGTCGACCCCAAAGCATTTGACGAGCAGAGTTTCGTTGAACGCGATACCGATGTCTGCATCGTGCCGCCGAACAGCTTTGCGCTCGCCAGTACGGTCGAATATTTCCGGATCCCGCGCGATGTTCTGGTGATTTGCCTGGGCAAGAGCACCTATGCGCGATGCGGTCTGATCGTCAATGTCACCCCGCTCGAGCCTGAATGGGAGGGGCATGTGACACTCGAGGTCTCGAACACCACACCGCTTCCGGCCAAGGTCTACGGCAATGAGGGGTTGTGCCAGTTCCTGTTCTTGAAAGGCGACGGACCGCCGGAAGTCTCCTATAAGGATCGCGGCGGCAAATATATGGGCCAGCGCGGCGTTACCTTACCGAAAGCTTAGCTTGTCATGGACCGCATTCTGATCCGCGGCGGCAAGCCGCTTAACGGTCGTATCCGTATCGGCGGCGCCAAGAATGCCGCGCTTCCGCTGATGACGGCCAGCCTGCTGACCGAAGACAAGCTGACACTGCAGAACTCACCAAGCCTCGCTGATATCAAGACAATGGCGAGGCTGCTGGCCCAGCACGGCGTTGCCATCGATTTGCACCCTGAAAACGACGCGGCGCCCGGCGCGGGCCGCACCGTCGATCTGCATGCGGCCCGGATCACCAGCACCGAAGCGCCCTATGATCTGGTGCGGACCATGCGGGCCAGCGTGCTGGTTCTGGGGCCGTTGGTCGCTCGCTGCGGCAAGGCGCGCGTCTCGCTGCCCGGCGGCTGCGCTATCGGCCCGCGGCCGGTGGACCTGCATATCTGGGCGTTGGAACAGCTCGGCGCCGAGATCGAGGTCAAGAGCGGCTATATCGAAGCCTCCGCGCCGAGAGGGCTGACCGGCGCCAAGCTCAATATGCCCAAGGTTTCCGTCGGCGCGACCGAGAACGCGCTGATGGCAGCCAGCCTGGCCAGGGGCACAACGATCATCGGCAATGCCGCAAAAGAGCCCGAAGTGACCGATCTTGCCCGGTGCCTTGTGTCCATGGGTGCCGCGATCGACGGCATCGGTACGGATACGCTGACCATTGAGGGCAGCGAGCGGCTTGGCGGCATCACCTATCGCGTCGTGCCAGACCGCATCGAGACCGGCACCTATGCCATGGCGGCCGCGATCACCGGCGGCGATCTGCTGCTCGAAGGCGCCCGGCTCGATCTGCTGCCGGCGGTGATCGAAACCCTGCTTCGGGCCGGCGTTGAGATCGAACGCCGCGATGGCGGGCTGCACGTCCAGCGGCGCAATGGCGTGCTGCGCGGCGTCGACGTGATGACCGAGCCCTTTCCCGGCTTTCCGACCGATCTGCAGGCGCAGATGATGGCGCTGATGAGCGCCGCCGAGGGCGCCTCGATGATCACCGAAACGATCTTCGAGAACCGTTTCATGCACGCGCCCGAGCTGGCGCGGATGGGCGCCGACATCACCATCCATCATGCCTCGGCTCTGGTCCGCGGCGCCAGGAAGCTGACCGGCGCCCCGGTCATGGCAACCGATCTCCGCGCCTCGGTATCATTGGTGCTGGCCGGGCTGGCGGCGCAGGGCGAAACCATCATCAACCGCGTCTACCATCTCGACCGCGGCTATGAAGCGCTTGAGGCCAAGCTGGCCGCCTGCGGCGCCGATATCGAGCGGATCAGCTGATCGCCATGCCGGAAATCGCACGAGAAGACCTTATCGTTTTTGCCGTCCCCAAGGGCCGCATTCTGAAACAATTGCGGCCGATGATGAGCGCTGTCGGGCTGGAGCCGGAACCGGCTTTCGACGATCCGGACAGCCGCGCTTTGCGCTTCAAGACCAATCTTCCCGATGTCGAGATCGTCCGCGTCCGCTCTTTCGACGTAGCGACCTTCGTTGCCTTCGGCGCTGCCGATCTCGGCGTCGCCGGCAATGATGTGTTGATGGAGTTCGATTATCCGGACCTTTATGCGCCGCTCGACCTGAATATCGGCCATTGCCGGCTGTCGGTCGCCGAACCCGCCGATCTGCTGCAACATGACGATCCATCAAGCTGGAGCCATGTCCGGGTGGCGACCAAATACCCTGCCCTGACGCGACGGCATTTCAATCAGCGCGGCGTCCAGGCCGAGTGTATAAAGCTTAACGGCGCGATGGAACTGGCACCCTCGCTCGGCATGTGCCGCCGCATTGTCGATCTGGTAGAAACCGGAAGCACGCTGAAGGCGAACGGCCTCGTCGAGGTCGAGACTGTTGCCGAAGTGACCTCCCGCCTTATCGTCAACCGTACCGCCCTGAAGACCAGGCCGCATGAAATCGGCGCCTGGATCACCCGTTTTCGCGAGCTTATCGATAATGCCCACCCGGCTTGACCGCACAGCTTCCGATTTTGAAAGCCGTTTCAGTGCTTTCCTGAACGCACAGCGCGAGGCTCAAATCGATGTCGAAGCCAGTGTGCGCGAGATTATTGACGATGTGATTGATCGCGGTGACGCGGCGGTGATCGACTATACCCGCCGCTTCGACCGATTTGCGTTGACTGCCGAAACCTTTCGTATCGACGCAGCCGAAATCAACGCGGCCGCCGAAAAATGCCCGCCAAAGGTTCGATCGGCGCTTGCCATCGCCGCCGAGCGCATCATTGCCTTTCACGAAAAACAACGCCCCGACATCATCGACTATACCGATGATGCGGGCATTCGACTTGGCGCGCGCTGGACCCCGGTCGATGCAGCCGGGCTGTATGTACCGGGCGGGCTCGCCGCCTATCCCAGCTCTGTGCTGATGAACGCATTGCCCGCGCGCGTCGCCGGGGTAAAACGGCTGGTGATGGTGGTACCGACACCGGACAACATCCTCAACCCGGCGGTGATGGCGGCGGCGCAGACCGTCGGCATCGAAGAAATCTACCGCATCGGCGGCGCCCAGGCGGTTGCGGCCCTGGCCCATGGCACCGAGAGCATCCAGCCGGTGGACAAGATCGTCGGCCCGGGCAATGCCTATGTCGCCACCGCCAAACGTCAGGTTTTCGGTACCGTCGGCATCGACATGATCGCCGGCCCCTCGGAAATTCTTGTTGTCGCCGATGCCGCAAACGATCCGCGCTGGATCGCCGCTGATCTGTTGTCACAGGCTGAGCATTCGGATGATGCACAATCGGTTCTGATCACAGATGACGCGGATTTCGCAGACTCCGTAACGCGTGCTGTCGACTCGCATCTGCAGGCCTTGCCGCGCAGCGAGATTGCCGGGGCGAGCTGGCGCAATCACGGGGCCGTCATCACGGTTGCCGATCTCCTTCAAGACGCGCCGGCGCTGATCGACCGTATCGCGCCGGAGCATCTGGAGCTGGCTGTCGATCAGCCTGATTCGCTGATGGCTAACATCAAGCATGCCGGCGCGATCTTTCTCGGGCGTCACACCCCGGAAGCGATCGGCGACTATATTGCCGGACCGAATCATGTCTTGCCGACCTCGCGCAGTGCGCGCTTTTCCTCCGGCCTCAATCTGCTGGACTTCATGAAGCGCACGACCTGGGTTGGCTGCACAGCCGAGGGACTCGCGCAGATCGGCTCGGACGCGGTGAGCCTGGCTGAGGCGGAAGGGCTGGACGCCCATGCCCTCTCGGTCGCCATCCGTCTCGACAAGAGCACCGGCTAGGCCCAAAAGGAGCGCATGAAAAGCCGCGACCGGATCGCGCATATCGCGCTAGACGAAGACACGCTGGTCAGGCGCAGCCCCGAGGTTGAGCATGAGCGGGCGGTCGCCGTCTTCGACCTGCTGGAAGAAAATGACTTCACCGTCACCGGCATGGATGCGGGCCCCTATCGCCTGCATCTGAGGATCGAAGAAAACCGGCTGGTCTTCGATGTGCGTATCGCCGAGACCGACGAGCCGGCGCGCGTCGTGATGCTCTCGCTCTCACCCTTCCGAACCCTCGTGCGCGACTATTTCATGATCTGCGAAAGCTATTACAACGCGATCAAGACCTCCTCGCCAAGCCAGATCGAAGCCATCGATATGGGCCGCCGCGCCATTCACAATGAAGGCGCAGCGAAGCTGCAGGAACGGCTGGAAGGCAAATTCGAAATGGATCAGGCAACCGCGCGCCGTCTGTTCACCCTGTTTTGCGTTCTGCAAATCCGGGCCTGATCCATGGCCGCCACCCTGCCCAACAGCGTGCTTTTTGCCTGTACGCGCAATAGCGTGCGGTCTCCCATGGCTGAATCTCTTCTTAAAGCAATGCTTCAAGAACGGCTTGGAAAGAACGCAGAACACCTCGTTTATGTCGACTCGGTCGGACTCATCAATGGTGAGCTCGACCGGTTTGCCGTCGATGTCATGAAGGAGATCGGTGTCGATCTCAGCCGCCATCACCCCAAGCGGTTTCAGGACCGCTGGGATACCTCTTTCGATCTGCTGATCTGCCTCTCACCAGAAGCCTATGAGCACGGTCAGGAGATCGCCCGCACAGCGGCGATGGATGTCGAATACTGGGAAACCGAAGACCCGACCGAGACCGGCGGCAATCGCGAACAGCGGCTGGACGCTTACCGCCGGGTCAGGGACAGCCTCAAACGGCGCATTCTCGACCGACTCTTCCCGGCATGACTGTCCTCGTGCTGGCCTCCGCCTCCCCCCGCCGCCGCGATCTCCTGGCGCAAATCGGGATAACGCCTGACCATATTGCCCCGGCCGATATCGACGAAACACCGCTGCGCGGGGAAACGCCGCGCGTCTATGCCGGCCGTATCGCACCGCTTAAGGCCGAGGCTGTGGCCGAACGGTTTCCGACAGCACTTATCCTTGCCGCCGATACGGTGGTCGCTTGCGGCCGCCGGATCCTGCCCAAGGCCGAAGACGCGGCGACTGCCCTGGATTGCCTTAACCTGCTCTCCGGACGGCGGCATCGGGTCTATGGCGGTATCGCCATGCGGCTGCCTGACGGCACGATGCGTCAGCGCTGCGTCGAGACGACGGTGTCGATAAAGCAGCTCACCGCCGCGGAGAAACAGGCCTATCTCGACAGCGGTGAATGGCAGGGTAAAGCCGGCGGTTACGCCGTGCAGGGTCGTGCGGCGATGTTCGTCCGTCAGATCAACGGCAGTTACAGCAATATCGTCGGCCTGCCCTTGTTTGAAACGGCCAATATGCTGCGCGCCGCCGGCTATTGCTGGGACGGATGATGAGCCTCGAGCTGCTCGCGGATCTGGATGGCAACCGGCTTCGGGTTGCGATGATGCAGCACGGACAGCCAGTCGACCTCTGGCTTGACGATGTGGATCGTCCCCTCGCCTATGGCAGCATCTTAAGTTGCTGGATCAGCCGACCAATGCCCGAACTCGGTGCCGCATTCGCGGAGACCGATTGCGGCGCTGCCGTATTTCTGCGCGGCGCCGAACTGCCGAGCGCCGGCGCGTCGGTTACGGCGCAAGTCAAAGCGGAAGCCGGTCGCGGAAAGCTGGCGCGCGTCAGTACGGAGATCAGCTTTCCGGGGCCATCGCTTGTCTATCTGCCGAAGGGAACAGGCGTGCACCGGTCGCGCCGCCTCGGCCGCATCAGCGGGCGCGATGACCTGGATTCCCAGATAAGAATACTTGAAGGCAGCGCCGGGGGCTGGCTGATCCGCAGCGCAGCGCGTGGGTTCACCACCGAGGAAATCGCTGGCGAGGCCGGTGCCCTCGAGGCGCTGAGTAAATGCCCGCCAAGCGAGCTGCAGCGCGACGTGATCCAGATTCTCGCCGATTATCCGGCCGCAACAATCCGATGCACCGACACCCTGCTCGACACCTTTGTCGAAGCAGCGGGAAAACTCGGGCTGGCGCCGCCCATAAATGGTGATGCCGCGGTGAGCGACCGGCTCGACGAAATCTCGATACCGCTCAACCGAACACTGCTGGAGCTGACATCAGGCGCAGCGGTCCGCCTTGAGACGACACAGGCATTGCACGCTGTCGATATCGACAGCGGGAGCAGTAAAGGGCAGAAGCCGCTGCTCGATGCCCTCGGTGAGGCTCTCCGTCAGATCACCCTGCGCAATCTGTCAGGCACCATCCTGATCGACCCGCCCGATGCCCTGCATAAGGGCCAGATTGCCGGCGGCGTCAAAAACGCCGTGGCAAACGCGGCGGTGAGAACGCATTTCCATGGCATGACAAAGCTCGGACTGATCGAGTTGTCACGCGAGAGACGGCGCCGATCCCTTCCCGAAATCCTCGAAAATGTGAAAGAAAGCCATGGCTGATTCAAAAACTGCCGAACTCGGTCATTGCCCGATCTGCGGCAAGCCGACCGTTCGAGCCTTCCGCCCCTTCTGCTCCAAGCGCTGCGCCAATGTCGATCTCGGCCGCTGGCTTGGCGAAGGCTACCGAATTGCCGAGAACGATCCGCATGCGCCGATCGAGGTTGTCGAAGAGCCCGATCGCAATGACTAGAGAATTTTCGGATCATTCCGGTCCACCCCTGCAAGTATCCTGTCTGGGGAGGCGGGGCGGGGGTGCAGGGGTGGACCGGATCAACAACAAGGGAAAACGCTCTAACCAGCACTGTAGACAGGCGCTCATCCGTCGCTTATATGCCCCCCTTCGCCGATTGCATGAAGTGTGATCCGCGACCGTGCCCGGGTAGCTCAGTTGGTAGAGCAAGCGACTGAAAATCGCTGTGTCGGTGGTTCGAATCCGCCCCCGGGCACCACAGCCTTTGGCCGGCTTTGTGTTTACACAGTCATCGAGGTCCCGCGATAGATTCTGGCACGGTACCGAGAGTCCTGTGCGTCGGCCAGCGGTGCGCCCACCAGCAGCACGGCGCGGACGAAACGGCGCAGCTCTTCCTGATGCTCTTCATCATTGCGCGGCTCTTCCGATCGAACGCGCCGGGTCAGATTGACCTGATTGGCCGGAACATCATGGACCAGACGCTCATTCTCCACCGCCAGCGTGGCGGTGAAGGCATGCAGCGTGGTCTTGATGAAATTGGCGATGGCGAAGGCCGGACCGTCTGTATCGTGGGGCACGTCGGGTGAAACCAGCACGAGCTGACAGCCGTCATAAAGCGAGGCTTTGCGCGACACGCGGAAGTGCTGCGTCAGATTTTCCTCGGCCACCCGGCGGAACTCATCGGGCGAGAGCATGTCATCGGTCTCGAACAAGCGATTGGGCAGGCCCTCATTCGGCATCGAGACGACCGTCGTCGGCCGGCCCCATTGCGACAGCGCGGAATCCATTACCCCTTCGATATCGGTGCCTGCGGTTATCAGGCTGATGGCTTCGCTTGGACAATCGTCCAATTGAGCCGTAATGGCTTCGCCGCCCTGCTTGCTGCGCGGCATCAGGACGACCCGCGCGACGCCGAGATCGACGACCAGATGGCGGACTGTGGCGGCGATGTAGTCGGCCAGGTGTTCGCCGACGATCCACACCGTCTTGCCGCGCATTTTTTCGAGGCGTTCGGTCTTCGGGCTGCCGAACATCTCCCGTTCTATGGTCGAGCGTTCGACCTCGAGCCCGCCAGAGGGCATGAAAGTCTCGCCGCTGACCGCGCGATCGGCGAGGAAAAACACCGTCGCCTGCGCTACTTCGGCCTCGGTCGGCATGGTGCCGAGATGGATCTGTGACAGCACGCCCTTACCGATCTTGGCGGCATCCCGGTCGATGACCTCCTGCGGCAGGAACGGCTTGTCCTCCGGCGGCACGGTCTTCAGCCAGCCGCCGGCAGTCTCGGAAGAGGCGGCTATGGATGCCCATTCCGACTGCTCAAGCAGATAACCGCCGGCGCTGAGGCGATTGATCAGCCGCGCCGCAAGTTCGGGGGTGAACATGAACTGATCCCAGGTGCAGATGCCGTCGCCGAGGCGGGCAAACTGCAAGGCCATCTTCCGTACCTCATTCGGCGCTTCAGAATCATGCGATAATGCACTGATGTTATTACGCGAAAGCCGCGTCAAAATCTTATCCACCGAGGCGCCTTCGCGCACTGCATGAATGACCGCGGCATAGGCGGCATTGATGCGTTTGTTTTCCAGAATCAGCTTGGCACGGCGCTGGAAAAGGCCGGGCCGCCCGCCGACACCGGACAGCCGGTCACCGTCAACCGGCCCCGGGGCTATCGCATTGAACTGGATTTCCGGGCCGAGATAGCGCGAAAACGCCTCGACCATGGCGCGCTGGCCGGCCTTGGAGACCGCATAGTCGGAGCGGTTGGGATAGGCGACGGCGAGAAATTTCTCGCCGCCGAAATAGGATGAGACATTGAGAATATAGCCGCTCCCCTGAGCTTTCATCAGCGGCGCGACCTCGTGGATCAGGAAGTAATTCGAGATGAGATTGGCATCGAGGGTGAAGCGCCAATCGTCGACATCCATGTCGACAACCATTTCCTCCGCACCCGCAACGCCGGCATTGTTGATCAGGTAATCGACCCGCCCGAAGGTCTCGATCGTCTCCGCCAGTGCCCGGCGCAGCGATTCAAAGTCGCTGACATCAACATCCGGCATGATCTTGACGCGCCGCTCGACCCCGGCGAAGCCGATATCCTGCAGATCGCCGATGATCCGCTGCCGCGCTGCTTCCAGTTCGCTTTCGCGTCGCGCCACCATCATCACCTTGGCCCCGGCGAGCGCCAGCAACCGGGCCACCTGTCCGCCGATTCCGGCCGAGCCGCCGGTGATGAAGGCAACCTTGCCGAGATGCAGCCCGGTAATGTTCTCCGCGAAGCCGACCATGGCTTTGCGCGCGCCGGTTTCCTCGCCGATATTGGCGGGCAGGCGCAGATCGACCTCGGCGATCTTCTGTTCCTTGAAGACGATGCGCGTCGCATGGCCCGCCGCGAAACGGGTGTTTTCTTCCTCATCATTTGTGTAGCGGATGATCTGATTACCCCAGACCGGTTGCGGCAACCGCCCCATCTCAGCGCCGACACGGGCCTCGTCCCGCCAAATCTTGATCAGCTGCGTCACGCCGGCGGCGAGCAGCTTGCTATAGGCATCGGCGAGCGCGTCGCCCGGATTGGTCATGAACACGAAGCGGGGCATCTGCGGCAGGTCTTCGGCCGTCCGCCAATAGCGGCTCAGCGTGCGGGCAATCGCCAGGGCGCCGCCCAACTCGACATCCAGGAATTCCGTCACCGACGCATCATCGGCGTCCAGCAGACGACCCTGGAAATGCCCGACCGCTTTCGCCGGTAGAATGATCGCGCTCGAAACCGGACCATGCTCGTCGACGAATGATGAAACGACATTTTCCATCGTGTCCGGCTCTTTCCGATTGAAGCGCGCTATGGTCAGACCGTCGACCAGACCCTCGGCCCTGGTTCTGGCTTGCGCCTGGGCGACATCCGCCTGGCGCGCCATGCCCAGCAGAACACCGGCACCGCAGCGGATCTGGGTGCGGGCAATTTCGATTGCGTCTTCCCAGGATTCGCCGGCTGCGATCAGAACGTTGACGCCGGCACCGTCGAGCTGCCGCATGATCGGCCGCAGGATATAGGTCGAGCTCGAATCCTTGGTGACGTGCATGCCGTGGGTGACGTCGATCTCCATGCCGTTCAGCGCCGCGGATTCCGCGCTGGCGAGAAACAGGCAGGTATTGGCGATATCGGTCGGCGTCGGCAGTGCCGGCCCCTCGACGCCGGGCAGGCTGCGCTTGAGCGACATTCGACCGATGAAATAATCCGCCGTCTGTCCGTCCTCATTACCTTGCGCCTTGTCCATGGCGGCGAAGACTGTCCGGATGCGGTCGCTTTCGATCGGGCCGGGGAAAACGGTATTGACGCGAATCCCGCGCGGCCCGAGTTCCTGCGCCAAAGCTGCCGACAAAGCGTTGAGCGACGCCTTCGGGACGACATAGGCAGCACGGCTGTAATAACGCGTATGGGAGAAAATCGTCGAGATGTTGACCATCGACGCGCCGACCGGCATCAACGGTGCGGCTATGCGCGCCAGATTCCAGGTGACGCCGAGGATGTTACGCAAGCCGTCGCCGACTGTTTCGGACTCACCGCACGCATCGGCTTCCTCACGGGTGAACGGCAGGTTGTCGATCGGCTGTTTCGGGCCCGCCGAGCCCGCATTGTTGACCAACACGTCAATGCGGCCGTAATCGGCCTTGATCTGGGTCAGCGCCGCGCGAACCGAATCCGGATCGGCGCCGTCCAGCACGGCGGTCAGCACCTTGTCGGCCGGCGCGCCGGTATCCGCGATGACCGCGTCACGAGCCGCGTCGATCCGCTCCTTCGTGCGCCCCGTCATGATTGTATAGGCACCTTCTTGCGCAAAGTGCCGGGCAATCTGACTGCCGAGATTTCCGGCTGCCCCGGTAATCACCGCGACTTTGCCCGACAGGCGTCCGCCTGCGCTTACTTTTCCGGCTGATCCGCCCATGCTCTTCATGCTGTGCCTCCTGCTGGCAAAACTCTCCGCGCTTTAATCGCTGCGTTTTTGGGCTGCCCAGTGCTCGAGCAGTTCATCGCGGCTGCGGAGGCCCATCGCCGGCAGCGCGTGATTGACGACATAGGTCGCGCCCTTATGGGTATTGTCCCACATGGACTGATGCGCTTGCGGCAGGTCTTCCCAGGCCACCACGGTGGGTTCGGTGACGTCCAGCAAACCGGCCGAGATCATCCGGTTCATCACCGTGACCTCATAGCCATTGCACAGATGCGTGCCGAAAATATTGGCGGTCGGCATGATGATGCGGCGTTGCCGGGTCCATACCTGCGGCGCGTAGAAGGTATAGCGTTGTCCGCTCATGTCTTCGGTGAAAACGACCCGCCCGCCGAACGGCTTGACGAGCGAGGTCGACACGCCGAGCGTATCGCCGGCCGCCCTTTCGATGACGACATCGGGCACGCCGCGCGGATTGCCGGCCGAGCGCAGGAACTTACCGACCGCTGAGCCGAAGGGTTTCAGCGTGCGCTGCTGATAATCGCGGACGCCCCGCTTGAACGTCTCGATATCCTCGCGCGCATCCGGCAGGCGCGGCATCGTCTCCGGCCAATGGAAATTGTCGCCGTCGCGCCGTTTCAGGGCTTCGAGGCTGACGATACCCTCGACTGCCTCTTCCAGCCCAAGCGATTGCAGGAATTCACGCTGACCGTCGGTGGTTGTGGCAATCACGATCCGGGCTTTGAACAGGCGCGCAGCCTCGATCATTTCGAGCCCGGTCTGATCGGCCAGCTCCCGTGTGCCCGGCCCGTAATACAGCAGCACGGATTCACCGCCGCGCAGCGCCGCGCGGTCGAGCATAACATCGGGCGCCGCGTGACCAGCCTTGCCCATAAAGCTGAAATGATAGCCGGAGGAGGCACCGTAAAAGGCCAGCGTACCGTGCTCTTCTAGAAGCTGGAAACTACGCGGGAAGGCGTGCTCGCCGGCATGGCTGACGACGAAATCGGCGAGCTTGCCGCCATTCATCTCACGATAGCGGTCGACGAGCTTTTGCCCGGCTTCCTCCCAGCCTCGCGCCGCGTCGGCATCGTCCGGCACGGGCGTAAACAATGCGGCGAAATCAGGGTCCTTGCGGTTTATCGCGCCCACTGCGCCCTGGGCCTTGATGAACTCGGCGCGTTCCTCGCTCGAGACCAGCCCGGTCAGTTGCAGGCCGGTGCGCACACCCGATTTCAGCGCGTCCAGTCCGGTCCCGGTGGCGCTGCCTTCGACAAACATCGTTTTGCCCGCCGTGATCTGCAGCGTCGTGAACAGACAACGGGCGATCGTCCCGAGATTGAGCGTGTAGGCGCCGGCCTGCTCCAGCGTCAGATCGCCGGGCGGCTTATGAAGCTGGGGCGCCTGGGTGATCAGAAACTGCGCGTGACTGCCGGTTTTCGTCTCATAGCCCTGGATCGCGAAACCGGCATACATCGGGTCGTCCCCGGCGAGCGGCGAGAGCAGCGCGCTGGTGCCGGAATAGACATTGACCAGATCGCCGATCTTCAGACGCCCCTCGGCCTTGGCCTCACTGCCCAGCGCAACGATCAGCGCCAGACCGCCCGAGCCGGTAATCTGAACGTCTTCGTCATGGGCGTCGAAAGGCGAGACGGGGATACCGGTCAGGGCCCAGTTGTCGTTAAAGTTCACCTCCGAGCTGAGCATGTAAACCAGCGCTTCATTGGGCTCCGGCTTCGGCACGGGCACGACCAGCTCACGCTCATGCGTTGCCGGCGGGCCGAAGCGCGGCGCGCCTGTATCGGGGTCGCGGGCGATACCGAAGGCGAGCTGATAAGGCGGGATCGGCGTGACGCCGGGATAGAACGGCGCGCCCATCGGCAGCAATTCGCCCTTGGCGATCAGCGCATCGCGCTGCGCTTCGTGTTCCTCATAGACCCAGACGCCGTTGCGACGAACCGGCAAGGGCGGGCTCTGCTTGTCCATGAAGTCCTGAATGCCGCGCTTGCCGCCTTCCGGATCGATGATCGCCTCGGCGAAATTCTCCGCCTCGCGGGTCAGACCGGCGCTCGTACCCTGCGTCCAGCCGGTCTTGATCGCATCCAGCGCCCGGGCCCCGGCCTTGTCCCGTCCGGCCCAGGCGAGCTGGCGAAGAATGCGCTGCAGGAAGTCATCCTGAAGCACCGTATCGAGATCGATATCCCCCGGCTGTTCCCAGCTTTTAGTGAGGCTGTTGCGTTCGGCGAAGGCTTTGCCCAGCGGACTGTCCGCGCCATCCTTGATGAAGTCTCGAACGGCCGCATGGGCAAGCGACAGGGCATCGTCATGCCGTTCGGCAAGCGCATCGACAGCGCCGATCGCCAGCGCATCTTCGGCCGCGATCGCGCGGCCGCCAAGGATCAGGTCGAGGGCGTCGCGAAGGCCGGTCTCGCCATGCCTGGACGCCAGCAGGCGCGGCAGACGCTGGGTGCCGCCATAGCCGGGCAGCAGGCGCAGATTGATCTCGGGCTGGCCGAAACGTGCGGTCGGCTCAGCAATCCGATAATGACAGGCCAGCGCGAATTCCATGCCGCCGCCCAACGCCACGCCCTGAATCGCGGCGATACACGGCTTGCCCATGGTTTCGATCTTGCGGAAAGCGAGCTGCGCATTGTTCGGCAGCACCATCGCTTCGCCGACGGTGTTCACCTCCTCCAGCATTTGTCGGATATCGGCGCCGGCGACAAAGGACGCGGTGCCCGACCCGGTGAAGACGACCGCCGCAACATCGGTCTTGCGCGACAAGTGCTCGACAATCGTCACCAACTCGTCAATCGCCCGTTCATTCAGCGCGTTGACCGGCGGGTTCGTGACAGTGACGGTGGCGACCCGTTTGCCCGGAGCGAGGTCATTGTACTGGATCAGGAAGAAGCGATAACGCTCGAACAAGGGCTGATCTTCGGCGAGACGCTGGCGCCTCTCCCAGGCTTCGACAACGCGCCTCAATTCCTCAAGGCTTTCGGGATTGCGCAATGTGCTCGTATCACCGACCTCGCCGCCCTCAACCACGGCCCGCACCATGCGGCGCATATATTTCCCGCTGCGCGTTTCGGGGAATGCGCTGAGCTCAAGGAAATCGGATGGCGCAGCGACGGCGCCCTTTTCGGTGCGGACCAGATTGGTCAGACGGCGCCGATCGTCCTGAGTCAGCTTGCGGCCCGCGGCGGGGGTGACAAAGGCCACGGGTGTGACGCCCTTCTCGCGATGCGGCGCGCCGACGACCAGCACGTTACCAACCGGCGAGTTGGGGTCGAGCGACTTATCGCGCAGGATGGCGCCTTCGATCTCCTCGGTACCGATGCGGTGGCCCGAGACATTGATGACGTCGTCAGACCGCCCATGCAGCGAGAAGGAGCCGTCTTCATGGCGCATCGCGAAATCGCCCTGGGTATACGCCCAGACGCCGCGCCAGCGCCGCCAATAGGTCTCGCCATAGCGCTCGACATCGCCGCGCCAGGACGGGTTAACACGGATGCCGCCGCCATGTTTTTCGACGACGAAGTTCTCGGTATCGCCCCACAAGGTCCGCGCCAGATAGGGATAGGGCGCGGTGATGATGATTTCGCCCTTCTCGCCCGGCTCGGCGCGCCGCCAGGGCAGCCCGCCCTCCTGATCGTCCCGCTCGCGAAGCCCCGGCAAGGGCTCGGCAGCGGCGCCCTCGCCGTCCTCAAGCCAGACATCGCCGATCACCCAGGGCAATGGATAGGTATGGGCATCGGGGCGAAGCGGGAAATCTTCATTGCCGTAAAAATGGGTCCAGGCGATGCCGCCATGCTCGGTCGCCCAATAGCTGTTGATGTACCAGGGTGTGACATGCTCCATCGCAAAGGCCTGCACGGCCGGAGAGGTCGGCTCAGCGCAGAAGGTAGCGACGCGCAGCGATGATAGGTCATAGGCCTTCACATCGCTGAGATTCTCGGGGTCCTGCATCACCGCCTTGAGGAAGGTGACGCCGGCTTTGAAAATGCTGACTTCATAGCGCTCGATGATCGAGGCAAAGCGTCCGGCATGCGGGAATACCGGCGCGCCCTCGGCGATAACGCTGGTCACACGAGCCAGCAGTGCCGCCGCGATCAAATAGCTTTGTCCGGTAATCCAGCCCGGATCGGCAACGACATACATCACCTCGCCCGGCGATGCATCGAAGGAGACCGGCATGGTCGCTGCAACCCCGGCACAATAGCCGCCATGCGTATGGACAACGCCCTTGGGCTTGCCGGTCGAGCCGGAGGTGTAAATGATGAAATTCGGGTATTCGGCATCCAGCGGCGTTACCGGGCAGGATGCCCAGATCGCGCGGACGAAATCCTGATCCGGCAAGGCCAGAAGCGACGCTTCATCGGTAACATCAAAGCCCGCCTCACGCGCCGCACTCAACAGCCGCTCCAGGGCGCTACCCTTCAGATCATGCGCCCAGTGATCGCGCTCACCATTCCACATCAAATCGGGCTGGCCGGTATGCTTCTCGACAATCACCGCATCAACACGCGGCGGTGAGTCCACAAGCCTCGACGCGATGGCGATGCGCAGTTGAGCCGCCATTCTCGCGGTCATTTCGCCGTCCTGCCCGAGAGTTGTCAGCGCCCGGCCGACGCCGCGCATGACATCCGAGCGTTCGACGGTCACCTCGCCGCTCAGCAATTCGGCAACGGTCTGCAGAATGACCTCGGCATGGTCGGCGGAAATCCCAAGCTCAGCATCTGCCAGCGCCTCGTCGAGCAACTCCATCGCTGCCTTGACCGGCACGAAATTATCGATCGCCGGGTCGGTATAGGTCGGCTTGAAGGGCACGAGCTGCGCATTGCGGTAACTGCCATCCGCGGTCACCACCACCCGCGCGCCGGCATCTGCGATACGATCGGACAGGGTTTTGTCACTGAAACCGCCGAAAACCGGCGTATAGATGATCCCCAGCCGCTTGGCCGCCTCGGTCCAGTAAATCTGCGCCGGGATGCTGGGCATGTTCAGTGCGATGCGGTCGCCGGTTTTCAGGCCTACATCCTGCAGTGCCAGCGCACATTTCGCGGTTTCGAGCAAAAGCTGTTTGCGGGAGACAGGATAGCTGTCGATCGGACCGCCGCGACCGTCATTGCTGGACATGTTCCAACGGTCGCCTTCAAAAATCAGTGCCCTTTCATCGCCATGCCCGGCCAGAACATGGCGGTCCACCTCGTTGAAACAGGCATTGGTCAGCCCGCCTTCAAACCAGCGAAAAACCGGCGGCGCGTCATCATTCAGCGCCCGATCCCAGGGCTCATGATCGGGGCTGAGATCGAGCGTTACCGGCTTTCCGCTATGCGCGTCCCAGCCTTGCCACCGGCCGTCATTATCATCGAGAAAGGCCCAGACCCCGTTCTCACCCTGATCGGTCAACAGCCAGCAAAGAACGCGCTTGGCAAGATCGCCGTGAAACCGGCCCGGGGCGTCGCGGCACATCGCGCGTGCACGTTCCCAGGCGTCGCGATCTGTAATCGTGTTGCGTCTCGGCTTGGGAACCTCACCGACCGAATTCGGCTGAAGCAGCGATCAATCCTCCACAGAATGACAAGCCTTCCAGCTTAGGCCCAGCAGCATGGCGATGAAACCCCTCTTGTGGGGAAGAATTCCGCGCGCCGGCATTTCCACGCAAGCATTCAGCCGGAAGCGTGTGGTTTTCGACGATGTCTCGAGCGGCGCTGATCCTTCCTGTCTCCGCCCTGGCCCTCACCTCTGCCCCGGCTTCCGCTCAATTCATGAACGGCGCTCATGAACGGCGCCGACGGCAGCCAACAAGCGGGGCAGCCAAGCGTGCTTTCGGCTCTGCTTGATGCGATCAGCTCGGGCAGCCGCCTGCCGATCCAACAGGTTCAGCTATTTGTCACAGGGCTCCTTGGTGAATCGGAAAATCGTGCAAATCTTTAGAGAACGCGATATCGGGCTCGCCTTCCCGCCCCGGACCGTCGACCTGGTCCGCGGGTCAGGGCGATCCGGTGTGCATCTACACGGATAAGCGGCTGGATCAGGCCGCATAACGATGGTGACATGATATGCGACTGTTGAAGGGCACCTGTTTTGGGGTGTTTGCCACCGGGTTGAGCATCGGCCTGGCAGCGGCAGCTCTGATCGCGCTGCAGGCTTCAGCGACCCCGCCGGCCGGCGAAGGCAAGTCGGCCCATGATTTCCGCTTCGACGCCATCGCAGGCGGTGATCTCGATATGCAGGACTATGCGGGCAAGGCGGTGCTGGTCGTCAACACCGCCTCCTTTTGCGGCTTCACCGGCCAGTATGAAGGGCTGCAGGCACTTTGGGAGCGCTATCGGGACCGGGGCCTTGTCGTGCTCGGCGTGCCGTCCAATGATTTCGGCAATCAGGAACCCGGCACAGAGACCGAAATCCAGGAATTCTGCGAGATGAATTTTGCCGTGACGTTTCCGATGACGGCAAAATATGCGGTGCGCGGAACAGAGGCACACCCCTTTTATCGCTGGGCGCGGCAGGAAATGGGCGCCGGAAAAGCACCGCGCTGGAATTTTCATAAATATCTGATCGGCCCCGACGGGCGGCTTGCCGGCTCATTCGCCTCGACTGTGGAGCCGACAGCGCCGGAACTGGTCGCGGCCATCGAAGCCGCCCTCCCCGGCTGACCATAGGCCAAGCGCCCGTTTTCAGCCGCACCGGAATCAACAATTGCACAGGAAACGCCATGCCGCCTGAAGATACCGCCCGCAACGTCCTGGGAACGCCGCTCGCCGGGTGCTGCAGCGACCCGATGACCGGATTCTACCGCAACGGTCGATGCGACACCGGCCCGGAGGATGCGGGGCGCCATACCGTTTGCGCGGTGATGACCGAGGAATTCCTCGCCTATACGAAATCACGCGGCAATGATCTCAGCACGGCTGTGCCCGAATTTGCCTTTCCCGGCCTCAAGCCCGGTGACCGCTGGTGCGTCTGTGCGGCCCGCTGGAAGGAAGCGATGCAGGACGGCAAGGCGCCGCCGGTCCATCTCGAGGGCACCCACATCGAAACGCTCGAGATCGTTCGGCTGCAGGATCTCCAAGCCTTCGCCGCAGATGCGTCAGCCGATTAGAAAGTGACTGCGCGTCTCCCGACCGATCTGCTGATTGATGCGCAAATCCGGCGCGCCTTTGCCAAGGGCCGGGCCGCGACGGTGATCAATAAGGGGCATGGCAGCAGCGGCAGCATCTTACTCAAGATCTTCATTGATCGCCAAAGCTGCCGTGTGCTGACTCAAACCACCGATTTCGACGGCAATCTCGCCTGGCTGGCCGCCTTTGACGGGGAAAAAGTCAGCGAAAGCGAGGCAGACGCCTATATCGCCCGCCAGCTTGACCGCGACCCGGACCTCTGGGCGGTCGAGTTCGAAGACCCGAGCGGCGAGAACCCGTTTGAGGGCAAGGAACTTTAGCCGCTTTCCAACAGCCTTTGCGACGGCTAAATCCACGCCATGCCCGACAGTGTCAGCATTACCAGCCCCATCACCGCGCGCCGCACCTTTGCCATCATCTCGCACCCCGATGCCGGCAAGACGACGCTGACGGAAAAGCTGCTGCTTTATGGCGGCGCTATTCAGGCGGCCGGTGCGGTCAAGGCGCGGGGTGAGCAGCGGCGGGCACGATCCGACTGGATGAAGGTGGAGCGCGAGCGGGGTATTTCTGTCGCCTCCTCCGTGATGACCTTCGGCTATGAGGGCTGCGTCTTCAATTTGCTGGACACGCCGGGTCACGAGGATTTCAGCGAGGATACCTATCGCACGCTGACCGCGGTCGACAGCGCCGTCATGGTGCTGGATTCGGCCAAGGGTATCGAGGGGCAGACGCGGAAGCTGTTTGAGGTCTGCCGCCTGCGCGATGTGCCGATTGCGACCTTCATCAACAAGCTGGACCGGGACGGCCTCGACCCGTTCGATCTGCTCGATCAGATCGAGCAGGATCTGGCCCTGGACGTCACCCCGGCCAGCTGGCCGATCGGCATGGGCCGCGATTTCCTAGGCTGTTATGACCTGCTGCATGACCGGCTGGTGCTGGTCGAAAAGGCGCGGGAAAAGGTCGGCGCCGAGACGGTCGCCGTCTCCGGACTGGATGATCCAAAGCTGGATGAGATCCTGCCCGATCACGCCGTTGAGAAACTGCGCGAGGATGTGGAGATGGCACGCGGTCTGTGTCCGCCCTTCGATCTCGACGCCTATCGCGGCGGCCACATGACCCCGGTTTTCTTCGGCAGCGCGGTCAACAGCTTCGGGGTGCGCGAATTGCTGGCCGGGCTGGCGGAACTGGCGCCCTCTCCCCGGCCGCAGCCGACCGCCACCGGCACGATCGATCCGGATGAACGCAAGGTCAGCGGCTTTGTGTTCAAAATCCAGGCCAATATGGATCCCAGGCACCGCGACCGGATCGCCTTTGTCCGGCTTTGCTCGGGCAAATTCCGGCGCGGCATGAAGCTGCATCATGTGCGCAGCGGCAAACAGATCGCGGTGTCCAATGCGCAGCTTTTCCTGGCGCAGGACCGCGAGGTCGCCGAGGAAGCCTGGGCCGGCGATATCATCGGCATCCCCAATCACGGCAATCTCAGGATCGGCGATGCGCTGACCGAGGGCGCTGATATCCGCTTTACCGGCATTCCCAGCTTCGCGCCCGAGCTGATGCAGCGGGCGCGGCCCGATGATCCGATGAAGGCGAAACATCTGGGCCGGGCGCTGGAACAGCTGGCCGAGGAAGGTGCGGCGCGGGTCTTCAAACCGCGGCTCGATGCCAACTGGATCGTCGGAGTCGTCGGCGCGCTGCAATTCGACGTGCTCGCCGACCGCATCCGCACCGAGTATCAGATCCCGGTGCATTTCGAGACCGCGGCGCTGCATACCGCCCGCTGGCTGCACGCCGATGACGCGGCCAAGCTGAAGGCTTTCATCGATGAGAATCAGGGGGCGATGGCCGAGGATCATGACGGCGACCCGGTCTTCCTCGCCCGCAATGCCTGGCATCTCGACCGCGCGCAGGAAGACTACCCGGCGATCCGCTTTTCCGCGACGAAGGAAACCTCATGAGCGAATTCGCCGAGCGCTTCTTCACCTCTCAGGACAATCTTCGATTATTCTTTCGCGACTATGCTGGGCCGAGCGAGAACGCCGGCACCGCTGTGCTGTGCATTGGCGGGCTGACGCGGAACAGTCGCGATTTCGAAGCACTGGCACCGAAACTGGCCGACACTCGCAGGGTGCTGGTCGCCGATCTGCGCGGGCGCGGCAAATCCGATTATGCGGTCGATTATTCGACCTATGCCCTGCCCCGCTATATCGGCGATTGCCTCGATCTGCTCACGGCTGCGGGGGAACATCACGTCGTGATCATCGGTACCTCGCTGGGCGGCATTATCGCGATGGGCATTGCCGCATCGCGGCCGACAGCACTGGCCGGTGTCGTGCTCAACGATGTCGGCCCGGAACTCGACCCGACAGGCCTCGCCCGGATCGCCGGCTATGTCGGCTCGGGCAAGGTGCTGGAGAGTTGGGAGGCCTGCGCCGCCGCCTTCAAGAACGCCAATGACGTTGTCTATCCCAAATTCAGCGATGATGACTGGATGATGATGGCCAAGCGCAGCTTTCATTATGATGAGGCGGCCGGCGGCTATGTATCCTCCTATGACGATACGATTGCCGAAGGCTTCAAGCAGCGCGGCAATACGGTCGATCTCTGGCCGCTGTTCAAGGCGCTGAAAAACATTCCGACGCTGACCATTCGCGGCGGGATATCGGACATCCTGTCAGCCGAAACACTGGCAAAAATGCAGCAGGCAGTCCCGGCGATGAAAACCGCCATCGTCCCCGATGTCGGCCATGTGCCGCTGCTGACCGAGCCCGAGGCGCTGACCGCCATCCAACAACACCTGGCGGCCATCGATGCGTAAACCACGCCCGCAAGGCGCCGAGATCGAGAAAGCGGGGCCCGGCCAGGTCTCGGTATGGGATTTCCCGCGGCCGCCGCGGCTGGAGGCCGAACCGCGCGAAGGCACCGTCAGCTGGCGCGGCGTCGAAATCGCGCGCAGCAGCGGGCTGCTCAGGCTGTGTGAAACCGCCAGCCCGCCAACCTATTACTTCCCGGTCGAGGACGTACGCCGCGATCTGCTGGTGCCGTCAGGCCACCGCACCTATTGCGAATGGAAAGGCCCGTCGCAGCATTATGATCTGACCGTCGATGGCGCCGTGCTGTCCAGGGCAGCCTGGGCCTATATCGATCCAATGGCCGCGCATGGCGATTACAGCCGATTGGCTGGTCGCATCGCCTTTTATGCCCAGCACCTTGATTGCACGCTCGGCGGCGAGGTCGTGCAGCCGCAGCCCGGCGGCTTTTATGGCGGCTGGCTCACATCCGACATCGCCGGCCCGGTCAAGGGCCTGCCCGGCACCGAACACTGGTAGGAACACCATGATCCCGCGTTACAGCCGGCCCGAGATGACCGCCATCTGGGAACCGGAAAACAAATTCCGCATCTGGTTCGAGATCGAGGCACATGCCTGCGACGCCCAGGCAGAGCTCGGCGTGATTCCGCGCGAGGCGGCGCAGGCAGTCTGGGAAAAAGGCAAATTCGAGATCGACCGCATCGATGAGATCGAGCGCGAGACCAAACACGATGTCATCGCCTTCCTGACCAATCTCGCCGAACATGTCGGCGAGCCCGCCCGCTTTGTGCATCAGGGCATGACGTCCTCGGATGTGCTGGACACGACGCTGTCCGTGCAGATGACACAGGCCGCCGATCTGCTGCTGGCCGGGCTCGACCGCCTGCTGGCAGCGTTGAAAAGCCGCGCTGAGGAACACCGGGACACACTGTGCATCGGCCGCAGCCACGGCATCCATGCCGAACCGACCAGTTTCGGGCTCAAGCTCGCCGGCCATTACGCCGCCTTTGCCCGCAATCGTGACCGCCTCGTCGCGGCACGGTCCGAAATCGCGACCTGCGCGATTTCCGGCGCGGTCGGCACCTTTGCCAATATCGACCCGGCGGTCGAACAGCATGTCGCCGCCAAGCTGGGCCTCACCCCCGAGCCGGTCTCGACGCAAGTCATCCCGCGCGACCGGCATGCGATGTTTTTCAGCGTGCTGGCGGTGATCGCCGGCAGCATCGACAACCTCGCCACCGAAATCCGCCATCTGCAACGCACCGAAGTGCGCGAGGCCGAGGAATACTTCGCGCCCGGCCAAAAGGGCAGCAGCGCGATGCCGCATAAGCGCAACCCGGTGCTGACCGAAAACCTGTCCGGTCTCGCCCGGCTGGTGCGCGCCGCCGTCATCCCGGCGCTGGAAAACATCACCCTGTGGCATGAGCGCGATATCAGCCACAGCTCGGTCGAGCGCGTGAACGGCCCCGATGCCACCATCGCGCTGGATTTCGCCATCCACCGTCTGGCCGGAGTCATCGAAAAGCTGCTGGTCTATCCCGAGGCGATGCAGGCCAATATGGACAGCCTCGGCGGCCTCGTCTTCAGCCAGCGCGTCCTGCTCGCTTTGACACAGGCCGGGATGAGCCGCGAAGACGCCTATAGCGCCGTCCAGCGCAACGCCATGGCCGTCTGGAACAGCCTGCCGGCTGAAGGGACCGCCTTCCTCGATAACCTTTTGGCGGACGACGCTGTCACCGCAAAGCTCCCACCCGACCAGCTCCGCGTGCTATTCGATATGGGCTACCACACCAAACATATCGGCACGATTTTCGACCGGGTTTTCAGCGGCTAAACAGCATCATTGCGAGGGCACGCATCGCCGGCGCCACTTGCAAAACCGCGCCTCGAGATGACGGCTCATCCGTCGGCGCTCGATTGTTCATGGTTCGCGAGCCGCGCGAAGCTGAGCCCAAAGCACGCCGACAGCACAACGGTACAGTCAGCGAATGCTTGTGATCTTGGCCGAATTGGCCTATTGATCGAAGGGTTTTTGTTCAGTTCAGGGAGAGGCCCGTGGCCCGCTCATCCGTTTTTCAGAAATCCGCGCTTTTCGTCGGCGCTGCCTTCACCTCGCTCTATGGCTCGATCGGCTATTCGCGCCGCGCCGAGGCGATGGCTGTGCAGAACGGTGAGCTCACCCCTTATTCCGGGATCATCACCCTTGACGGGAACGCGACGGAGAACACCGGGGACGTTCACGCCTACGGCATCATCAATAATGGCTATTCGCTGGATCTGACCAGCGGTGAGTTCAACGGCTTTTATGCAGTGACGATTGAGGGCAGCGGTACCCTGTCGATCTCCGGCGCCACGACAAGCATCAATGCCGGTGGCACGGGTGTCAGTCTGACGGACAGCTATGGCCTGATCAGTGGCGGTGAGATCGCCGGTCTGGGCTACGGCATTAATGTTCGAACCGATATCACAGACAGCGAGCTGACCATAACCGCTGGACGTGTGACATCGCCGGATACCGGTTTGGTTATACAAGGGTTCGTGGGCGAGACTTTCACAAGCCCATCTTCCTACTTCGTCATACCGTCCCGTTATGCGAGGGCAACGATTTCCGGCGGCGCGATCGATGCGGGACGCCAGGGCATCTACATCGGGCCGAATGCCGAGGTCACCATGACGGGCGGAACTGTGACCGCCTATGGCTATACTGCCGCCGATGAAGACAATAACGATAGCTCTTCCTACAGCGACGCTGAGGCTGCCGTAACGGTCTACGGGGCTGAAGGCTCTACCTATGATTATGGCGGAGGTGAATTTTACACCTATCCAGATTCGCCGGCGCGGCTGACGGTTACCGGCGGTTCGATCACCAATTCGGACGCGGACGGTAACGGCATCGGCATCCTCGGGCTTGAACGCAGCCTTATCGAGGTCGGCGGCACAGCCGAAATCACCGGCACGACGACGGGCATCGCCCTCGACAATGGCGCTGCCCTTGCCTTGAGCGGCGGCACGGTGACAGGGCCGACCGGCATTGATGCCACCGGCGATGGAACCGCCGTAAGCCTTGGTGGCGGCACAATTGAAGGCGGCCTGATGCTGACCGGCGGTGCGGTCGCCGGGTTTGAAGAAGGCACCACGACGACGGTCACGGACGGCGTCATGCTGGTTGGTGCGGGCGGCACGCTGATCAGCGGCCCGGGCAATGCACCGGCAACGCTGGACGGTGATCTGAGCATCGAGAGTGGCGGGGTTTGGGAATTTAACGCTCCCGGCCCCCTGCCCGGCGCGACGGTGCTGACCGTGCTTGGCGATGTCGATCTGTCTGATGGCCTGCTGGCGTTCAATTTTATCGACGGCTTCGTGCCAACGACCGGATTCGAACTGGATTTCCTGAGCGTATCCGGTGTTTTCACCCTACCGTCGGAGATTGATTTCACGGTCTTTGCCGATGGCGTCACCCTGCCGGATTTCGAGATTCTGGAGGATGGCGGCGTATTCACGCTCGCCGTTACCGGCGGTCAACAAATCGGCGCCTTACCGGCTCCGGCCGCGCTGGGCTTGCTGGCCCTAGGGGTTCTCGGCGCGGCAGTTCGGCGCCGTTAATCCGCCCTTTAATCCGCTGGGGCCGCGTCGTCGATTTGGAACTGGACGCGTTCGCGGCCCTGCCAGCGGTTGACCTGCAGGCGGCCGGCGAGATGAAGATTGCGGTCTTTGCCGTCCAAGAGGAGCTGACCCAACGGGGTCTCGAGGCAGCGGAAGGCGATGCCGCCGCACCAGCCGCCGGCAAGATCGGTGATGCGGACGCGCAGATGGTTCTTGCCGACCGGCGCCGCCTCGTGAATGCGGGCGTTAAGGATGGCGAGGCGCGGCTCTTCATGCCCGGCGCCGAAGGGTTCGAGGCGTTCCAGCGCCTGGGCGAGCGATAAATCGGCGCCGCCCGCGCTGATGACGCCGTCAATCGGCAGGCTCAGATCGGGCTCGACCGGCGGGCCGGCGGCCGCGATATGCCGGTTGATGAAGCTGCGGAAATCATCGACGCCGTCGGCCTGTAGCGAAAAGCCGGCCGCCATCGCATGGCCGCCGCCGCTGAGCAGCAAATCGGCCTCGCGCGCCGCGATCACCGCCGCGCCCAGATCGACGCCGCTGACCGACCGCCCCGAGCCGCGAGCAATGCCCTGATCGTCGATGCCGAGCACGCAGCACGGTTTCTCGAACTGATCTTTCAGCCGCGATGCCACAATGCCGACGACGCCCGGATGCCAGCCCTGGCCGGCAACGATCACCGCGGGCCCGTCGGCCAGCGCGGTATCGGCCTCGATCATCGCCAGCGCCTGATCCAGCGCCGCCGCCTCGATGTCACGGCGGTCGCGGTTGTAAATGTCCAGCACAGCGGCCGCTTCTTCGGCCTCCTGCAGGGTTTCGCAGGTCAGCAGCCGCGCGCCATAGCCGGATTCGCCAACACGACCGGCTGCGTTAATGCGCGGCCCCAGCACAAAGCCGAGGTGATAGGCGGTAGGGGCCTGTCCGACATTCGCCGCATCGGCCAGCGCCGCGAGCCCGGCATTGCTGCGCCCCGCCATCACCTTCAGCCCCTGTCGAACAAAGGCACGATTGAGCGGCTGGCTCAGCGGCATGACATCACAGACCGTGCCGAGCGCGACCAGATCGAGCCATTGTCGCAGATCGGGTTCCTGCACCTGATCGCCAAAGAACCCGCTGACACGCAGTGTCCGGTTGGTGGCGACGGTGGCCAGGAAGGTGACGGCGCAGGCGGCCAGCATTTCGAAGCCCTTGGGCTGGTCCAGGCGCTTGGGGTTCACCAGCGCGTGCGCGATCGGTAGCTCGCTGCCGGCTTCATGGTGGTCAAGAACCAGAACGTCGGTGCCGGCGGCCTGGGCCACGGCGATCGGATCATGCGCCGCAACCCCGCAATCGACGGTGATGATCACCTGGGCGCCCTGCGCGATCAGACGCTCAAAGGCTTCGACTGACGGGCCGTAGCCTTCGGACATGCGGTCGGGGATATGGATCAGGGGATCGGCACCCAGCGCACGCAGAAAGCGCACCATGATGGCGGTCGCCGTTGCTCCGTCGACATCGTAATCGCCGAACACCGCGATGCGCTGCCCTTCCTGAATGGCAAGAGCCAAGCGCGCCGCGAGGCGATCCATGTCCAGCAAACCGCTGGGATCGGGCAACAGGCTGCGCAGGGTCGGATCGAGAAAATCGGGCACCTGCGATGCCGCAACCCCGCGTGCAGCGAGGACGCGGGCAACGATTTCCGGCAGATCATGCTGCTGCGCCAGCGCGGTTGCCGCGCGGTGATCGCCGTCTGTATAGACCCAGCGGCGGCCCTTGGCCGAGTTTGCAACGCCGCCGACAAAGGTCGGCCGGGTTTCGGTATTCAGCGTGTCGTCACGTGGCGCCATCAAGGGAAAGCAGGCCGGTTTTGGTGCGGAAATTATGCTGTGATTCGATATTCCGTACCGTACCCGATTTCGAGCGCATGACCACCGAATGGGTGATCGCGCCGCCGGAAAAACGCCGCACGCCGCGCAGCCAGGTGCCATCGGTGACGCCGGTCGAGGCAAACATCACCTCGCCGCTGGCCATGTCACCGAGATCGTATTTGCGGTTGAGATCGGTGATACCCCAGCGTGCCGCGCGGTCGCGCTCGTCATCATTGCGAAAGGTCAGCCGCCCCTGGATAAAACCGCCGATACAGCGCAGCGCCGCGGCGGCCAGCACGCCTTCGGGCGCGCCGCCGCTGCCCATGTACAGATCGATGCCGGTATCGTCCTGCGCCGTCGCAATGACGCCGCTGACATCACCATCCGAGATCAACATGATGCGGGCGCCGGCGTCGCGCACCTCGCCGATCAGGTCGGCATGGCGCGGCCGGTCGAGAATGCAGACGACCAGATCGGTGACCGATTTCTTTCGCACCTCGGCCAGGGCCTTGAGATTGTCGCTCGTCGCATTGTCGAGATCGATGGTGCCGGGCGGCACGCCGGGGCCGCAGGCGATTTTCTGCATATAGACATCGGGCGCGTTCAAAAAGCCGCCGGCCTCGGCCATCGCAATCACCGCCAGCGCATTATTGCCGCCCTTGGCCGTAATCGTGGTGCCCTCCAGCGGATCAAGGGCGATATCGACGGCCGGCCCCCCACCGGCGCCGACCTTTTCGCCGATATACAGCATCGGCGCTTCATCCCGCTCGCCCTCGCCGATGACGACCTTACCCTCAATATGCAGGCTGTTCAGCGTTGTCCGCATGGCATCGACGGCGGCCTGATCGGCGGCCTTCTCATCGCCGCGGCCCATCCAGATTGAGGCGGCCAGCGCCGTCGCCTCGGTGACGCGCACCACTTCAAGCGCCAGATTGCGGTCCATTGCCGCGTGCGGCTCCTGCGCCATCGCTCGATCTCTTTTTCCGGGTTTGAACACTAGGTGACCGTCTTTTTGGCAGCCTTGTCGGGCCGCTTCAAGCAGCAGCGCCGCAGTTCAGCTTTCGATGCGCAGCATAACCGGCTCGGCACTGACATTTTCATAGGCCTCGATTTCCGCCAGCGCATTGCGCATCGCGGCTTCCTCGGTGGCATGCGTGGTGAGGACAAGGGTTACAGGCTCACCATCCTGACCGGCATGGCGCTGGATCATGTCCTCAACCGAAATATCGTGGTCGGCAAGGATCCGGGTGATATGCGCGACAACCCCCGCCTTATCGGTGACGGCCAGACGCAGGTAGAAGGAACCATACCGTGAGTCGACGCCGGTGACGGCGGCTGGTTCGAGATCATCGGAGCTTTGACCGAATACGGGCGCAAACCGCCCTGCCGCGATATCGACAATGTCGGACGCCACCGCCGATGCCGTCGCCCCGGCGCCGGCGCCGGGGCCGACCAGCAACACCTCCCCGATCGGCTCTCCGGCGATATCGACTGCATTCAGCACGCCGTCGACGGCGGCGATTTGTGCTTCGGCCGCGATCAGGCAGGGATAGACGCTTTGCAGGATCCCCTCGCCTTCCGGCCGGGCGATGCCGAGCAGCTTGAGCTTGTAGCCGAGCTCTTCGGCATAAGAGAGCTCGCGCGGGTCGATACCGCGAATGCCTTCGACATGCAGCGCACCGAAATCGACTTCACGGCCGAAGGCGATCGCCGCGAGCAAAGCCAGTTTATGCGCGGCATCGACCCCATCGATATCGAAACTCGGATCGGCTTCGGCATAGCCGAGCGTCTGCGCCTCGGCGAGGACATCATCGAAAGCACGCTTTGTCGCCGCCATTTCGGTCAGGATGTAATTGCACGTCCCGTTCAGGATACCGCGCAGCCCCGTGATCCGGTTGGCAGACAGCCCCTCGCGCAGTGCCTTGATCACCGGGATGCCACCGGCCACCGCCGCCTCGAAGGCGAGCGCCCTGCCCTGCAGCTGCGCCAGCCTGGCGAGGCGAGCGCCGTGATGCGCCATCAATGCCTTGTTCGCGGTGACGATATGGCGGCCTTCGCTCAGCGCGGTTTCGACGACCTTCGCGGCCACGCCGGCTTCGCCGCCTATCAATTCGACGACGACATCGCACTCGGCTTCAGCGGCCATCACCGCCGGATCGTCGAACCATGCAAAAGCGCTCAGATCGATCCCGCGGTCGCGGCCGCGGTCGCGCGCGCTGACCGCAACGATCTCAAGCTGTCGCCCGGCGCGGCGCGTCAACAATGTCTGATTGCGCGCGATCAGATCGACCAGACCGGCCCCAACGGTACCGAGACCGGCAATCGCAATCCTCAGAGGCGCGGTCATGCCGTTGCCGCCTCGGCAACGCTTTCCTGATCGGATGTCGTTTGCAAAAAGCGCTTGATGTTGCGGCAGGCTTGTCGGATGCGCTGCACATTCTCGACCAGCGCGATGCGGACGTGACCGTCGCCATATTCGCCGAAGCCGAGCCCCGGCGCGACCGCGACCTCGGCATGCTGCAGCAGAAGCTTGGAGAACTCCAGCGATCCGCCGTCGCGATAGGGCTCCGGGATCGGTGCCCAGGCGAACATGGTTGCGCTTGGGCTCGGCACCTGCCACCCCGCCGCGTCCAGCCCTTCGATCAGCACATCGCGCCGTTGCCGATACATGGCGCGAATTTCCTCGACGCAATCCTGCGGACCATTCAACGCCGCCGTCGCCGCCACCTGAATCGGCGTGAAAGCGCCGTAATCGAGATAGCTTTTGATCTTGCCCAATGCATCGATCAGCTTGGCATTACCAACGGCGAAACCGATGCGCCATCCGGGCATATTGTAGGTCTTCGAGAGCGAGGTGAATTCGACCGCGATATCGCGCCCACCCGGCACCTCCAGAATTGAAGGCGGCGGCGTGCCGTCGAAATAGATTTCGGCATAGGCCAGATCCGACAGGATCCAGATCCCCTCGCGCCGACAAAAGGCGACGATCTCGGCATAGAAATCAAGATCGACGACCTGCGCCGTCGGGTTTGACGGGTAGCTCAGAACAAGCGCCACGGGCTTGGGTACGCTGTGCCGCACGGCGCGCTGAAGCTGATCCATGAAATCATAGCTGTCGCCGACAGGAATATGCCGGATCGAGGCGCCAGCAATGATGAAGCCGAAGGGGTGGATTGGATAGCTGGGATTCGGGACCAGCATGATGTCGCCCGGGCTGGTGATCGCCTGGGCCAGATTCGCCAGCCCTTCTTTCGAGCCGAGCGTCACGATGGCCTCGGTTTCCGGATCGATATCGACGCCGAAACGGCGACCGTAATAGGCGGCAACGGCGCGCCGGAGTCCCGGAATGCCGCGCGACATCGAATAGCGGTGCGCCCGGGGATTCTGAACGCTCTCAATCATTTTCTCGACGATATGAGGCGGCGTCGGCTGATCCGGATTGCCCATGCCGAAATCGATGATATCGGCCCCCTCGGCGCGCGCCTTGGCCTTCATCGCGTTGACTTCGGCGAAGACATAGGGCGGCAGACGGTTGGTCCGGTAGAATTCGGCAGGTGATTTGGCGGACATCGGGGTCTTTACTCAGTAATCGAGATAGATCTCGGCACGTCGGGCGGCGGCCTCGCTGTCGCGTGCGACACTGGCGATATCCGGCTGTGTATCGCTGCGGCCGACAATCATGATCCGCGCCGCGTCGATCCCGGCGCCTCGCAAGACATCGGCAACGCTCTCTGCGCGCCGGCGCGACATCGTCAGATTGATGCTCTTCTGGGCAATCGGATCGCTGGCTCCGGTGCGGCTGCTGGCATGGCCGACAATCCTGACCACGCCGCCGGTGTTTCTGTAGAGGGCGGCAATCTGTTCGACGGTCCGGCGTGCCTCATTATCCAATGAGGCCGAGCCGTGACCGAAATAGACCGTGCCCGCAAGCGCAGAAACGGCGCTGCCCATGGCAAAGGCCGACGGCTCGACCGAGCGATCGAAAGATCGCGGCGGATTTGACGCAAGCTGCGGCACCGCAACACTGCCCAGCGCGCCCTCGACGTCAGTAACGACCGACGGGCCGGCGGCGACCGCGCTGGTCGACGGCGCTGGTGACTCCTCGACCTGATCCAGCAGGGCATCGAACTGGTTTTCCCGGCCGGCGCGACTGCCCGCGCGGTTGTCGCCCTGAGCCAATTCCTGGCGGCTCTGGCGCAGCGCTTCTCGATCGCGTGCGGCATTTGGACGGCCGGGCACGTCGGCGAGGTTCGGGTAGCCTTCCGGTCGCTCGGCATCGGGAGCTTGACCCGGCAATAGCGGCGCACGCCTGTCGGCCGGGCGCTGCGCCTGCGCCATTGTCCGGGACGATCCGGGCAAGGAAGGCGGCGGCGCCGTCTGTGCCGGTTCCGGTTGAGTCGTTGCATTGGCGGATTCGCGCAGCCATGGCGGAACCTCTTCACGCGGCTGGTCCAGTGCCGCCTGCTGACCGGCACCGAAACTCTCGCGGTCGCGATCGGCCGCATCGGGGCCCCGAGTCGGCAGGGAGCCGGGCCGGGGCGGGAGCGCCGGACCGGAATCCGCGGCGGCAAGTTCGGGCGCGAAAAGCGGCGGCGGCGGCTCTGCCGGAACCGGGGGCGGTGTTG
>CAZRBL010000024.1:0-23708 GCA_964598335.1 uncultured Rhodospirillales bacterium
GGTGTCCTCAATCGTCTCGCCGCGACCGAGCTGCATCTCTCCGGTCGACAACTCAATTGCCTGGCCACCCATCTGGTTCATCGCCGCGGCGAAGGAAACCCGCGTCCGCGTCGAGGGTTTTTCGAAAATCATCGCCAGCGTGCATCCGGCCAGATCGGCGCTGCGACCGCGCTCCTTCAGCGCCGCCGCATTGTGCAAGAGACCCCGCAACACGCCCGCATCAATTCGGTGCAGATCGAGGAAGTGTTGAGGCGCGCTAAGCATTTGCGGCCTCAGCCGGAGCGCTTGTCTGAAGCTCGGCCAGTGCCGACGCAATGATGCCACAGCCCTGATCGATCTCCGCCTCGTCAATGATCAGCGGCGGCATCAGCCGAATGACGTTGTCCGCCGCGCCGACCGTAAGCAGGCCGCGCGCATTCAGCGCCTTGACCATATCGAGCGCGGCAAAATCGCTCTGCAATTGCAGGCCGCGCATCAGCCCGATGCCGCGAACCTCACGAATGGCGGCGGGAAACTCCCTCGCCAGCGCCTCCAGCCGACCCGCAAAATGGGCGCCCTTGCGCTGTACCGAAGCGAGAAAATCGGGCTCGCCGACAATGTCGAGCACTGCATTGGCGACCGCCATCGCCAGCGGATTGCCGCCGAAAGTCGTGCCGTGCGAGCCCGGCGTCATCACCGTCGCGACGCGTTCGGTGGTCAGCACCGCGCCGACGGGAAAGCCGCCGCCCATGCCCTTGGCGATACACATGATATCGGGCGTGATGCCGGCCCATTCATGCGCGAAAAGCTTGCCGGTCCGTCCGAAGCCGGTCTGCACCTCGTCGAGGAAGACGAGCAGATCGAATTCATCTGCAACCGCGCGGATATCCCGCAGGTAACGCTCACTGCCGGCCTGAATGCCCCCCTCGCCGAGAATCGGTTCGATACAGATCGCCGCGGTTTCATCCGTGACCGCGGCGCGCAAGGCGTTGCCGTTGCCGAACGGCACCGGATCAAAGCCCTCGAGAAGCGGGCCGAATCCGTCAGTCATCTTGGCCTGCGCCGATGATGAAATGCCGGCCATTGTGCGCCCGTGAAAACCGGCCGTCGCGGTGATCATGCGCTTCTTGTGCGCGGCGCCCTGCCGGTCGTGATAGCGCCGCGCCATTTTCAGCCCGGCCTCCCAGGCCTCGGCGCCGGAATTGCAGAAGAACACCGCATCGGCAAAGCTGCTGGCGACCAGCCTTTCGGCCAGTTTTTCCTGACCCGGTATGCGATAAAGGTTCGAGGTATGCCACAGCTTGCCCGCCTGTTCGGTCAGTGCGGCGACCAGATGGGGATGGCCGTGGCCGAGCGCATTGACGGCGATCCCGGCGCCGAAATCGAGATAGCGTTCGCCGCCCTCGGCAATCAGGTACACGCCCTCGCCGCGCTCAAACGCGATATCAAACCGGGCGTAATTCGGCAAAAGTGCAGATATCATCGGGACAGGTCCGGGATTTATGGCGGCCCGGCAAGCAGTTTATGATCGCAAGCCGATGCCGCGAAGCAAGAGGAAATACGCCAAGCCCCAAAGCGCGGCAAGGGCAGCGCAGACAAACAGGGCCGAAAGCAGCGGCGGATGGGCCGCAGCTCCGGCGACGCCAAAGCGGAAACCGTCGATGACATAGGCGATCGGATTGACCGCCATCACCGCCGGCAGGATACCGGGCAGCCGTTCAACCGGCGCAAACACGCCGGAGAGAAAACTCAGCGGCACCACGACGAAGCTGATCGCAACTTCGAGGTGATCCCATTTATCGCCGAGCAGCCCGAGCAGAAAACCGATTGTCGCGAGCAGCAGCCCGCCGAGAATGGCGAAACCGAGGCTAACCAGCGGTGCGCTGAAGCCGAGCGGCCAGATGACCATGGCGGCAAGGAATACCGCCGCCCCGCTGATCAGACCGGTCGCCGCGCCGCTGAGGATATAGCCCAGCGCGTATTCCGCCGGCTTCAGCGGCGCCATGGTGATATCGACGATGCTGCCGTCATACTTGTCGTAAATCAGCGAGATCGACGGCGTCTCGAATGCGCGCTGCATCACCGCAAGCACGATCAGACCGGGAACGATGAAATCGAGCACCGCCGCCTGCTCAGGGTTGTCCACGCCGAGCGCGAAACGGAACACCAGAAACAGAACCACAGCGGTAAAGACCTGCGCCAGAACCGTAATCTGAGCCCAGCGCAGGGTGCGAAAAATCTCCCGCCAGGCCAGTGTCAGCGCGCCGCGCCAGTGAAACGGATCGAGCTTGCGAACCTCGGCCGGGGCGAGGGGCACCGGCTTTACGCCTTCAGCTTGTAACCGGTCGACAGCATGCGCAGACACAGCCACCAGAGCAGCAGATTGCTCATGAACACCACGACCAGGCCAATCGCCAGTGAGTTTTCCATGGTCGGGTCGGAGGTGCCGATGAAACCGTAGCGGAAGCCGTCGATGACATAGAAGAACGGGTTGAAATGGGCGACGAATTGAAAGCCCTCGGGAAGACGGTCGATGGTGTAGAAGGTGCCCGACAGAAAGGTCAGCGGGGTCACGATGAAATTTGTCACCGCTGCGATATGATCGAATTTATCGGACCAGATTCCCGCCGCAAGCCCGAGCAAAGAAAGCATCATGCAGCCGAAAATCGCGTGGAACAGGATATAGAACCAGCCGTCGGCGGGCATCGGCTGTAAAATGGTCAGGGAGTCGAAGGCGAGATCCAGGATGATCATTGCCGTGAGCGTTGCGGCGCCGACGACGATGCCGCGAACGATGCCGCCCATCGCATAGGCCAGCGCAAATTCGAAATGGCTGAGCGGCGGCATCAGAACATCGACGATATTGCCCTGCACCTTCGAGATCGTCATCGAGGAAGACGCATTGGCAAAAGCATTCTGAAGCATCGCCATCATGATCAGACCCGGCGGCAGAAAGGACATGAAAGGCGTCCCGCCGGTCGACCGTATCAACCCGCCCAGCGCCAGCGCAAAGACCGCGAAGAACAGGAGCGTGGTCACCACGGGCGCCAGCACGGTCTGCACCCCGACCTTGAAGAATCGCTGGATTTCCTTGGCCGTCAGCGTGTAGAGGCCGATCCAGTTGATGGCGCCGTATTGCCGAACGCCGGGCGCCGTCAGTTTCTGCTGATGCATGGTGAAAAAGCCCGTTGCTTACCCGCCCTCACATAGAGCCTGAGACCGCGCCAAACAATCGGCGGCACGGATGATCCGATGCATGACGAGGATTTAAGCGCCTATCTCGAGCGCGCGGCACTGGCCTATCTTGAGCGCTACAGTTCCTCGGCGGACAATCTCAGGCGGGTGCTGAAACGTAAGCTGATCCGTCGGCTGATCCGCAGAGGCGCCGAGGATGCTGCCGCGACGGCCGAGGCGCATGCGCCCCGGATCGAGACAGTCGTGACGACGCTGCAGACGCGCGGCCTGGTCGATGATGCAGCCTATGCCGAGGCAAAAGCGCGCGCTGAACGCCGCCAGGGGCGCAGCGCCCGCGCGATCGCCGCCAGGCTCAGGGCCAAGGGGGTCAGCGAACAGACCGTGGCGGCAGCGCTGCGCGCAAGCGACGAAGGCACCGCCGATGCCGAATTCGCCGCCGCCCTTCGGCTCGCCCGGAAACGGCGGATCGGCCCGTTCGGCCCGGCACAGGAACCGAAGGAGCACGACAAGCAGTTGGCAAGGCTGGCGCGGGCGGGGTTCAGCCTCGATATCTGTCGTCAGGTTCTCGCGCTCGACCTCGAAACGGCCGAGGACCGGCTGTACGACCGATTCTGAAATCAGATCCGGACCGCCGAAACTGCGCCGCGCCGCCTTGCCGACAGGATAGGGGCGGGCGGGCGGCAGGGGTGGACCGGCAGAAACCGAAAATGCTCTAAGCTTAGCGCCATGGAATTCGACTACCGCCAAACGCTCGAGGAACTGCGCGTCTTCTGGGCGACCGTCGTGGACGTCTGGAACACCGCCTTTTTCGGTGTCGATGTCGGCACGGTGCTCGGCGCGATCCTGATCTTTACCGGTTTTCTGCTGCTTCGCGGGCTGTTCTCACGCTGGGTCATCAAAAAGATCATCGCCTTTTCGGAGCGAACGGAAACGTCGCTCGACGACAATCTCGTGACCAACATCCAGCATCCGCTCAAATTCGTCTGGGTCGTGCTGGGCGCCTATTTCACCATCGCCTATCTGCCGCTGGAGGGCGAGCCGGCGATGTTCGCCGACCGGGTCGTGCGAAGCCTGATCGCGTTCACGATTTTCTGGCTGATTTTCAACAGCGCCCGCGCGCTGACCGGGTATCTCGGCCCGTTGCAGCGGATCCTGACCGCCGCGATGCTGGAATGGCTGATCAAGGCCATCAAGGCCGCGATCATCCTGGTCGGTGCCGCAACAATTCTGGAAATTTGGGGAATAGCCGTCGCGCCCCTGATCGCCGGCCTCGGCCTGTTCGGCGTCGCCGTGGCGCTGGGCGCACAGGATTTGTTCAAGAACCTGATCGCCGGTTTGCTGATCCTGGTCGAGCGGCGTTTTGCCAAGGGTGACTGGGTCCTGGTCGACGGCGTTGTCGAGGGCACCGTCGAGCTGATCGGTTTCCGCTCCACACTGGTCCGTCGTTTCGACAAGGCGCCGGTCTATGTGCCGAACGGGGCACTGTCCGATAATGCGGTGACGAATTTCAGCCGCATGACCTATCGTCGGATCTATTGGAAGATCGGCGTGACCTATGACACCACGGCCTCGCAGCTGCAGGAAGTCACCGAGGGCATCCGCAGCTATGTGACCAATGGCGAGGAATTCGTCGACAAGTCCAAGGCGCCGCTGTTCATCTTTGTCGACAGTTTCAACGCCAGCTCGATCGATATCATGCTGTATTGCTTTACCAAGACCACAGTCTGGGGCGAGTGGCTGGCGATCAAGGAAAGGCTCGCTTACCGGATCAAGGAAATCGTTGAAGGGGCGGGCACCAGCTTCGCCTTCCCGAGCCAGTCGATCTATGTCGAGAGCCTGCCGGGTCCGCTCAATCCGGAACTCGGCGGCCCGCAGCCCGAATCCTTCGTCCCTCCGGAAGCAGCGCCGGAGAAAAGCGCGTCCGGCTGATCTGATTTATGCGACCGCCGCTTCCTGCGGCAGCAAACGGCTCGCCGGCAACAAGACGCGGGCGGTTGTGCCCTTGCCGAAAACGCTCTCGATGGTCAGGCCGCCGCCATGCAGTTCGGCCAGCGCGTTGACCAGCGCAAGGCCGAGCCCGGTGCCCTCGACCTGTCGCGTCAATCCGGTGACGCCCTGAGCGAAGGGTTCGATCACCTTGGGCAAATCTTCTTCGCGGATGCCGATCCCGCTGTCGGTTACCGATAATTCGATCGCCCCGTCGGCGCCGAGCGTCAGGGAAACCTGAATAGAGCCGTCATCCGGCGTAAACTTGACCGAATTGGACACCAGATTGATGACGATCTGCTTCAGCGCGAGCTCCTCGGCCCAAATCCGCTGAATGCGCGGGTCGACGCTGGTTTCAACAGACAGGTTCTTGGCATCGGCCTTATCGCGTAACAGGCGCACCCCGGCATGGATGCAGTCGCGGGGATCGATCGCGCTTTCCTGCAATTCCCGCTTGCCGACTTCGACCCGCGAGACATCAAGGATGTCGTTGATCAGTTCGAGCAGATGCTTGCCGCTGTCATGAATATCGCCGGCATATTCGATGTATTCATTCCGCCCGACCGGCCCGAACATCTGACGCCGAATGATCTCGGAAAAGCCGATGATGGCATTGAGCGGCGTGCGCAGCTCATGGTTCATATTGGCGAGGAATTCGGTTTTTGTCCGGTTGGCGAATTCGGCTTCCTCCTTCGCTTCCAACAGCAGGCTTTCGGCATGCTTGCGATCGGAAATATCCTTCATCATGCCCTCGAAAAAGGCAATTTCGCCGCTTTCGTCGCAGACCGCGCGGACATTCAGGGAGACCCAGATCATCTGTCCGTCGCGGCGCGTGATCTGTTCTTCATAACTGACGATCCGGCCATGCTTGGACAGCGCGGCGATCAACTGATCGCTCCGCGGCCGGTCGAGGAAACCGGCCTTGATGACATGGCCGGTGTTATCGATCATGTCTTCGGCATCGGAAAAGCCGAGGATTTCGGCACAAGCCGGGTTGGCCGTTGTGAAATGACCTTCCGGCGCGATTCGGAACAGGCCGTCGGCCGCGTTCTCGAAGATTTCCCGGTGTTTATTATCGGCTTCGAGATATTTCCGGTTCAGCGCTTCGGCATCGGCAATCCGACGGCTCAGGGCGGCGTTGCTCCGCCGCAAGCGACGGCTGAGCACCGCGAGCCGGCGGGTGCGGTGTTCGATGCGAAAAACGGCATAGGCGCTGATCACGCTGATCAGGCTGCCGACCAATGCCAGGCCGGTGACGATCGACAGGGGCAACGCAGCGAGTGCGGTCTCGCCGATCACGCTATAGCGCAGATCGACGGAACGGCCGAGCACATAGGCCGGCAGCGACACCGGAACCTCGATCACGCGGCGGTCCGCGACCGGCTGATCCGGATGCTGGAACAAGGTGCCGGCGGGCGTTTGCACCCGGACAAGCCGCGGATCCAACGGCGAATCGGGCCCGTTCAAAAGCGCTGCGACCGCAATCCGCGCCACCGCAACGAATTGGCCGCCTTCGCGTCCGGCGCTCTTGCGCGCCAGCATCGCCATCCCGTCAGTCTTGCCGTCGACGACGGGCTCAAATGTCCAGGCATCGCGTCTTAACGAACCGAACAGGGCATCGGTCTGTTTCAGTTCTTCGGCGAAGCGTCGGCTGGTTGCGGTCAGCGCTTCAATTTCCCCGTCGGCACCGGTCTTGATCAGGGCAAAATCGCGCCGACCCGGCAATCGCGCAGGAAAGCTCTCGATCCGAGCAAGCAATTCGTCGCTCGCCGGTAGCGGGTCTGATGCGCGCAAGCCGCCGAGAAACCAGTCCAGCTTGCGGCTGAGCGCAGCAAGCCGCGTTGCGAGGTTCTGATGGGTGTCTTCCGTAACCTCGCGCGCGATCCCGAGCCGATGTTCTTCGAGATAATTGCTTACTGCGAGGACGGCAGCCAGCGTCAGGCACAGGCCGACGATCAGCACGACGGGGCCGGCACCACCGAAAAAACGGTGCAATATGCGGCGAGTTCGGATGAGCCGGGATCGGCTCAAGACATTCTTCACGGCCGACTTCCGGCAAATTTTAACCACTGAGCGGATTATCTAGCCACCGGTGTGTTAACATTTTCTAAGATATCGCCGCACTGACGCGGCGCCGGGATGCTCTATATCGCCAGCCATGCAGGTTGTCTGGTTCAAGCGCGATCTCCGGCTCGCCGATCATATGCCGCTGACAGAAGCGTCAGCAGCTGCCGCGCGGGACGGCGGAGCGCTTTTGCCGCTTTACATTGCCGAGCCTGAGCTGTGGGCACAGCCGAGTTCGAGCGGCAGGCACTGGCAGGCAATCACGGAAGCGCTGCAGGATCTGCAACGCGCTCTTGCCGCCCTCGGCAGCGCGCTGGTTATTCGCATCGGTGAACCGACCGCCATTCTGTCGGCGCTGAACGAGGAGCACGGCATAACGGCGCTCTACAGCCATGAAGAAA
This sequence comes from uncultured Rhodospirillales bacterium, assembly GCA_964598335.1. GTDB lineage: Bacteria > Pseudomonadota > Alphaproteobacteria > CAZRBL01 > CAZRBL01 > CAZRBL01. Next base: position 7,626 of record CAZRBL010000024.1, read on the forward strand.
CCGGCGAGGGCTGGAGCTTTATGCGAGACCGGCGCGTCGCCGCCTGGTGTCGCGAGACCGGCGTTGTTTGGCACGAATACCCGCAATTCGGTGTCGTGCGCGGCCTCAGGGACCGCGACGGGTGGGCGCGGCGCTGGCATGGGCGGATGGGCGCGACGCAATTGCCGACGCCTTCCGCCCTGCCGCCGCTTCCCGCGGCCGTTGACATCCGTGACCTGCCATCGCGCGACCGGCTCGGCATTGCCGAAGGCCCTTGCCCGGAAAGGCAAAAAGGCGGGCGCGTACGCGCTCTTGCCGATCTCGACGATTTCCTGACCCGACGCGGCGCGCGTTATCACAAGGAGCTGTCGAGCCCGAATACGGCCTTTGAGAGTTGCTCGCGGCTGTCGCTGCACCTGGCTCACGGCACCCTGTCAATGCGCGAGGTCTATCAGGCGACCCGCAAGCGCCGCGAGGAGCTGGCCGAATTGCCGCGTGAGGGCCGGGGAAGCTGGGCGGCAGCGCTGCGCGGCTTCAGCGAAAGGCTGCATTGGCACTGTCATTTCATCCAGAAGCTGGAGAACGAGCCGCGCATCGAGTTCGAGAACCTGCATCCGGCCTATGACGGGCTGCGCGAGCATGATTTCGATGAAAACCTGTTCCGTGCCTGGCAAAACGGCGAAACCGGGCTGCCGCTGGTCGATGCCTGCATGCGGGCGCTGTGGACGGGCGGCTGGATCAATTTCCGTATGCGGGCCATGCTGACGGCGTTCGCGTCATATCATCTCTGGCTGCATTGGCGGCAGCCGGCGATCCATCTGGCGCGCCTGTTCACCGATTTCGAGCCCGGAATCCATTACTGTCAGATCCAGATGCAATCCGGGACAACAGGCATCAACACGGTCCGCATCTACAATCCGGTCAAGCAATCGCGGGATCACGACCCGCACGGCGTCTTCATCCGCCGCCATGTGCCGGAATTGGCGGCCCTACCCGATTCCCATATTCACGAGCCCTGGACGCTGCCGCCGCTGGATCAGGAAGCCGCCGGCTGCATCATCGGGCGCGATTACCCGGCACCGGCGGTCGATCACATGGCTGCCGCTCGGCAGGCCCGCGACCGGGTCTGGGCGGTACGAAAAGGCTCGGAATACCGCCGCGCTGCCCATGCCATCCAGAATCGTCACGGCAGCCGGAAATCCGGCGTTTCAAGCGGCACGAGCCGGCGCCGCGGCGCGCGGAAGGCGACGAAAGACAAGCAGCCAGATCTGCTGTGAAACGCAAGGGAAAGACCGTCAAAAAGGCGGATCTGCCGGAGAAGATCTGCCCCGCCTGCGGCCGCCCCTTCAGCTGGCGCAAAAAATGGGCCGCGGTGTGGGACGAAATCCGTTATTGTTCGGCCGCCTGCCGGAAAAGCCGAAGCGGCAGGGTCAGGCCGTCAAGAAATGCAGGCTGAACAGGTGATCCTTGTCGATCCAGACCGTATCCGCCCGCCAGCCCGCATCGGTCGCTATGCCCTGAAACTCCTCGGGGTGGTATTTGTAACTGACTTCCGTGCGGATGGTTTCACCGACGGCAAAGTCGAAGACATGGCCGTCGATCCGCACCTGTTGCTGTTTGCGACTGGTGATATGCATCTCGATGCGGCCCTGCTCGTGATTGAAAACGGCGCGGTGACTGAATCCGTCGAGATCGAAATCGGCACCCAGCTCCCGATTCATCCGGGTCAGGAGATTGAGATTGAAATCAGCCGTCACGCCCTGCTCGTCATTATAGGCGCGGTGCAGAATTTCCTCTGATTTCTTCAGATCGACACCGACGAGAAAGGCCGACCCGGCGCCCAGCGCACGCCGTGCATTGGCAAGAAAGCCGATCGCATCATCGGGCATCAAATTGCCGATTGTCGAGCCGGGAAACAGCCCGATGACACGGCCGAGATCGGGGATGGTGTTCAGGCCTTCGGGCAATTTGAAGGGCTGGGAGAAATCTGCAACCACGGGGATGACGCTGATCGACGGAAAATCGGCGGCGACCGCTTCGGCCGATTGGAGCAGGAATTCACGCGAGATATCGACCGGCACATAAGCCGCCGCATCCGGCAGGGCATTGAGAATGCGCCGGATTTTGTGATCTGCGCCGCTGCCGAATTCGACGAGCGCGGCGCGCGGCCCCGCCTCGGCGGCGAGCTTGGGCCCGATTTCCTCGAGCAAGGCCAGTTCGGTCCGTGTCGGATAGTATTCATCGAGCGCACAGATCTGATCAAACAGCATCGAGCCGCGTTGATCGTAGAGATACATGCTGGAGATGGTCTTCTGCTCTTGCGACAGTCCGGCCACGACATGGGCGAGAAATCCGTCTTTGTCGTCATCGCGCTGTTCGATATCGGCAAGCGCGCTGCCTTGTGTTGCTGTCATGGCCTTTTTGCGTTGTTGCTTGTTTGTGGTCCGGAAGCGGAGCGCCCGGCGAAGAACCCGCCGGCGGGATTCGAGACCGCTCTAGCGATCCTCGGCGAGGCGCAGCCCGGCAAACTGCCAGCGCTGGTGCGGGTAGAAGAAATTGCGATATCCGGCCCGGACATGACCGGAAGGCGTGACGCAGGAACCGCCCCGCAACACCATCTGATTGCACATGAATTTGCCGTTATACTCGCCAATGGCGCCGGCGTCGGGGCGATAGCCCGGATAAGGCAGATAGGCGCTTTGGGTCCATTCCCAGACATCACCGAAAAGCTGGCGCAATCCCGAGCCGCGATGCTGCGGCCCCGAATCAGGCAGCGGACGGAGAAAGCCGGAATCGAGAAAATTTCCCTGATCCGCCTCGACCTCGCGCGCGGCTATCTCCCACTCCGCCTCTGAAGGCAGCCGCTTGCCGGCCCAGCGGGCGAAGGCGTCGGCCTCATAAAAGCTGATATGGGCGACCGGTGCGGCCGAGTTGATTTCCTGCATGCCGCTGAGCGTCATCGAGCGCCACGAATCGCCGTCCTGCTGCCAGTACATCGGCGCGCGCCAGCCTTCCTGCTGCACCACGCCCCATCCGTCCGCCAGCCACAGCTCGGGGCGGCGATAGCCGCCATCTTCAATGAATTCGAGCCATTCGCGGTTGATTACCGGTCGATCGGCAAGGGCAAAGGCGCTGAGGCTGACAAGGTGCGGCGGGCCTTCATTGTCATAGGCAAAGCCCCCGGGCGGATTTGCTGCATCAATGCCGATTTCATACTCGCCCCCCGCGAAGCCGACAAATTTCGGCTCGACCGGCATGCGAGCCTCGGAGGCGTGATAGCTGCGGTAGGCAGGCTTGACCGGGTTGCAGGCAAGGGCATGCAGCAAATCGGTCATCATCAGTTCCTGATGCTGCTGCTCATGATTGAGGCCGAGCTGAATGCGGCCGGCGCTCTCGGTCAATGTCGGGCTGTCAGCGCTGTCGATAAAGGTCAGCACGGCCTGATCGACATGTTCGCGATAACGTCCGACCTCCGCCGTATCGGGGCGACCGACCATCCCTCGGCTGGTCCGTTCATGACGGGCGCCGACACCCTCGTAATAGGAGTTGAAAAGATAGCGGTAATCAGGGTCGAAGGGCTGATAATCCGGCGCGAAGGCGCCGAGCACGAACTCTTCGAAAAACCAGCTTGTATGCGCGCGGTGCCATTTGACCGGGCTGGCATCGGTCATCGATTGAATGACCTGTTCTTCCGGCGGAACCGGCGCGGCAAGCCGTTCCGTGGTTTCGCGGACGCGCCTGTAGGCGGTGGCCAGATCGCGGCGCGTGCGATCCGGCTTTGTCATAACGCTGCTCGGCATGTCGGATCCCTTTCGGCGCCGCTGACGAGCGGCTGATACCTTGGCCCTGCTCATTTCTCCGATAGAATAGCCTAAGGTGCGGATGAGGATATCTCAACCGCCTGATCCGGCACTGCCGCAAAAACAGCCCTTAACGGGCCGCCGGGATCCACTGCCCCGAAAGGATAGCAGGTCGTCAGAAAGAGCAGATCCGCGTCGGGCGGCGCGTGGATCGCATCGCTGCGGCTGTCGAGTATGCGGCGCTCTATCACACGGTATTGCCGGGCCCGCGCGTCGGGCGTTTGCAGCGTCACCAGATCGCCGATCCGCAGCTCGGCCAGCCAGGTGAAATGCGTATCGCGATGCCCGGAGATCACCGCCGCCCGACCCGGCGCGGTGCCGTCGACCAGCCCAGGACCGAAGGCCAGCGTGCGACCGGTGGCGCCCGAGAGCACGATCTGATCGACGGCCAGCCGCGGTACCGCCAGCCTGGCCACGGGCACCGTATCCGCCCATGGCCAGGGCGGCGGCGCCCGTCCTTCGGCCATGGCGATGGACCAGGAGCGCTCCAGCAATATTTGCGCAACCAGCGCCTTGCCCTGAACGGCAAGGCCGTCGCCGAATTGCCACAGCCCGGCACCGAGCAGCAGCAGGCCGAGACCCAACCTCAGGCGCGGCGCCATAACACCATCCCGGCCGCCGCTATCAGCGCGATACCGAAAATCAGATGCAGAATCGATGCCGTGGCCGTCGCCGGCAACCCGGTGACCCGGGCAAAGGCCTGATGCGTGCCCTTGGGAAAGTTCAGCACCGCCGGCGCCTTGGCCAGGGCTTCGCCGACCTCCCGGATCGGCCTTGGGTCGACGGCAATCAAGGCAGTGTATTTGGACAGCAAGCCGTAATCGAGCGCGGTCTCGAGAGCCGCCGCACGCAATGGGTCGGGGTTCGGCGTCAGGCGAAGCTGCCGTTCCAACGCTGCCAGCCGACCGCGCCCCCAGAGCCTGGCGACGCTTTCAGCGTCGGCGCCCTGATCCAGCTCGAGCCGTTGCGTCCAGGGCTGCCCAAGCCGCCGCCCGCTCAGCGTCACCGGCCCCGCGTTCCCCTCCCTGCGAAACACCGCCGTCAGCGGCCGACCGGCATACAGATCGGGAAGTCGCGCGGGATAGGTGGCAACGGGCTGGCCATCCGCTCCGGTCAGCCGCAAATCGGTCAGCGCGGGGCGTTCGAGCTTGGCGAACAGCCCGTTCATCGCATCGGCAACATCCGCCATATCGGGGATCGATACCATCGCGCCCCGCCCGACCTCTGCCGCTTCGCGCATGAAGAAACCGTTCGGCGCCGAGCCCAACGCCACGGTGAACAGCCGCGCGCTGCCGAGCGCCGCCTCCACCAGGCCGAGCAGCTCGATATCATTGCCGACCGCACCGTCGGTGAGGAAGACAATCTGTCTCAGCCGATCGGGTGCCGCCGGCAAAGACAGCGCCGCGGCCAGCGCCGGGCGCATCACCGTGCCCCCATTCGCCTCGAGCCCCGCGACCCAGCCCAGCGCTTCGCCGAGCGAGTCCTGCCGGGCGAAGCGCAAACCGGGGAAAAGCGGGTAGAGCTTGTCGTCAAAGGCAATGACCTGCAGCCGGTCCGCCGGGCGCAGGCGGCTGAGCGCCAGTGACAACGCCTTCTTTGCCTGCAGGATCGGCTCGCCGCCCATCGAGCCTGAGACATCGATGATGAAAACCAGGTCGCGCGGCGGCACTGCTGCGGCCTCGATCTCTTCATCGGGCACCACCATCAGCTTGTGATAGACGGCGCCGCTTTCCTGTTGCCGGTAATGCGCGACAAAGGGCCCGGAGCAATCCCGGTCGGGCGCGGCATCAGCGAGCCGCAGGCAATCAGGCTGCCAGCGCAGCACGAAATCGCGGTCGGCCGGCACCGGCCCGTCGGCGAGCAGCACGCGCGTGGTCATGCCGTCAGCCGCCGTCATCGCCTCGATCCCGTGGCTCGGGCTGGTCAGCCTACCGACGGCAAAACCGGCATTAAGCGCTACCGCCAGCCTTACGGGGTTGAGACCGCCGCGCCCGCTCACATCATAGGCAGCGGTCGGAGGCGGCGCAGACCGCCGGGCGACCAGCGTCGGGCCGTCGCCATCGGGCTGGTAACGCGGATTCACCACCATCGGGAAAGTCATGGAAAAGACGCCCGCGTCGTAATCAACCGGCAGATCGAAGCCGATTTCGACCGCGATTTCACCGCCGGGCGGGATATTGGCGACCCGGTTGGTGAAGATATTGGCCCGCGCCTGCGTCAGCAGAGAGGCCGCCTGCCCGGCCGCCGCCGCGGCCTCGAAGCGCTGCTCTGCCGCCGCCCGCGCCTCGATGCGGCCAGCGATCACCCTGCCGTCAATATCGAGGCGCAAGTGATCGACGGCAGCGTTTTCGGGGAGCGGAAAGACGTAGAGCGCCTCGGCCCAGACATCGGTCGGGTTGCGATAATGCTGCCTGATCACCGCCCGCGCCAGCACCCCGTCAATCCGGATTGCCACATCGGCCTCGACCTGTTGCGCCGGCAACACCGTGTCCGGGGCGGGGCCGGGAAAGAACAGCCCGCCTTTATCGATCAGGCTGATCGGAATCGCCGCCGACTGAGCGAGCAGCGGCGCCGGCTGAACCAGCGGAAGAACAAAAACGCAGAATAGAAGCAGACGAATCATGGCGCGGCCCGTGGCTGGAGGGGCTTCCAAGGCACGGGCCAAGCGCGGCAATTCCGCGCAGCGATCAGGGCGATGTTGTGATCAATTGCGGCAAAGCCGCCCAGATTTTCCTGTCTGCCAGATTTTCCTGTCTGAATGGTCGGCGGCATCCCTTGGCGGCGGTGCCGCGGCATCACGGATCGAGCGGAAAATGCTCTATATTTTCCCGTCAGCCTCTAATTCGGGCAACTCATCCAGTTCGACGGAGCGGATTTCCTGCTCGATGAAGTCGCGGCCGCCCGGGCGGCTGAGCAGGCTGAGCAGGGCACCGACGACCCCGGCATCATAGACCGTATCCATCTGCTTTTTCAGCTCGCCGGTGGCGACGTCCACCGGCAGCGCGTCACGATAGCTGCGCGGCGAGAGCATCGAGACCAATGCATTGGCAACGGAAATCAGCCGGGCGGTGATGAGGATTTCCTCACCCTTCAGCCCGGCCGGCTCGCCGCTGCCGTCAACATGTTCCTGCACCTGAGCGAGGGTTTCCAGTACCGGCCCGGCGAATTGCACATCGGCGAGCAAATCGGCCGTCGCGCGGATTCCGGCGCGGACCATGGCGCGCTCATCGGCGGACTGCCTTTCGCTCTGAAGGGTCGATTCAGGCACCAGAATCTTGCCGAGATTCATCAGAATGCCGGCCGTCCGCGCCGTGCCGATCAGCACCGGATCCAACTCCATTTCATGCGCCAGCTTTTGCGCCAGAAGCCCGACACGGCGGGAGTGATTGGCCGCATTGCGATCCCGCATATCGACCACGGAGACAAGCGTTTCGATCAGGTCCTGCTGCGCCTGTTCGCGGCGTCGGCGCTCGACGACCTCCGCTGTGATGTCGCGCTCGACGACCAGAACACAGCCGTCGAGCTCGGTGTTGCGCGGCAGCGGTACGTGCTCGGTCGTGACGACACGCTCAGGCGATCCCGGTCTCAGGACATTCTCAGCCGTTTCGAGCTGGCCGCGAACCACCGCGCGTTCTTCAAGCGCCCGACGGTCAAGCTTGGTATAATGCTCGGAACGCGCCGGACCGATCACCGCCTCGATCGTCTTGTCGATCAGGTCTCCCGAGCCGACGCCGTGCTCAGCCGCGCAGACAGCGTTGGCAAAACGAAAGCGGTGCTCATGGTCGAGAATGAAGATGCTGGTCGGCTGGCTGTCGGTGACGATGTCCAGCAGCTCTTTCTGTTCCGACAGGCTGCGGGCGATATCGCGATATTGCCGCATCAGCTCGGTCGCCCGCACGGAGGCGCCATGGCGCCAGATCACCGCAATCACCGCGCCGAGCAGACCGATAAAGAGCCAGATCACGATCTGGAAACGGTCATAGCGCTGCTCGATGGCGCCGAGCGCAATATCGCGCGGCACCGTCACCATCACATAAAGCGGTGTATCGCCGATTTGACGCGACGTCGCCAGCACTTCCGCGCCGGTGCTGTCGGTCAGCGTGGCGAAGCCGCCGGGGCTCGACACCGCAAAACCCTCGGCAAGATCGGCTGTATCGACCGCCCATTGCGTATCGAGAGGATAGTCGGAGTCGTCGACACTCACCGCCAGCGGGCGCAAGGCAGCGCCGGTGCGCTGCAGCAACACGACGCGGGGCGTAAAATCAGGCAGCTGGGGCGGCTGGATGAGGTGCCCGACAGCCCTCGTTACCGGCTTGAACCCGGTGATATAGCCGGCCTCTCCACCGGCAACCGGAAGCGCTTGCGAGGGAAAGACCGCCACCTTGCCGCTGAGCCTGATGCCGCCGCCCTCAAGCGGCGCCAGGTCGAGGCTGCCGGGCGCCACATCCGCAAGATTGATTGCAGGCGGCAGGTTGGTCGACGCGGCAATCGGCGTGCCGTTGCGATCCTGCAGATACAGCCCGGCAGCCGCCCGCTGGTCGATATTGGCGCGCACGGTACCGGCCGGAAGCGGCGCATCGAAACCGCCCCGACTTGCGGAGACGGTCAGCAGATTGCCGAGATAATCGGTTTGCGCGCGAAGATCCGGGATCGCGCCAATATCCCCGTCGGCGAGTTCCCATTCAAAGAAGAACAGCCTCACCGTCTCATTGTCAGCCAGTGAGGTCAGTTCGCGCCTTTGCCGCTCGAGCCAGCCGCCGATGGCCTGGTTGCTGTTTTCGGCGACAATGCCGAGCGAGGTCTGCCAATCGCGGAGCTGGCTGTCGATTTCGGAGCGAGCGAAGACATTGGCCGCGATCACCATCGCCGCGCCGAGCGCCAGCAGGCCGGCGCCGACCAGCCCGACGGCCAGATATCCGGCGCGTTTGGATTTTTTGTCCAGGGGTCGGTCAAGCGCTGCGACCTCCGCATCGACCGGGGATGCGGTTTCGGTCATGACCCGGTCTCGGCGGCATCGATCCGGTTCCAGATCGGCTCGTTCAAGAGCTCAAGCATAGCCCTGTGGGCAGCGCGCTCCTCGGCCGCCGGAGCGTGCGGCCTGGGCTCGCGATAACGGCGCTGACGCGGTGCCTGATCAGCCTTTGCCGCCAGATCGTCTTTCGCGTTTCCGGAAAGGCCGAGACTGCGCTGACGACCGCCCTTCAGCTCGAGATAGACCTCGGCGAGAAGCTGGCTGTCGAGCAAGGCGCCATGAAAGCTCCGATCACTGTTATCGACGCCGAAGCGTCGGCATAACGCATCCAGACTGGCCACGGCGCCGGGGAAGCGTTTACGCGCAAGCTGCATGGTATCGACGGCGGTATTCTTCAAAGGGCCCCGCCCCAGGCGGCGCAATTCCGCATTGATGAAATTGACGTCGAACTCGGCATTGTGGGCGATCAGGACCGCATCGCCGATGAAATCCAGAAAAGCATCGGCGATTTGGCTGAATTTCGGCTTGTCGGCGAGGAATTCATCGCTGAGTCCATGAATCCTGAATGCCTCTTCAGGCATCGGCATTTCCGGATTGCAGTAGACCCAATGCGTGCGACCGGTCGGCAGGTGATTATGCAGTTCGACACAGCCGATTTCGATCACCCGATCATCCTTGAAATCCGTTCCGGTGGTTTCGGTATCGAAGACGATTTCGCGCATCAGAATCCCTCGGACCGGATCAAATGAAAGACATCAGCCGATAAACAGTTTGGGCCGCATCGACAGGCCGGGCCGGGTCGGCACCAGAGCCGGCCGCGGCCAGCCGCCGCTATCAACTGTATGCGCTTTTCTCTCGAGCCGACGCAAGAGTCGCCGCAATGCGCGGACCGTTGCGCCGCGCGGCCTGCCGGTGTGCAGGATACAGTCCGATCGGCGGCGCTTTTCCGCATCGGGCATCTGTTGCGCCAGAATCGCCTCGAACATGGCGCGCGTCATACCGGGTCTTCCCAGCACACGTTGCTGCTGAATAAGCGCCGGCGCCGTGACGCAAAGCCGGATATCGACCCGGCGCGCCATGCCGCCTTCAAACAGCAAGGGAACATCAAGGACGACCCAGGGATGGCGGGCATGGCGGCGCAGGAAACGGGCCGCCTCCTGTTGAACCGCCGGATGGACGATGGCTTCGAGGCGCCGCAGCCTGTCCACGCGACCAAAGACATGACGCCCCAATACACCGCGATCAATTCCGCCCGCAGCCGTCATCAAACCGTTGATTCGATCCCCGAAAGCCGCATCGACGGCGGTCACGACCCGCCCGCCGGGTTCAAACAGGCGATGAACAGCCGCGTCGGCGTCGAACACCGGCAACCCTTCGCGACGCAAGGCTGCGGCCACGGTGCTTTTGCCCATGCCGATGGAGCCGGTGAGTCCGATCAGACGCATGGTTTACCCGAGCACTGCCTTGCGCAGCGCGTCATCGACCTGCGGCTCTTTGCCGAACCAGGCGGAAAATCCCGGCACTGCCTGATGCAGCAGCATGGAGAGACCGTCGACGGCGATGTTGCCGCGCCGCCTTGCCGCGCTGAGCAAGGGCGTTTCCAAAGGCGCGTATACGATATCCATGACCGTTGCGTCGGTCGGCAGGGCGTCGAGGGCGATCTCGAGCTGCGCCTGTCCGTCCATGCCCAGAGTCGTCGTGTTGACGAGCAGGGCGCAACCGTCCAGCGCCGCATCCCGCTCAGCCCAGTCAACGGGCGCTGCGTCGAACTCCTCTGCCAGGGCGGCGGCCTTGTCGGCGCTGCGATTGGCTATTCGCACCTCGTGCACGCCGGCGTTCTTCAAGGCCCAGACAATCGACCGAGCCGCGCCGCCGGCGCCGAGCACCAAAGCCGGGCCGGAGCGCGCATTCCAGCCTGCCGATCCGGCGGTCAGAGCCGCCAGAAATCCCTGCGCATCGGTATTGCGTCCCTCGATTGCGCCGCGCTCATCGATGATCAGCGTGTTGACGGCGCCGATCGCCCGGGCCGCCGGGTCAAGGCTGTCGATGCATGGGATCACGGCCTGCTTATGCGGCACCGTGATGTTGGCGCCGACGAAATTCAGGGCGCGCAGACCGGCAATTGCGGTCGGCAAGTCGTCCGGAGATACCGCCAACGGCAAATAGGCCCCGGGCAGCCCATAGCGCCCCAGCCAATGGCCATGCAGCCGCGGCGACAGGGAGTGGCTGACCGGCCAGCCGATGACTCCGGCCAGAGGAAGCGGCGCAGTGCTCATGTTTCAATCACGCCCTGCAAGCGCAAAAAGTTCAAGAGCGGTAACAGCGGCAAGCCGAGAACGGTAAAATGATCGCCACGAACGGCGGTGAAAAGCTGCACGCCGAGACCTTCCAGCTGATAGGCACCGACGCTGCTTCGCACACCATCCCCCGCCTGATCCAGATAACGCTCGATGAAGCTGTCGCTCAGCGGCCGCATTGTCAGTTTGGCGGTTGCGCTGTGATGCCAGATGCGCGCCTCGTTTTTCACCGCGACGGCGCAGCATGTCAGGGTGTGTGTCTTGCCGGCGAGCTTTTTGAGATGGTCCGCGGCCTGCTGACGGTCGGCCGGTTTATCGAGCCATTCGCCGTCGATCTCCAGCATCTGATCGGCGCCGATCACAAGCGAGCGGGTATGCTTGGCGGCAATCCGCTGCGCCTTCAGCTCGGCCAGCGCCTCGGCCACTTCCGCCGCTTCCATTGCAGCGGCGCGCATCGATGCCTTGATTTCCTCTTCATCGACCCGCGCCGCTTCGGCCGTGAAGCTGAGCCCGGCTGCCTCAAGCAGCCGTCTTCTGGCCGCGCTCGCGGATGCCAGCACCAGCGGCGGCGCCCCGGCTTTCATCATGTTGAATTCTCGTTTTTATTGCGGCGCTTACGGGGCTTCCATTGTACCAGCTTACGAAGCCAACCGGTGGCTTTGGGATTCTGTCTGATGATCTTCAAGAAGAAGCGTTTGGCGCCGATGGAGCCGCGCAGGATCAGAATCAGACCGCCGATCATGAACGGGATGCCAGGCCAGCCGAGCGGCCCGGGCAATAACAGGATCGCGTAGCCGAAGATGATCAGCAGCCAGCCCAGCGGCGCAAGCCATTTATAGCGGCGATCTTGCAGGGTCATCTCCTTGGCGGCTGCACAGGCAAGGGGTGGATGGGCCCGCCGGCTAGCGGATTGTCCGCAGCTTGTCTTCGGACGTCCGGCGACGGCGGGAAAGCATGGTGATGACCTCGGCTGCCGTCTCCTCAATGGACCGTTTGGTCACGTCGATAACCGGCCAGCCGCGCCGCGCGAAGAAGCGCCGAGCTTCGGCGACTTCAGCCCGCACACGCTCGGTATCGACATAGTCGGTGATTCCTTTTTCGCCGAGCATCGACAAGCGATTCTTGCGGATATCGACCAGGGACATGGGATCATTGGTAAGACCGATGATCAGCGTCCTGTCGGTCAGCTCGTCAATCGCCTGGGGCAAGGGCACGCCCGGAACGAACGGGATATTGGCGGCCTTGACGCCGCGATTGGCGAGGTAAAGGCAGGTCGGGGTCTTCGAGGTGCGGGACACGCCGATCAGCAGCACGTCGGCATCGTTCAGATCCCAATGGGACTGTCCGTCATCATGGCTGAGAGCAAATTCCATCGCCGCCATGCGGTCGAAATAGACTGCATCCAGAGCATGCTGGTGCCCCGGCCGTTCGGCGCGAAGCTCAACACCGAGATAATTGGACAGGCTGGTAAACACCGGATCGAGCACCGCGACCGTCGGCACCGGCATTTGCCGGCAGCGATCCTCAAGCCGCATGCGCAGTTGATCATCAAGCAGCGTAAACAGCACCGGGCCCGGATACTCCTCGATCTCGTCCAGCACCATATCAAGCTGGCGAATCGTACGGACGAGATTCCAGAAATGCTCGATCGGCTCGACACCCTCGAATTGTGACAGACAGGCGCGCGCCGCCGAGGTTACGGTCTCGCCGGTGGCATCGGAAACCAGATGCAAATGGAAGCTGCGCTGAGGCGAGGTCACGGCTGGGAAAGTGCTCTGGACAAAACGGGGATCAACTGTGGGTATCGGGGATAAGGTCGGGGGAGCGATGGAGTTATGCAATCGATCCCGAATCTGTGCCGCAGTTTTCTCACATGAGGACAATATCCGACAGGCATGGGGATAACTATACCGCGACGAAACATCCGCATCGATCTTGACTCGCCGGAGCAGCGAGGAGTCGCTCTTTCAACGGCGCGGTCTCTGCCATCCCCTTCAGGCAGAGGAAGACTCTGTGAACAGGGCGGGAAAAAACCCTTATCCCCGGGACTCACCGACCAACTATGAAATCAAGATTCTAGATTCTTATTTGTTATGATTAGGAGACAGTGCGTTTTGAAAGCCGATTGCCAAACGATTCAGGGCCAAGCCGTCTTGTCACTGCGGAACGGTTTTGCCATGCAGGACCAATGAGCAAACCCTTTCTCCGTGCCCTGGCGGGCGAAACGCTGGAAACCCCGCCTGCCTGGCTGATGCGGCAAGCCGGTCGCTACCTTCCCGAATATCGTGCCCTGCGCGAGAAGGCCGGCGGCTTTCTTGCGATGGCCTATAATCCCGATCATGCGGTCGAGATCACCTTGCAACCGATCCGACGCTTCGGGTTCGATGCAGCCATCCTGTTTTCCGATATTCTTGTCCTGCCGCATGCGATGGGCAGGGAGCTGTGGTTCGAGACCGGCGAGGGACCGAGACTGACACCGCTGCGCGATCCCGCCGATATCCCGGCCGTCGAACCCGACCGGATCGCCGAGCATTGTGAGCCGGTCTATGAAGCGTTGCGTCGGCTGAGCACAGAGCTTGACGACAAGACCGCGCTGATCGGCTTTGCCGGGTCGCCCTTTACCGTCGCCGCCTATGTCATTGAAGGCCGCGGCAGCAAAGACTTCGCCCATGCCAAACGCTTTGCCTTTGAACAGCCGGAGGATTTTGCCCGGCTGCTTGACGTTCTGGCGGAGGCGACGGCGCTGTATCTGAAAGCACAGATCGCGGCCGGGGCCGAAGCCGTCCAGGTTTTTGAAAGCTGGGCAAGTCTGGTGCCGGCCACCGAGTTCGATAACTGGGTGATCAAGCCAACCAGGAAGATCGTCGATCTGGTCAAGGCCGATTATCCGGACATCCCGGTGATCGGGTTCCCGCGCATGTCCGGCGCGCTGATCGAGCGTTATGCGGCGCAGACCGGGATCAACGCCGTCGGCATGGACCCGCAGGTGGACACCGCCTGGGCGGCCAGGACGCTGCAGCCGAAGCTGACCGTGCAGGGGAATCTCGATCCGGTGCTTCTGCTGATCGGCGGTGAGGCGATGGTGGCGGCGGCGAAGAAGATCAAAAGCGATCTATCCGGCGGCCCGTTCGTATTCAATCTTGGTCACGGCGTGATCAAGGAGACACCGCCCGAAAATGTCCAACTCTTGCTCGACACCCTCAGAGCTGCCTGAAATGCCGGTCAAAGGCGGCAAGATTGCAGTGGTTCTGATGAATCTCGGCGGACCGGATCGGCCGGAAGCAGTGCGCCCGTTCTTGTTCAGCCTGTTCAATGACCGCCGTATCCTGACCCTGCCGCAACCGGTCCGCGGGTTGCTGGCCTGGATCATTTCCACGACACGGGCGCCGACGGCGCGCGAAACCTATGGGCTGATGGGCGGCGGGTCGCCGATCCTGCCGAATACCGAGGCCCAGGCAAACGCGCTTAGCGAGGCCCTGGAGAAGGATTTTGATGAAATACGCTGTTTCATCGCGATGCGGCACTGGCAGCCGCGGACGGAAGAAGCAGCGCTTCTGGTCAAGGATTATGCGCCCGACCGGATCATTCTGCTGCCGCTTTACCCGCAATTCTCGACGACGACGACGCAATCGGCGCTCGATGCCTGGAACAAGGCGGCGAAACGGCTGAAAATCGATATCCCGACAACCTCGATCTGCTGCTTTCCGACCGATCCCGGCTTTATCGAGGCCAATGCCGATCTTGTTGCCGAAGCGCTGCCTAAGGCCGCGACATACGGCAAACCCCGCATTCTTTTCTCGGCCCACTCGCTGCCGGAGAAGATCGTCAAGGCCGGGGATCCCTATCAATGGCAGACCGAGCGCACGGCGGCAGCAATTGTCGAGCGGCTCAAGAGGCGCGGTCTCACCGGCCTCGACTGGCTCAGCACCTATCAGAGCAAAGTCGGACCGATTCCCTGGATCGGACCGTCAACCGAAGACGAGATCCACCGCGCCGCCGACGAAAAGGTGCCGCTGATCGTCGTGCCGATGTCTTTTGTCTCCGAACATGTCGAGACCACGGTCGAGATCGGCATGGAATATGCCGATCTGGCCGAGGAACTCGGCGTGCCCTATTTCCTGCCGGTGGAAACGGCCAGCGTGCGGGATTCCTTCATCGACGGCCTCGCATCCCTGGTGCGGCAAGCCTGGGCTCAGGACAAATCGATGATCAGCCAGCTCGGCCCGCGTATCTGCCCCAGGGGTTTTGCCGATTGTTGCCAGGCGAGGGCGCTGAACGCGCCTGAACCGGAGGACGATATCGCCGAGCGCGTTGAGGCCGCCGGCAATCCGACGGTGCAACAAAAGGCTGCGTAATGGAGTTTCTGACCGGCGCTTATCCGTGGCTGCAGGCTTTTCACATTATCGCGGTACTGGCCTGGATGGCCGGCATTTTCTATTTGCCGCGCTTGTTCGTCTATCATGTCGAGGCCGGCCCGGGGTCTCCGCAGGCAGCCACATTCATCGTCATGGAACGGCGGCTGCTCCGCGCGATCATGAATCCGGCGATGATCGTTACCTGGCTGCTGGGGCTGATCATGCTGGCGGTCAATTGGGAAGGCATCATGGTCGGCCAGGGCTGGATGCACGGCAAATTGCTGCTTGTCGTGCTGTTGACCGGATTTCACATGGCCTGCGCCCGCTGGCGCCGTCGTCTTGAGGCGGGTGAAGGGGCGTATAGCAGCAAATTCTTCCGCATCATGAACGAGGTTCCCACGCTCATGGTAATCGGCATCGTCATTCTGGCGGTGGTCAAGCCTTTCTAGGTCGCAACAGGGCGGGACGACCCTGCGACAATTTTGCAACGGCGATGCAAAATGGTCATAGCAGCGATGCCTTAAGCATTGCGCCGATGGTCGACGCTTGTCAGTGAGAATGATTATCCATCTTCTCAATCCGGAGTCGCCGCCATGCTCTCACGGTCATTGCTTTTCGGG
>CAZRBL010000024.1:23718-41125 GCA_964598335.1 uncultured Rhodospirillales bacterium
CAGAGACCGATATCTTTCTACTTCTCCGGCCCCCGCTCCCGCCTCCAGCTCTGGCTCTGGCTCTGGCTCTGGCTCTCACTCTCGCTCTCGCCGCAACAGCCCAGGCACAGCTTGAGGAAATCACGGTAACAGCCGAACGACGCGAAGCATCCATCCAGACGGTGCCGATTGCGGTTTCGGCCTTCGAGTTTGAGACCCTGCAAAACCGTCAGATCACGGAAACGCAGGATCTGCAGCGGATCGTGCCGAATCTGCGGCTGACGCAAAATGTCACCACCCCGACCAATCTATCGCCCTCGCTGCGCGGTTCGGTGGTTCAGGACGCCTCGATTATCGCGGCCGAAAACTCCTTCGGCATCTATCTCGACGATGTCTATCTGGCGCGGCTGAACGGCAATAACGCGCAACTTCCCGATGTTCAGCGCGTCGAGGTTCTGCGCGGTCCGCAGGGTACGCTATACGGCCGCAACACCCTGTCCGGAGCGGTCAAATTCGTGACCGTTCAACCCGATGACGATCTCTTTCTCAACGCCTCGGCCCATGTCGGCAATTATGGCGATTTCGGCTTTCGCGGTGCTGTCGCCGGACCGATTCAGGAAGGCGTCCTCGCCGCATCCGCCGCCTTTTCTTATGAGCGCAAGGGCGAGCGTTTCGACAATCTGGTCACCGGCGAAGAGGTCGGTGAAGAGGACCATTATGCCGGCCGCGTGAAACTGCGCTATTACGGCAGTGAGAAGCTTGATGCGACGGTGTGGTTTTCCTGGACGTTGAGCGAGACCGATGCGTTGCCGCAAGCCCCGCTGGTGATACCCGACGGCGACCCCTTCCGCAGCAGCAACCTGTCGGCACCGGTCGGAGCAAACGGCAATTTCTTCGTGGTCAACACCTTCCCGCTGGTCGATCCGCCCGGTCTTCTGGGCGAATTGCCCAGCGGCGAAACCGAGCAATACATCGTCGCGCTGGACTGGAGCTATGAGCTTGACTGGGCGACGTTCCGCTCGATCACCGCCTTTGTGAACACCAAGGATTTTTTCGACACCGATTTCGCCGGCAACGGCACGATCCGCGGCGCGACCGATGTTGATAACAACCAGTATTCACAGGAGCTGCAACTGACCGGAAATACCGATCGGTGGCAGTGGATTCTGGGCAGTTATCTGTTCCTGGAAAAGGGCGATCAGGCTTTCACCTGGGCCTTTCTCGAACCGACCTCGACCTCGGCTTTCGACAATCGGACCGAAAGTATCTCCTTTTTCGGCGAAACGACCTATAGCGTGACAGAGTCCATCAGCCTGACCGCGGGTCTGCGATGGACGCAGGACAACAAGCGTTTCGCGCTGGAATTCGCGCCGCTGACCGATGCCGTGCTCGGCTTTATCCCGGTCGCACCGGCGACCTCGGTCGACCTCGGTAACGAGTTTTCGGCGTTCACACCGAAATTCGGCATCGACTACACCTTCGAGGACGCAGGCTTTATCAATGATGGTCTGCTATATGCCAGCATCTCGCGGGGCTTTAAGGGCGGCGGGTTCAACGGTGTTGCGATCTTCAACGCCAATGACGCGTCCACGCCTTATGATGAAGAGACGAACTGGTCCTATGAGATCGGCGCCAAGCTCGACATGTTCGATAACCGGTTTCGGGTGAACGCGGCACTGTTTCACAACCGCATCAATGACCTGCAGCTCAATGCGACGGTGATCCTGCCCGACGGCTCAACCAGCTTCCCGGTTCAGAATTCAGGCGAATCGACCGTGCAGGGCCTTGAAGTGGAGGCGTTTTTCAGCCCGATTGAAGGCTTGAACCTGTTTGCGGTCGCGACCCTGATGGACGCCAAATACCGCTCCTTCGAGGCGGGCTCGGCCGCGGCCAATGCGGCGGCGGCCTTCGGATCGGCGGAGCCGCCGCAGGTTCCGACCTGGGTTTACACCATCGGTTTCGACTACAGCCGTCCGATTCAGCTCGGCGACATCGACGCGGAATTCAAGTTCGGCATCGATTGGTATGACAATGACGAATATTTCATCGCCGCCGACAACGTCATGATCATCGATGAAAACAATTCGCTGAACGGCTTTATCGGGCTCGGCATCAATGACAATTGGGAAGCGGTGTTTTCAGCGAAAAACATCGCCGACAAGCAGCGTGCGCTATCCGGCAGTCGCGGTCTGGGCGGGATGATCCTTCAGGATCCGCGGGAGTTCCGATTCACGCTCAGCTATCGCTATTAGAGGATTTTCCGATCATTCCGGTCCATCCCTGCACCCCCCCCGCCTCCCCAGACAGGATAGTTGCAGGGTTAGCGGGGCGGGGGTGCAGGGTGGGACCGGATCAAAAACAAGCGAAAACCCGCCAGGCGGTGCCAGGGCCGCGCGGCGCGGATCATCGCAGCAAGAAAAAGGCCGGCAAATCGCCGGCCTTTTCATGTCGACGGATCAGCAATCAGCTGTCCATGTCGTCGTCGTAGAAGGTCTCATCATATTTCGGCAGGGCCTCGAGCTGCTCTTCGTTCAGCATGGTAACGAAGTCCATGTCGGCGCCATCGACCTCGGTGCGGACAAAGGCGACCGGCAGGATGGCTTCACGACCGCCAAGGTCAAGCCAGCCATTCTGGTCAACGATCAGTGCAACGATGTTGCCATTGCC
The DNA here is from genome assembly GCA_964598335.1 of uncultured Rhodospirillales bacterium. Taxonomy (GTDB): domain Bacteria; phylum Pseudomonadota; class Alphaproteobacteria; order CAZRBL01; family CAZRBL01; genus CAZRBL01. Next base: position 26,365 of record CAZRBL010000024.1, read on the forward strand.
GTCCATGACCAGACGTTCGACATCGGCGATCACCTCGCCATCGGTCGCCTGAACCTCGGCACCGTCAAGCGCGTCGGCATCGTAAACCGAGTTGAGTTTGATATCCTCTGCCTTCTGCATGGCGCGCATCATCATATCGCCGTGCTGGGCGCCTCTGTTGCCCATGCTGCGGCTTTCATTCATCGACGACGAATCACGCGAATAGCCATCATCCGCAGCGAGCGTCGGCGCGGCGGCGAGGCCACCGATCAAGGCCAGAGTCGAGACGGCGGTGGTAAAACGGGTCATCATGGAATCCTTTCTTCCGGTTGATCTGCAATGTGCGGATACTTGATCGACCAACGGACCCTCGCCGACTTGGTTCCGTAGCGCCGCCATATCGCATTCGTCCCGGCAACGCCGACATTCGGCTTGACGCGGCACTGCGCCTGAGATATGAAAATTCTGTTGAGGAACGCGTTCCGCCATTCAGGACGCTTGCTCGGCGTTTCCCCTGCACCAATTTATCGGCGTGAAAGACGCCTGATAAGTTCCCATCCCTGCACCATGACATCCGTGACCGATCCGGCGCTTTTTGCCATCCGGTCGCCCTGTCGCGAGAAAGCACCGTTATCACCCGCCTGCGCCATGATGGCCGACCGGCTGACGGACCCGACCGATGAACCTGCAAGAACTGAAAGCCAAATCGCCGGCAGATCTGCTGGCCTATGCCGAGAAACTCGAAGTCGAGAATGCTTCGACCCTGCGCAAGCAGGACATGATGTTCGCCATCCTCAAAAGCCTTGCCGATCAGGGCGAAACGATCACCGGTAGCGGTGTTATCGAAGTGCTGCCCGACGGTTTCGGCTTCCTGCGCTCAACCGAAGAAAACTATCTGCCCGGCCCTGATGATATCTATGTCAGCCCCAATCAGGTGCGGCGTTTCGGTCTCAGGACCGGTGACACGGTCGAAGGCGAAATTCGCGCACCGCGTGACAGCGAACGATATTTCGCCCTGGTGCAGGTCAACAGCATCAATTTCGAAGAACCGGACAAGCTGCGGCACCGGATCAATTTCGACAATCTGACGCCGCTTTATCCGGACAAGAAACTCACGCTGGAGCTGGAAGACCCGACCAAAAAGGCGTTCACCCAGCGCATTATCGACATTGTCTGCCCGATCGGTAAGGGCCAAAGGGCGTTGATCGTGGCCCCGCCGCGCACCGGTAAAACGGTGATGCTGCAGAATATCGCCAGCAGTATCGAGGCCAATCACCCCGAGGTCTATCTGATCGTGCTGCTGATCGATGAGCGGCCCGAAGAGGTTACCGATATGGCGCGCACGGTGCAGGGCGAGGTCATCAGCTCGACCTTTGACGAGCCGGCGGCGCGCCATGTCCAGGTCGCCGAAATGGTCATCGAGAAAGCCAAGCGCCTGGTCGAGCACAAGCGCGATGTCGTCATCCTGCTCGATTCCATCACCCGGCTGGCGCGAGCCTATAACACTGTCGTGCCCTCCAGCGGCAAGGTGCTGACCGGCGGTGTCGATGCCAATGCGTTACAGCGGCCGAAGCGGTTTTTCGGCGCCGCGCGGAATATCGAACAGGGGGGCAGCCTGACCATCATCTCGACCGCCCTGATCGAAACCGGCAGCCGCATGGACGAGGTCATCTTCGAGGAGTTCAAGGGCACGGGTAATTCGGAAATCGTCCTTGACCGCAAGCTGTCCGACAAGCGGACCTTCCCGGCGCTTGACATCACGAAGTCCGGCACGCGGAAAGAAGAGCTGCTGGTCGACAAGGCGACGTTGCAGAAGATGTGGGTGCTGCGCCGTATCCTGATGCCCATGGGCCCGAGCGACGCCATCGAATTCCTCCTCGACAAGCTGCGCCACGCGAAGACCAATCAGGACTTCTACGACAGCATGAACCAATAGTCCGGCGATTTACCGCTTGACCTTCTCGGTTATGTGACGGATTGTTGACAGAACTCGATCCGTTTCCGGAGTCGTCATGCAGATGAATCTTGATGCCGCCAAGGCTGCCAAGGAAAAACAGTATTATGCAGGGATCGCCGTTGCCGGCGGCGACCATCCCGATGATCGGGGCGCCGAGGTTGTTGCCGTTTTCGGCCTGACTGATCCCGAGGCGAGCGGCGGTATTGTGCGGGGCGACGGCAGTTTCACCAAATGGGAACGGCCCGTCATCGCCTATTCCGGCGATATGCTGACGGTGATGAACGGATCGGGCGAGAGCATTGGCGGCGATCCGAATATTGCCGGCCAGGCACTGGCCGACATCGGCAAGCATGTCGCGGATGAGAGTTTGTGGAATTCGATGCCGAAGGCGGTGGACATCGCCATCGAGCACAAGATCGCACTGGAGGCGGCGCAGAATTCAAATCGTGCTTTCGGTCGTAAACCGCAGGCTCCCGCCGCCGAAGCCACCCAGAACCGACCGGTCATGCCGGGGCAGCGAGTCGTCAACCAGCCGGTTTTCGGCAAGAAGCCCGGTCCCGACGGTGCCGTACCGCCCCGGACACGACAGTCGACGGCGCCGAGTTTCGGAAAAAAGGGCTTGAGTTAAGGGCCGGCCATGCAAACCGCTCCGAACAATGAAGCACGCCTTATCGCTGAAAAGCAGTTCTATGCCGGTCTCGCCATTGCCGGGGCGGATTATCCCGACCAGCCGGGTGCCGAAATTGTTGCCGTTTTCGGTCTGACCGATCCGGAAGCCGGCGGCGGCATTTTCCGTGATGACGGCAGCTTCACAAGCTGGCAACGCCCCATCGTCGCCTATGCTGGTGAAATGCTGAATGTTATCAATATGATGGGCGAAAATATCGGCGGCGATCCGGCGATCGCCACCCAGGCGCTTGAAGAGATGCGCGCCGTTGCCGGGGATTTCGATGCACGCGCCGCGCTGCCCAAGGCGGGTGATATTGCGCGCGAGCACAAGGCCCAGCTTGAGGCCGCCAAGAGCAGCGGCAAAAGCTTCGGCCGGAAGATGAGCGGCGTCGACGGCGACGACATGCAGGCGGCGGAAACAACGACCACCTACAAAAAGGCCTTCGGTCGCAAGGGTGTGCCGGAGGGCGTAACCCCGGTTCGCCCGGTGACCGAGAAAAAGCCCCGTTTCGGTCGCCGGAAATCGCCCGTGGCTAGCCATTTGGCGGCAAATAAACGCTGACCCCTGCTGCCGGCGATTGTTTCGCTGTCGCCGGTGGATATATTCACCGGCATCATGAGTTCCGAATATGCGAGAATGTTTGACGTCATCGTGATCGGCGGCGGCCACGCGGGCTGTGAAGCCGCGGCAGCTGCGGCGCGCATGGGCGCGCGAACCGCGCTGATCACGCACAAGCTGGAAACCATCGGGGTGATGTCCTGCAATCCGGCCATCGGCGGTTTGGGCAAGGGGCATTTGGTGGCGGAGATCGATGCCTTGGACGGGCTGATGGCGCGGGCCATTGATCGATCGGGAATCCAGTTCCGGATGCTCAATGCCAGCAAGGGACCCGCTGTTCGCGGGCCCAGGGCGCAGGCGGATCGACAGCTTTACCGGCAGGCTGTGCAATCATTGCTCGCCGAACAGGAAAATCTCACGCTGATCGGGGCGGCGGTCGATGATTTGACGCTGGACCCGTCGGGTCGCGTCGCCGGGGTGATCACCGGCGATGGCCGCAAGATCAGCGCCGGTGCCGTCGTCCTGACGACCGGAACTTTCCTGCGCGGGGTCATTCATCGCGGCGAGGAGCGGATTCCGGCCGGTCGTGTTGGCGAGAAACCGGCGATCAAGCTGGCGCAGACGCTTGAGCGGTTCGATTTCGCCCTCGGCCGGCTGAAAACCGGCACGCCGCCCCGCCTTGATGGCCGCACGATCGACTGGTCCGCGACAACCGAACAGCCGGGGGATGAGCCGCCGCGGCCGTTTTCGACGCTGACCGACCGGATCGCGGTGCCGCAAATCCCGTGCTTTATCACCTATACCGGCGAAAAGGCGCATCAGGTGATCCGGGAGAATCTGCATCGCTCACCGATGTATTCCGGTCAGATTGAGGGGACCGGGCCGCGGTATTGCCCCTCGATTGAGGACAAGGTGGTTCGCTTTGCCGACAAGCAGCGGCATCAGATCTTTCTGGAGCCCGAGGGGCTTGATGATGACACGGTTTATCCGAACGGCATTTCCACCTCACTGCCGGAATCGGTGCAGCGGGAAATGCTGGCGACCATTCCAGGTCTTGAAGAGGCGGTTATGCTGCAACCCGGCTACGCCATCGAATATGATTTCGTCGATCCGCGCGAATTGAAGCCGAGCCTTGAAACCCGCCATGCGCCCGGTCTTTTCCTGGCCGGTCAGATCAACGGCACGACAGGCTATGAGGAGGCGGCCGCGCAAGGGCTGATCGCCGGGATCAACGCCGCCCGTCTGGCAGCCGGCGACGAGGACATTTTCAGCCTTGATCGCTCCGAGGCGTATATCGGCGTCATGATCGATGATCTGGTGACGCGCGGCGCGCCCGAACCATACCGCATGTTTACCAGCCGGGCGGAGTACCGGTTGCGGCTTCGCGCCGACAATGCCGATCAACGGCTGACCGCGCGGGGGCTTGCTGTGGGCGTCGTCGGATCGGAGCGCGAGAGATTCTGGAAAGACAAGGAAGCGGCGCTCGAGAGCGGGCGCAGCAAAATGGCGGCGCTCGGCGCGACGCCGAGCCGCCTGGCGCGCGATGGCTTTGCGGTCAATCAGGACGGGCAGTGGCGCAGCGCCGGCGACCTGCTGCGTTACCCGGCAATATCCTTTGCCGATTTGGCCGCCTATTGGCCGGAGCTGTCCGGGATTCGTCCGGATGTCGTTGAGCAGCTTGAGATCGACGCGCTCTATGCCGGCTATCTCGACCGTCAGGAGGCGGATATCCGCCTGTTCCGCAAGGATGAGGCGATGAAGCTGCCGGCGGACCTCGACCTTGGGGCTGTCGGTGGGCTGTCGAATGAGGTGCGGGAGCGCCTTGCCTCGGCCCGGCCGGCGACCATCGGCGCCGCCTCGCGCCTGCCCGGGGTTACGCCCGCCGCGGTCGTCGCGCTATTGCGGCATGTCAAGCGTGCGGCCTGACGAACTGGAGGGTGTTTCACGTGAAACATCCGCGCGTCTTTCTCTTTATCTGGAACTGCTGCGGCAGTGGAATGCGCGGATAAATCTGGTTGCGCCGGCAAGCCTGGAGGATGGCTGGCGCCGTCATATCGTCGATTCGGCTCAGCTTTTTCCCCATATTCCTCGACCGGCGGCGCGCCTCGTCGATTTCGGCAGCGGTGCCGGGTTTCCCGGTCTGGTGCTGGCCATTTTGGGCTGCGCCGATGTCCATTTGGTCGATAGCGATGCGCGCAAATGCGTTTTCATGCGCGAGGTCGCGCGTCAAACCGGGGTTTCGGTGACGGTACACAAGGCCAGAATCGAGGATTTGCCGCCTTTTTCGGCGGCTGTCGTCACGGCACGCGCCCTGGCTCCGCTCGATCGATTGTTGCAATGGTCGACCGGGCATCTGGCCCCGGAAGGGAAATGCCTTTTTCTCAAGGGCAAGAAACTCGATGACGAATTGACCGCTGCCGCCTCATCTTGGAGAATGCAGTCTCGCCGGTGGAACAGCGTGACGGATCCGACTGGCGGCATTGTTGAGATCACCGAGATTGAGCGACGGAAAAAGGTAAAGCGGGCGGCAGATGATGGAGCGTGAGCGAAAATATTCCGCCTTTGTCGTAGATCCGCCGGCAAGCGGCAGCGCGTCGACGATCGCGGCCGGGCTGCCGGCCCATGTCTTGGCGGTTGCCAATCAGAAGGGCGGCGTCGGCAAGACAACGACAGCAGTCAATCTGGCAACGGCGATGGCGGCGGTCGGTAAGCGCGTCCTGTTGATCGATCTCGATCCGCAGGGCAATGCCTCAACCGGGCTGGGCATTGTTCGCGATCAGCGGGGGCCGGGGAGTTTCGGCCTTCTGACCCAGGAAGAGGAATTGGAGGACCTGATTCGGCCGAGCCTCGTCGACGGTCTTTTTCTGGTTCCCTCCAGCGCCAATCTCGCCGGGCTTGAGGTCGAGCTGGCGACGGCCGAGGCGCGTGAGCGGCGCCTGTTCAACGCGCTTCATGACGGCTTGCGCGGCGTTCATTTCGATTTCCTGGTGATCGATTGCCCGCCATCCCTCGGTCTGCTGACATTGAATGCGCTGGTCGCCGCGGATGAAGTTCTGGTGCCGCTGCAATGCGAGTTCTATGCGCTGGAAGGTCTCAGTTTTCTGACTCAAACGATCGACCGGGTGCGCTCCGGCTTCAATCCGCGCCTGCATATCGGCAGCCTGGTATTGACGATGTATGACCGCCGCAACGGCCTCTCGGCAGCGGTGGCAGACGATGTCCGTCAGCACTTCGGCGACCGTGTGATGCGCACCATGATCCCGCGCAATGTTCGGGTGTCCGAAGCGCCCTCCCATGGGCTTCCGGTGGTGCTTTATGATCATCGTTCTGCCGGCGCTCGCGCCTATCTCGAGCTGGCGCGCGAGTTCCTGGCGCGGCGGCCCGCTCCGGTGGCGGCGTGACGGCTGAGCCGGGAAACAAGCGCGCAACAGCCGCGCGAGGAGGTGATGATGGCAAAGGGTAAACGCGGTCTGGGGCGCGGTCTCGACGCGCTGCTCGGCGATGCGCGGGCGGATTACGGCATGGCGCAATCGGATGGCGCGGCCGCGGCCAGGAGTGCCGAAGCCCTGCCGATCGAACATTTGCGGCCCGGCACACAGCAACCGCGCCGCAATTTCGATAATGCCGCCATGGCCGAACTCACCGCTTCCATCGCGGCAAAAGGCGTCTTGCAGCCGATTCTGGTGCGGCCGCGCGCCGATGTGCCGGATCGTTTTGATATCGTTGCCGGGGAGCGCCGTTGGCGTGCGGCACAGGCGGCCGGTCTCCACCGGGTCCCCGTTGTGGTGCGCGATCTGGACGATGCCGAGGCGCTGCAGATCGGTCTGATCGAAAACCTTCAGCGACGGGATCTGTCACCGCTTGAGGAGGCCGAGGGTTATCGGCGGCTGATGGGCGAATTCTCCTACAGCCAGTCGGAGGTCGCCGATACGGTCGGCAAGAGCCGGAGCCACATCGCCAACAGCCTCAGGCTGCTGACCCTGCCGGATGCGGTGAAGGATATGATCGAAGACGGCCGCCTGTCGGCCGGTCACGCAAGAGCGGTTTTGACCGCGGAGGACCCGGCAGTGCTGGCGCAGGAAATTGCCGCCAAAGGCCTCTCGGTGCGTCAGGCGGAGGCGCTGGCCGGGCGCAAGAAGGAGGCCGCACCCAAGCCGCAGACCCGGGAAAAGGCGGTGAAGGACACCGATACTCTGGCGCTTGAGGAGGATTTGAGCCTGCGCCTGGGGCTGAAGGTGACCCTCAGCGATAAGGGCGGCGCCGGGACGCTGTCGCTGCATTATCGCAATCTTGATCAGCTCGACGGGGTGATTGCCAAGCTGACCGGGTAAAGCGTGATCGCTTTATCGCGGGCGGGATCGCCTGTGATTGGCGAGAAGGCCGAGCTGTGTCACGAGATGGGCGCACAAGGTTTGATCCGGGGCGCCCGTCCGCTTGGATGCAGCCTCAGCATCGGCCAGCCGCCGGATGACGTCGAGTAAGGCGGTGCTGGACCAGCGATCGAGCTGTGCCGTCATCGCCCTTTCATGGGCCCAGAAAACCGGCGGTGACAAGGTTTTCAATGCCCGGTCGGGGGCATCGCCGGCATCAACCCGCAATCGCGCCTGATGCAGCCGCAGAAAATGACGGTTCAACGCGCGGTAAATGCTCACCGGCGCGGCGCCTTCCTTGAGAAAGCGCCCGAGCGCCTTTTGCGCGCCCGCCATATTGCCCGACGCTGCGGACAGGCAAAGATCATCGAGGCTGACAGCGCCCGCATCGCCGACGCAGGCCCGCGCATCGTCGAGGGTAATCTGGCGCGGCGTAAACCCGTCGGACGCGCTTTGGCCCATATAGGTCACCAGCTTTTCCAGCGCCTGTCGCGCCTGAAGGCGGTCGCCTGCGAGGTGGTCGACGAGATGGCTCAGCGCATCCTCGCTGGCGGTGAGGCCGTTCTGGCGCAACATGTCGATGACCATCCGGCGCAGATCGGCGGGGCGATCCGCGTAGCAGGCAATGGCCGCCGCATTTTTGGCATTCTCGAAATTTCGCCGTAGCGCCGCGGATTTGGCGAGGTCCCCGGCCTCAACAACAACCAGATTGCCGCCGGGTTGCGCTTTTTTGAGCCAGTCAGTGACGATCTTGACGGCCCTGCCGTCGACATCGCGCAGGCGGATCAAGCGACGCCCGCCAAGCAGCGACGCGGTGTCGGCTTCAATTGCGAGCTGAGCCGGATCCGCGCTGATTGCATCACCGCTAAGCTCGGTAATCGCCATCGGATCATTGGGGTCGTCGAGAACCGCTTTGCGCAAGGCGGCGCTGCGCTCAGACACCAGCCCGGCATCGGGGCCGTAAATCAGGATCGCGGTGCAGGCGGGCTTGGGCGCCTTGATGAAATCCTCGGCCTCGCGCGTGGCGATTTTCATGCCGGTCCCTGTTTCACGTGAAACATTGTCATCGCTCCGCCGCCTGCCATTCCGTGTCGAGAAGGGCGTGCAGGACATGATCTTCCCAGCGCCCGGCGATCTTGAGATAGCTCCTGGCCAGCCCTTCGCGCCGAAAACCAAGGCCTTTCAGCAAGGCAAGGCTGGCCGCATTATGCGGCAGGCAGGCTGCCTCGACCCGGTGCAGGCGCAGCTCGTCAAAGGCAAGGTTGAGTATCAGCGCCGCTGCTTCGGCGGTATAGCCCTGCCGGGCAAAGGGCGCCCCGATCCAATAGCCGAGAGTGGCGCATTGCGCGACGCCGCGCCGAATATTGCTCAGCCCGACACCGCCCAGCAGCGCGCCGTCGTCGTTTCGGAAGGAAAGCAGGCTGACCGCCTTGCCGTCACGCCAATCCTCCGCCTGGCGACGGATGCGGCGCTGAAAGCCCTGCTTGCTGAGCGCATCCGCGGTCCAGGCGGGCTCCCAGGGCTCGAGAAAATCACGACTGTTCTGCCGCAAGGAAAGCCATTCAGGCCAATCCGCCATGGTGCCGAGCCGCAAGGTCAGCCTCTCGCCCATGATCTGCCTCGCCGGCGCGGACTCCGCCGCCGGGCGCTTCAACCAGAGCGCCATGTCCCGGCTCAGACCCCCGCGCCGCGGGCGATCCGGGTCGCGAACGCCTCACTGTCCGCAAGCCGGTCGGCGCCGGGGCCGAGCGCCGCGATGCTGGGCCTGCCGTTGAACAGCCGCGTTGCGGCCCGTTGAATATCCTCGGCAGTAAGGGCCGCGATCCGCTCGACGATTTCTGCCGGCGGGACAAGCTTGCCGAGTTTGAGGAGCTGTTGCGCGGCAAAATCGCAGCGCGCGGCAATGCTCTCCTCCCGCATCAGGATCGCCGCCCGAACCTGAGTCTTGACCCGGTCAAGCTCCTTTTCCAGCGCCTGGCGCAGACATACGCTGCTGAGTTCGCCGGCGAGGGCATCAATATATTCGCCCGCCCGTTCGCCTGATGTGCCGGCGTAGATCAGCATCAGACCGCTATCGGCATAGGCGGCATCGAAACATTCCACCGCATAAACCAGACCACGTTTCTCGCGGATCTCCTGAAACAATCGGCTCGCCATGCCGCCGCCGAGCAGCATCGCCAGCAGCCGGATGGCATAGTGATCCGGATCGTGGAGGCCGGGCCGCTCGAAACCGATGACCAAATGAAGCTGTTCGAGCGGCAGCGCCGCAGTGTGCGCCCCGCCGCCATAGCTGGCTGAAGGGCGCTTGCCGGCGGCTGCCTCGGTTCCGGGCAGGGCCGAAAAGGCGTCTTCGACGCGGCGACAGAGCGCGTCATGGTCGACTCGGCCACAGGCGCTGAAAACCAGGTTTTCCGGCCTGTAATGCGCGGCCCGGAAAGCGATCAGCGCGTCGCGATCAAGCGCCGCCACGGTATCGGGCGTGCCGAGGATCGGTCGTCCCAAAATCTGGTCGGGAAAGGCCACGCCCTGCAAATGGTCAAAGACGATATCATCCGGCGTGTCCTGCGACTGGCCGATTTCCTGCAGGATGACCTGTCGTTCGCGCTCCATCTCCTCGCCGTCAAAGCGCGGATTCTGGATCATATCCGCAATCAGCTCGATGCCGAGCGGAAGGTCCTCGCGCAAAACCTTGGCATCAAAGCCGGTGACCTCACGGTCTGTATAGGCGTTGAGCAGGCCGCCGACAGCCTCGATCTCTTCGGCGATATCCCGCGCAGTGCGCCGCTCGGTGCCCTTGAAGACCATGTGTTCGAGCATGTGCGCGACGCCGTTATCGGCCTCGTTCTCGTCGCGGCTCCCGGCGCCGACCCAAAGGCCGAGCGAGACCGTCTCCACGCTGTCGACGTTATCACTGACGACGCGCAGGCCGTTGGGCAGTGTCGAAACCTGAATATTCTTCTGCATAATCCTGAAAGTCGTCGCCGCTCGCCGTTCACGCCGCCCGGCTATGCTGCCGGATGAAATCTTGCACTTTGTCCAGCGCATTGGGAAGGGGCGTCATGCGCTCTGTCCGCTCAAACAAATCCGCCAATCGTGGCGGCAAGCTCGGCCGGATGCCCGTCGCCTGCTCAACCGCGTCGGGAAATTTCGCCGGGTGGGCACAGGCGAGCGCCACCATCGGCACCGCCGGATCTTGCGGCATGTTCTGTCGTGCCGCGGCGACGCCCACGGCCGTGTGCGGATCGATCAGTTCGCCGGTCTCGGCATAGACGCGCCGGATGCAGTCGAGCGTCTCATCATCATCGATCCGCGCGCTGGCAAAGGCAGTGCCTAAACGCGCGCGCTCCTGTGCGCTGACGGTGAAATTGCCGGTCTCCCGAAACCGTGCCATGCAGCCGGAAACGGCGCCCGCATCACGATCAAGCATGTCGTAGAGCAAGCGCTCGAAATTGCTGCTGATCTGGATATCCATGGAGGGGCTCAGTGTCGGCGACACGGCCTCCATCTGCATCTCGCCGGTGGTAAAAAACCGATGCAATATGTCATTCCGATTGCTGCCGACCACCAATTGCCGGATCGGCAGGCCCATGGCGCGGGCGGCGTAAGCGGCAAAGATATTGCCGAAATTACCGGTCGGCACGGCAAAGGAAACCGGGCGCGCCGGCGCGCCGAGCGCCGCGCCTGCCACGGCATAATAGACCGATTGCGTGACGATGCGGGCCCAGTTGATGGAATTGACCGCCGTCAGTGACAACGCCTCGCGAAAGGCGGCATCGCCGAACATCGCCTTCACCAGATTCTGACAATCATCGAATGTGCCTTCTATTGCGATATTATGCACATTGGCACTGTCGACCGTGGTCATCTGCCGCCTTTGCACCTCCGAGGTGCGGCCTTTTGGATGCAGGATGAAAATGTCGATCGCCTCGCGGTCGCGGCAGGCCTCGATCGCCGCCGAGCCGGTATCGCCGGAGGTCGCGCCGATGACCGTGACGCGCTTGCCACGGCGGCTGAGAATGGCATCGAACAGGCGGCCGAGAAATTGCAAGGCGACGTCCTTGAACGCCAGGGTCGGGCCGTGAAACAGCTCCAGAAGCCAGAGCCGTTCGTCGAGTTGGACCAGCGGGGTCACCGCCTTGTGTTTAAAGCCCGCATAGCTCTCGCTGAGCAGCCGTCTCAGCGTCTGGGCATCGAAATCCGGTGCTGTAAAAGGCGCCAGCAGGCGGGCGGCGGCGTCGATATAGGGCAGCCCGCTTAACGCCGCGAAATCGGGCGCAGCCTGAACGGGCCAGGCCTCCGGCACAAAAAGACCGCCGTCCGGGGCGAGCCCTGCGAGGGTTACCGCCTCGAAGCCGAGCGCCGGTGACTGGCCGCGCGTGCTGACATATTGCACGAAATTTGTCCCAAATTCTCAGTTTTATGTGAAGCCGGACACACACTGGAATCGCTGCGGTGCCTAGTGTACGATCCTGTTGGCTTTTGGTTTATGGGTAGTCGCGCATGGATGCGTCATCGGTCAAGCCCCGTTCGGGGTTTGGCGTCACCGGACATATGTCCGCGGATTCCGGCCCGGATTCCGATTCGGGGTCGGGTCCGGACACGGAGCCGGGCATGGAGCCGGGCACTGGGCCGTCAGACAAGGCGGGCCGCGGCACTGCCGGTGCGCATGATCGCGAGCTTGCGAGCCGGGCGGTGGACACGCGTCGGCGCACTGATCTTCTGACTGCGGCGCTGATCGCCGTGACCGTCATCGCCTTGTGGCGCGACGATTTGCGCGGCGCCCTCGGCGCCTTTCTCGTCGTCAGCATCATAATCCTCATCGGGCGCTCCTTTCTGGCCATGCGCGATGTCGGGACAGGCGGGATGGCGCAACAACAGGCGGGCGCAGGTTTTTCGGCCCAGCTGATCGGCCTTTCCGCGCTGCTGCTCGGCATGAATGTCGGTTTTGCGGTTTTTCGCTTTCTCGAACTCGATGATGCCGCGCGGGCTTTGCTGGTCGGTTTCGCCTTCGGCGGCATCTGCCTGGTGATGATGATCGGTCATGCGGGCAGTCGCCTTGCGCAGCTCGCCTTTCTGCTGCCGGTGGCGGCCGGGGTCTATGCGCATCTGCTGGCCGCCCCCTCGCAGACAAGCCTGCTGGTCGGATTGGTGGCGACGCTGTTTTTCGCCGCGCTCGGGCTGCTGGGCGCGATCCTCTACCGGCTTGGACGCGGCAATGCGGAATTGCGCCGGCTCAATACCGACCTTGCCAGGCAATTGCGGATCGCCGAAAGCGCCTCGGGCCTGGCGGAGCAGGCGAAAACCGATTTCCTTGCCAATATGAGCCATGAGCTGCGCACGCCGCTGAACGCGATCATGGGCTTTTCCGATACCTTGCGCATGCAGGCGCTGGGGCCGATCGGCAATCCCAAATATCTTGAATATGCGCAGCATATCCACGCCAGCGGCGGACATTTGCTGACCATCGTCTCGGATGTCCTGGATGCGGCCAAGCTCGATTCCGGCATGTTCGACCTGCAGGAGGAGTGGTTCGAACTCGGCGCGATGATCGATGAGGCGGTGGCGACGGTGGCGCCGCCATCGGAAAGGCGCGCCCTGACCATCACGCGCAAGCATGCGGGGCTGGGCAAGGAGCTTTTTGCCGACCGGCGCATCGTGCTGCAGATCACGATCAATCTCCTCAGCAACGCGGTCAAATATACCCCGTCCGGCGGTGACGTCCGCTTGCGCGGCGAAATGCGCGAGGTGGATGGCGCGGCGCGGTGGGCGCTGGTGATCGAGGATACCGGCATCGGCATTCCCGAGACCGACATTGAGGCGATGTTCGAGCCGTTCCGGCGCAGCCGTACCGCGATTGACAGCCAGGTGCCGGGAACCGGTCTCGGATTGCATCTGGTGCGCACCTGGGCGCGGGCGCATGGTGCCACGGTCGGCATTGAAAGCCGGATCGGCGTCGGCACCACGGTGCGCGTTGAATTCGACGCCCGGCGGGTGCGCGAGCAGGCGCAAGGCAGCTTTACTTTCGGGCCCGAACAGATGCTGCCTCCGGACTCGTCCCAGACCGACGGCGCACCGACCGATTTCGATGATGCGGCGCCGATGCCGCCGAGGCGCGCGGCTTCAGCCTAATCCCGATGCGGGAAGCCGATGGAGGGCGCGATAGCCGGGAAGCGCTCTCTCAACTGGGTAACCAGCCGGTGGTAATCACCTTTGGGCTCGAGGCCGATAAAATGCGCGAAAATCGGTGAATGCCTGACCCAGTTGCGGGCCAGAATCGGTAGCGGCAAGCCCCAGAATCCATTCATTTTCTCAAGCTGAGAGGTCTGCGCGTCGATGTCGAAGCGGACATTACGCGATCGCCAGGTCGAGACCATCAGCGATCCGACGCTATGATCGACCGACAGCGGCTCGATGCCCTCCTGCACCATGGCGACGCCGATGATCGGCTCGATGGAATATTGGCCTTTTCGACCCTGGTCGTAATGAGAAATATCGTCCAGATGATTATCTAAAAGATAGGCCATGCGGTCATAAAAACGCTTGCCGCCTTCATTCTTCCTGAAATAAAAAACGCCCGCATTCATCTTGATTATGTGCGGGATATTCATCTTTTTTATGATTGTCGCGACATTTTTTTCCTTCCAGATGCCGCTTTTGATTTTTTCGCCCAATAAATTGAAATCATGGGGCGCAAATTGGTCCCAATATACGTCGATTCCGGGTTTCATCATCACGCAATCGGCGTCGACCGCCATGGTCTCTTCAAAAGGCGTGTGGTCATAGACTTGCACCTTGTTCATGACCCCGACGACGCCGGAGCGTTCGGGCAGGCAGATCACGTGATCGAAAAGCCTGTCGATCCCCTCGGGCAGGGTGATGGCCGCATTGTGCAGCAGGCAGATCGGCCGGTCCGGGTCGAACAGCCTGATCGACATGGCCAGATAGGCCGCCATGTCGAAATATTTCTGCTTGTCCAACGCAAGCACGAGATAGCCTTGCATGCAGAGCTCACTTTAATGCCGGTGAAGGGGCCGATCCGGATAGACCAAAGAGACCGTGCCAAAGCAAGCGCCAATTCCTGCGGCTTCACTTCCGTCCGGACCCGCACCGCCCGGATTTTCGCCTGAGGCGGGGGTGCAGGGGTGTACCGGATCAAAAACAAAGGAAAACGCGCTAGGTCCAATCGACATTCAGGATTCATATTTGGTGTGATGTGTGATTCATGGG
>CAZRBL010000025.1:0-41075 GCA_964598335.1 uncultured Rhodospirillales bacterium
GTGTGGCGCCGAGATCGAAAGCGCGCTGGTCGCCCATGCCAAGGTCGCCGAGGCCGCCGTGGTCGGCTACCCGCATGACCTGAAGGGACAGGGCATCTATGCCTATGTCACGCTGGTAAACGGCACCGAGCCGAGTGACGCGCTGCGCGCCGAGCTGGTCAAATGGGTGCGCAAGGAAATCGGCCCGATCGCGACGCCCGATTTGTTGCAATGGGCGCCGGGCCTGCCAAAGACCCGCAGCGGCAAGATCATGCGCCGCATCCTGCGCAAGGTCGCCGCCAATGAGCATGACGCGCTCGGCGACACCTCAACCCTGGCCGAGCCGGCGGTGGTCGATGAACTGGTCGAGAACCGCATGAATCGGTGAGCCTTCTGCTGACCCACAGGCCCGATGAGACGATCAGGGACCTGCGCCTGTTGAGCGATGCGGTGATCGTCGAAATGGACAGCGGAATCACCGCACGCGTCTATACCGCCCCGGTGCTGGTGCAGGACTGATATTCCCAATTCACAGCTGATTCGCGGTTGCGTTTTGCACTGCACAAAGGCAGTTTGATGATGAACATAAACGGTTGGTTGGGGCCGCTATGTCTTTTCGCACATCCCTGGTTGCTGCCATTCCCTTTGTAGCGGCGGCAACGCTCATTATCGTGTCCGGATTGTCGGCTGCTTTTGGGCAGGAAACCGGCCCGGCGGGCGGTATTGAAGCCGTTATCGAGCAGCGCGTGGCCGGCAATCGCGACAATGCCGCCGTGCAGCAGCGGATTGATGCGCTTGATGATGAAACGCAGCGTCTGCTGGCCGAATATCGCCGCCTGCTCGGCCAGATCGAGGCGCTGGAAACCTATGTCGCCCAGGTCGAGGCGCTGATCGCGGATCAGGAGGCCGAACTCTCGACTTTCGAGGCGCGTCGGGCCGCCATCGCCGATACCGAGCGTCGGATCCTGCCATTGATGCAGGCGATGACCGATCACCTTGAACGCTTTATCCTCGCCGATACGCCGTTTTTGCGTAATGAACGTCTGGACCGCGTTGCGCAAATTCGCGACGTGCTTGCGCGTGCCGATGTCAGCACGTCGGAAAAGTTTCGTCTGCTGATCGAGGCCTATCAGATCGAAGTCGATTACGGTCGCAATTTCGAGGCCTATCAGGGCAGTCTCGCGGCCGCGGGCGATCAGCGCGTTGTGGATTTCCTGCGGGTCGGCCGCGTCGCCCTGATCTACCGGACGCTGGACGGCGCGGAAGCCGCGATCTGGTCACCTGACGACAATGCCTGGCAGCCTTTGCCCGCACGGTATGAACGGACCTTGGAAGACGCCTTTCGCGTCGCCCGGCAGCAGGCGGCGCCGCAACTCCTGATACTGCCGGCGCCGGCCGCGGAAACCGGCCCGGCGATTCCTGATCTGCCGCTGACGGGAGACCAGGGATGATCGACCTTTTCTCGTCATTGCGCGCCGGCGCCGGCAGGCGCGGCGGTCCGGGAATCCTGTCGCGCCGCGCGATTTCCGGATTGCCGCATCGCCTGTGGCTCCTGGCAATGATGGTTGGTCTCATGGCCGCCGCGCCCGCCGCGGCACAGACAGAAGGGCAGGCGACCATTCGCGACCTGCTCGAACAGCTGCAGCGTGACCGCCTGCAGGAACAGCAGATCAATCAGGAACGCCTTGACCGGTTCCTGTCCGCCCGGGACGACCAGCAGGCGATGGTCGCCGAGGCGCGCGCGCGCCTGGCGGCGCTTGAGGCGCAAGCCGAGGCGGTCGAGCAGCGCTTCAATGAGAACGAGGTCGAACTGGCCAATCAGGAAGAGCTGCTGCGCCAGCGCGCCGGTGCGTTCGGCGAGCTGTTCCAGACCGTACGCCAGGCGGCCGGTGAGCTGAAAAACGCCATCGACCTGTCGATGACGGCGGCGCAATTGCCCGGCCGCGGCGCGCCGCTCAGCCGCATGGCGAGCAGCGACACGGTGCCGAGCATCGAGCAGATCGAGCGACTCTGGTTTGAATATCAGCGCGAAACCGTGGAACTCGGCCGGACCGTCCGTTTCGAGGCGCCGATCATCACGCCCGAGGGCGAGCGGCGGATGGCGACCGTCACCCGCATCGGACCGTTTACGGCGTTGGCCGAGGGTGGTGATTTCCTTGATTATCTCACGGCCGAGGGCGCTTTTCTGCGCCATTCACGGCAACCGACGGCGCGCTTTACCGATGCCGCCGCCGATTTTCTCGCGACCGAGGACGGTTTTGCGCCGGCGGTGTACGATCCGTCCCGCGGGGCGATTCTGGCGCGGGTAATTCAATCCCGTCGGCTGGTTGAGCGGATCGATCAGGCCGGGCTGATCGGCACGGTGATCATCGGTGTCGCCCTTGTCGGATTGCTGCTGGTGCTGTGGCGGCTGGCATTGCTGATATGGACCGGCTGGCGGACCGAGCGGCAATTGCACAGCGATACCCCCAGGCGCGACAACCCACTGGGCCGTGTGCTGGCGGTTTATCCGGAGCACAAGGACGCACCGGTCGAGGTGCTGGAGCGTGAACTCGACGAGGCCATCATGCGCGAGACGCCGCGTCTCGAACGCGGGCTGAAAACCGTCCGGGTGCTGTTCTCGGCGGCGCCGCTGCTTGGCCTGCTGGGCACCGTTACCGGCATGATCGCCACCTTTGAGGCGATGAGCTTGTTCGGCAGCGGCGATCCGCAATTGATGGCCGGCGGCATTTCCAGCGCGCTGATGACCACGGCGATGGGGCTGTGCACGGCGATCCCGCTTTTGCTGCTGCACTCGCTGGCGCGCAGCCGCAGCGAGGCGCTGGTCGAAATACTAGAGGAACAGGCGGCCGGGCTGGTGGCCGAGCAGGCACGGCGCCAGGCAGGGCGATGATCGACCTCTGGTATGAGCTGATCGCCTTCCTCGAACGCGGTGGCCCCGCATTGACGGCAATTGTGCTGTGCACCTTGTTGATGTGGGTGCTGATCAGCGCGCGGGCACTGTATTTCTGGCTTGAAGAACCGCGCGATGCGGCCGCGAGATTGTCAGCCTGGCGAAGCCGAACCGATCTGGCCGGCTGGTATCGGGAGAGTATGCGGCGTCGCCTGCTTTCCGAACATCGGCTGCGGGTTACCCGTCATCATCAGATGATCGGCAATCTGGTTCGTATCTGCCCGCTGCTCGGCCTGCTCGGCACGGTGCTCGGGATGATCGAGGTTTTCGAGGTGATGGCCGCGGCGGGCAACAGCAATCCGCGCTTTATGGCGGCCGGTATCAGCAAGGCGACGATCACGACCATGGCCGGCATGGTGGCGGCGCTTTCCGGCCTCGCCTTGTCGACCTGGCTCCCCGGTCGCGCGGCCCGGGCGCAGGCGTCGCTGGCCAAGAAACTTGCCGAGGAAAGGCACGCATAATGCTTCGTCAGGGCGGCCGAACCCTCGCTGCCTGTGCGCTCGGGCTCGCCGTGACGCTGTCGCTGGTCGGGCTGATGATGGTGCTGGTCAACCGCTCGGCCTCGACCCTGGGCGAGGACATCAAGCCGCTCTCGCTTGATTACCTTGCGCGCCCCAGCCAGCGCGAAGCCGATATCCGGACCCGCGAACGCAGCCTGCCCGACGAACCTGATCTGCAGCAGGCGGCGGCAAGTGCGCTCGATGCCGAACAGATTGCGGTCAGTGCCAATCAGGCACCGCCGACGGTGATGCGCCCGAGTTTCTTCGACAGCGGCCGTCCGGGGGCGGGACTGTCGGCAGGGTTCGGCCCGCGGCTTGGCGAAACCCTTGCCGGCGGTCCGTCACTGTCGGGCGGCGCGACCGGTGGGGCGGTGCCGCTGTCGCGGATCGCGCCGATCTACCCGCTCAGCGCCCGTCGCCGCGGCATTGAGGGCGAGGTGACCGTCGAGTTCGATATCGGCGCCGACGGTTCGGTCGAAAACATCCGTGTGGTGCGCTCTGACCCGCCGGGCATGTTCGACAGCTATGTCATCAACGCGGTGCAGAAATGGCGCTACCGACCCCGCATGGTGAACGGCGAAGCGCAGCCGCGGCGCAATGTCTATGCCAATCTGAAATTCGAATTGCCCAAGGATGAGCAGTATCAGGGCGGGGCCGGCAATGATGGTTGAGCCGTCATGGCGAGCCGCCAGGGCGCCCGCGGCATTCCGGCTCCCCTTTGGCCTGGCACCATCATCGGATCGCCGCGTCCGCGACGCTTCTCGCGATGACGGCAGATTCGTGTTGCGCTTGCTGATCCTTCTGCTTGTCCTGACGCTTTCCGCTCCGGCCTCTGCCCAGCTTTTGTCGCGGCAGATTCACGGCTCACTGGAAACCGTCCAAGAGGCCATCGCCGAGCGCGATTACGATCGTGCCGAGCGTATTCTCGAGCGGCTTCTGGAACGCAATCTTGCCAGTTTCGAGCTGGCAATCGTCCAGCGCACCCGCGGCTATCTCGAGGCCGAACGGGACAATTATCCGGCCGCCATTTCAGCCTTTGAAGCGGCGCTGGCGGCTGACGGTCTGGAGGAGCGCGCGCAGAACGACCTGCGGCTGATCATCGGCCAGCTCTATCTCGCCACCGATCGGATCGAGGAGGGCGTGGCGCGGCTGGCGGCCTGGTATGCCGAAGCGACCGACCCTGAGCCGCAGGAAATGATGACCTATGCCCAGGCGCTGGCCCAGACCGATGATTTTGACGGCGCCATCGAAATCGCCGCGGGGGCGATCGCCGCCGATCCGGCACCGCAGCAAAGCTGGCTCGAATTTCTCGCCTCGCTTTACCTGCTGCGTGAGCGTCCCGCGGAGGCCATTCCGGTGGCGCTGGACGGGCTGGCGCTGTATCCGCGGGCAAAACAGCTCTGGCTATATCTCGCCTCGGCCTATTTCGAGGTCGATAGGCTCGATCGCGCCCTCGCGGTGATGCAGATGATGCACGGCAAGGGTCTGATCGATCAGGGCAGTCAGTATGTTTTTCTTGCGCAGCTCCACTTACAGGCCGCCGACCCCTATTTCGGCGCCCGCATCCTCGACGGCGGTCTCGATTCGCGGGCGGTCGCAGCGGAGCCGATGACGCTTGATCTGTTGGCGAGTGCCTGGGAAATGGCGCGTGAACTCGACCGGGCGGTGGCGCCGCTGGAGCGCGCGGCGCAGACCGCTGAAGAGGGCGAACTTTATGCCCGATTGGGACATCTGCAGATGCGGCGCGAGGCATTCGGCGAAGCTGCCGCGGCCTACGCCGAGGCGCTCGAGCGCGGCGACCTTGCCAATAGCGGCGAAATCACACTGTGGCGGGGCGTCGCTCTGGCGCGCGCCGGTCGTGAGGCGGCGGCTCTGACGGCCTTCCGCGCCGCGGGTCGAATCCCGGCCCTGCGCGATCAGGCTCGCGCCTGGATCGAGCGGCTGGAGCCCGGCAGCTAGCGCTTTTTCGTTTGATTTTGGTCCGGTCCACCCCGGCACCCCCGCCCCGCCTTCCCCTGCAAGTATCCTGTCGGGGAAGGCGGGGCGGGGGTGCCGGGGTGGACCGGAGTGACCTAGAGGCCCGGCCCGTCCATCGGTGTGCGAGGCGATTTTCCGGCGGGTTGCGGTGCCGCGAAGACATTGCGGCCTTCCGGGGGGCGCTCGTCGGCCAGGACGATCGACTTCCAGCTGACATCGTTGCGGTTCAGCGTGTCGTCGGAGGACCCGTCGGCGAGGGTTTTTACGCCGGCGCCGGCAAGCGCGACGATCTCGTCATTTTCGACCGGGTGCATACCGCGTGCCGGATCGGCGCCGCGCCAATTGACATAGAAGGCGGCCGCCGGGGGCCATCAGATCGCGCAGGGTCTGCATGCTCTCCGCGCGCTGTTCAGGCGGAATGAACATCCACACCGCACCGACCACGATCAGATCATAGCGCTCATTGCGCGCCCTGACCGCCGAAAGGTCGGGCAGGCTGTCCTCGACGCAGTTTATCTTCTTGTCGGCATAGTATTGACGGCCCAGTGCCATCAATTCGCCGGCCGGTTCGGCGGCGGTGACCTCATGCCCCAAATCCGCGAGCCACGCCGCATCGCGCAGCATACCGGCGCCGACATCCAGAACCTTGGCGGGTTGTTTGGGCAGATGAGGGATCAGATCGGCGTGGACCGACGCGGGATCGGCGCTGCGATAGCGGTCGAAATAGACATCTGCCTCATCATTGAAGGGATCGATTCCGGGGCCTTTACTCATGCAGCAACACTAGCCGATTCTGCTATCCGATAAAAAGCGATAAGGGCTCACGCCATGACTTCTTATGCACCACCCTTTATCATTGCCGTCGACGGCCCTGCCGCCAGCGGCAAGGGGACGCTGGCCAAGGGCCTGGCGCGGCATTACGGTTTTCCCCACCTTGATACGGGCGCGCTGTATCGCGGCGTCGGGCTGCTGGTGCTCCGGGCAGAAGGCGACCCCGCCGACGCAGACATGGCGACGCGCGAGGCCGAACGGCTGGCGACAATGATCGAGGCAGGCGATTCGACGCTGCTTTCCGATCCGGCGCTGCGCGATGAGGCAACCGCGATGGCTGCCTCGCAGGTCAGCGCGGTGCCGAGGGTAAGGCGGGCGCTCCTGGATCTGCAGCGGCGCTTCGCGTCGAATCCGCCGGGCGGCGCGGCGGGGGTTGTGCTGGACGGGCGCGATATCGGGACGGTGATCTGCCCGGACGCGCCGGCCAAGTTTTTCGTCAAGGCCGATGTCGACGTGCGTGCCGGGCGGCGGCTGAAAGAGTTGCAAAATGCCGGGCAGGCCGCTAAGTATGAGTCAGTCCTGCGGGACCTCAAGGATAGAGATGAGCGCGATAGCCAGCGTGAGGTATCCCCTCTCACGCCGGCTGATGGCGCTTTTGTTCTTGATACGACGTCGCTCAGCCCAGAGGCCGTGTTGCGTGCCGGAATCGATTATGTCGAAACCAGGCGCACCCGTTAACGCTTCAACATGCTGACCGGCAATTTTTGAGACGGAGCGGTCGCTGCGGGTATTCGGTATGTAGAAGTGCCATAGCCGTCATCTGCGCAGCCGCCTTTTGATGAGGATTTGAATGGCACAATCACTCTCGGCCTCGACCGCCGACAGCGCGGATTTCAGCAAGGCCATGGGCGGCGAAAGCTTCGCCGATATGCTGGACGCCAGTCTCGGCGAACAATCTGCATTTGAAGGTACTGTTGTAAAAGGCGTCATTGTCGGCATCGACAATGACATGGCACTGATCGATGTCGGTCTGAAATCCGAAGGACGGGTGCCGCTAAAGGAATTTGTCAGCCCGGGTGAAGAGCCCGAACTGACCGTCGGCGACGAAGTCGAAGTTTTTGTCGAGCGGCTGGAAGACCGCAATGGCGAAGCGATGCTGAGCCGCGAAAAGGCGCGTCGCGAGGAAGCCTGGATACAGCTTGAAAAGCAGTACAATGACAATCAACGCGTCACCGGCACGATTTTCGGCCGTGTGAAGGGCGGCTTTACCGTCGATCTTGACGGCGCCGTGGCCTTTCTGCCCGGCAGCCAGGTCGATATCCGCCCGGTGCGCGATGTCAGCCCGCTGATGGGTACGCCGCAGCCTTTCCAGATCCTGAAAATGGACCGCAGCCGCGGCAATATCGTGGTCTCGCGCCGCGCCGTTCTGGAAGAAAGCCGCGCCGAAGCCCGCAACGAGCTGATCGAGAACCTGAAAGAAGGTCAGGTCCTGCAAGGCGTGGTCAAGAACATCACCGATTACGGCGCCTTCGTCGATCTCGGCGGTGTCGACGGCCTGCTGCATGTCACCGATATCGCCTGGCGCCGCATCAACCATCCGTCCGAGGCCTTGACCATCGGTCAGTCGGTTGAGGTTCAGGTCATTCGCTTCAATTCCGAAACCCAGCGCATCAGCCTGGGCATGAAGCAGCTGATGACCGATCCCTGGGAAGGCGTCGAGGCGAAATACCCGGTCGGCGCCCGCCTGTCGGGCCGCGTGACCAATATCACCGATTACGGCGCTTTCGTCGAATTGGAGCCGGGCATCGAAGGTCTGGTCCACGTCTCCGAGATGAGCTGGACCAAGAAAAACGTGCATCCGGGCAAGATCGTTTCGACCAGCCAGGAGGTCGATGTCGTGATCCTTGAGGTGGATCCGGCCAAGCGCCGCATCAGCCTCGGCCTGAAGCAGACCATGCCCAATCCCTGGGAAGAGTTCGCGGCCAATTATCCGGCCGGCACCGAGCTTGAAGGCGAGGTCCGCAATACCACCGAATTCGGCCTGTTCCTCGGCCTGCCGGGCGATATTGACGGCATGGTCCACCTCTCCGATCTGTCCTGGGACAAATCCGGCGAAGACGCGATTCAGGAATTCGACAAGGGCCAGACGGTCAAGGTCAAGGTCCTTGAAGTCGATATCGAGAAAGAGCGGATCAGCCTCGGCATCAAGCAACTCGCCGGCGACCCGTTCGAGGAAGCCATCGGCGGCGTGAAGAAGGGCGATATCGTCACCTGCGAAGTCACCGAAATCACCGATGGCGGCATCGAGGTGAAGGTGGGCGACGGGGCGACCGGCTTTATCCGGCGTTCCGATCTGTCGCGTGACCGGTCCGAACAGCGCCCTGACCGCTTTGCCGTCGGTGAACGGATCGATGCCAAGGTGACGACCGTGGATCGTTCTGCCCGCAAGCTGAGCCTGTCGATCAAGCAGCGCGAGATCGATGAAGAGAAAAAGGCTATGGCCGATTTCGGTTCAGCCGAAAGCGGGGCTTCTCTGGGCGATATTCTCGGCGCGGCGCTGGAAAAGAAAGAAAAAGGCGACGGCGAAGAGAGCTGATTTTTCTTGCGCCGTTTCCGCCCCGCCTCGCCCGGGTGGTATCCCGCCCCGACCCCCGTGCCGGGATACCACCCGGGCGAGGCGGGGCGGACCGCATCAGAATGAAGTTGCTCACGCCAGACTTCCTTTTGGCGTCAAGCGTTTCCGCGCTTGACGCATGCTGTCCCGTCTTGGCACCTTGGCCCGGTTGAACAGGCAGGCAGGTGCCAATGACCAAATCAGAATTGATCCTGCGGATCGCAGAGCGCAATCCGCATCTCTACCAGCGCGATGTCGAGCGTATCGTGACCTCGATCTTTGACGAGATTTCCGAGGCGCTGGCACGGGGTGACCGTGTCGAGCTGCGTGGTTTCGGGGCGTTTTCGGTCAAGCACCGCGAGGCGCGCACCGGCCGGAACCCGCGTACCGGCGACGCGGTCAAGGTCGAGGATAAATATGTCCCGTTCTTCAAAACCGGGAAGCAACTGCGCGAGACCATAAACGGCGACGCCTAAGGTGCGGGCAGGCACGCCATGAAATTTCTCTTTTCCTGGCTCTTCGCCATTCCTTTCGCTCTGTGCATCATCCTCTTCGCGGTTTCCAACCGCGAGATCGTGACGATTTCCCTGTTTCCGCTGCCCTTCCTCTGGGACATGCCGCTCTTCGTGCTGGTCCTCGGCGCCATGATATTCGGCTTTCTCTGGGGCGGCGTCGCCGTCTGGGTCGCCGATAACAAGCTGCGCAAACGGGTGAGAGAAGAGACCCGGATCGCGCGGAAGCTCAAGGAGAGCGTGCTGCGCGAGGAAGCCCGTGCCGATCAGGCCGAAGCCAGGCTGGAGCGATTTGAGACCTCCCTTGAAGGACGCCTGCCGCCGGCCGAGGATGAGCGGGGTGCCAAGCGCATCGCCGCATCATGAGCGGTACAGCCGCGCAGCTTTACTGCGCCGTCGACACGGCTGATCTCGATGCGGCGCGGCGCCTGGTCGGCGATCTCGCAGCGCATATCGACGGTATCAAGCTCGGGCTGGAATTCTTTTGCGCGCATGGGCCCGAAGGCGTGAAGCATGTGCTGGGAGATAGCGAGCTCCCGCTGTTCCTCGATCTTAAACTGCACGATATTCCGAATACCGTGGCCGCCGCCGTTCGGGCGGCGGCTATCAGCGGCCCGGCAATGCTGACGGTGCATGCCGGCGGCGGTGCCCCGATGTTGCGGGCAGCGGTCGCGGCGGCGGCGGCCCTGGACCGGCCGCCGAAACTTCTGGCTGTGACCATTCTGACCAGCCTCGATCCTGATGATTTGACTGCTATCGGCATGCATGCCGATCTACGCGGGCAGGTCCTGCGCCTTGCGCGGATGGCGGTGTCCTGCGGCATTGACGGCGTTGTCTGCTCGCCTGAAGAAGTCGGCGCCCTACGTCATGTGGTCGGAGATAACGTCACGCTGGTCACGCCGGGCATTCGGCCCTCTGGCGCGGCGGTACAGGATCAGAAACGTGCCGCATCGCCGAAACAGGCCGTTGCGGACGGCGCCGATGTCCTGGTCGTCGGCCGGCCGATTACGCAGGCCGATAATCCGGCTGCGGCGGCCGCGGCGATCAAGGATGAGATGAAGGGTTAGGGTTCGCCGCCCCGGCACCCCCGCCCCGCCTCCCTAGGAAAATATCCTTGCAGGGGAGGCGGGGCGGGGGTGCCGGGGCGGCAGGCCTGTCAAAAAACGATCATGACAGCAGTCAAGATTTGCGGTGTGCGGACGCCCCAGGCCATTGCGGCCGCGGCGCAGCATGGCGCGCGCTATATCGGGCTGAATTTTTATGCCCCATCGCCGCGTTCGGTCGATCCGACGCTGGGCTGGGAGCTTGCCAAGACGATCCCGACCGGGCTGCGCAGCGTCGGTCTTTTCGTCGATCCCGATGACGAATTGCTCGAACGGGTGCTTGGGCAGGTGCCGCTGGATATGCTGCAATTGCACGGCGCCGAAACGCCCGAGCGCATCGCCGCGATCAAGGCGATGTATCCGCTGCCGGTGATCAAGTCGATCGGGGTGCGTGAAGCCGCCGACCTTGAGGCTCTCGGCCGCTATGAGGGCAGCGCCGACATGCTGCTGCTCGATGCCAAACCGCCCCAGGGCGTCGCCACCCTCCCCGGCGGCAATGCGCTGGCTTTCGACTGGTCCCTGCTAGCCGGGAGTGAGATCGGTATGCCCTGGATGCTGGCCGGTGGCCTGACCCCGGACAATGTCGCCGAGGCCGTCCGCATCACCGGCGCCACCGCGGTCGACGTCGCCTCCGGCGTCGAAACCCGCCCGGGCTACAAGGACCCGGCGCTGATCGAGGCGTTCATGCAAGCGCTCGACTGACGCACCCCCCACAGCAGGGCCAACCCGCCAAGCAGGGTCGCCAAGCTCGCCGGTCCCGGCACGTCACTATTGCCCTGTGCCGAGACCGTCGCCGAAGTCTGGATAATCTGAAGCCCGGAAAGCCCGCGCTCGCCGACATGCTGAAAGCTGTCGTTGACGGGTTGCGGGATCGATTGGATGAACAGATTACCATTGGTGACGACGGCATCTGCAAGCAGTGCGCTGCCGTTAAGGTTGTTGGAAATCCGCGATCCATTGGCATCGATGATGCCGGTGCCGTTGTCGAACGGGCCGTCCGGCGCATAGAAGACCAGATCGTAAACACCGTTGCTCAGCCCCGCTATCGATACGGTCCAGGCATTGCCCACATTGCTGCTGAAAAAATCAGCTTGGAGCGCGCGCGGCTGGTTGTCCGGCCAGAAGGTGTCGATATTGTCCGCGGTAATGGCGACCGTAACGCCGGTCACATTACCAGAAAGGTCGCGCAACATCGCGCTGGGCGTATTCACCTCATTCCAGAATCCTGTCTGGCTGCTGCTTGCCGGATCAGTGTTCGGCAGGGTGCCGAATTCGGAACCGAAATCGATATTGAACGAGGTTGCCGCGGCCGGTCCGGCAGCCAGGCCGGCAGTCAACACAACACTGACAAAAACAGTAAAAAGCGCGTCGCGCATAGAGCTTCGCAAGAGCATGACCCTCCTCATCATTCCCACCACATCCGGGTGTCGTTTCCGCCTGCCCCAACCCCTGTTGGGAGGCTGGCAATGCATACGAACTAGATGCCGATCGGTCAATCGAGGGCGGCCGGAAATTATCGAGCGGGCCTGCCTTTCCCGTCATGACGAGCGACCAATTCCCTTGTTGTCATTGCGAGCGACCGAAGGGAGCGCGGCTATCCAGGACACTGAGCCAGATGGCTCTGGATTGCCGTGTCACCGCCGCGTCTAGGCCGCTGCTCGCAATCGCGGGTCAGGCGGCTTTCAGGCTACCGGCCTGGGCAAGAGCGGGACGCCATAGGGGCATTCGAGCGCATTACGGTCCCAGGCGGCGAGATCGGCGGCGGCTTCATAGGTGGTTTGCAGGAAGCCGAACAGGGTGGCTTCGGGATCCGCAGCGGTCCGCACGGCATCATAGGGCAGGACGAATTCGCCCAGCGCTTCGCTGTAATAGGCCGCGTCGGGCGTCACCGCGGCCGCGCCGAAACCATCCGGTACCGGATAGGCATAGCAATAGAAGCTCGGCTCATCGATGCCGCCGCCCCCGGGCCAGAAACCGGCGGAGCTGACCTCATGCGAATAGGCCTCGCGCGTTACCGCATCGGGCAGCGCCGGAAAGCCGCCGGGATGCAGCGGCGCGGTGCGGCCGGAAAAGCGGGTAACGGCAAAATCGAAACTGCCCCAGAACAGATGCGCCGGGCTGACCTTGCCGAGAAAGCCGCTGCGAAAACGGGTAAAGACCTGCTCGATGGCGAGCAGCGCGCGCCAGAAATCCTGCGCCGCCGCCGGATCATAGGCGCCGGGGTCGGTCTGCCGGGCAAAGGGCACCGGGTCGGGCACCTCATTGGGGAAATGGTGGAAAACGGAGGGTGCGCCGAGCGCGTCGAGTGCCGCGATGAAGCGGGCGTGGAAATCGGCAACCGACATCGGTTCAAGCGCAAAGCCTTCGCGACGCCCATCGCTCGACAGCAGCACCAATCGATGCTCGATGAAGTCGAAAACCACCTCATAGGTCGCTGTCGGCCCCGGGATGGGGCCCGTGGTCAGGCCTCGCGCAGTGACATAGAGCGTGGCGTGCCAGGAATGGTTCAGCCAGGGGCTGTGCGCCAGCCGGAATTTGCCGACGATCTGGCTGAACATGTGCAGGCTGTTGCCGGTCGCCTGCCACCGAGGATAGGGGATATCGGGCCATGAGGTCATGGCGCTGTTCTTAGCGCTGTCGGCGCGATCCCGCCAGCGTCGTCATGCCGATCAGCATCAGCGCGAAAGCCGCCGGCGCGGGCACGACCAGCGGCGTATCATAGGACAGCGCGAAGGATAGCAATTCGGTATAGCCGCCGGGGTTGTCGACGCCGCTGCCGAAGGTGATCCGGATCGTCAACACCCCGTCTGCCAATAACGGCTCAATCAGGCTGGACTCAAGCGGCGCCGTCATCTCGAACAGATCGTTATCGAGTGCGCCGTCGATATTGCAGCAGAAGGACGCGCTGCGGAAACCGCGATTGTCGAACAGATCATTGTCGGCATTGCGGTCGAGGATCGTCCCGAGACTGACGCTGTCGTCCAGTGACAGGGCGATCCACTCTTCCTCGGCACCCATTTCGGTATCGTGATCGCCGACACCGGACACCGTCAGCGAAAAGCCGTCCTCGGTAACCATGCGCGGCAGATTGCTGAAGCTGACGGTAAAGCTGTTGGTGTCGCTGTTGGGATCGCCGGGGCAGGGCGCCGGAACGATCGTATCGCAGTAATCGGTGATGGTGACGGATTCCGCGACCGTTACGATGGCCGCGCCGAAGGCTGGCGCGGTCATGCCGGCCAGCAGAAAAACAGCGGAATAGAGCACGCGCCGCACGGATCGCCCTTTCGTCCAATTTGCCCGCAGTCAGCATCGGTGCAGGATCCTTAAAGCGGCCTTAAGTTTTTGCGGGCCGGCGTCGATTTAGCGCGAGCGAGTTACCCGGTGACAAGCATTTGCAATTGGCGATTGACCAGGGTCAGCACTGAAAGCTTGCCCGCGCGGCCGCTTTCGACCTCGCGCAGCAGGCTTTCGAGCCGTGCGATGCCGGCGCCGTGGCGCGCCATCCAGTAATCGACCCTGGCCATGATATCGGGCCCTTCCGTCTGGCTCAGAATGTGCCGGGCCAGCGCCGCCTGATGCAGATACATGTCTTCGACAAGGGCGGCGGCAGCGGCACGGTCCCAATAGCTGGCGAAATCGAAATCCCTGATCTGCTGGCGCAGAGGCGCGAGGCCGAAGCGCTCGCCGATTGCAAAATAGCCGCGCGCTGCGTCGTCCAGATCGGCACCGCAGGCATCGCTGATATCGACGATGTCGAGAGCGCCGAAAAGCGGTCTCAGCCGCGCCAGATCGGCGGCGAGATCCGCTGGAATGCCGCGTTCGACGAGCGCGTCGATTTGAGTACGCATCGCCGCCTGGCGTCTTTCCGGCAGCAAACCGTCAAGCCGCTCGATCAGCGCCGTGGTGCCCGGGCCATAGCGTTCGATCGCAATATCCATGCGCAAGGGCTGGATCGGCGAGAGCAGCAACCAGGGAATCAGCCGCTCCAGCAACTCACCGCACAGCACGAACATATCAAGCTGCAAGGCGGCCGGTATTTCATTGTCGAGCGCTTCAATACCCGCCCAAAGCCGAGGGAGATCGAATACCTTGCGAATGACAAAAAAGGCGCGGGCAAAGTTCGCCATATCGGCGCCGGTCCGCTCGAGCGTCTCAAGCACGAATGTCGGGCGGACCCGGTCCATCAGCTGATTGGCGGTGCGGGTGGCGATGATTTCACGCCGCAGCTGATGGTCCGGCATCTGCTTTCGGAACCGGTCGCGCAATTGCGGCGGGAAGTAATCGACTAGCTGATCGTGCAATGATTCCGCATCCGGCAGATCGCCGCCGATGAGCGCATCGAAGGCATGGTTCTTGGCCTGGGTAAGGAGCGTCGACAGCTCGGGTCGGGTCAGCGGCTTACCGCTGCTCAGGCGCTGACGCAGATCGTCATCGCTCGGCAGAACATCCAGTGTCCGGTCGATCCGGCCCGCCTGTTCCAGCGTGCGGATAAGGCGTGCCTGTCCCTCGAGCGCCCCGGTGCCCATCCGTTCCATGATGCTCAGGGCTTGGGTCTGTTCATAATTATGGCGCAAGACCAGCCCCGCGACATCTTCGGTCATGTCTTCGAGCAGCGCGTTGCGGTCGCCTTCGGCCAGGGCGCCGTCGGCAATCGCGGCGCTCAGAAGGATTTTGATGTTGACCTCATGGTCCGAGCTGTCGACGCCGGCCGAATTGTCGATGAAATCGGTGTTGATCTTGCCGCCATGCAGGGCGAATTCGATGCGGCCCGCCTGGGTGACGCCCAGATTGGCGCCCTCGCCGATGACCCGCGCGCCGATCTCGATGGCGTTCAGACGCAGCGCGTCATTGGCCTTGTCCAGCACATCGGCATCGCTTTCGCTGCGCGCCTTGACATAGGTGCCGATGCCGCCGAACCACAGCAGGTCGACCGGGGTGCCGAGCATCACCCGGATCAGGCCGTCAGGGCTGATCTCGTCGCTGTCGATGGCCAGCCAGGCGCGGATTTCCGGCGTCAGTTTCAGGCTCTTATCGGCACGGCTATAGATGCGGCCGCCCGGCGACAGCAGCGTTTCGTCATAGCCGTCCCAACTGCCGCGGCCGAGGCCAAAAAGTCGCTCGCGCTCGGCATAGCTTGCGTCGATATCCGGGTCGGGATCGCAGAAGATATGCAGGTGATTGAACGCCCCCTGCAGCCGGATAAAGCGCGACAACAGCATGCCGTTGCCGAAGACATCGCCCGACATGTCGCCGACGCCGATGACGGTGAAAGGCTCGGATTGCGTGTCGGTGCCGAGTTCGCGGAAATGCCGCTTGACGCTTTCCCACGCGCCGCGCGCGGTGATCCCCATCGCCTTGTGGTCATAGCCGGCCGACCCGCCCGAGGCGAAGGCGTCCCCGGCCCAGAAGCCGTAATCCGCGGACAGCCCGTTCGCGATATCGGAAAAGCTCGCCGTGCCCTTGTCGGCGGCGACGACGAGATATGGGTCGTCGCCGTCGCGGGCGATCACGCGTTCCGGCCTCATGACCTTTTGTTCAGCGCCTCTGCCGGTGACATTGTCGGTGATGTCGAGCAGGCCGCGGATCAGCAATTTGTAGCAGTCGACGGCTTCGTCGCGCAGCGCCTCACGATCTGCGGGCGGCTGTTTGAGGACAAAGCCGCCTTTCGCGCCGACCGGTACGATCACCGCGTTTTTCACCATTTGCGCCTTCATCAGATCGAGGATTTCGGTGCGGAAATCCTGATGCCGATCGGACCAGCGAATGCCGCCGCGGGCGATCGGACCGCCGCGCAGATGGATCCCCTCCATGCGCGGGCTGAAGACGAAAATCTCCTTATGGGGGCGCGGCGCGGGCAGAATATCGCCCAGCGCCCTGCTGTCGAATTTCAGCGAGAGATAATCTTTGGCCTCGCCCTGCTCGTCGAGCTGGAAATAATTCGTCCGCAGCGTGTGCCGGATCAATGTGACCAGCGCCCTCAGGATCCGGTCGTCATCGAGATTGGGGATGGCGTCGAGCGCCCTGTCCAGCGCGCTTTCTATGTCCGTTATGTCGTGTGTTTGCGGTTCGGGCGAGAACAGCGCGTAGAACAGACGGACCGCGTCGGCGACGATATCGGGATAGGCGGCCAACGCGCTTTCTATCACCTCCTGATCGAAGGGAAAGCGCGCCTGTTTGAGAAAGCGCACATAGGCGCGGACCAGAACGATGCGGCGCCAGTCGAGCCCCGCGGCGACAATCAGCCGGTTGAGGCCGTCGACATCGATGCTGCTGTGCCAGGCGCGGAACAAGGCATCTTCAAACAGCGCCTTGGTGTCGATGAAATCGGCCCGGTTCAGCGCCGGCAGATCGGCCTCCAGGTCGTGTACCCAGATTGTGCCGTGGCGGGTGCGCAGATCGATCGCCATCGGCATCTCGGCATACACATCCATGCCGAAAGAACTGAGGATGGGCATGATCGAGGACAGCCGGATTTGGCCATCAGGGCTGAAAAGCTTGAGCCTGACCTCGTCTGCCGGCGCCCCGTCGCGCCGGTAGAGCATAATGCCCAGAACACCGGTTTCGCCGGCCTCGGCAATGCGGTCGATATCGCCGCAGGCTTCGGCGGCCGTGAACCGCTCCTGATAGCTTGCCGGGAAGGCATCGCGGTGGCGATGAAACAGGCGCAGCCCCTCCTCCTCGCCATGGCGCGCGATCAGTGCTTCCTGCAGGCGGTCTCTCCAGGCCCTTGCGGCATCGGCAATATGGTCCGTCAGCGCACGGCCCGTCAGCTTCGGCTGATATGGCCGGGCGGTGCGCAGGACATAAAGCACGCGCGCCAGCGGGCTGTCGTCGAGGGTCGTGTAATAAGCGGAGCAACGGCCGTTGAGCCCCTCCTCGAGCGCCCGCTGCACGCGCTGCCTTACCGCGGAATCGTATCCTTCGCGCGGTACGAAAACGAGGGCGCTGACAAAGCGGTCGAGCGGGTCGTGGCGCAGAAATACCGCGGTTCTCTGCCGTTCCTGCAAATGCAGAATACCGATGCAATGCTGGAACAGCGTTTCGGTCTCGATTTGAAACAACTCGTCGCGGGGATAGCTGTTGAGGATATGCACAAGCGCCTTGCCCGCATGGCCCTTGGCCGGCAGCTTTGCCCGTTCCGTCACGGTTTCGACCTTGCGCCGCAGGAACGGGATCTGATCCGGGGTCAGCTGATAGGCGACGGAGGTGAACAGGCCGACGAACAGCCGCATGCCGGTGACCCGGCCATCGCTGTCAAAGCGGCGGATGCCGATGGCGTCCATCAGGACCGGCCGGTGCACGGTGCTGACCTTGCTGCTCTTGGCGATCAGCAGGACGTCCGGCGCGGTCACGAAGCGCCGGGCGGCGTCGCCTTCAAGGTCGAGATGGCGCAGCCCGTCAAAGACCTGCACGCTGTCGTCGCGCAGCACCCCCATGCCGGCGCCGCCGACCACCTCCAGCCCGCCGGTTTCAAGATGGCGCATCGGGTCGTCACTGTCCGCATTGTCGACCGGCAAGGGCGTTGCCAAGCGGTATTCGCGATAGCCGAGAAAGGTGAACAGGTCTTCCTTGAGGCGCCTGAGCAAGGCGATGGCTTCCAGCCGGGAGGCCTCGCCTGTCGGCACGGCGGAGGATTTGGTTTCGGCGACGGTGGCATCGACCTGGTGCAGCATCGCCTGCCAGTCTTCGACCGCGGCCCGGACATCGGCCAAGGCGCGCAGCACCTCGTTTTGCAAAAGCTCCATCGCATCGGCGGCCGAGATGCGGTCGATCTCCACATGCATCAGGCTCTGCGCCGTGCCGATCTCGGCCGGCAGCACCGGATGCATGACCAGATGCACTCGAATATCGTTACGGTTCAGGGTTCCGGTTACGGAATCCACCAGAAACGGCATGTCGTCATTGACGATATGCAACACCGAGTGCTCGCTGCCGAAGCCGTCGGCGGCCGGTTCCGGATTGAACAGGCGAATGGACGGCTTGCCCGGTTGTCGCGTCCCGGCAAGGGCGATCAGCGCCTGAAGCGAGGCGATGATTTCCTGCGGCTGCCGGTCGCCGATTTCATCGGCCGGGGCGCTGCCGATCATCGCCAGCGCCAGCTCCGGATCAAGCCCGGCGCGCTGCGCGGCCGCTCTCAAGGCCGCCTTGAAATCCGCAAGCTTGCCAGGCGCCTGTCCGCTATCCGGCATGATCTTCTCCGCAATCGTGTCCCGAGAGTTAGCTGACCTTGCGATCTCGGCGCAATATCAGCCACAGACCGGCCCACAGCGTCACCGGGTAGAGATATTCCAGATCCGCCTGGCCGGCCGTCGGATCAATCATCAGGATCGCCGCGACAGGTGGCAGGGTGATGACCGCCATCATGGCGGCGGCAACCGGCAGCAGACGTCGGGGCTCGGTCAGCAGGGGGTAACATGCGGCGGACGCAACCAGCCCGCCCAGGGGCAGCAAAAGGCTGCCATAAGGGATTGCTTCAGCATTGGCGGCGAGGGCCAGCGGCGTGAAGCCCGACGGATCAACGAGATAGACCGGCACGGTAAGTCCGAGCCAGACCAGCAGCGCCGTTGCGCAGCAGGTCAGCCCCGGCTTTGCTGCGCCGCTGCGGATGGCAAACAGGGCGATCGGAAGCAGCAGCAGCAGAAAATGCAGTTTGGTGCACAGGCAGATGCCGAGAATAAGGCCGGTCGATATCAACACGGGCGCCGCTGCGCCGCGACGAATGGCGATAATCGACAGGCCGCCGGCCAGCGTGACCAGCAGCGTGCTGATCGCATAATCGCCGCCGGTCACGAAATCACGCAGAAAGCCGGGATGGCCGACCACCAGAAGCGCGGCGGCTGCAATCGCCGGCCAGCCCGGCAAGACGCGCCAGATTGCGACGAGAAACAGCAGCAGCCAGGCCGGATTCTGCCAGGCCGCGCCGCCCAGAAGGTGAAACGGCAGGCCAAGCAAGAAGGCGCCGGGTAGCGGCGTGATCGGATTGCCGAGATAGGTCGGCTCGGCATAGGGAGGGCGGTTTTGCAGGATCGCGGCAATGGCCTGATCCAGCGCCTCATCGCGATCCGATCCATCGCCCAGCACGCCCGATTGCGCCAGCGGATAAAGCCAGACAAACGCCGCCACGGCGATGCCGCCGATCAGGATCAGCCACCACGCCGCCCGTGAGGCGATCCAGCGCGGCAACAACCGCCCCGCATCAATCAGCATAAAGGCCACGGCGACAGCCGTGATCGCATACAGCGCAACCGTTATCGGCCCGCCGAACTTGATCAATACCCCGGCCGCGCTCACCGTACAGAGCGCGCCAAGAGCAAAGGCGGTGGTGGCATGAGAAGACGTCATGCCGCTCCCTTACTGGAAATCGGGCGGTTTTAGAACTTGCGGCTGAAACCGAGCCCGAAGATGGTTGAGCGCTTTCCGCCGACGACATCCATATTGATGCTGGGCTTTACGCGGATCGCGTTGACTTCGATGTCATAGGCCGCGCCCATGCGCAGCAGCGGTTTCATAGTCGACCCTTGCGACTGGACCAGTGATTTGGTGCCCGTTGCCGCCGCCACCTTCAGCCCCTTATAGGCCGGAATATAGCCGGTGCCGAAATCAATCCGGATGCCGTCGCGCACGCTGCCGGTCGGCA
This sequence comes from uncultured Rhodospirillales bacterium, assembly GCA_964598335.1. Lineage (GTDB taxonomy): Bacteria > Pseudomonadota > Alphaproteobacteria > CAZRBL01 > CAZRBL01 > CAZRBL01. The sequence continues at coordinate 20,047 of CAZRBL010000025.1, forward strand.
GATAATCGAGCCCGGCGCTCTGGCCGGTGATCCCGGCCGTGGGTGCATCCAGCCGGCGATGATCGGGAACCCGGTCACCGACCGCGCCGGGGGTGTAATCAAGGATCAGGGCGGCGCGGGTTTCGGCCTCTTCGGCCACCGCATCGATGCCCCAGCAGACACTGGCACCGAACAGCAAAACCACCGTCGCCAGCATAGTGGCGGTAGATAGGGTCTTGCCGTTTTCCTGTCTCATCTCGAACACTCTAGCACAATCGCTTCACCATGAAGCGATGATCTGAATGTCCCATAAACGCGCAGCCCCCGATATGGCTCCGCTCACAGTTGGGGAAATCTAGCTAAAACCCCGCCGGCGCGCTGCGATCAGCCCGGCAAACGCCAGCGCCGGCACGGCGAACAGGCCGGGGGCCGGGATCACGCCAATGACATTGGTCGGCGTATAGGCGTTGCCGATGATCGAGATGCCCTGCGAGAACCGTGTCGAAAACTTGCTGGGGCTGTCAGCCAATATGCTGACCTCGATAATCTCGATATCCGTGATGTCAAAGGCACCATTATTCGCCTCGAAAGCAGCGAACCCGATATTGATCGCCGTTGCTCCGGTGGTGAACTGGAACGGCAGAATGGTCGATGCCGCTGCTTCCTGACCCCCGCCGTCGACCAGCGTTATCTCCAGGGTCCGCACAGCGGACGAATTATCGTTGCCTGACAGGAAGAAGCCAAAGGAATCACCGGCCGCTGCCAGGTCGATACCGCCCAGGCCGGGGCCGCGCGCCGGGCTGAAAGCGTCGCTGCCGTCATATTGAATGGTGACTTTCCCGGTGGTCCGATGGGACGAGCCGATTTCCCAGGTCGGACTCCCCCCAAGCTGGCTGAAGCTTTGGCTTATGTCATTGGCGACAGAAATATTGGGGTTGAATACCTCGGCATAGGTATCGCGCTCGGGGCCGATAACCTCCATGACGTGGCCTGTTACCAGCGCGCCGTCGACCTGACCGCCTGAACCGGTCACCGATAACTGATTGGCGCCGGCCTGGCTGGCGGTGGTGGCGCGGAAATTGTCGATGATCAGCGCATCTGCGGTTGGGCTGGCGGCAATCAGGATGGCGCCGGACAGGGCGGCGAGGGTAAGGTTCTTATATGGCATGGGGGTACTGTAAGGGTGGTAAACAAGGATTAAGCTTCCAAACCACAGCAATTTTCGGGCCAGGTTAGACTTTCTGCCGGTCGTCACTTCCGGCAAACCGCGACTGTCAATTATGCTGACGCCTTTTATGGACAAAAGGGCGCGGTCGACAGCCGGCCGCTACCGCGCCGGATCGAGCAGCGCCTCGATGGTTCCGGCCGGCGCTATGGACTGACCTTGAGATATTCCTGGAACACGACCCGCGGCAGACGCGGCGGGTCCCTGAGTCCCGTTCGGTCGCTGTCCGGTGCCGCCGGATCGTAGCGGTAAACGGAATCCTCGATAAAGGTCATCGGCGACATGCGGATGAATGTCTGCGGATGCATCGTGGTATCGAACTCCCGGCTATGGATCTCACAGGTGCCGGTGCCGACATCGCCGGACAGCGTGTTGCCTTCGCGAGTGAAGTGAAACACGCAATCGTCCTCATAGACGTAAAGATCGTCCAGCGTCACCGCCGCGACGGCTTCGGCGTCAATGTCGGATCGGGCGGTCACGCCCGTCAGGGCTGCCTGAGCCTTGTCGAACAGCATATAGAAGCGCATGTCGACGCGGTTTCCGACAGTCGCGTATGCCCAGATGCGCTGCCCGTCCAACGGCCCGTCCGGCCCGCCCCGGCGCCACTCGAGGTACAGGGTCTCCCCCGGGATATTCGGCATATCCACCAGCGTCATAAAGACGCTGCGCTCCGTCGCCGATGGGTCTGACGGGTCAGACAGGCGCTCATACTCCCCTTCATAAAGCGTCAGCAGCGCGCGGACCGGATCGTCCGCCGCCGCCGCGGTAACGCTGAAGGCGAGAAGAACACCCGCGACCACTGGCAAGCGCATGGCCTTGAGGCTCGTTTCTGTCTGCGCCATGGCGGTCTCTTCCTCGCTGTCAGGAGGGAACAAATCGGTAGTGCTCCGATCCACTTTGCCAGTCAGCGTAAAGCACGGGAGCCTGGTGCTCAATTTCTATTATTGCTTGTGGGCCTCGCCCGCGCCGCCTGCACCTGTGCCGAAAAACGCCGAATTCAGCGCGTTTCAAGCGTCCGCCGCCGCCTTCTTCTCGGCCCGCTTGCGTTCATGCGGGTCCAGCAGGGCCTTGCGCAGGCGGATCGATTTCGGGGTGACTTCGACCAGCTCGTCTTCGCCGATATAGCTGATTGCCTTTTCCAGCGTCATCTTGATCGGCGGGGTCAGGATGATGTTTTCATCCTTGCCGGCGGCGCGGACATTGGACAGCTTTTTTGCCTTCAGGACATTGACCTCCAGATCGGTGCCGCGGGTATGCTCGCCGATCAGCATGCCCTGATACACCTTGGCGCCGGGCTCGATCATCATCGGGCCGCGATCCTCGAGATTGAACAGCGCATAGGCCACCGCCTCGCCATCGACCATCGAGATCAGCACGCCGTTATGGCGGCCGGGAATCGGCCCTTTATAGGGCCCGTAATCATGGAACAACCGGTGCATCAGCCCGGTGCCGCGGGTATCGGTCAGGAATTCGCCGTGATAGCCGATCAGCCCGCGCGAGGGGGCATGAAACACCAGCCGCTGCTTGCCGCCGCCTGACGGTTTCATTTCCAGCAGCTCGCCCTTGCGCTCGGTGATTTTCTGCACCACCGCGCCGGAATATTCCTCATCGACATCGACGATGACTTCCTCGATCGGCTCCAGCCGCTGGCCGCCTTCCTCGCGATAGCGCACCTGCGGCCGCCCGACCGATAATTCGAAGCCCTCGCGCCGCATGGTTTCGATCAGCACGGCAAGCTGCAATTCGCCGCGGCCGGAGACCTCGAAACTGTCCTTGTCCGCCGTCTCGCGGATTTCGACGGCGACATTGCTTTCGGCTTCTTTCATCAGCCGGTCGCGGATCACCCGGCTGGTTACCTTGTCGCCCTCGCGGCCGGCCAGCGGGCTGTCATTGACCGAAAAGCGCATGGTGATGGTCGGTGGGTCGATCGGCTGCGCCGGGATCGCCTCGGTGACGCTCGGGTCGCACAGCGTATCGGCCACCGTGGTTTCGGTCAGGCCGGCAATGGACACGATATCGCCCGCCTGCGCTTCGTCCAGCGCCACCCGTTCAAGGCCGCGAAAGGCGAGGATCTTGGTCGCACGGCCGCTTTCAATACGGGTGTTGTCCCGGCGCAGGCCCTGAATGGCGGCGTTCTGCTTGATCGTCCCGCTGGCGATGCGGCCGGTCAGGATACGGCCGAGGAAATTGTCGGCCTCAAGGATCGTCGCCAGCATGCGAAACGGGCCGTCCTCAACGCTGGGCGGCGGCACATGCTTGAGCAGCAGGTCGAGCAAGGGACGCATATCGGTGCGTTCGGCCTCCAGGCTGTCGGCGGCCCAGCCCTGCTTGCCCGAGGCATAGAGCACCGGAAAATCGAGCTGTTCTTCCGAGGCTTCCAGCGCGACGAAAAGATCGAAGATTTCGTTCAGCACATCGTCGGGGCGCGCATCGGGCCGGTCGACCTTGTTAACGAGAACAATCGGCCGCAGCCCGCGGGCGAGCGCCTTGCCGAGCACGAATTTGGTCTGCGGCAGCGGCCCCTCCGCAGCGTCGACCAGCAGCACCGCGCCATCGACCATGCTCAGAATGCGTTCGACCTCGCCGCCGAAATCGGCGTGGCCGGGCGTGTCGACGATATTGATGCGGACATCGTCCCAATCGATCGAGGTCGCCTTGGCGAGGATCGTGATGCCGCGCTCGCGTTCCAGATCGCCGCTGTCCATGGCGCGTTCGGCCAGTTCGCGGTGCGCCTCGACCGTGCCGGACTGGCGCAGCAGCACATCGACCAATGTTGTCTTGCCGTGATCGACATGCGCGATAATCGCGATATTGCGCAATTTCATGGGGCACCTTTCAGCCGTCCAAGCATCATTCTGAGCGCGATATGAGGATGCGCGGGCACAATGTCATGCTGAAGCACTTTACATGCGATGCGCATGTGTCTATTGAATTCACATGTCTGTCATGGTTCAGATTCGCAATGTGCCCGACGATCTGCATCGTCGGCTCAAAGCGCGCGCCGCGCTGGCGGGAAAATCGCTGTCCAGCTATCTGCTTGAGGAGCTGACGCTGCTTGCCGAAAAGCCGAGCCTGGAGGAATTGCGCACACGCATTGAGGGGCGGCGCAAAACCGATCCGGTGCCCGCCGCCGCCGATGCCGTGCGCGCCGAGCGCAAGCTTTGATGGTGGTCGGCCGGTGCTGGTTGTAGACGCGTCGGTTCTGCTCGAAAGCCTGCTGCGGACCCCGGCGGCTGTGGCGGTGGATCAGCGCCTGTTCGGCGCCGGGCAGAGCCTGCACGCGCCGCATGTCATCGACATCGAGATCGCGCAGGTGCTGCGCAGCTACCATGAAAACGGCGAGATCGGCCTGGTCCGCGCTGCGCAGGCGCTCGATGATCTGCGCGATCTGCGGCTGGATCGCTATGGTCATGATCTGCTGATGCCGCGCATCTGGGCGCTGCGTGAGCTGTTCACGCCGCAGGCCGCCGCCTATGTCGCCCTCGCCCAGGCGCTCGAGGTTCCGCTGCTGACCCGCGATGCCCGCCTCGTCGAAGCGGCCCTGGATCACATCAACGCCGAACTGGTTTAGCGTGTTCTCCGGAGCGGACCGGATCAAACGTGAACGTAAAGACGTTAGCGCGGGCCGCAGTTCGGGTATACACTGCGCACATGCGCCACAGCTTGGATTTTGGCGCATTTCTCCCATTTCCTTCATTGACGCGGCGGTGCTCTGGCCGCTTTGCTGCAAATTTATCGCGAAAGGATCGCCCCGATGACCCTCGTCGAAACCGAAATCGCCCAGAAACAGCGCCCGGAACTGTCCGAGTTTTCCTGGGAAGACCCGTTGCTGTTCGATCTCGAACTGACCGATGAGGAGCGTATCCTGCGCGACAGCGTCCGCGAATTCAGCGAGCAGCGCCTGATGCCCGGCGTCCGAGAGGCGTTCCGCAACGAAACCTTCGACAAATCGATCATCGCCGATATGGGCGAAATGGGGCTGTTCGGCATCGCCACCGATGGCTATGGCGGCACCGGCATGGGCTATACCGCCTATGGCATCGCCAATCGCGAGGTCGAGCGTGTCGACAGCGCCTATCGCTCGACGATGAGCGTACAGTCCAGCCTGGTGATCTATCCGATCTATGCCTATGGCAATGAGGAACAGCGCTCGCGCTACCTGCCCAAGCTGATCACCGGCGAGTGGATCGGCTGTTTCGGGCTGACCGAGCCCGATGCCGGCTCAGACCCCGGCAGCATGAAAACCCGCGCCAAATCGGTTGAGGGCGGTTACATTCTCAACGGCGCCAAGATGTGGATTTCGAACAGCCCGATTGCCGATCTGGCGGTCGTCTGGGCGAAATGCGATGACGGCAAGATCCGCGGCTTCATCATCGAGCGCGACGACAAGGGGTTCAGCACGCCCAAGATCGAGGGCAAGTTCAGCCTGCGCGCGGGGCCGACCGGTGAAATCGTCCTCGATGATTGTTTTGTTCCCGAAAGCCGGTTGCTGCCGAATATCAGCGGCCTGAAAGGCCCGTTTGGCTGCCTGAACCGCGCCCGCTACGGCATTGCCTGGGGCACCGTCGGGGCGGCGGAGTTCTGCTGGCACAAGGCGCGGGAATATACGCTGAACCGGCCGATTTTCGGCAAGCCGCTGGCCCAGACCCAGCTGATCCAGAAAAAACTCGCCGACATGCAGACCGAAATCACGCTGGCCCTGCATAGCGTGCTGCGGCTCGGCCGGTTGATGGACCAGGGCCTCGCCGCGCCGGAAATGATCAGCCTGCTCAAGCGCAATAATTGCGGCAAGGCGCTGGATATCGCCCGCCTCGCCCGCGACATGCATGGCGGCAATGGCATCGCGGATGAATACGACATCGTGCGGGTGATGATGAATCTAGAAAGCGTCAACACCTATGAAGGCACCCACGACATCCACGCCCTGATCCTGGGCCGCGCGCAGACGGGGCTGCAGGCTTTTGGCTAAGGATCGAAGCCGGTCCTATAAAGACGAGAAACCCGGCGTCATCGCGCCGGGTTTTTTTGTGGCCGGGTTGTTTGAGGCGCAGTCCCGTTGGACGGCTGTTTCGAACTCTAATCGCGCCCCTGTCGCGTCCAACTCACGCTTTAGCAGCGCCCCCAACTGCATTGATGAATTGAAAGCGATTTTATCGGCGGTTTGTCTGCTGCTTCTTGAACGTCCGGCCCTGCCGCGATACGGTTAGAAGATAGGGAAGTGTGGGAGCACAGGATGCGGACACCGAAAGGTTTAATTTTAGGGCTGTGGGCAGTTGCCGGCCCTGCCGCTGGGCAGACTGTCGATGCCTTTGCCCCGGTGCTTGTAACCGGCGCTGAAAGTGCCGCGACACCCGACGCTGAAATCCTCGCTAATGACGCAATCTTGGGGCTGACGCCGGATCATCGCGTCGAGAATTTCGAAGATGGAACAATCATGCCGGGCCTTCGTCTGTTGCTGGACGGGGCCGCCTTGGACCTTGCAACCGCGCCGACGGCACCTAACGGCACCAGCACATTACGGCGCCAAATACAGCCCTCACCCTTTCTGCGCATGGATGGCATAACCGCGATGGCGATTACGCCCGGCGTAACAGATGATCGATCACCAAGAGTGTCTTTCGGCTTCGATTTTCAGCGGCCCGTTACATCCTTTTCCATTGGTTTGATGAATGTGTTCGGCTCGACCAGCTATGACATTGATGTTGATGGCCAAAACCTCTCAGACAGCGCCGCGCTGACGGCTGCGTTTCCGGGCGTCACTATCACGACAACCTCTTCCAGCCAGCTTGATCAACGGGCTTTGATCCGAATTCAGACGCGACCGACAGACGGCATTCAGAGGGTCGAATTCGATCTTTCCCAGCCATCGACGAATGATGGCATAAGCTTTGATCGCGTTGCCTTTCTGCCGGAAAATGCAGCCCCGGTGGCAACGCTTGATAGCACGAACGCGGTTCTGGATGCGGGCGGCGTGCGTGGGCTGACGGCCAGTATCTCCGACCCCGACCTTGCCGGTAATGGCGATCCGTCGAACGTTGCTCGATTCGGCCAGGCCTATGAGACGATCGACGGGGTTTTGAGGCTTGGTACTTTGGATAAGGGGGGCCAAACCGCTGCCGATCAGATAACGCCGCTTGACCTTTCGGCAGGGCTGACGCTGGCTGACGCGATCGGCGGCGGGTTGAGCGATGTTCAGGGGGCACTGTCGCTAAGCCTGACGGGCACGGATAGTTTTGGCCTTGGCACTGGCGATGTGTCCGCGGGCAACCCTATAGCCTATACCGATACGGCAACACAGCTCGCCGAGGGGACCGAATTCACAGCCCTGTTTGATGCGGATTCCCGGCTTTTGTCCGTATCGGCATCGCTGTTCGATGCCGATTTGGCGGGCAATGCGATTGTGCCCAACGCCGCCGCAGCCCCGTTTGAGGAGGTCAGCTGGCGTATTGTGCATGATCAAACCGTTTTGGCTGAGAGCCTGAGCGGGTTTCGCGGCTCAGGCGTCATCACGATTGATCACAGCGTTTTGGCGGACAGCCTTGGCCCTGGTACCCTCACCCTGACTCTGGAATCCGCGAGCTTGGCCAGCGATGGCTTCTTCCCAGTCGCACAGGCCGATGTATTCGTCCCGGCGATACCGCTGCCACATACCCTGGCGCTGTTTTTCCCTGTTTTTGCAGGCATGTGCCGGCACCGCTGCCGCACGGCACGCCGCTTGGGCTGATCAGGACGCTTGATCGACACCGACGAACGCCCTACTCTCGCTCAAACTACAAAAAGCGGCCTTTGGGCCTTGATCTTCTGTTAGTGTTACGCTTTTGTGACGCGCTCTCGATCAGATTTGATTCCCGAAAACGGAGTTTTCCAGCATGCGCGATGCCGCCCCGCAGCCGATTTATCTGAAGGATTACAAGGAACCGGATTTCTGGGTCGATCATGTCGATCTCGACTTCGACCTCAAGGACGGCATCACCCAGGTCAAGGCTAGGCTGCAGGTTCGGCGCAATGGCAATCACGACCGGCCGCTGGTGCTGGACGGCGAGAATCTGAACCTTGAGCGTGTCGCGGTCGATGGCACCGCTCTGGGCGAAGAAGGCTACAGCGTCTCCGAAACCGATCTGACCATCGACAATGTGCCCGACAGCTTTGAGCTGAGCACCATGGTCACCATCGAGCCGGAAAAGAACACCATCCTGCAGGGGCTCTATCGCTCGGGCAAAACCTGGACCACGCAATGTGAATCCCAGGGTTTTCGCAATATCACCTATTACCCTGACCGGCCCGATGTGCTGGCGACCTTTACCACCACCGTCACCGGCGATCAGGACAGCGCGCCGGTGCTGCTGTCGAATGGCGATCCGGTCGAAGAGGGGAAAACCGGCGATGGCCGGCATTATGTCGTCTATCACGATCCGACGCCGAAACCGGCCTATCTGTTCGCGCTGGTCGGCGGCGACCTGAACTATATCGAGGACAGTTTTACCACCATGTCCGGCCGCGAGGTGACGCTGCGCATCTATGCCGAACCGGGCAAGGAAGAGCAGTGCCGCCATGCCATGGATTCGCTGATCCTGTCCTTCAAATGGGATGAGGACGCCTATGGCCGCGAATATCAGGGCAATGTCTTTAACGTCGTCGCGGTCAGCGATGTCAATTCCGGCGCGATGGAAAACACCACGCTGAACATTTTCAATGACAAGCTGGTGCTGGCCGATCCGAAAACCGCGACCGACCATGATTATCTGCGCATCGAGAGCGTTATCGGTCACGAATATTTCCACAACTGGTCGGGCAACCGCGTCACCTGCCGCGACTGGTTCCAGCTGTCGCTGAAAGAGGGCTTTACCGTCTATCGCGACCAGGAATTCTCGACCGATGTCGGCGGCGCCCCGGCGGTGCAGCGGATCATGGATGTCGAGGCGCTGCGCGAAACCCAGTTCCCCGAGGATGCCGGCCCCACGGCGCACCCGATCCGCCCCGAAAGCTATATCGAGATCAGCAATTTCTACACCCGCACCGTGTATGAAAAAGGCGCCGAGGTGATCCGCATGATGGCGACGCTGCTCGGCCCCGATGATTTCCGCAAGGCGACCGATCTGTATTTCGACCGCCATGACGGCACGGCCGCGACCTGCGAGGATTTCGTCAAGGCGATGGAAGACGCCAGCGGCAAGGATTTGTCGCAATTCCGCCTGTGGTACAGCCAGGCCGGCACGCCGGAGGTGACGACCAGCGGCGCCTATGACGCCGACACCGGCACCTACCGCCTGACCGTCAAGCAGAACACGGCGCCCACGCCCGGCCAGCCGGTCAAGCAGCCGATGCATATGCCGATAACGGTGTCGCTGTTCGGTGCCGATGGTCAGCCGATCGCCAGTCAATTGACCGGTGGCGATCTGGCCGAAGAGCATGTCCTGGAGCTGAAAGAGCCTGAACAGGTCTTTGAGTTCAAGAATGTCGATTCAGAGCCGGTGCCCTCGCTGCTGCGCAATTTCTCCGCGCCGGTGACGCTGAAGACCGATCTGACGGATGAAAACCTCGCCTTTCTGGTCAAGCATGACAATGACCCTTATGGCCGCTGGGATGCCGCCCAGCAGCTTTCGACCCGGGTGCTGTTGCGCATGGTCGAGGATCACAAGGCGGGCAAGGAATTGACGCTCGATCCGGTGCTGAAAGATGCCGTGCTCGGCGTCCTGACGGATCAGACGCTTGATCCGGGCCTCGCCGCCGAGCTGTTGAAACTGCCCAGCGAAAATGCGCTGGCGCAGCAAATGCGCCCGGCCGACCCGGACGCCATCCACGCGTCGCGCGAAGCGCTGAAAAAGCTGATTGCTGATTCAGATGTTGAGATATCGGCGCGGCTGGCTGAAAAATTTCAGCAAACCCAGCCCAAGGGCGCCTATGCCTGGACTCAGGAAGAAATCGCCCGCCGCGCCCTGAACACGCGAGTGGCCGATTACCTGTCGGTTGATCCGATTAACGGTCCGGCAATGGGCGAGACGATGTTCAACAACGCTGACAATATGACGGATCAGCTGGCGGCATTGCAGATTCTGGCCGGTCAGGGTGGTGCCGTCGCGGACAAGGCGCTGAACAGTTTTTATCAGCAATTCCAGGATAACCCGCTGGTGCTCGATAAATGGCTGACGACGCAGGCGACCGTGGCGCGGCCGGAAACGCTGGATAACGTCAAAAAGCTGATGGACCACCCGGCCTTCGATATCGGTAACCCGAACCGGGTGCGGGCGCTGGTCGGGGCGTTTTCAATGAATAACCCCTCGCAATTCCACCGCGCCGATGGGGCGGGCTATGAATTCCTGACCGATGTCGTGCTGCGGCTCGATCAGATGAACCCGCGCACCGCCGCGCGACAGCTCGAGCCGCTCAAGCATTGGCGCCGCTATGACGAACAGCGTCAGGCATTGATGCAGGCGCAATTGCAGCGCATCATCAGCACGCCGGGCCTGTCGCGCGACGTCTTCGAAATCGCCTCGAAATCGCTCGGCGATGCCGCAGACCCCGGCGCGAGCCCAAAGCCCAATGGCAACGGACATAATCCGCAGCCGTAAGTTCATGAAAGTCTGAGTTAAACTTTTGACGACCAAGCTGCAGCCTTCACCGCTTGATCTAGTTGGCCCGCATGCTCGAGCCAGAACCGCGCATACCCAGGCCGGTCATCTTTGATGATTAATGAACCTAAACCGCCTAGACCGCTTGTCTTATTAACATGAACACAAAACCGTTTCTTGGTATTTTGTATCGTGATCGCAAGAAAATTATTAGGTTTTGTAACCCATTTTCGATGCTTTCCCTCGACAAGCGGGTCGTCAGCGAAGGCCCGAACTTCCGCTAAAAAGTGCTCAGCAAGTTCAATCATGTTTGCCGGCAGCCCTTCATATTCGCATGCTTTAATAAAAGCTTTGTCAGACTTCGTCCACGATGTAGAATTCTCTAGACTAGCGGCGCCTGTGGTGGGCCGTGTTGTATCGCTCCTTCGGGCTATATTTTCTCGGTGCTTTTTTTCCATCGCAATTATTAATGACGTTTCTGTTGGGCCGTTGGCAAGGACTACAGCGCTTTCGATATCGAAAGTTAGCGTCTTAGAAGATGCGTCATAAGTGTGTTCACCTACCCCAATTATACTGCGCCCCTGCGCTGCGCTTTTTGCCGTTGGGAGGAACTTGAGGGTCTTTTGTGAAACCCGTGACTGCCATACTCCATCACCAAGTTCGGCGATAATTTCGGTTTTTCCCAATAATTGCATCGCTGATCTCCATCATCTTTCCGCAAACGTGCTTTAGAAAATCTAAATGTCAATTAGATTTTCTATGGGCTGACCCGGGTGACGTATCAGGTGCCAAATTTGTTCAGTGAAACCGAAGAAAGCTTCCAACCCGCATTACACTCACACGACGTGTGCGGGGTTGATGAGGTGGGGCGCGGGCCGCTGGCCGGTCCGGTCGTTGCCGCCGCAGTGATCCTGCCCGCCGGGCACGGTATCAGCGGCATTGCCGACAGCAAGGCGATCAGCGCCAAACAACGGGATGTGCTGTTTGAGCTGATCATGACCTGTGCCGAGATCGGCATCGGTTTCGCGCAGGTCGAAGAGATCGATGATCTGAACATCCACCATGCCAGCCTGCTGGCGATGCAGCGCGCGGTGTTCCGGCTTGGCCGCTCCCCGGCGCTGGCGCTGGTCGATGGCCGTCATTGCCCCGATTTGCCGTGCGAAAGCCGCGCCATCATCAAGGGCGATGCCAAGATCGAGGCGATCGGCGCCGCCTCGATCATCGCCAAGGTCACGCGCGACCGGCTGATGGCCGACCTGCACGCCGACCACCCCGCCTATGGCTGGGAACGCAATGCCGGCTACGGTACGCGCGAACATCTCGCGGCGCTGGAAATCTGGGGCGCCACCGCCCACCACCGCCGCAGCTTCGCGCCTGTCCGGGCGGTCGCCCGGGCAGGCGCTGCAGGCGGAGCAGGGTAGAAGGCATCAGCCGCGCGTCAGGCTGATTTCCTTGCAGGCCCGACGGCGGCTAACGGAAAGCGCCATGCCGCCAATCAGCAGCAATGGAAAAGCCCCGGCGACTGGCACGGAATCCGCTGACGCTTCGGGGATGACCAGCAGAAACGGCTCGAAGAAGGTGTCGCTGAGACCGTTGGAGTCGGTCGCCGTGATCTCTGCCAACCAGGTGCCCGCCCCAAGCGAAGCGCGAAGATCATTCATCGTAGCACTGAAAAACGGGCCGGTCAGAACATCCGGGTCCGAAGCATTGTCCGATGCGACGATCGTGTTGTCCAACATCAGATCATCCAGCAGGTCCGGATAGACCAGCGCGCCGCTGCCGGAACCGCTGCGGAAACCGAAACTGATTGACAGATTCTCGAAATCGGCGGCCGTGATCACGTCCTCAAGGGCAAAATCCGGATCATCTGCGGCCAGATAGAAATCGACTACAGTGTCGATCCCGTCCGTACGCTCTTCGATCCGCGCCGCGGTAATTTCCGGCGCGCTATTCTGATAGGTTACGGTCACCGGTTTGCTGCTGCTGTAACCGGCGACATCGGTCACCTCCAATGTCAATGTCGCGCTGGTCTCGGGACCCGCGATAAGGTCCGGATCCGTGTTGTCGATCAATGAATTGGAAATCGTCGCGATCTGCACCGAATCCGGTCCCGCACTCAGGCTCAAACCGCTTGGCAACTGCCAATCATAGGTTTGCAGGGGCGTGTTGGGGTCTTCGTGAGTTGCGGCGCTGGCATCCAGATCGAGGCCGTTGGTCAGCGCATCGGCGGTGAAGGTGATGGTATCCGGTACGCTGTCCAGATCGGGCAGGTCAGGGTCAAACCGCACCTCGATCCCTGCGTCGTTATCGAAGGTGCCGTCTTCAACGACCCAGACCGGGTTATTCTGGTCATCTCGCTCGCGACGCAGTCCAAAGCCCGGGATATTGGTTGTTGCGGGATTACCGCTATAGGAATTCCATTGATAATACGTCGTGGGATCATTGACCGCCGCAACCAGCGCATAGGTCTGCCCTCGCTCGACCTCAATATCGGTGAGCGATCCGAACTGGGGCGTGAAGGACACGCGATCCGAGGTGGTTCTGCCGGAGGGGATCTGACCCGGTGAAATGACATTTGCGCCAAGTGTGTTGGTCAGGGCAGGCGCGCCATTTGCGTCCGTGCCGGTCAGAAACACCTGCAAATCCGGAAGCGAACCATCGGGCGGCAAACTGATGTTATCGTTCCGCGTTATCCAGAGATCGATGGAGGTCAGTTTGCCGGATGCGGGTGCAACGAAACTTTGCCCCACCCAATCAAAACCTCTTGGAAACGACACATCGCTGCTCAGCAGGGTGGATCCGTTCGCCGGGCTGTCGAAAAAGCTGTCGGCAAGAATTTCGGAGGCTTGCCCCGTTGCGCTTGCCAGCCCCAAAGACAAACATGCCGATACGACAAAAAAGGCGTAAAAATAAAGTGCTTCATCGATGCTCCTCCAGATTGTATTATTATTCGTTTTATCGCGATGCTTTACACAGGTAATGCGCCTCTTTTACTGTTTTCAAGGGGGTTATTTCCCCACATTTTGAGAATTGCTATTTCTGCGCACCGGGCAACAAGTGTTGGAAGGGGCAGCACGCCAAGCGCAGGACCGGGCGCCCAATCATTGACGGCTTTAGGAAAGCCGTCTCGAGCCTTGAGACACTACAGGGATCTTGAGTTTTGTGCGGGCGCCCCAAGGCATGCCGTCATGTCCGAGATTATCTCCCTGCGGGCCGGCCGGAACGGTCTGCGCCCCCGCCCCGCCTCCCCTGCAAGTATCCTGTCCGGGGAGGCGGGGCGGGCGTGCAGGGGTGGACCGGAATGATCGGAAAATGCCCTAGCGGCGGCGGAGTAGCACCGGCAGGGCAAAGCCGAGCAACAGCGCCGAGGCCGGCGCCGGGACCGCGAAGCTGAGATCGGTCAGCAGAAAGCCGCTGATTTGCCCATCCGGGTTCAGGCCGACACCGCCAATCGCCCCGGCATCATTGATCACCTGCGCTTCGAACAGGTGCCAATCGGCAGCAAGGGCAGGCGGCAGCAGTTGGTTCAGATCGAACAGGCCGCCATCACGCCACAGCGCGGCGCTGCGCAGCCCGGCGCTATCCTCGATCCAGCCGACAATGTCGCCGCCATTGTTGATCGCTTCAGCATGGCTACGGGTTGTATCCTCGCCATGCATCAGCGGCGTTGCGGCGCCCGCCGGATCGCCGGCTTGCCATGTGAAGGCGCGGCGTTCACCGCCGGTGTTGAAGCTGTAGCCGACGACACGATCACCATCGTTGAGATCGCGCGCATGACTGCGTTCGAAGCCTGCCAGCGGATCGATGCGAGTTACCGGCAAATTGCCGCCGGGGACGGAGAAGTCCCAAAAGCTCGCGCGCTGATTGTTGTTCCGCCCCGAAATGCCGACGACATTACCCGCGATGTTTACCTCCCATGGCTGTGACCAGGTGTTGGCCTGCTGAAGGTTGCGGGTGCTTCCGTCGGCCAGCCTTATCTTGCCCTGACGGTTAGTCTCCGACAGATCGGCGTTTAGAACGATATCACCGCGATCATTGATGCCGAAACCATTGGCGTTGACCGGTGCGCCGAATGCGCCGAGATTTTGCCAGGACGTTGCCGACGGCCCGCGGCGAGTGACGCGCCAGCCGCTGTTCCCGATGGTTCTTGTGCCACCGGAAATGACGCCGCTTTCGTTGATGCCGCCTGCTTGTGACGTGTCGCCACTGCCCAGCACACCAAGATTGGCGATGCCGCCCACCGCGTCCCATCGAAAGCCGCGCTGTCGGTTATTCGACAAGCGACTGTTGCCGACGACAATATTGCTCTCATTGATGCCACTGAGCCGAATGACATCATCACCAAGCGCAGTGCCCACCCGCCCCAGTGTTGGAATCGGCGTCAAGGTGGTGGCCTGCGCAGGCAAGGACGGCGCGATCACGACCAACGCCATTACCAGCGCAGCGGCGGTGTGAGATATCCTTTGCAATGACCGCTCCCTCGGAGGAAAACCAAATCCCCGCGAAGTTGAACGCCTTTTAAGGAGCCGTCAAGACTGCGCTTCGCCGGTCGGTTCCGGCGAAGCGCGACACTCAGCCGCGTGGCTGCATGCGGCGGCGCATGGCCAGCAAGCCGACGCTGAGAAGGCCAAGCGCGGCGGGTGCAGGGACGCCCGGCGGATTTGTCGTTTCCGTCGGCACCGTCACGCTCCAAAACTCCAGCCCGCTTGCCGTGTTGCCGGCGAGATCGGTTACGGTCAGCCCGATTGTGTAGGTGTCCCCGGGCATCAGGGCGGACTGCAGGGCGGCGACCGGAATGGCGTAGAGAGGCGAGCCGGTCTTTTCCGTCGGGGCCGTTAGCAGAATGTCCTGAAAACCAGCGATTGCGCTGCCATTGGCGAAGAAGTCGACGTCAAGGACTTCAAAGCCGTTGACCGCGTCGTTGAACACCATATCCGGGTCGTCAATATCAGCGAAGAACTCAAAGAAACCGTCGCTTGGCGTGACCATGGTGAAATCCGCGCCGAGTGTCGGCGAGGCCGAGTCATAGCTGTATTCGACCTCCTTATCGCTCGTTTCGCCGATGCCGTCGGTCGCGCGCATGCGCAGGGTCGCCGTCTCCTCGGTCGTGGAGATCTGCCCGGGGGCGGTGCCGATAAGAGCGCCCACGGGAACATTCTGCTGGGCATTGGGTCCGCCGGTCAGAGCGGTGAGGGCTGCACAAGTATTTCCGCAACGATCCCACTCGTAATCCGTGATGATGCCATCATCGCTGGCAGCGCTGGCGTCCAGCGTAATGGTCCCGCCAAAGTCCGATGCATCGATCACGCCATCCGGAATGCCTGAAACATCGGGTGCCTCGTTGCTGTCCGAGTTCAGCGCGGCGTCATCGGTTTCGAGCCGGATGATCGCCGTTTGCGGGCCGTTGCCTGGCCGGGTGTAAACGACGCGGGTCACGAGATCGCCGTCGCCATCAGCGACTTCGGCGTCCGATTTCGTCCAGCCAATGGAATCGCCAACGGTGACGACGCTTGACCCCGGCTTGCCGACAATCAGGTCGTTCTCCTCGATGACGAGATGAAGGTCGCCATCGTCATCGGTCATGAAGATGCCATTGCTGGTCATGCCGCCGATCGCGGTCTCCGTGGCCGCCTTAAAGGCCAGTCGACCATCATCAAGCTGCTGTTCGCCGCCATTGAACTCACCGAAGCTGCGCGCTGAAAGACTATCGAAATCGGGGCTCGATATCAGGTCATCTTCGGCGAAAGTGCCCAGAACGGCTCCAGTGTCATCAAGAAGCACAAGCTCCTCGTCACCGCCGGGATCGCGCTGAATAAATAAGTTACCGGAGGCGGCGAGGTCTGCCGCGCGGGTGAAATCGAAATCGCCCCGCTCGCTCAGTCGCAAGGTGAAGCTTGGGGATGCGGTGTCAATGTCACCTTCCAGCAACACATCATACCGGTTCGACGCCACCGATGTGGTCCCGATGGTTGCGCTTAGCAGAAGGTCCCCATCATCGGTAAGATCGCTGACAGTGAAGAATCTAACGGTTTCCATTGGCCCGGCATTCGCGGGATCGTAGTCATCTCCATCAGCACCGTTTTCCAGTACGGTCTCGGGATTTTCCCAGAATGACAGACCGCTGACGGGCGTGCGTGTCCGGGTAACGACGGCGTCGCTAGTAAGGCTTCCGCTGGGGTCTGTGGACAGGCCGACAGCAACGTCACCGTCGCCGTTAACGACAAAATCACGTCCGAGGCGGGTCACTGCGGCGCCGTCGACGTTCTGCCCGAGGTAGAACAGCGATTCGTGATCGCCACTTTCCCAAGCTGCATAACCAGATGTGACCTCGGCCGGCGATGGTGACACCGGGTCGGGGACATCAAACCCGTAATAGACCCGGCCTGAATCATCGAGATCCACATCCTCGAAAATGGTGCTGATCGAGTTCCCGCTTGTGAACTGACTGTTATTGAAGTCCGTGAGCTGGGAAGGTGAGAAGATCGAACTGGTCTGGGCGCCGGTGCCGGCCAAGGCATAGACAGTATTTGCCGTCAGGCTGCCGATATTCCGGTTTGGTCGGTAAAGGACCAAGCGGCCGCTATTGTTCGTATCTGCGGCCACAGCGACATCGCCATGGCTGTTTGTTACCGGATTGTAGAATTCCGTCAGGGCAACGTTTGGGGCTAGGGATCCGTTGAAGCCCGCCGCGGCCGTGATCGGCGTGTCGAGCGTGATCAGCTCGTCGAACTTGACAGCGCTGGCCTGCGCGCCCGGCAGCGCCGTCGCAAGGCAAAGGACCGAGCCGGCAACGGTGGCGTAAAGATTAATTGAAAAGCGGGTCACGTCTCATCCTCCATTCACAATGAAAAAGTTGCTACTGCAAGGTTAATCAGGCAGATAGCAGAATACAAGGTGAAGATAAGCAGTCACTTTTATCGTTGCATGATAACAATCATTTACGCCGCTTTCGCGTCGTTATCTAATGATATATTGATATTTAGTCCTTTTTTAAATATGGCTTTTGTGTGGTTCGTGACCGTCTGGCGCCTGGGCTACAGGATCGCGGCCGCATTGGCATTGCCGGGAGGTGTTTGGGCTCCGGCTGCACGCCTGCATGAAGAAGCGCCGTTAGAGCCTTGAGAATCAAGTTTTTTCTTGACTTCCCACGGAGGGTTTTACAGCCTGCGCCGTCATGTCGAAAATTGTTTCATTGAAGGCGCCCCGATCGGGTCTGCGCCCCGCTCAGGCGCCCTTGCCGCTCGATACCCTGATCGAGGGCGATTGCATTGAGACCATGCAGGCGCTGCCGGCCGGGTCGGTCGATGTCATCTTTGCCGACCCGCCCTATAATCTGCAGCTCGGCGGCGGGCTGACGCGACCGGATAACTCCGAGGTCGACGGCGTTGACGATGCCTGGGACCGGTTCGATGATTTTGCCGCCTATGACGCCTTCACCCGCGCCTGGCTATCGGCTGCGCAGACGCTGTTAAAGCCCAGCGGCTCGCTGTGGGTGATCGGGAGTTATCACAATATTTTTCGCATCGGCACGGCGCTGCAGGATTTGGGCTATTGGCTGCTGAATGACATCATCTGGCGCAAGACCAATCCGATGCCGAATTTCCGCGGCCGCCGCTTTACCAATGCGCATGAAACCCTGATCTGGGCGGCGCCGGGCAAGGACAGCCGCTACACCTTCAATTATGATGCGATGAAGGCGCTGAATGATGATCTGCAGATGCGCAGCGATTGGGAATTTCCGCTGTGTACCGGTCGCGAGCGGCTGAAGGACCCGCAAGGCCGCAAGGCGCATCCGACGCAAAAGCCCGAGGCGCTGCTCTATCGGGTGATCAACGCCACCACCCAGCCCGGCGATGTTGTGCTGGACCCGTTCAGCGGCAGCGGCACCACCGCCGCCGTGGCGAAAAAACTCGACCGCCGCTTTATCGGCATTGAGCGCGACAAGGACTATCTGCGCGTTGCCCGCAGCCGCCTCAATGCCGTGCAGATTGGCAGCGGCGCGGCGCTGGCGCTGCCGCAGAAACGCCGGCAAAAACGCATCCCCTTCGGCCGCCTGCTGGAGCAGGGCCTGCTGACCCCGGGTGATTACCTGTTCTGCAAGAAGCGCCGGCATGAGGCGCAGGTGCAGGCCGATGGCACGCTGCTGGCCGACAGCCTGTTCGGCAGTATCCGCGGCTCGATCCACAAGGTCGGCGCCGCGGTGCAGGAAGCCGAAGCCTGCAATGGCTGGACCTTCTGGCATTATGCCGAGGGCAAAAAGCTGAGGCCGATCGACGAACTTCGTTCGATTATCCGTCAGAATTTTTAGGGCTTGGGCCGGTCCGCCCCTCGCCCCCTCCCCGCCTCCCCTGCAAGGATACTATCGAGGGGAGGCGGGGCGGGGGTGAGGGGCGGGCCGACCTACTCCGCCGGAATATAAGTCTGCCGCTGCTCATCCCGCAGATAGGTGTAGATCGGCACCGTCATCTCGCGGTCGGCGAACAGGTCTATTGAATCCGGGTTGGCAAGCAGCGTGGTGCCGGGGCCGCTCGGGCCGCGGCCGATTTCGGTACGATCGGCGACGTCGATGATGCTGATATTGAAGCGGATCGTCAGGATGCGGTCGCGATTACCGCTCTCGACCAGGTATTCGCGCAGGCGGTCGGCCTCATCCGGGCTCATGGGCACCAAACGCAAGGTCACCGGCCGGCGCAATCTGACCCGGTACAGAGAAGGGAAGTAACGATAATTATCGCCCCCGCAACGCGGCGCTTCGGTGCCGGTCAATTCAAGAAAACCGAGATTTTCCATCGTGCCGGGGTCTCTGAACCGGAATCCGTTCTGGTCAAAATCGTAGCGCCCCAGCGCGACCGACCCCATCACCGCATATTGCATCGGAAAATCGGCGATATTCTGCGCCACCGAGGCCCGCATCGCCGGGCGGACATCGTTCCAGGTGAATTCATCGTCATAAAGGCCCTGGAACAGCGGGCAATGGGCCAGCCGGGCGTATTCGTCGAGCACTGCATCATCGGCCAGATTAACGGCTTTGAGCCGCACCAGGGTCTGTGCCAGCACGACATGATCCGGCAGCACATAATCATCCAGCGCTGCCGCGGGCAGGCTGCATAACAGCATCAGGGCAATGGCGAGCATTCTCATCGGCTGTGCTTCATCGCATGACGGACGATTTTCCGCATCACGCTGGGCAGCGCATGATCGCCGAGCGCGTCGATCTCGGCCCAGAACCCGCCCGATGGCGGCGGCGGAGCGGTGTCGAGCTTGGCCGCATGGACCGTCACTTCGAGTTGAAAATGAGTAAAAATATGGCGCACCGTGCCCGGTAATTCCTGCCATGAAGCATCGCAGGGCGGGTCCGGCGGCGGGGCGGCCTCCTGCCAATCGCTACCGGGAATCTCGGTCATGCCGCCCAGTAGCCCCTGATCGGGCCGCCGTCGCAGCAGGATGCGGCCCCGACCGTCGATCAGCCAGAAGGCATGGCCGCGGCGGATCGGTTTCTGCTTTTTCGGCTTTTTGCGCGGCAAATCCTCAGCATTGCCGATCGCTGCCGCGTCGCAATCGCCATGCATCGGACACAGAATACAACGCGGCTTGCGCGGGGTGCATACCGTCGCGCCGAGATCCATCATCGCCTGCGCGAAATCGCCCGGCCGGTCCTGAGCCGGTGCAGCGGCAAACAGCTCCGCGGCCAGTGATTTCAGCGCCGGTTTGGCATCGGGCAGCGGCGTTTCGACCGCGAACAGCCGTGCCGTCACCCGCTCGACATTGCCGTCGACGACCACCGCCGGGCGGTCAAAGGCGATGGCGGCGATCGCCGCGGCGGTATAGGCGCCGATACCGGGCAGTCTACGCAGCTCCGCCTCATTATCGGGAAAGATGCCGCCATGCTGCTCCGCAACCACCTCCGCGCAGGCATGCAGGTTACGCGCCCTGGCATAATAGCCCAGCCCCGCCCATGCGGTCAGTACCGCCTCGCGCGGGGCGGCCGCGAGATCGCCGACGCTCGGCCAGGTCTCGATGAATTTTCGGAAATAGGGACCGACGGTGGCCACCGTGGTCTGCTGCAGCATCACCTCCGACAGCCAGACGTGATAGGGGTCGGGCCGTCTGCCCGGCAAGGCGCGCCAGGGCAAGGCTCGCCGGTGCCGGTCATACCAGGCAAGCAGACGCGCGGCGGAAGAACCCGTCGAGGATAAGGAAATTTGCGAATGGGCCTTTACAGCGCTCAATGTTCTTGTATTGTTCTGGTCGTGCTT
>CAZRBL010000026.1:0-40919 GCA_964598335.1 uncultured Rhodospirillales bacterium
ATTTCGCGCAGGAAGTCGATATAGTGCAAACGGTCGAGCCAGTCGGCATTGTTGACCATCGCCGCATCGCCTGCGGCCTTATGATCGCCGAACCTCAGAAAACGCGCGAAAATCCGCCCGATGCCGGCGATATTCCGGTCGATCTGGTCGGCGGTGAGCAATTGGCGTGCCTCATCCTTGCCCGAAGGATCGCCGATCTTCGTCGTGCCGCCGCCCATCAGAACCAGCGGTCGATGGCCGGTGTTCTGCAGCCAGCGCAGGAGCATGATCGGCAGCAGGCTGCCGACATGCAGGCTGTCTGCCGTGGCATCGAAGCCGATATAGCCGGTCAGCGGGGTGCCGCTGCGCTCGGCGTCGAGCAGTTTCGCGTCCAGCCCGGCAAGATCGGTGCCCTGATGCACAAAACCGCGCTGTTCGACGGTTCGGAGAAATTCTGATTGATGCGTACTCATGATCGAAAAGGGCTCTAGCAAGGCGGTGTGATTTACGAAAGCGTCCGTCCTGTTCTAGGCTCACAAGGAAAAGGAATCACGGCAGCTTATGACCAATCCCATGATCACCGCCATCGGAATGATGAGCGGCACCTCGCTGGACGGCGTCGATGCCGCGCTGCTGACAACCGATGGCGAGGCTGCGCTGTCCTTCGGACCGGCCCTCACGCTGCCCTATGACGATGCCTTTCGGGCCCGGCTACATGCTGCGATCGGTGAATCAGGCGCCGTTGACGGCACTCTTGCCGCCGATCTCGCCGATATTCATGCCGAGGCGGCGGAGCGGCTGATCAGGCTGTCCGGCTGCGGTGCGGCGGATATCGATGTCGTCGGCTTTCACGGTCAAACCGTTTTCCACGATCCGGCCAGGGGCCGGACGCGTCAGATCGGTGATGCACAGCGCCTCGCCGACCGCCTCGACATCGCCGTTTGCTACGACTTTCGCAGCGCCGACATGGCGGCCGGTGGGCAGGGGGCGCCGATGGTGCCGGTCTTCCATCAGGCCCTGGCGCGTCAGCCCGAGATGCCGCAGGGTCAGCCGCTGGCCTTCGTCAATATCGGCGGCGTTGCCAATATCACCTTTGTCGGGGCCGACGGGCGCATCGTCGCTTTTGATACCGGGCCCGGAAATGCGCCGCTTGATGACTGGGTGCTCAGGCACAGCGGCGTTGCCTATGATCGGGATGGTGCTCTGGCGCTGGCGGGCACGGTCGATCAGGAGCGGCTCGACAGGCTGCTGGCCGATCCTTTTCTCGATCTGCCGGGGCCGAAATCACTTGACCGCAACGCCATTCGCGACGGTGTCGTCGACGGTCTCAGCCCCGCCGACGGTGCCGCGACCCTGGCCGCCTTCACGGCAGGGACCATCGCCGCTGCGGTCCGGCACCTGCCCGAGCCGCCCGCGCAATGGCTGATTTGCGGCGGCGGGCGCCACAATCCGGCAATCATGCGGGCGCTGGCGCGAACAATCGCTGCGCCGGTGGCGCCGATCGAGGCTGCCGGCCTAGATGGCGATGCCATCGAAGCGCAAGCCTTCGCCTATCTCGCGGTGCGGGTCCGGCGCGGTCTGCCGACCAGCCTGCCGTCGACGACCGGCGCGCGGCATCCGGTTTCAGGCGGGCGGCTGGCGATACCCCACCATCGGGCCTACGCCGCCGGTAATTCCGATCCATATTCAATGACGGCGGAATAGACCGGCAGAACGAGCGTTATGATGTCATCGCGTCTGATTGGAGTTTTGATAGGGCTGATCATCGGCGGCAGTATCGCTGCCGGGATCGTCTATTTGCAGATTCAAGAACTGACCGAGGAGGCAGCGGGCAGCTCCGCGACACAGCTGGGCGAGGCAGATATCGGCGGTGCGTTCGAGCTGGTCGACGGCGCCGGCAAGACCGTGACCGACGCCGATTTCGCCGGCCGGCCGATGCTGATCTATTTCGGCTTCACCTGGTGCCCGGATATCTGTCCGACCGAGCTGGGGGTGATGGCCGCGACTCTTGATATGCTGCCCGAGCCGGTTGCGGAGACGATTCAGCCGGTCTTCATTACCATCGACCCCGAGCGTGACACGCCGGAAGCGGTCGCCGACTATGCCGGAATGTTTCATCCGCGGATGATCGGCCTGACCGGCTCGCCGGAGCAGATCCGCCATGTCGCCGATGTCTACAAGGTCTATTACGCCAAGGTCGATCTGCCCGACGCGGACGATTACACCATGGACCATTCCAGCTTCACCTATCTGATGTCGGCGGAGGGCGATTTTCTGGATGTGTTTCCCTATGGCACGCCGCCCGCGGATATGGCGGCCCGCATCGCCGCCCATCTCGACCGTACCGACAGTTGACCCGGGGCAAAAGTGATCGACGAATACGGTATGTTAACCATATTCGGCGACAGCATCGGTAATGCCCGATACGATCCCTCATAGCGCCTCGCCCCTGGAAGCGGGCCCGGATATCGCCGAACAGCATCAGATGGCGATGGAGGCATCGACCGACGGCGTCGCGATCACCGATGCCGCCGGGATCGTTCTGCAGACCAACCCCGCACAGATCCGCATGTTCGGCTACCGGGACGCCGCACAGATCAAGGGGCGTGATTCAAAGAGTTTTTTCACCGATCATGCGATCCAACACTTCGATCAGGTGATCGCGCCGGCGCTTGCGATCCACGGCCATTGGCAAGGTGAATCCGAAGGCATTCGCGCCGATGGCAGCAGCTTCCCCGTCGATGTCTCGGTCGCCGCGCTGCCGTCAGGCGGGCTGGTCTGCGTCACCCGTGATGCGACGGCGCGCAAGGCGCAGGAGGCCGAGCGCCTTCGGCTTGCCGAAAGTCTCTCACGTACGCAGGCGCGCGAAGCGCTGGGAAAGCTTGCGGGCGGCATGGCGCATGAATTCAACAACATACTCGCCGGCATGATGGGCTACGCCAATTTGCTGGCCGAAATGCTGCCCGAAGGTGCGGAGAAGGGATTTGCCCGCGAAATCGTTCATGCAGGCACCCGGGCCAGTGCTCTGGTCGACCAACTGGCCGTCTTCGCCCGTCCACGCGCCTCAATTCGCGGGCGTCAGGATCCGCGCCGTGCAGTCGCCCAGGTCACCGACATTCTGCGCCCGATCCTGTCTGCCGATATCGTGCTCGATATCGAGGATTTATCGACCGATGTGATGGTCGATATCGATGAGCAGCAGTTTCGCCAGGCTATCCTGAACCTCTGTATCAATGCCTGCGAGGCCATCGGCGCCGACAAAAACGGCCGCATCTCGCTGTCTCAAAGGCTGATCAGCGGCGCTCGAATTTGCGCCGATATCGAAACCTCCGCCGCCTTGCCGGCTAACGGCAAGGTCACCGTTGATCCCGACGGGAACCTCGTCGCCTGCTATGGTGAGATTTGCCGCGACGATCTCTGCAATGCCGAGCTCTATTACGAGATCGCTGTTGTCGACAATGGCTCTGGTATGACCGAAGAGGTCATCGAGCGCATGTTCGATCCATTTTTCACGACCAAGCCGCCCGGTGACGGCAGCGGTCTCGGTCTTTCGGCGGTTCAGGGAATCGTCTCCGCGCATAACGGCTTGATTTGCGTCTCCAGCCGCCCCGGTAAAGGCACCAGAATCTCGGTCGGCCTGCCTTGCACCGCGGAGATGAAAAATAACGACGGCGACCTGGCCGTAACCCGGCGGGGGGTGCCGGGCGACGGCAAGATCTTGATCGCCGATGACGAGCAGCAGGTGGCCGATGTTCTCAAACTGCTCCTCGGCCGCCTGGGCTATGAGGCCGACACCGTCGCCGACGGCCGCGAAGCGCTGCGCATTCTGTGTGAAGACCCTGCTTCGTATCGCGCTTTGATATCGGATCAGACGATGCCGTCCTTGACCGGTACCGAATTGCTGGTTGCCTTGCGTGATCACGGCGTCGACATCCCCGTTATCCTGTGCTCGGGCTATTCCGACAGCCTTGATATGGACGCGGCGAAGCGAATGGGGGTGATAACGTTTCTGCAGAAACCGGTAACGCCGGAAGCACTGCGAACCGCGCTGGCCGAATTCGAGACAATCACGGCCGCTGCCTCGGAATAGCGCGATGATGGTCGACTTGTTGCAGCCCGCGGGTGGTCGTCCCTGCCTCGCTGTCAGCGGCGTCGCCGCCGGCGCCGTGCGCAAGGTCGAGTGGTTCCCGAAACAACGTTTGATGACCTTGGTGATCGCCGAGGAAGACGGGGAACGTGCCGAGCTGATGCCGACCCAGGTTGCCGAGGGTTTTGTCGAGGGTTTGACCCGGCTCGCCGAACTCGCCATCCTCAACATAGATTCGCGGAGCGCGGCGCTTGATGCGCATATGGTTCCGTTTCATGCCCACCCCGATTGATCGCCGATCGGACAGTACAGCAAGACAGGAATTGGCCATGACCCCCACCTCCCCACGCCGCTGCAGCGATCAGGAACTCGCGGAAATCATTGACGGTTTTCGCAGCGCGGAACGGGTTCAGATTCAGGGTCTCGCTGCTTCGGGCGATCTGCGTCCCTGCCTCGCCATCATTGAACAGGCGCGCGGGGAGACGGCGCCGGGCGGACTTTCCGAGCGCGAGCTGGCAGCGGTCATAGACGCCGGGCGTGCCTTGCGGGAAAATGGCGTGACCCTGCATGACGACGCCGGTTCTCCTGCCTATTTCGCACCGGCCGATATTCCGGGGTCTGTCTTCAATGGCGGCCAAGGCCAGGTGCGGCGTGAACCGTCCGCCGGGCTTGACCAGAGCGGGCCTGCCGCGTTCAAACGATAATCATCACCGCCGAGCCGGCGGTGACCAGGGCCATGGTGATGCTGAAGGCGCGGTGCCGGGCGGGGCTGGTCAGGAACCGGCTCATCAGCATGCCGAAGGCGGTCCAGCTATTGGCCGAAATCAGGCCGCATACCGCCAGAACGGCGGTCAGCGTGATGGCGCTCGCGGCATAGTCGGGGCCGGGCGTCGTAAACAATGCCAATGACGAAAGCGCATAGGTCCAGGCTTTTGGATTAACAGCCTGGAAAGCCAGCCCTTCGAGAAAGCCGATCTTGCGCGGCGGCTCAGCCTGCGCCCCCGCCCCCGAACCGGGCGGTGGCGCTGTCCCGATACGCCAGGCGAGGTAAAGCAAAAAAGCGCCACCGGCAATTTTCAGCGCCGTCTGAACGCCCGGATACTCGAAAATCACGGCCCCGAGCCCGACAGCCATCAGCCCGAACAGCCCGATTACCCCGCACAGGATCCCGATCATCAGCGGTAAGGTCCGCAAATAGCCGTAATGCGCTCCCGAGGCTGCCAGCATGGCGTTATTCGGCCCCGGCGAAATCGCCACCGACAGCCCGAAGGCAAAGATCGCCGCTATATCCATCCGGTCGGTATAACCTCATCTCGACACTGCCGCATTGCGGCTTTACCAGATCAGCTATGCTGCGCATTCCGTTTCTGATCCCTTTTCTCGCCCTCGTCTTCGCCGGTCTGGCGGCTGTCGCAGCCGAGCCGGCCGGCGGCGGTATCGCAATGCATGGCGCGCCGAAATACCCGCCCGATTTTGCGCATCTCGACTATGCCGACCCCGATGCGCCTAAGGGCGGTACCATTACCGAAGGCGTGGTCGGCAGCTTCGACAATCTCAACCGCTTTGCCTTGACCGGTCGGGCGGCGGCCGGTTTGCATCTGCTGCATGATACACTGATGCGGCGCGTTTGGGACGAACCCTTCACGCATTATCCGCTGATCGCACAGCGCGCCGAAATGCCCGAAGACCGCCGCTGGATCCGCTTCACCCTCGATCCGCGGGCCCGGTTTCATGACGGCAGTCCGATCACTGTTGCTGACGCGCTATGGAGCTTCGAGGCTTTGCGAACTCAGGCGCGCCCCAATTTCCGGAATGCCTACAATCAGGTGGAAACGGCCGAACAGACCGGGCCGCGCAGTTTTACCTTTACTCTGAAACCGACGGCGAGCCGGGAAATTCCGATGATCCTGGCGATGATGCCTGTCTTGCCGCGCAAGGACTGGCAGGGCCGGGATCTGGGCGCTGCGCGGCTCGATCCGCCTTTGGGCAGCGGTCCCTATCGCATCGCCGAGGCCGAACCGGGACGCCGGGTGGTCTATCAGCGCGTTGCCGATTACTGGGCTGCCGATCTTCCGGTCAATCGCGGCCACTATAACGCCGATCGGCTGATTTATGATTACTACCGGGATGAAAGCATCGCGCTGGAGGCCTTCAAGGCGGGCGCCTTCGACATAAGGCGCGAAGGTGATCCGATCCGCTGGTCGCAGAATTACGATTTTCCCGCGATCAGAGACGGCAGCGTGATCAAGGCCGAAATCGCGCATGGCCGGCCGCAACCGATGCGCGGCATCATCTTCAATCTGCGGCGACCGCCCTTTGAGACATTTGAGGTCAGGTACGCCCTGGCGCTCGCCTTTGACTTTGAAACGCTGAACCGGACCCTTTTTGCCGGACGGTTCCGCCGGATCGATTCGATCTTCCCGAATGCGGCTTTGGCGCATGACGGCGTGCCGAGTGCTGCTGAGCTCACCCTGCTTGAGCCCTGGCGTGACTTGCTGCCCGCTTCCGTTTTTGCCGGTCCTCACCTGCCGCCGAAGACCGACGGTAGCGGCCCGCGCGGGCATCGCGCTAACCTGCGGATGGCGGCCGATTTGCTCGATCAGGCCGGCTTGCCGGTCGTTGGCGGGGTTCGCCGCGATAGTGAAGGCGTACCGCTTTCGCTGGAATTGCTGCTCGCCGACCCGTCGGATCAGCGGCTCGCTCTCGGCTACGCCCAGGCGCTGGAGCGTCTCGGCATCGCCTTGCGGGTCAAGGTCGCCGATGCGGCTCAGTATCGCGAAAGGCTGAACCGGTTCGATTTTGATCTGACGATCCATCACTGGGCCTCCTCGCTGTCGCCGGGCATTGAGCAGACCTATTATTGGGGCTGTGATGCGGGCCGTGCCGAGGGCGGGCGCAATACCGCGGGCATTTGCAATCCCGCCATTGATGCGCTTGCCGAAGCAGTCGCTTCGGCCGCCACCCGCGCCGAGCTTGAAACGGCGGCCTCAGCCTTGGACCGGGCGGTCATGGCCGGCCATTATTTTATCCCGCTGGGCTATGTCGAAAGCGACTGGATCGCGCATGATTCGGGGCTGCGGCGCGCGCCTGAGGTGCCGTTATACGGGGTTGTGCTGGAGAGCTGGTGGCGTGACGTCGCGCCTTAGTCTCTCAAGTGCGGGGGTGCAGGGGTGGACCGGATCAAAAACAAACGAAACTGATCTATTCTTCGCGGAACATGCCGCCGCGGGGGCCGCCGCCCTTGAGACGCTGCTCGAGAGAGCCGCGCAAGGTGCTCAGCATTTCAAAACGATCATCCAGCATGCGTCGCTCGCGATGTGCCCACATCGACGCATCGCCGCAATTCAGCGACAGGGGCGGGCAATCGGATGGTGCGATGCTGCCGTGCTCCGAAGCCGCGCTATCGGTCGCCGCGATTTGCGCCTCTGCCTCGGACACGCCTGTTTGTTGCGCCAGAACCGGGCTGGACGCGACCAAGATGCCCGCGAAAACCGCGGTTATGCCGACAACAGCTTGTCTCATGATGCCTTAGATACGTCGCCGCAGCGGAATTGGATGGGCAGGACGGCATCATTTGCGCATAACAGACCGGCGTTTACCGCAGTGCAGCAAATGCCGGCCTGACTTCCGCCTTTGATGGGGGTGCGGCGCGGCTTAATTCAGCCTTTCATCGGAGCCGAAGGTGATCTCGACGCGCCGGTTTTGCGGTTCACGAACACCGTCGGCCGTCGACACCAGCGGGTCGGTTTCGCCGCGTGCGCGGGTAATGATGCTGTCGCCTTCAATGCCCTTGCCGACCAGATTGGCCTGAACCGCCGAGGCACGACGTTCGGACAGCGCCTGGTTATAGGCAACGGCGCCGGCCCGGTCGGCGTGGCCGGTGACGATGATCCGGCTTTGCCCGCCGCGACGAACATAGTCCGCTGCCGCAGCCAGAATGCTTTCCGCCTCGGGCGTGATCCGCGAGGAATCGAAATCGAAGAAGACGATGAAGCTGCGCGGCGGCTCAACGATCGGTTCCGGTTCCGGCGCGGGTGCCGGGGCCGGGGCGGGCGCCGGTTCGGCAACAGGTTGCGGGGTCGGGCGCGGCGGCGGCTTCGGCCGGCCGAACGGCACGCGAAGGCCGACCATGAATGTATGCGCGGCATAGTCAGCGGAGGCGGCGGCACCGTTATCGAGATTACCGTTCACTTCCTGGGCCACGAAATAGCGATAGTCGAACAAAGCGTGCAGGCGCTGGTTCAGCTTCCAGGCAAATCCGGCAATGCCCTGATAGGCGAAAACTTCGCCGCCGTCGCTGAATGTCGAACCGTCAATCGGTGCGGCATTGTCGAAATCGAGCACGGCAAGGCCGATACCGCCGCCGAAATAGGGCGACAGGCTGGTGCCGAGATCGGCTTCGTAAAGCAGGTTGGCCATGATGGCCCAGACATTCGCATCGCCCGATGCGTTATCGATCGGGCCGATGCTGTCGACGTCATTGCCGCGATAGGACAACTCCACCTCACCGCGGAAACCGCTTGGTAACTGCATGCCTAGGGCGCCGAGTGCCGCGAAGCCGGCCTGCAGATCGCCGTTGAGATCGGGCACGCCCGGGCGCTCGAAATCCGTGTCGCGCGGCAGGGCGAAGCCGACACCCAGGCTGACATAGGGGCCGGGCGTCGTCGGGCTTACGGAGCCGCTTGACTGGGCGACGGCGGAAATCGGTGAGAGGGCGAGGCCTGCGACCATGGCGGTAACGCCGGCAAGCGCTGAGAGGCGGGAAAACGACATGGCGCGATTCCTTGTTCGGCGGTAGAACGCCCGCAAGATATGAAGGGCTTAAGCAGACGATACAAGCGACCCGAGCAGGGAAAGGTTGCATGGCAGCGCTGAAAAAATGTTTTCGTTGCCCGGGAGCAACAGCGTGGCTTTACAGCCTTTCCGCGGTCAGGGGCCGCGATAGCAACGCGTTGATACAGCTGTCGATATCGGCGCCGTTGTGCAGTACCGCATTGACCGCGGCGGCGACCGGCATGTCTATGCCTTCCTGTGCCGCGCGCCTCGCCAGCGCCTGTGCTGTGCCGACGCCCTCCGTCACCGCCCTGCGGCTGCCGAGCACGATATCGAGACCCTGCCCTTCGCCCAGGGCGACGCCGAGAGAGAAATTGCGGGATTGAATGGCGTTGCATGTCAGGGTCAGATCCCCCAGCCCCGACAGCCCCATGAATGTCTCCGGCTGCGCGCCGAGATGCAGCCCGAGCCGCGTGATCTCGGCCAGGCCGCGGGTCATCAGCGCGGCGCCGGCGTTACGGCCCAGCGCCCGTCCGCGGACGATGCCGCAGGCAATGGCGATGACATTCTTGACCGCGCCGCCGATTTCGGCGCCGAGCGGATCGGTGGCGGCATAGGGGCGAAAGGTCGGGCTGCCGATGGCAGCGCCCAGGGCTTCGGCCAGCGACAG
This sequence comes from uncultured Rhodospirillales bacterium, assembly GCA_964598335.1. GTDB lineage: Bacteria > Pseudomonadota > Alphaproteobacteria > CAZRBL01 > CAZRBL01 > CAZRBL01. The sequence goes on from CAZRBL010000026.1 coordinate 9,510, forward strand.
GTCGTCGGCGGCCAATGTTACGGCGGTCGGCTGTCGCCGCGCCACCTCGGCGGCGAAAGTCGGTCCGGATAACACCGTCCATGGCCGCGGCGCCAGGAGTGGTTTGAGGTCTTCGCTAAGCAGGGCACCGGTTTCGGCATTGATTCCCTTCGCCGCCAGCAATGTCGGCACCATCGGCAAATGCGGCAGCAGATCGGAGAGGATGCGCTTGGCGTATTGTGCCGGAATGGCGAGGACCAGCGCCTCACAGCTGTCGAGCAGCACCGGATCGGCGCTGACGTCGATCGACGCATCAAGGCGGATGCCCGGCAAATAAGCTGTATTGAGCCCCGCATCGATAATCGATTCGGCATGATCGGGGCGGCGCACCCACAAGGTGCATCGCCGGCCCGCATGGGCAATGGCCTGCGCCAGCGCCGTGCCCCAGGCACCGCCGCCGAGCACGCCGATATGGTTGAAGGCGGTCAACGCACCGCGTCCAACGCGTCCAGCGGCCATCGCGGTCGGGCGCGGAAAGCGAGCGAATCGGACACCCCTGCCTGCAGCCGCTCCATCCCGGCCCAGGCGATCATTGCGGCGTTGTCGGTGCACAGGGCCGGCGGCGGCGCGACAAGGGTCGTGCCCGCCGCCGCGGCAACGGCTTGCAGCGCCTCGCGCAGGGCGCGGTTGGCCGCGACCCCGCCGGCTACCACCAGCGGTGCGCCCGGCATGGCGGCAGCGGTGGCGGCGAGGGCATTGGCGGTGCGATCTGCAAGCACAGCGGCGACCGCCGTCTGAAATCCGGCGCACAGATCGGCGGCATCCTGCCGTGCGATGTCGCCATCGGCGCCCAAGGTTTCGATCGCCTGACGGACGGCGGTTTTGAGGCCGGAAAAGGAAAAATCACAGCCTGCCCTGCCGACCAGCGGACGCGGGAAGGTGAAACGATCAGGGTCGCCCTCGGCGGCGAGCCGCTCGATTTCCGGGCCGCCGGGGTAACCGAGCCCGAGCAGCTTGGCGACCTTGTCGAAGGCTTCTCCGACGGCATCGTCAATGGTGCCGCCGAGTCGGCGATAGCGGCCGAGGCCCTCGACGGCGACCAATTGGCAGTGGCCGCCCGATACCAGCAGCAAGAGGTATGGGAAATCGATTCCGTCTGTCAGGCGCGCGGTCAGGGCATGGCCTTCAAGATGGTTGACGGCGATATAGGGCAGATCGCGCGCCGCAGCGATGGCCTTGCCCGTCATGCTGCCGACGAAAACGCCGCCGATCAGCCCGGGGCCGGCGGTCGCGGCGATTGCCGAGATATCCTCGAAGCCGATCCGGGCATCGGCCAGGGTGCGCGCGATCAGACCATCGAGCAGCTCCAGATGGGCGCGCGCCGCGATTTCCGGCACGACACCGCCATAGGCGGCATGGTCGGCAAGCTGGCTATGAACCAGATTAGCGAGGATATCGCGCCTGTCCGTCACCAGCGCCGCCGCCGTTTCATCGCAGCTGGTCTCGATTCCCAGCACGATCATCGCGATCTCGCCGGTTTTGGCGCCGTCTTGTCGAAAAACTCCATGAGTCGCATTCTGCCTCCGCTTCCCTCTCGGGATAAAGCGCTTTAGACACCGGGCATGATCGAAAATGTTGATTCAGAAAGCACCGTTTTGAAGATCGGCACCCGCGGAAGCCCGTTGGCGATGGCGCAAGCCACCATGGTTCAGACATTGCTCGCGGCTGAAGGCCACCGAGCCGAGATCGTTCCGATCAAGACCACGGGCGACATAATCCTTGACCGGACCCTGTCGGAAGTCGGCGGAAAGGGTCTGTTCACGAAAGAGCTCGACGAGGCGCAGTTCGACGGCCGTGTCGATCTTGCCGTGCATTCGATGAAGGATGTGCCGACATGGTTGCCTGACGGGCTCAGCCTGGCGGCCATCCTGCCGCGCGAGGACCCGCGTGATGCCTGGCTGTCCCGCGACGGAGCCGGGCTGATGGAATTGCCCGCGGGTGCGGTTGTCGGCACGGCCAGCCTGCGCCGCGCCGCATTGATCCTGCATCGGCGACCTGATCTGAAAACCCAGCCCCTACGCGGCAATGTCGATACACGGCTCGACAAGTTACGCGCAGGCGACGTCGACGCGACGCTGCTTGCCTGTGCCGGGCTCAATCGGTTGGGGCGCAGCGATAGCGTCCCGCACACCCCGCTTGATCCTGCGCTGATGTTACCGGCGGTGGCCCAGGGCGCCGTCGGCATCACCATCCGCAGCGACGATTCGGGCACGAGAGATGCCGTTGCGGCGCTGAATTGCGTCGAAAGCGCGCTGCGGGTGACCGCAGAGCGCGCGATGCTGGCTGTGCTCGACGGGTCTTGCCACACCCCGATTGCGGCGCTGGCTGAGCTCGACGGCGACCGTTTAACCTTAAGCGGCATGGTGTTGCGAACCGACGGCAGCGAAATCCGGGACGGAGTCGAAAGCGGCGCGGCCGACGATGCCGAAGCCATCGGCAAGGCGCTGGGTGCACGCATCAAGGCCGATCTGCCGCCCGGCTTTCTTGCCGTTTGATGACAGGCCCGCGCGCGGTGACCGGGCGTTCGGTATTGGTGACCCGGCCGCAGGAACAGGCAGAGGTAACCGCCGCCCTGTTGTCCGATGCGGGTCACAGGCCGTTGATTCAGCCGCTTCTCGATATCGAGCCCTGCGCCGTGCGTTTTGCGGACTCCGGCGCCTATCAGGCGGTCGTGCTGACCAGCGCGAATGCCGTACGCTGCCTTGGCGAGACAGGTGTACGCCTCGATTTGCCGGCCTATGTGGTCGGTACGGCGACCGCTGCGGCGGCGAAGGCTGCCGGTTTCGGCACGGTTCGCATCGCCGATGGTGACGGGCTCAGCCTCGCCGCCATGATCAGACGGGCGCTCGATCCCCAGGCCGGGCGTCTCCTGCATCCAAGCGGCGAACATGTCGCAACCGACCTCGTGGCCATACTCGGCGCGGAGGGCTTTGCCGTCGACCGAGTCATCGTCTATCGCGCCGTGCCGCGTACGTCCCTGGCCGCCCCGGCCGCCGAGGCGCTGGCCGATGGGTCTTTGAATGACGTGCTTTTCTTCTCCGCACGTACGGCTGAGACCTTTACAGAGATAGTCAACAGGCGCAATTTGCAGGCGGCGGTCGGGACCGTACGGGCGCTTTGTCTGTCGGAGCAGATCGCCGCAACGGCGCAGCGCGAGCTTTCCTGGAAGGATGTCTCGGTGGCGGCGCTGACGGATCAGGCCGCCTTGTTGACGGCGCTGGCAGAGTAGGACGAGGCACCGCATGACAGAAAGCGGATCCGACCGAGAGGCGGAATCACCGGACGACCAGCCGGCGGAAGGCAAGGCGGCGGCGGACATCGTCGGGCTTTTCGGCGGCATTCGTCCGATGGCGGCCAAGCTGGGCGTTCCGGTGACCACGGTTCAGGGATGGAAAAAGCGCGGTGCGATCCCGGCGACGCGCCGAGCGGAAATCGTCGCCGCGGCTGCGGAACATGACATCGATCTCGATGAAAGCCTGCTCGACACCGCGCTCGGCGATGCCGACGCGGAATCGCCCGGTTCGCCCTATCTCGCCTCGGCCGGCGCATCCGATACGGTAGAGCAGGCCCGAACGCCGGAGCCTCAGCCCGACCCCCAGCCTGAGCCGCAGCCGGAGCCGCAGCCTGAGCCGCAGCCTGAGCCGCAGGCGGAGCCCGCCGCCGCGCCGGCTTCGGAAGCTGCTGCGCCGGTTGAAACCGCTCTGGCCGCACAACCTGTCGTGCAGCAGGTCAAGAAGGGCGGCGGCGTTGCAACCCTGCTCAGCCTGCTCGCACTGGCTTTGGTGGTCGCGCTGCTCGCACGGGATTACTGGGTGCCTTTGCTGCCGGTCTCGGTCGTCGATGCATTGCCCGGCATATTGCAGCCTGACGGGGCTTCCGAGCCGGTTGATGAGGCGGATCCGCTCGCGCCCCTGCGTGATCGTCTCGCGGCGATTGAGGCGGATTTGGCGGCGCTGGGCCGCCGGACTGACGAACTCGGCGATCAGCAGACGACAATCGAGGCGGTTCAGGACCGGCTTGATGGTCTGGCGGATTCGGTCGATGCCGAGCTTGCCGCGCTGTCAGACCGGCTCGATGAAGTCGCGGCGCGCAATGACGCGCAACCGGCGCCGACAGCGGCGCTGCCCGCCGATCCGGCCCGTTCGGGTGAAAGGCTGACCGAGCTTGCCAGGGAAACCGACGCGCTTGATGCCCGGCTCGAGGCGCTTGAGGCACGGCCGCAGCTTCTGACCGAGGTGGAGGCGATTCGGGGCACGGTTGCCGCGCTCGACGATCGGGTTGCCGAGCTGGCATTGCGCCTCGCCGATTTTCGGGAGACCGCCGGGTCCGTCGATGCCTTGGCCGAGCGTGGCGCGGCCCTCGGTCAGCGACTCGACCGGCTTCAGGTCGACCTCGCCGCGCGCGACAATCTCGCTGAGGCGGTCGCCGCTTTGCAGACCAGGCTTTCGGTTTTGCAGGAGGAAATCGCCGCCGGAGATGCGGCCCTGGCCGGTCGGATCGACGGAACCGGTGAACAGATCGCGGCGCTCGGTGCCCGGCTGGACGAGACACAGGACACCCGCCTGCGCGAAGAGGCGCTGATGCTGGCGGTCGCGCAATTGCGCGGCGCGGCACGCAGCGGCGGCGCCTTCCTCGATTCTCTCTCACTGGTTCGGCGGCTTGTCGGCGCGTCGCGCGATGTGCCCCCGGAGGTTCCAACCGCGCTGGCCGATCTGGCGCCCCTCGCCGTTATGGGGGCGCCGACCGAGGATAGCCTGATCGAACAATTCGACAGCCTGAGCGACGATATCGTGCGCGCGGCGCTGACCGGGCCTGGCGCATCCTGGTGGGATGAAACCTTATATCGCCTCGCCTCGATCATCAGTATCCGACCGGTCGGCGAGCGCGCCGGCGATGACGCCGCGGCAATCGTGGCGCGTGCGGAAAGACGTCTGATCGACGGTGATCTCAGTGCCGCGCTGGCTGAGCTCTCTGCGCTTGAAGGGCGAGCGGCGGATGTCGTCGGGCCTTGGATCGACGGCGCCCAGGCACGGCTGGAGATCGATCGTGGCATGGCGGTGATCACCGATTTCGCCGTTGGGCGGCTCGGCGGTACGACGGCGATGCCATGACCCGCGGTCTCTGGTTTATCCTCAAACTCAGCCTCGGCATCGCGCTGGCGATCTGGCTGGTACGGCAGGAAGGCTCGGTCACCATGATCTGGTCGGGCTACCGCATCGACAGTTCGATCGGTTTCTTTCTGCTCGTCGTGATTCTGCTGATGGCCCTGGCTGCGGTGCTGGACAATATCTGGGAGCGGCTGCGCGGCGTCACGCATAACGTGCTGGAATGGCGCCGCATGGGCCGTCGCAAAAAGGCGATGGCGGCGCTGACCAAGGCTTTTGTCGCGCTTTCATCGGGTGACGGCAAGACCGCGCAGGCGCAGGTCCCGGCGATTCGCAAAGGCTATGAGGACGATGCTCTGGCCGAGATGATCGCGGCGCAGGCTGCCGGGATGCTGGGCGATGCGGCGACCGAACGCGCGGCCTGGCTGGCCCTGGCAAAGGACGAGCGCACGATGGTGCTCGGCTGGCGCGGCCTGATTGAACAGGCGCTGCGCCAGGGCGATCTGATCGAAGCCCGCAAATTGGCGGTCCGTGCCCGTGATTTGGCGCCGCGCGACCACTGGTTGCTGCAGACGCTGGCTGATCTGCAATTGCGCACCGGTCGCTGGGAAGCTGCGGTTGAGACATTGGCCGATGCCGAAAAGCGCGGCGCCATCGATGCCGACGAAGCCCGACGCAAGCGTCTGGCGGCCTTGCTCGAACACGGCGCATCACTTGCCATGCAGGGGGATTTCGCCGCCGCAGCCGAGCAGACGCAAAAGGCGCTGGATATCGATGGCGGATCGACGGCCGCCGCGGTTGCCACGGCGGGGCATCTGCATCGCGCCGGCCAGGCTTCGGCGGCGAAAGCGGCGCTTGAACGGGCCTGGTCACATGGCGCCAGCGCTGAACTGGCCTCGGCATGGCTGGCGATAGAGGCACCGGACGGGGATGCGGCGCAACGTTTGGCGGCGCTTCGCGCTCTGACGGGAAGTCAGCCCAAAGATAATCTCGGTCGTCTCCTGCTTGCTGAAGCCGCTATAGCGGCGGGCGCATGGGACCAGGCGGAAGCGGCGCTGGGCGACGCGGTGAACGGCTCTCCCGACCCGCGCGTGCTGCGGCTTGCGGCCTTGATTGCCGAGCAGGATCAGACCGAGCCCGGCAAAGCGCTTCGGCTCTGGCGGCGTGCGGCCGAACTGGCGATCAAAACCCTGCTGCCGCCTCAGCCCGGCCCGGCGAAGGCGGCATTGGCCGCCAATACGGAACCCGCCAAATAGAGCGAGCCGCAAAACAGCAATCGACCGGGCGGCTGTCCCGCGAGGCTTGCGATTGCCGCGTCGAGACTGCCGGCGGCAACGCAGTCAATGCCGAGCGCCGACGCAATTTCAACCACGGCCTCGGGCGGTTGGGCGTTCGGCTGATCGGGGATCGGGACGGCGACCAGGCTTTCTGCGAGGCCGGCAAACGGGCTCAGAAACGCATGAAGGTCCTTGGATTTCATCACACCGACCGCCAGCACCAACGGGCGGTCGGCCCAATCGCGCGCTGCGTGATCGGCGAGAGCGCGCCCGGCATCGGCATTATGACCGCCGTCCACCCATAGCTCCCATCCGTCAGCCAGGCGACCGGCCAGGGCGCCTTGCGAGAGCCGTTGCAGCCGGGCGGGCCAATCAACCTGCAGAAGGCCGTCGCGCACCGCTTTCGGCGCGATGTCGATCCGCGCTGCTTCCAATGCCGCGACGGCTGTGGCCGCATTGGCATATTGGTGCGTGCCGGGAAGGGCCGGGGCCGGAAAATCGCCGCTCAGCCCGCCGCCCTGATAGGTGAAGCCGGTTTCGGTTACGTCGAATTGCCAATCGCGCCCTGCGGCTGACAACGACGCGCCGCGCTGTTCCGCGATGTCGGCGATGACCGGCAAGACGTCGTCATAGCGCTGCGGTCCGAGAACAACAGGGCGGGTGGATTTGATGATGCCGCCTTTCTCCGCGGCAATCCCGGCGATGCTGTCGCCGAGAAAATCGACATGGTCGCGGCCGATGGCGGTGATAATGCTGACCAATGGCGCCAGGACGACATTGGTCGCATCAAGCCGCCCGCCGAGCCCGGTTTCCAGCACCAGAAAATCGGCCGGACTCTCGGCGAACAGCAAGAAGGCGGCAACGGTGGCGATCTCGAACTGGGTGATTGGTCGACCGGCATTGACCGCTTCGCAACGGGCAATGGCGTTGAGCACAGCGGATTCTTCGGACGGCGACCCGGCCAAGGTGATCCGTTCGGTGAAGCTGACCAGATGCGGCGAAGTATAGCTGTGAACCCGATAGTCGGCGGCGCTGAGCATCGCGCGCAGAAAGGCGAGGGTTGAGCCCTTGCCGTTCGTGCCCGCGATATGGAGCACCGGCGGCAGCGACAGATGCGGGCTGCCGAGATCGGCGAGCAGCGCCTCGACCCGGTCGAGGCCGAGATCGATCAGCTTCGGATAGAGATGAGCAAGATCGCCGAGCCGCTTGACGATGCGGTCTTCAGCAGACCGATGCGCCGCGCTCAATTCTTCTTCTTCGGAGGGTCGCTATCCGGTTCATCGGCGGCGGCCTCATCCTCCACTTCGGTGTCGGTCCTGTCGGTCGTGTCGGTGCTGGCCGAGGAGTCGGCGGTTTCAGCGTCTTCGACCGTCGCGTCGGCCTTGCCGGTCTCGGCGTCATCCATGGGCGGCTCGACCGCCTCGGTCTGATCGGCGCCGTTCTGGCGCTGTTCGGTTTGATCACCCAGCGCCGCGCTTTTGTCGGGGCTGTTCAACCTCGCCACGGCGCCGTTTGCGCTGGCATCGACAAAGCTTGACGGCCTGCGCTTGTCCATCAAAAGGCTGAGAAGGCGCGCGAGCGTGCCATGCAGCTTGTCCCGGGGCACGACCATATCGATCATGCCGTGTTCTTCGAGATATTCCGCTGTCTGAAAGCCCTCGGGAAGACTTTGGCGGATCGTCTCCTCGATGACCCGGGCGCCTGCAAAGCCGATCTGCGCCCCGGGCTCGGCGATATGAATATCGCCCAGCATCGCAAAACTGGCGCTGACGCCGCCTGTCGTCGGGTCGGTCAGCAGCACGATATAGGGCAGCCCGGCCTCCTTGACCTGCTCAACGCCGATAACGCTGCGCGGCATCTGCATCAGCGACAGGATTCCCTCCTGCATCCGAGCGCCGCCCGAGGCCGGGATCGCAATCAGGGCCGCCTTGTTGCGCACCGCCAGCTGGGCCGCCGCGAGGAAGGCCTCGCCGACCGCCATCCCCATCGAACCGCCCATGAAGGCAAAGTTCAGGGCGACGGCAACCGCCGGCTTGCCGCCGATACGGCCCTCGCCGATCAGGGCGGCATCCTTTTCGCCGGTCTTGCTCTGATATTCCTTGAGCCGGTCTGAATAGCGCTTGGTATCGCGGAATTTCAGCGGGTCATTCGGCGTCTTCGGCAGTTCATGCCGGCTGTAAAGGCCGTCGTCGAAAAGCAGTTCGAGCCGGCTTTCAACCGGCAATCGCAAATGGTGGTCGCAATGGTGACAGACGGAGTAATTCTGCACCAGATCCTTGCGAAACAGCATTGCCGCGCAATTTGGGCACTTGACCCACATGTTTTCCGGCACTTCCTTGGGCGCTACGAGCGCTCGGATTTTGGGCCGGACAAAATTCGTCAACCAGTTCATGCTTGCGGATGTAGGGCGTCTGCGGTGCTGATAACAGAGTATCCATCATGAGTGAGAGAGCCGCCGACAGGCAAGCTGCCGATTTGCTGGAGGCGATCTGCGCCCTGGCGCGCGAGGCCGGAGCCGCCATCATGCCGCATTACGAGGCGCATGACGGTGTCGAGGTGACGGACAAGGCTGACGGGAGCCCGGTGACAATTGCCGATCAGGCGGCTGATGATGTCATTGTCGCCGGGCTGAAGGCACTGACGCCGGATATCCCGATTGTGACCGAGGAGCAGGTTGCCGACGGCAACATCCCGGATTTGACGCGTTCGCCCCGCTTCTGGCTGGTCGACCCGCTCGACGGCACCAAGGAGTTCATCAGGAAGCGCGACGAATTTACCGTCAACATCGCCCTGATTGACGATCACCGACCGGTGATGGGGGTGGTTTTCGCCCCGGCGCTGGACCGGCTGTTCGCCGGTCGGGCCGAGGGCGGCGCCTTTCTCGAGGACGGTGAGAGCCGCCAGGCAATCTCGGCGCGGGCGCCGGCATCGGACGGGCTGGTGATGGTCGCCAGCCGCAGCCACAGCCAGGGTGAAGGGCAGTCGGGCAGCTATGCCGGTCACCCGATCAAAGCGCTGGCACAGCGCGGCAGCTCGCTCAAATTCTGTCTGGTCGCGGCGGGGGAAGCCGATATCTACCCCCGCGCCGGACCGACCTCGGAATGGGATACCGCAGCCGGACATGCGGTACTCGCCGCTGCCGGCGGTCATGTCGTGGTGATGCAGGACGGGCAGCCCTTGGGTTACGGCCTGAAGGCGCCTGATTTCCTGAACCCGTTTTTTATCGCCACAGGCAAGTTCACGGTCCCGCCGCAGCCGCTGCCGGCGGAAAGTCCGAAGCCTGCGAAGCAGACCAGGACGGACAATCCGGGCCCGCAATAGGCGCGAGATCGGCGATCACGGGGCGGTGGTTCGATCCGGCAGGCGCGGCCGTCCAATGCCGGGCAATGCGCCAGCACGGCCCGGTCGCGATATGATCGATCCGCAGCGCTGCGAATGTCGGAACCCAGACCGGCACGGTCCCGGTCCGCCAGCCGTTCTCGGGCAGTTTCAGCTGCGTCTGCACAAGAAAGTTGCGGAGGCGCGGCATGAAGCGGGTCGCGTTGAAATCGCCCAGCGCCAGATCGGGTCGCCAAATGCCGAGTAGGGTGCCGGCTTCCTCCAGGGCATCGCGATTGGCGCTGTTGACCGCATAGGGCAATGGCCGCGGGACATGCGTTGCGAAGACGCGCAGCGTGCTGCCCTCGAATTTCATTTCGGCGAAGACATGCCGCCAGGGCTTGAGCGCGGCGAAATCCGGCGTCAATTCGCGACCGGGCAGCTTGCTCCAGATCGCGCTATGCGCGCCGAGCCGGTGGGGGTAGGCGGCGGCGATCTCGCCGAGCCGGTCGCGCTGGCTGAATTGGAGTTCCTGAAAGGCGATAATGTCCGGGTCCTGTGCGGCGATCATCGCGGCCACTTCGGCCATATCGTCATTATTGTACAGGATATTGAAGCTCATCACCCGCAGCGTCGGCCCGCCCGCCTGGTCGGCATCGCTCTGCGGCGTTGTGATTCCGCTGCCGGCGTGAAGCTGGATAGCTGCGCCGATCACAGCGGTAGCGGCGCCAAGCAGAGCGGCGAGCCCCGCCCGCCGCAAACCGGCGATCACGGTGATCAGTGCCGCCAATGCGGTCCAATGCGGCGTGAAGTTGAGGCCGAGCGAGAGCAGCCAGGCCGCAAAGTCCATTGATCAGGCGCCGCCCCGAATGGTGCCGCGCTCCAGGCCCTCGAGATACCAGGCATAGGTTTCGCTCAGCCCGTGGCGCAGGCTGATTTGAGGCGCCCAGCCCAGTGACAGCAGCTTGCGGCTGTCCATCAGCTTGCGCGGGGTGCCGTCGGGTTTGCTGTCATCATAGCGCCAATCACCGTCATAGCCGATGACCTCGCCGATCAGGCTTGCCAGCTCGCTGATCGCGATATCGCTGCCGCTGCCGACATTGATATGCGCCTCTTCCGAATAGTGCTGCAGCAGGAAGACCAGCGCATCGGCGAGATCATCGACATGCAGGAATTCGCGGCGCGGCTTGCCGCTGCCCCAGATCTCGACCGGGCCGCCTTGTCGTTTGGCGGTGTGAATCTTGGCCATGAGCGCCGGGATCACATGGCTGGCCTGGAGATCGAAATTATCCCCCGGGCCGTACAGATTGGTCGGCATGGCGCTGATATAGTCGCGGCCATGCTGGCGCCGATAGGCCTGGCAGAGCTTTATGCCGGCGATTTTGGCGATCGCATACCATTGATTGGTCGGTTCCAGCGGTCCGGTCAACAGCGCGTCTTCCCGCATCGGCTGCTCGGCAAGCTTGGGATAGATGCAGGACGAGCCGAGAAACAGCAGCCGGTTGATGTCGAGCCGATGCGCGGCGGCGACGATATTCGCCTCGATCATCAGATTGTCATAAAGGAAATCGGCCGGGTAGCTGTCATTGGCGAGGATGCCCCCGACCCGGGCGGCGGCCACGATCACGGCATCGGGCCGATTGGCGGCCATCCATTCCTCGACATCCGCCTGGCGGGTCAGGTCGAGCTCAGCGCGGCTCGACGTCAACAGCGTACAGTCTTCGCGCTCCAGCCGCCGCACCAGCGCGCTGCCGACCATCCCGCGATGCCCGGCAATCCAGATTTTCCTGCCGGTCAGCTCGAAGGCGTCAGGCATGTAGCGATTGCCGCGATCCTGCGCCGTCGCTGTTGTGTTCGCGGCTGACGGCGGCGAGGTCGGCCGCGACCATTTCCCTGACCAGCTCGGCGAAGCTGGTGCTGTGCCGCCAGCCGAGTTTTTCGCGCGCCTTGGTCGGGTCACCAAGCAGCTGGTCGACTTCGGCGGGTCGGAAATAACGCGGGTCGATTTCGACCAGAACTTTGCCGTTTTCGGCGTCGACGCCCTGTTCCTCGGTGCCGCTGCCGCGCCATTCTATGCGCGTGCCGACCTCGGCAAATGCCGCTTCGACAAATTCGCGCACGCTATGCATCTCGCCGGTCGCCAGAACGTAATCATCGGGCCGGTCCTGTTGCAGGATACGCCACATGCCCTCGACATAATCGCGGGCATGACCCCAATCGCGCTGCGCGTCGAGATTGCCGAGATAGAGCTTTGATTGCAGCCCCAGCCGGATCGCCGCGATGGCGCGGGTGATCTTGCGCGTGACGAAGGTTTCGCCGCGGATCGGGCTTTCATGATTGAACAGGATGCCGTTCGAGGCGTGCATGCCATAGGCCTCGCGGTAGTTGACCGTGATCCAATAGGCGTAGAGCTTGGCGACGCCATAGGGGCTGCGCGGATAGAACGGCGTCGTTTCGCTTTGCGGCACTTCCTGGACCTTGCCGTACAGCTCCGAGGTTGAGGCCTGATAGAAACGGGTGCTGTCCGCCATGCCGAGAATGCGGATCGCCTCCAGCAGGCGCAGCGTCCCCAGCGCATCCGAATTCGCGGTGTATTCCGGTGTCTCGAAGCTGACCTGAACATGGCTTTGCGCGGCCAGGTTATAGATCTCGCCCGGCTGGATTTCTTGCAACAGGCGGATCAGATTGGTCGCATCTGTCAGATCGCCATGATGCAAAAAGAACCGCGTCGGTCCTTCATGCGGATCGATATACAGATCATCGATACGGGCGGTGTTGAAGGAAGACGAGCGTCGCTTCATGCCGTGCACGCGATAGCCCTTGTCGAGCAGCAGCCGCGCCAGATAGGCGCCGTCCTGGCCGGTGACGCCGGTAATCAGCGCGGTTTTCGCTGTCGGATCGGAAGCGTTGGTCAAACTCAGCTCACCCGGCCATAGGTATCTTCAAGTCGGACGATGTCATCCTCCCCGAGATAGCTGCCGGATTGCACTTCGATCAAGTCGAGCGGCACTTTGCCCGGGTTCTCCAGGCGGTGAACGGCCCCCAGCGGGATATATACCGACTCGTTTTCCTTCAGCAGGATTTCCTCGTTATCGCGGGTGACGATGCCGGTTCCGTGCACCACGACCCAGTGTTCGGCGCGGTGGAAATGCTTTTGCAGTGACAGCTTCTGGCCCGGATAAACCGTGATCCGCTTGACCTGAAACCGTTCGCCGTCGTGCACGCTTTGGTAAAAGCCCCAGGGGCGGTAGACTCTCTTGTGGCTGATCGGCTCTTCACGGCCGGCCTTTTTCAGCCTTTCGACGACCGCCTTCACATTCTGGGATTGGGCGCGGTCGGCGACCAGCAGCACGTCGTCAGTGTTGACGATGACCAGATCGCGCACGCCGATGGCGGCGATGAGATTGTCGTTTTCGCTGCGGATATAGCAGTTTTCGGTCGCTTCGATTTCAACATCGCCGAGCAGCACATTGCCGTCGGCGTCGCGCTCGGCGATCTCCCACAGCGCCGACCAGGCGCCGACATCGGTCCAGCCGATATCGGCCGGCACGACGACGGCCTTGTCGGTCTTTTCCATCACCGCATAGTCGATCGAATCCGATGGGCAGGCGTCGAAGGCCTCGGCATCGAGGCGAAAGAAATCGAGATCGCGATGACCCTTGCGCAGCGCCTCATTGCAGGCGTCGACGATCTTCGGCTGCTGCGCTGTCAATTCATCGAGATAGGCCGCAGCGGGAAACAGGAACATGCCGCTGTTCCAAAGATAGCGGCCGCTGTCGAGATAGCCTTGCGCGGTTTGCGCATCCGGCTTTTCGACGAATTCGGCGATCTTGAACACATTCTCCGGCGATGCCGCACTGCCCTTTTCGATATAGCCGTATCCGGTCTCCGGCGCGTCGGGTTGAATGCCGAAAGCGGTCAGTTGCCCGGTTGCGGCGGCCCGGCGCGCGGTGTCGATTGCGGCGGTGAAGGCCGTTTCGTCGCGGATCGCATGGTCGGCCGGAAGGATCAGCATGTGCGCATCGGGGTCTGCCTGGCTCAGCAACAGCGCCGCGATGGCCGCGGCGGGCGCGGTGTTCTTGCCGACCGGCTCCAGCACGATCGCCGCCGGCTCGATGCCAAGGGCGCGGATTTGCTCGGCAATGATGAAGCGATGCTCTTCATTGCAGATGATCAGCGGCGGCGCGAAGCTCTCTCCGGTGACGCGCGAGAGCGTGTCCTGGATCATCGTGCGGTCGGTCACCAGCGGCAGCAATTGTTTCGGATAAAGCTGGCGGGACAGCGGCCAGAGACGGCTGCCTGCGCCGCCAGAGAGGATGACCGGTGTTAGCGGCGGCAGATTAGAGGTCATGGTTTTTCCATCCTGATGTCGCCGTTATCTGCCACGGCTCAGGTCAGAGGTTCAAGCGACTGCGTCAACCGGTTTGCCGGATGACAACAAAAAACCCGGCTACGTTTCCGCAGCCGGGTTGGTTTTGAGGGGGCCGCAGGGGTGGACCGGCCCAAATCCTAACCCTTACGCACGCGCGGCGCGGGTAATGCTTTCATTGACCTGAACGGAGATCGGCTCGATCGCGTCATTGGCGGTCTTGAAGCCGATTTCCGACAGCTTGGTCGCTTCGCTGACCATATCGTCGAAATTCTTGCGGGCGGTTTCCTGCTGGATTTCCGCGAATTCGCGAACGGTCCGGGCGGCCAGCATCTTGTTGCCGGCTTGCAGATTGGCGTCAAACGCACTCTGCATATAGCCCATCCAGACACGACCCATTTCCTCGATGCCTTTGGTGAAGGCGGTGCCCGATTTGGTCAGGGCATCGAAGGCCTGCTGTTGGGTCTGGCTCATTTCTTCAACGCCCTTCAGGACGTCGGCGGTGGCTTTTTCGGTTTGCTCGCGGGTCATGTTCACGGCGCTCTCCATCGTTTGATTAACGGTTTCAGTTGCTTGTTTGTGGTTTTCCAACACCTTTTTCTGTGCGGCCTGGACGGCGGCACCGGTGTTCGAAACAGTCTTGCCCGCCGTTTTGGCGGCGGATTTTGCGGTGCTCTTGGCGGCGTTGGTTGTGCTTCTGGCCGCGCCTGTGGCGGTTTTCCTTGCACTTGTTGCGCTTTTCGATGCACCGGCTGCGGGTTTCTTTGCGGCGGTTTTGGCCGCGCTTGTGCTACGGGTCGGCATAATTGCTCTCCATTGCAAAAGGTGTTCGGCCAAACAGGCCTTTGCTGCACTGCAACATAATGGTTCGCACGTGCTTGAACAGGGGTTTTTGGAAAATTTTTGTGCGCCGCAACATAAATTCCGTCGACAGGCGCCTCGGCCGCTCAATGCCAAATCCTAGGCAAATTGTTTTTTCGCTGGACCTGTGGTCGCGATAAAGTTAAACCTTTGCGCACGATTTGCCGGATAAAGTTCTGATTATCTGAACGAATTGTGGCAGCGAGGTGCAAGTCTGCTGGTGTATCGGGTAGGTCGGTTGCCCAGGCAGACTTAACGATATGCCTGATCCAACCGTAATCCGAGGTCAGGGCAACTCGTAGAAGATTGGTGTTTTGGCTGAACGGAAAGCTGTGGCCTATGAATGATCGGAGCCGGGCAATCGCGATGAATGCCGCCCCATGTCGATGGCTGACAGTGCTGGGCTGTATCGCGCTGCTTGCGGCTCTGCTCTACGCGCCTGCCGGACAGGCGCGCTACGCGTCGATTGTGATCGATGCGCATTCCGGCGAAATTCTGCATGAACGGCATAGCAGCAAGAAGCTGCACCCGGCATCGCTGACCAAAATGATGACGCTGTATATGTTGTTCGAGGCGCTTGAGCGGGGCACGCTGACACTGGACAGCCGGCTCCGTGTCAGCCGCCATGCGGAAAGCATGCCGGCCTCCAAGCTGTACCTTCCCGCAGGCAGCAGCATCCGGGTTGAGGATGCAATCCGCGCACTTGTCGCGAAATCCGCCAATGACGTCGCCGTTGTGGTCGCCGAGGCGTTGGCCGGCAGCGAAGCGCGGTTCGCTCGTGAAATGACGATCCGGGCGCACAGCCTGGGCATGCGCGATACGCAATTCCGCAACGCGTCGGGACTTCATCATCCGCAGCAGGTCAGCACCGCACGCGACATGGCTCGGCTGTCGCAGCTTCTGATCTTTCGCTACCGTCCTTTTTACAGCTATTTCAACACCGTGCAGTTTCGCTACAAGGGACGCCTGTACAAGAGCCACAATCACCTGATGCGCACCTATCCGGGCATTGACGGGCTCAAGACCGGTTACATTCGGGCCTCGGGGTTCAATCTCGCCAGCTCGGCGGTACGCGAAGGCCGCCGCCTGATCGGTGTCGTTTTCGGCGGCCGTACGGCCAAGACGCGGAATGCGCATATGGCCGACCTTCTCGATCAGGCTTTCGCCCGTGCGGACGACCGCGGCCTGCCGCGGCTCGCCGTTGCGATGGCGCCGCAACCCGAACGCAAACCGACCGCCTATGAGCGGGCCCGGCCGGTTGCCGCAGCGGTCCCCGCGCCCGGTCGCAAGCCGCGCCATGGGGCGCAATCCGGCGCTGTCTTGGCGCAGTTGAATCCGGTGCGGCGTGCCGAGGCCGGGACTTTGAGCCGGACTGCCTTCAACGGCGCGCCCGACGAAATCCCGGTGATCTTCGGCGAAGGCGATTCCGGCGGTCAGATCGCAGCGCTGATGCAGGAGACCTGGAGCGTTCAGGTCGGCGCCTTTGCCAGGCATTCCGACAGCCAGCAGGCAATTTTCGCGGCGCTGGGCCGTGCTCCGGATGCTCTCGCCGGTGCGGTACCGGCGATTGCGCCGCTCAAGGGGCGGCGCGGGACTATCTACCGCGCCCGCTTCACCGGTCTTGATCAGCGCGGCGCGCAGCAGGTCTGCCGGGCGATCCGCGACTGTTTTGAATTGGCGCCGCAGCCGATCAATTGACGGCCCGGCCCTAGGCTTGAACGCGTCGATAGACGTCGATCGTCTTGTCGACCATGACCTCCCAGCTGAAGGCGGCGGCGCGCTTCGGTCCGGCCGCACGCGACCGGTTTCTGAGTTGATCGTCCTCGACCAGCTTCCTTAACGCCTCCGTAATTGCGTCGATATCCTTTGGCGGGGCGTAAAGCGCCGCATCCTCGGCCACTTCGGCCATCACGGTATCGATCGAGGTCAGCACCGGCACGCCGCTCGCCATCGCCTCAAGCACCGGCAGACCGAAGCCTTCATAAATCGAGAGATAGGCAAAGCCGGCGGCCCCGGCATAAAGTAGCGGCAGGTCATTCTGCGCGACATAACCAAGCAGGCGGATCTCGCCGTTGCGGTTCAGATCATTCAGCGTTGCGGCGAAATCGTGATCGCCCCAGCCTTGCGGGCCGGCGAGCACGAGCGGAAAGCGGCGGCGCAGATTCCCCGGTAGGCGGCGATAGGCGCTTACCAGAGAGCGCAGATTCTTGCGCGGCTCGACGGTACCCACGGACAGCAGATAGCTGCCCGGACGCAGGCCGTGCCTGGCGAGGCAAGGCCATAGCTCATCCACCGGATAGGGGCGGAAATCGGCTGAGACGCCGTTATGGATCGCCGTCACTTTCGCCGGATCGGCCGACAGGCTTTCAATGACATCACGGCGGGTGAATTCGGAGACGGTGATGATCTGCGCCGCCCGCTCTATGGTCAGCGGCCAGCGCCGCTCGAAAAAGCGGATACGGTCCGCCGGGTGCGTTTCGGGATAATGCACCGTGGACAGGTCATGGATGGTCACGACCGCCGGCAGGTCGAGCCGTTCGAGTACATTGTTGGGCTCATGATAGAGGCCATCCGTTATACTGCTGACACTGCGCCAGGCGGTGCGCCGACGCCAACGGCGGTACAGGCCCCGCGCCGCCGGCAGGCGGGAGATCTGCGCCCGGATCGCGCGCGGCAATTGCCGCTCCAGCATTGGTTCGGGCGGCGGCTTCGGCAGAATGCCGTCGCGATCGGGCAAAGGCGGATCTATCAGACCGACATCACGAAAGCAGCGCAGATGAAGATCCTCGCGCCGGGCAAGGCCGCTGATCAGCCGGCTCGTGTAATGCCCCACGCCGGTCAGCGGCGGTGTCACCGACTGCGCGTTGATCAAGACTTCAAGCGCTCGCGCAGATGTCATTGAGGATCGCTACCGTTTGTCCGTTATGCCCCGGCAAGCTCGCATCGCCTTGGATGCATTTTCCTGTTGTCGGAGCCGCTTCAGTCGGAATCGTCTGGGCTTGTCTGTGCGAGCGGGATCAAAACCTCATTCCGCCGCAAAAACGGGGGCTTGAAGGGCGGGTCGTAATAGGCATAGACGGGCGGGCCGGCAGCCTCCAGCCCTTTTTGCAGCAACCAGCTTTTCAGCTCTTCCTCATGGCGTGCGATGCGGCCGTCCGTGGCGAACCAGGAAAAGCTGATTGCGGCCATGGTTCTGGCCGGGATTTCCCGCAGCGACACCGCCGGGTTTTGCGGCGGCGGCAGCGTTTCCATGGTCCATTTCGAGGGCATGATGAAGGCGACCGTCCAGTCGCCTTCATCCGACGCACTTTGCGTCACCGGTGCGGTCATCGCGATTTTCGAGCGTTCCTGCGTGACCGGCGCCGTCATCGCGATCTTGCCGGCCTCACGCTCATCATCGAAAATATAGCGTGCCAGAGGTCTGAAGGCGTCATTTGCTGCGCCCGAGCGATCACCGCTGACGGTTATTTCGGCAACGATCTGCGGCGGATATGCGCGAATTTCGATATCCCCGTCGCGGTCGCTCTCGATGACGGTGTAGTCCGGTTTTTCAACAGCCATCGCGCACCCCGCCAGGAAAACAGCAAAAACCGGAAGCGCCAGAGCCGTGAAAAGCTGGCCTAATCGACGTGTCGCCATGCCCCTGCTTACGTGCCTCGGGGCGGAATGGATGGTTAACCGGCGCGCGCCTTGAAGCGCGGGTTTTTCTTGTTGACGACATAGACCCGGCCCTTGCGGCGAACCACCTGGCAGTTCTTGTCGCGCTTCTTCAGCGTCTTCAGCGAGCTGGCAACTTTCATCGGTTTATTCCTCGACCAAAACCGCATCCGGCGCCTGTCCCAGGCAGCGCGGCACGGTGAAATCTCAAAAACAGCGAAGCACGGTGTATGGCTACGGTCCGGGCACCTGTCAAGTTTTCTGCTGCCTTCCTGCGGGCCCGGCGCGATCCGCTGCCAAGGCCATTGTTGCCGGGGCTGGCCGGAAAAGACCGTCAGGGTTTCAGCGCGTGAAAGCGGTAGCAACGCAAGCCGTTCTTGAAGGCGACGGCGCGCCTGGCCCACAGATCGACTTCCTGCACCACCGCGGCCCGGGTGTCTTCATCCATGCTGTGCGAGGAGAGGTGCTTGGCAAGCGCGGACAGGGCACTGTTTATCTGCCGGTCCTGAATATCGGTGATGTCCTCATTGATGCGGACATCGAGATTGAAGCCGGTCAGCATGTCGACCATGTCGTCGACCGCGATCATATGCGGCTGCAGCGGCTCGCCCGCACACCAATCTTGCAGCATCGCAATGCTGCCGGTATCGGCCAGCACATAGTCGATGAACAGTAATTGCCCCTCGGATTTGATCGAATCGACAATGTTTTCGAGGAAGGCGGTCTTGTCCTCGACAAAGGCAAAGGCCTCTTTCGCCAGCACGCAGTCATAACGCCGGCCGATATCAAGACTCAGCGGATCGAACAGCTTGACCGGTGCCTTTTCCTCCAGGCTTTCCTGAATCGATAATTCCATGCCGCGCTGGGCAAGCAGCGGCGAGGCTTCGAGGCAGGTAACCCAGGCGCCGTATTGCGCGGCGATGGTCCGGCCCAGCCCGCCCAGACCGGCGCCGAGCTCAAGAATGCTCATCGCCGAGGTCGGTGCCACCGGCCTTACCATGTCTGGGATGTAATCCGCGCTGCCCGGGCCGATAAAACCTTCACCCCACATGAATTGCGCGACATCAAGCCGTGTTGCCGACCACAAGGGCTTGCCGTCGCGCGCCAGCGGTTCGGAGTATTCGCGATTATCGTCGCCCTCGGCCTCATTGCCGTTGGCGGCTGACGGTTGATTGTCTTGCGACTTGGCGGCGGCGCGGCGCTGGGTTATGGCGTTGACGTCATATCCCTCCCACCAGGCCTTCAGCTTCTCGCCGAAAGAAGGCTTGAGGGGTGCATCGGTGAGCGGCGCGGAAGACATTTGTTGAGTGACGGGGGCGAAAGCGCATTTCTTATCGGGGTCGACTGCCTATCGTGCCGAAAGAGGGTTAAGTGACTTTGAATATTGCCTCTGAGCTGGAAATCCGCGGCGTCCGGATCGGCAATCAACTGCCGCTGGTGCTCATCGCCGGGCCCTGCGCCATGGAAGGCCGCAGCCACGCGCTCGAGACGGCGGCGGCGCTCCGGGAAATCGCCTCGAAGGCCGGGATCGGGCTGATTTACAAGACCAGCTTCGACAAGGCCAACCGGACCTCCGGCGACAGCCCACGGGGCGTCGGCCTTGAATCGGCCTTGTCTGTGTTCGCGGAAATTCGCGAAAGCCTCGGCCTACCGGTGCTGACCGACGTCCACGCGCCGGAACAATGCGCCGCAGTCGGCGATGCCGTCGATGTTCTTCAGATTCCCGCCTTTCTCTGTCGACAGACCGATCTGCTGGTCGCGGCCGGTGAGACGGGCAGGGCGGTCAATATAAAAAAGGGCCAGTTTCTCGCGCCCTGGGATATCGGCCATGCCGCCGAAAAAGTCGCAGCGACGGGAAATTCGCGCATCCTGCTGACCGAGCGCGGCGCGAGTTTCGGCTATAATGCGCTGGTTTCCGATATGCGGTCACTGCCGATCATGGCGGGTCTCGGCTATCCGGTCGTATTCGATGCCACGCATTCGGTGCAGCAGCCGGGCGGTCTGGGCGGACGCAGCGGCGGTCAGCGCGAATTCGTGCCCGTGCTGGCGCGGGCGGCCGTAGCGGTGGGTGTTGCGGCGGTTTTCATCGAAACCCATCCCGATCCGGACAGCGCGCCCTCCGACGGGCCGAACATGCTGCCCATCAATGAGCTGCCGGCGCTGATCGATCGGCTGATGGCGCTGGACGCGCTAACCAAGCCTGGCGCGCAATAGGTCGTGGATATGCAGGATGCCCTGCGGCTTGTCGTGATCATCGACGACGAACAGCGCCGTGATCGGCCTGCTGCCGTCATTCATCAGCCGCAGCGCATCGCTGGCCAGCAGTGACGGCGCGATGGTCCGTGGACGGGCCGTCATGATGTCATCGACCGGCTTGTCGAGCAGGTCGTCGCCCATATGGCGCCGGAGATCACCGTCGGTGATGATGCCGGTGAGGCATCCGGCGGCATCGATAATGCCGACACAGCCGAAGCCCTTTTCGCTGATCACCAGGAGTGCTTCGCTCATCCTGCCGCCGCTATTGATTAGCGGCATTGCCGGTCCGGCATGCATCAGCTTGTCGACGGTCACGAGCACCCGGCCGAGTCGCCCGCCCGGATGGAAGCGCTGGAATTGCTCGGCGGTGAAGCCGCGTGCTTCCAGCAAAGCGACAGCCAGCGCATCGCCGAGCCCCAGCATCATTGTGGTTGAGCTTGTCGGCGCCAATCCCATCGGACAGGCTTCCGGCTGAGGCGGCAGGATCAGCGCGACGGTCGCCTGCCGCGCCAGGGTGCTGTCCGGCGTGCCGGTCATGGAGATCAGCGGAATGCCGTGCCGATGGGTGTAGTCGACGATATCGACAAGCTCCGCCGTCTCTCCCGAATTCGTCAGCGCCAACACGCAATCGCCCGGCACGATCATGCCGAGATCGCCGTGCGCGGCCTCAGCGGCATGCACGAACAGGGACGGCGTTCCGGTCGAGGCGAAACTCGCTGCCAGCTTGCGTGCGATGTGACCGCTCTTGCCGATGCCGGTGACGATAACCCGGCCGGTTTCTGCGGTCTCGCGCAACAGCGCAAAGGCGGCGAGAAAGCAATCATCGAGGCTTTCAGACAGCGCCTTCAGTGCCGCGCTTTCGGTCGCCAGAACTCGGCGAGCGGCAGTCAGAGGAGCGTGCAATTCGGTCACCGGCATGCCCTGTTGCGTCCGCCTTCCTTGGCGCGATACAGCGCTTCATCGGCGCGGTTGAGCATGCCGTCGACGGTGGCCTCGCCGGGCTTCAGCCCGGAAACGCCGATGCTGACGGTGATCGAGATACGGGTGCCGGTCTCGTCAATGCGGATCGGTTCCTCCTCGACCGCCTTGCGGACCCGTTCGGCGAGATGCATCGCATCTTCATCCCTGGTCTCCAGCGAGGTCACGGCAAATTCCTCGCCCCCGAGCCGCCCGACAATATCGACGCGGCGGGCGCTGGACTCCAGTATTCGCGCCAGTTGCCGCAGCACGGCGTCGCCGGCGGCATGGCCATGGGTGTCATTGACCTGCTTGAAGTGGTCGACATCGATCATCAATACTGAAATCGGCCTTTGAAATCGCCGTGCGCGGTCGATTTCCGCATTGGCCGTCGCAAAGAAGTGTCGGCGATTGGCAAGTCCGGTAAGCTCATCCGTCGTTGCCATTTCACGCAGCCTCGCATTGGCCGCCAGCAGCTCGACACTGCGCCGCCGCAGCTTCAGCAGATTGCGGACCCGCGCGACCAGCTCTGCGGGCTTGATCGGCTTATGCAGAAAATCGCTGGCGCCCGCTTCCATCGCCCTGACCATCACCTCTTCTTCTTCCGCTGCGGTAATCATCAGCACCGGCAGATCGCGGGCATCCGACTGCTCGGACAAGGCCTTGAGCACCGCAAAGCCGTCGACCTCCGGCATGCGGTAATCGAGGATGATCAGATCAGGCAATTGCCGGCTGAAGCTGTCGATTGCCTCCTGCCCGCCGCCGAGATGGCTGATGGTGGTGTTGTCGATATCGGCGAGATAGCGTTCGATCACCGAGCCGGTGACCGGATCGTCATCGACGATCATCACGGTCATCGGCGTCGTCTGCTGAAAGGCGTGCGGCTCGAACTGCATGGCAACGATTTATGCTCATATCCAGGCATTCGGGCAATGCGAGGCGTGACGCGGCCCCTCGGCCTGGGCTAAGTCAGGAGCATGAAACGCCTCACCCTTATCCTCTGTCTGCTGTTGATCGGGCCGGCGCAGGCTGATCAGCAGCGCTCGCTGACCATCGGTATTGCCCAATTTCCCGCCAGCATGCATCCGTTGATGGATATCCTGTCGGTTCGCGAATACATCACCGGCTTTGTCGCCAGGCCGATGACCGCCTTTGATGCCGATTGGCAGCTGGTCTGTCTGTTGTGCGAGGAAATGCCGAGCCGGGCCAATGGGCTGATCGAAGACATCGAGCTGGAAGACGGCCGCAAGGCGCTCGCCGTCACCTACCGGCTGCGTGATGAGCATGTCTGGGGTGACGGTACCCCCGTTACCGCCGCCGATGCGGTGCTCGCCTGGCGGATCGGCGCGCACCCCGGCGCCGGCGCCGCCAATCACGATTTTTTCAGCGGCGACATCATCCGGGTTGAGCCGGGCGAAGATGCGAAGACAATCCGGGTGATCCGGCCGCGGATATGCGATGCCGCCGAGCTGAATTCCTTTTCGCTGGTGCCCGCACATCTCGAAGCCGAGCTGTTCGAGGCCGACCCCGAAAGCTATGCCGTCCGCACGCTGTTCGACGCTGAAACAACGCGGCCCGGCCTGTATCACGGCCCTTATGTGATCGCCGATTATGTCAGCGGCAGCCATGTGACCCTGACCCGCAATGCGTATTGGGCCGGGCCTGACCCCGCCTTCGATACGATCACGATCCGTACCATTGAAAACAGCGCGGCGCTCGAATCCAATCTGATGGCCGGTGATATCGACATGATCCCGGGCGAGATCGGTATCACCCCTGATCAGGCCGTGGCGATGGAGCGCCGCGCGGCCGACCGCTTTCAATTTGTCTATCAGCCCGGGCTGGTGCATCAGCAGATCGCGCTCAATCTCGAAAACCCGATCCTTGCCGATCCGCGCATCCGCCGCGCAATGCTGCAGGCGGTTGACCGCAAGGCGCTTGCGGATGCGGTGTTTGCCGGCAAGGCGCAGGTCGCGCATGTGAACAAGCCGCCCGCCGACCCGGTATTCTATGACGGTGTGCCGCGCGTCGCCTATGACCCCGATGCGGCGGCCGAGGCGCTGGATGCGGCCGGCTGGCGGATGGGGCGTGGCGGGATCAGGCGCAATGCAGCGGGCGAGCCGATGCAGCTCGAATTGCTCGGCCCTGCCGGCAACAGGACCCTGGCGCTGACCAAGCAGGTGTTGCGGGAATATTGGCGACAGGTCGGTATCGATGTACGGATCAACAGCCAACCGGCGCGGCTGCTGTTCGGCCAGACCATGCGGCGCCGGCAATTCCCCGGCATGATCCTGTTTTCCTTTACCGCCATGCCCGGCAGCATTCCGACTGCCGGTTTTCATTCGGCCTATATCCCGACCGAGGCGAATAACTGGACCGGGCAGAATTTCGCCGGCCTGAGCCTGCCCGAGGTTGATCGGGTGCTGGACGGGCTGGAAACCGAATGCGATCCGGAAACCCGGCAGTCGCTCTGGGCGGAGTTTCTGACGATCTATGCCAATGAGCTGTTCATTCTGCCGCTGCTGTTTCGTGACGATGCCCATGTCTTGCCGCTTTGGCTGGACGGGCTGCGGCCGACCGGTCACGATTCCGACAGCTCGATGTGGGTTGAATACTGGACCGTTGAGGAGGGCTGAGCCATGCGCCCGATTCTGCTTGTCCTCGGGCTGATTGCTGCGATTGCGCTGGGCTATGTGCTGGTCTCGGAGGATTCGCCCCCGGTGCCCGGCGAGCGCGCGGAGGCCGAACCCAGAACCCTGACCATCGGCGTCACGCAATATCCGTCAACCTTTCACCCCTCCTTCGATCCGACGGTGGTGAAATCGGTTCTGCTCGGTCTCGCGCAACGGCCGATCATCAGTCACGATCCTGATTGGGAGCTGACCTGCCATCTGTGTACCGAATTGCCGAGCCGCGAGAACGGCTTGTTCGCCGAGGAGGTCGGGCCGGACGGAGAGCCGCGCAGCATCGTCACCTTCACCCTGCACCCCGAGGCGCGCTGGGGCGACGGCACGCCGCTGACAGCCGAGGATGTGGTGTTCAGCTGGGAAACCGGACGGGCGCCGGGATCCGGTTATCCGCTGCAAAGCCTTCTGGCGCAAAGGCTGGTCGATATCAGGGTTGAGAACGAGAAGACCGTGACCATGGTCTATGACCGGCGCTATTGCAGCCTTGCCGACCTGGTTTCGTTCCAGATCCTGCCGCGTCATATCGAGGCGCCGGTCGTCGCGGCAGGTCCGCTTGAGAGCTATCAGCAGCGCACCGCCTACGACACCGACCCCTTTAATCCCGGGCTCTATCTGGGCCCGTATCGCATTTCGGAGGCGCAGGCCGACGGTTTTGTCGTCTTGGAACGCAATCCCTTCTGGTGGGGCGCAGAGCCGGTTTTCGACCGTATCGTGCTTCGCACCATCGCCAATACCGCCGCGCTTGATGCCAATCTGCTTTCCGGCGATATCGATGTGCTGTCAGGCGGTGCCGGCGCAAGCATTGCCGAAACGCTGCAATTTGTTGACCGCCATGGCGACCGTTTCGAGGCTGTGATCAAACCCAGCCTGTTCTTCGAGCATCTTGATACCAATTTCGACAATCCTCTCCTCGCCGATGTGCGGGTGCGGCGGGCGCTGTTGCTTGCTGTCGACCGTGAGGCGATCAGCGAGCAGCTTTTTCGAGGCCTGCAGCCGGTCGCGGACGGGTCGGTCAATCCGCTGGACAGCGTCTACTGGGATGGGGTGCCGCGCATGCCTTATGACCCCGAAGCGGCGATCGCTTTGCTTGAGGACGCCGGCTTCACGATCCTCGACGAGGACGGCATCCGCCGCAATGAAGCCGGCGAGGCGCTGCGTTTTGACATCAAGACCACAGCCGGCGACAAGACAAGGGAGCGCGTGCAGCAAATCCTGCAGCAACATTGGCGCGCGATCGGTGTCGATGTGCGGATTGCCAATAAACCGGCCCGGGTGCTGTTCGGCGATACCACGCGAACCCGCGATTATGATGGGCTATTGATGTATGCGTGGCTGTCGGCGCCCGGCATCGTACCGCGCACGACACTGCATTCCTCGATGATTCCGACCGAGGAAAACAATTGGGCCGGCCAGAACGTGCCCGGATATCGCAGTGCTGAAATGGATCGTATTCTTGATGCGCTCGAGCAGACCTGCGAGCCAGAAGCGCGCCAGCAGCTCTGGAACGATCTGCAGGCGCTTTATGCTGAGGACTTGCCGACCCTGCCGCTGTTTTTCCGGTCGGCCGTAGCGCTGATCCCAAAATGGCTGACCGGTTATCAGCTTACCGGCCACCTGGCGCCCTCAACCCTCTGGGTCGAGGAATGGGGCGTTGCTGACGGTTATGTGGATTAGGCTGCCTGATCCGCCTTGACGTCTTCGGTCTTGGCCAGCGGTGCCTCGCCGGCGAGGATATCGGCAAAGCCGTGATTGACGTCGCGGTGGCCGGCCTCATCGGCGCGCACGGCGATAACCACATCGCGCAAGCGCGCGTCCGAGTCGAGCTGCCAATACTCGATGGCGATCCGAGGTGCCGGGATATTCTCGATCTCGCCGCGGTCAATGCCCTCAAGATATTGCGTGTAGCTGATGACCGCCTCTTCCTCGAAATAGCCGACCATCCGGTGCGCAGTCTTCGGTGAGAAAACGTAGAGCACGAAGAACAGGTTGAAGAAGATGCCCTGAGCCGCCAGCACCACCGCCCGCTCCAGCCAGTTGGGCTGGGCGACCTCCATGAAGGTCATCAGGTGCATGCGCTCATTTTCGGCTTCTTCGAGCAGGACTTTGATCCAGCCGCGATCATCATTGAATTTCCGCAGGGCGCGTAAATGGTTCATCATGCCGCCGACCATGCCTGGTACAGCGGCCACGGTCTCAAGAACGATCGCCCGGTTGCCGTAGCGGCCGGCGAAAAACGCATCGGCAAACAGCCGCGCAAACCGCGTCAGGCCGAGCGCGACATGATCCGACAAATCGCGGGGTGGACGCCGGTCGGCGAGCTTATGCTTGTCCGCCAGCGGCTTTTTCGGAAACTGCTCAATTTCTCCCATAATAATCGGGAAAATAGGTCCGGCGCTGCAACGCAGCATCGGGCAATAGGTCGCAGTTTCTAAGGTGTTAACAGCCGGCGTCGGAATCCGTGACAAGCCCGAGGAAAAGCAGGCTCAGCGCCGCTATCCCTATCGCCGTCCCCGTCCTGGTTCTGTCCCTGTGGCCGTAGCAGAGTATGTCGATGGTGCGTGCCGGGCTGCTCGTGCCCGCGACCATAGCGGCTGACATGCCGAACGCGGTTACCCGATGCCGGATCGTCGGCGCCTTCTCCCCATTTCCCGATAATCGACAAAAACGTCGCGCAGCGCTTCGCGTCACGCCGTAAAGACTTACCTTAGCGGGGGTGTGAGGCCTTCTCATCCAGGACGGTATTCAATGTCGAGTGAACTCGATCTTTTCGGTAAAGTCGTCAGTGTCTTTGGCGGCAGCGGTTTCATCGGCCGCTATGTCGTGCGGCATCTGGCCGAGGCGGGCGCCACGGTCGAAGTCGTGACCCGCAATCCGCGTCGGGCGGGTTTTTTACGTCCGGCGGGCGTTGTCGGCCAGGTCGTGCCGGTCTGGTACAGCCCGCATGACGAGGCGAGCATCGCCAAGGCGCTGAACAATACCGACATCGCGATAAACCTGGTCGGCATTCTGGCAGAATCGCGCAAAGACAGCTTCAACGCGATCCATGCGGAATTGCCGGGCAAGATTGCCCGGCTGGCCGCGGCGGAGGGCATCGGGCAGATGGTCCAGATTTCGGCGATCGGTGCCGATCCCGGCTCGAACTCCGCCTATGCGCGCAGCAAGGCGGCGGGTGAGTCGGCGGTTCATGACGCCATGCCGAAAGCGACGATCCTCCGCCCCAGCATCGTCTTCGGTCCTGAGGATGAATTCTTCAACCGTTTCGCCTCCATGGCCCGGTTCTCCCCGGCGCTGCCCTTGATCGGCGGCGGCAAGACCCGGTTTCAGCCGGTTTATGTGGGCGATGTTGCCGATGCGGTGATGGCGGCTCTGGCGCGCCCCGATGCGGCGGGCGGCATCTTCGAGCTTGGCGGTCCGCAGGTCTACACCTTCCGGGGCCTGCTGGAATACATGCTGTCGGTGACCGGCCAGAAGGCGGCGCTGGTCCCGCTGCCCTTCCCGGTGGCGACGCTGCAGGGTGCGGTTCTCGAAAACCTGCCGGGCAAGCTGCTGACCCGCGATCAGGTTACGTCGCTGAAATCCGATAACGTCGTTGCCGATGACGCCAGGACACTGAGCGATCTCGGGATCGAGGCGACCGCGCTGGAGATGATTGTGCCGACCTATCTTTCCCGTTTCCGCAGCGGCAGCCGCTTCGCCGAGATCCACGAATTGCGAAAGGGCGGCTAGGGCGTTTTCCTTTGTTTTTGATCCGGTCCACCCCTGCACCCCCGTCCCGCCTCCCCCTGCAAGTATCCTGTCTGGGGAGGCGGGGCGGGGGTGCAGGGGTGAAGCGGAATGATCCGAAAATGCTCTAGGCGGTGCGCTTTTCGCGCACAGTGATCAGAACCAACAGTCCGGCCAGCCAGAACAGGATGATGGCGCTCATCCCGGCGCGCTGGCTGTCGAAGGCCGCGGTCAGCGCGCCGAAGGCGAGGGGGCCGGCGAAGGCGACCGCTTTGCCGGTGAAGGCATACAGGCCGAAGAATTCGGCGCTCAGCTCGGGGGGAGACAGGCGCGCCATCAGGCTGCGACTTGCGGCTTGAGCCGGGCCGACGAACAAGCCGAGGGCCAGAGCCAGAATGATGAACCAGGTCGGGCTGTCGATCAGCAGCAGCGGCAGGCCGAAGGTCATCAGTCCGATCAGCGCGGCGATGATCGTCGGCTTGGAGCCGAGCCGATCATCGATCCAGCCGAAGGCTATGGCGCCCAGCCCCGCGGTCACATTGAGGCCAATGGCGAAGATCAGGATCTGATCGAATGCCATGCCGAAGGTCCCTGCCGCGTAAAGCCCGCCGACCGCGAACAAAGTCCCGAGCCCGTCACGATAAAGCGCGCTGGCGATCAAGAAGCGCAGCACGGGGCCGTGTTGCGGCAATCTGACAATCGTCTTTTTCAGGCTGGCTAAACCCGCCTTGATCGCCGGAAGCAGCGGCAGAGCGGCCGGCCTGCCGCCATCCCGCGTGAACAGGAGGATGGGCAGCGAAAAAAGGGCCATCCAGGCGGCGACCAGCAATGCTGTTGCGCGCACATGTTCGCTATTGTCCGTCGGCAGGCCGAGCAGCCCGGGATTGTCGCCGAGACCGATGAAGAGCAGCAGGGCACAGGCAAGGCAAGCGAGGCCGCCGATATAGCCGACGCCCCAGCCGATGCCGGAGATGCGCCCGAGGAGACGCGGCGGCGCAATGCCCGGCAGCAGGGCGTTGTAGAGCACCGTCGCCAGCTCATGCGCAATCGTGCCGAGAATGGCGAAGCTCAGGGCAAAAGCGATCCAGGCGGGATTCGGCTGGGCGAACCACAGGGCTGCTGACGCCAGGATCGTGGTGACAATGAAGCCGGTCAGCCACGGCTTCCGGCTGCGGCCGAAATCAGCAATCGCGCCGGTGATCGGGGCCAGGACCGCGACGCCCAACCCTGCCAGGCCCATCGCCATTGCCCATTGGGCGCTGCCGGCGGTCTCATCGCCGACGATCCCGCGCGCGAAGTAGACGCTGAAGATGAAGGTGCCGATGACCGTATTGAAAGCGCTGTTGGCCCAGTCATACAGACACCAGGCGCCGATGGAGAGACGGCTGGAGGCCGGTAGCGGGCTCGCCGTCATGTGACGCGCCTAGAAGTCGTCGAAATATAACAGGTCGAGCGTCGGGATCCGCTCCGGATCGAGACGAATATCACCGGCCGGCAGGTCGGTTTGCACTGAGATCTGGATGACAACAACGAGTTCGCCTGTGGTCAGAGCGACAGGCGTCAGGCTTAGCTCAACACCCATGCAGCGTCCATCTTGGTGAATGAACCCTGTCTCAAGCCGGGCGTTGACGATGCTCCCATCCCAAAAACCGGGATCGACGTCCCGCAGCGCCTTGAGCGTTCCCGGCGATAAATGCCGCTCGTCCAGCCCGTCGCCTTCCTGCCTGCCGAAAAGGCGATCATAACTGGCCGAAATTGCGATAAAGCGGTGGCTTTCGTTAATGATGGCTGCGAGGTGCGGACTGCGCCGAACCGATAAAAACAGCCTTTCATCAAAAGACAGCCGGCCCTCACGCAGCAGATCGCGCAGGGCATGCCGATAGCGTGCGTCGGGGTCCTGATCGCCCGATTCCCATCGCGATATCGTTGCCTGCGTAACCCCCAGCCTTGCCGCCAATTCACTCTGGCGAAGCCCGTGGGTCAAACGGAACTGTCTGATGCGACGGTGCCACATGCGAGACCGGACGGCTCCCGACTGGAACAAATGCGGATTGGCGAAACCAATGGTTGAATTGCAGACCGAGCTGAAAGGCTCAATAAAGCAATTAGGGGATTTGACCGGATTGTAAGCCCCTTAAGGATCAATATTCTTAGATATACCGACGCATTGCTGAAATGCGCATTAAGTTAACTGTGGAGTTTCAGCAGCTTGTAGCGTCCTTTAAGGTCAATATGCGCAGATACACGTCGGCGTTTTTGTCCGCCGGCATTCCCCTGACCAGCGCATTGGCGGCAAATGTCTTTAAGGGCGGGCTCGCCTTGAAGTGAATATTTCAGTATGCTGCTGCGATAGGTGCAGAAGATTTCAAAGACACCGCCCGGAAACGCAAAACCCCCGGCCGCTGTCTGCGATCCGGGGGTTTTTGAGAAGGTGAGGAGAGGCCTGGGCTTGGAGGGGTGTGGTGTGGGGGAGGGGGTGCGTGTGTGCGTAGGCCTCTCCTCGAAGAGTGAAACGGTCAGGGGAAAACCCTACTGACAGGCGAGACACTCTTCATACCGGTCGCCGTCATTCGGCGAAGACTCAGATATATGATGATTCGTTAATGGGAGCAAGGGCTCTTTACCAGTTTCCTTGTCTTTTTTGCTTAATGAACCGCCGGCGCCTGCCGTCCCTTCATGTTCTGCCCGCTGGATCGACTTCGAGCGACAATAATACAGGCTTTTGACGCCGCGTTTCCAGGCGAGAAAGTGAATCTGGTGCAGATCCCGCTTATGGACATTGGCCGGCAGGAAAACATTGAGCGACTGCGCCTGGCAAATGAAGGGCGCGCGATCCGCTGCGTGTTCGATAAGCCATCGCTGATCGAGTTCAAAGGCGGTCTTGAACACGGCTTTCTCGTCATCGGTGAGGCAGTCGAGATGCTGAACAGAGCCCTCATTATAGATAATCGAGCTCCAGGTTTCTTCCGTGTTCCTGCCGCGCTCTTCGAGCAATGCGGCCAGATGGCGGTTGCGAACCTCGAAGGAGCCCGACAGCGTCTTGTGCGTGTAGACATTGGCTGCGATCGGCTCGATGCCGGGGCTGGTGCCGCCGCAGATGATTGAAATCGAGGCGGTCGGCGCAATCGCCATCTTGTTGGAGAAACGCTCCATGATGCCGT